>CAYONX010000048.1:0-3357 GCA_964405425.1 uncultured Pirellulaceae bacterium | reverse complement strand
TGGATTCTGGACTTTCGTCTACCTGTGTTTTGGCTGCACGACCGTTGATACAAGACATCCGCGAAGGATTTTGTTACATACTTGCGCCAACGTTCAAATTGAAAATTCGAACTATCGTATGTCACCAGTTCGAAACAGCGTTGGGCAAGCTTCTGTTGAAAGTTACTTGGTGGCGTAAGATTTTCATCTTTTTTGGGGTATTTCGAAATGAATGTAACGAAAAGAAAGGGATTTACATTGGTTCTAGCACTATGTCATCTAACCATCTGTTCGATCGCTTTTTGCGATGAACCATTCCCGCCTGCGGAGGCTGCTCACTGCAGAGTCAATGTGATGCGTATCAACCAGGCAGAAAATGATTGTGGCGTGGCACTTGATTTGTCTGCATGTACTGATGAAAAATTCGGTTTGCAAAACGATTTTCAGTGCGATGCGCTGCCAGAAATTCTTATCGACTTCGACCCTGCATTTGCGGTAATCATCGATGGGCGATCTTTGTCAGTCGTAAACGATTGCGACAGCTTCGCATCGGCGCAGACTGATTGGATAGTTTCTTCGCAAGTGATAGTGCCCGTAAATAACGTGCCATTTGATCTAATTGAATCAGCTTTGGTCGCAGGTGGAAACTCAGGCCTAATAGGTCCGGTAAGGGTGATAGACGAGTTAACTTTTGACCCTGAGGCGGCGGCTTCATTTGTTGATTGCGATTTTCGATGCTGCCAAACCATGGATTTTCAAGTTGTTGGTCCAAATACCAGTTCGGCATCGTTAGATGATGGTGTGTATACCATGGAATGCGTAGTCAGAATTGACTGGCTCAACGGTTTGCCGGAAGTGCCCTTTGGTGTTGGTAATTCCGCATACGTTGTCAGAATCGGTGATTCCCGGATTGACATCGGGTATGAAGATGGAGTGTTTTTCGTGGATGAAAAATTAACTGGCGAAACGGAATGCAAGACTGAGGATGGATTCGAAGACATATTGTTTTGTCCTCGACGACGAGACCTTGCCCCCAATTTTACATATTTCGCCAAGTTCACAGAGCGTGTTCAATTGGGAGACATAATTGAAGTAGATGCGGGGATTAATTTTGGAGTAGATCAGCTATTCGGATTTCCACTTTCTACTTTGTGTTCGGACCCACTGTACGACGACAGTGCGACTTTTCCAAATTACGGATTTAATACGTTGGTCGAAGGAGGTCAAAATGATATTGCTACGTCTGCGATAAATATTGACGTACAATTCGTGAACAGGGTGTTGATTGGCGATTTGAATGAAGACAAGCTTATTAATCTTGCCGATATTTCTGGTTTTGTTGATGCATTATTAGGGAGCTACAACTGCCGGGCAGATATTGATCAAGATTGCGATGTGGATTTGCTCGATTTGACCCCATTTGTCGATTTGATAATTAACAATTAGTTCGGTCCTTTAGGGTTCAATGAGCTGTCTGGTCGCGCAATTGGCCAACATAACAGGCCCCAGCAATGACTGGGGCCTGCGTCGTTATCGACGCGTCAACTTTAATCGAGTGAATCGAAATCGCTCGCGGCAAAATTGACGAGGGCTGTCGCGTTCAGGAAGCGTTTAAGAAAAAAAGGCGCTCGCTCCCCTGCTCCGCACACCACAAAATTTGGTTCCGGATCTAAGCAAGCTGAAGAAACAGGCGATTGTGGTGGTTGGCTGCGCGAGTAAGTTCGCGGCGTCCGTAGCTAAACGCCTGGACAATTAAACGACATGCTAAAAAAGCTCAGCCACCAAGAAGCTTCACAAATGGCTGAACGTCTAATAAGTCAATTACACCGTCAAGATTAATGTCAGCCTCGCATTGAAACTCGCTGTTCAAAAGACGATCAACAAATGTGCTGACATCCAGCAAGTTTACGGCGGAGTCCATGTTGACGTCTCCCGGCGTATAGAATTCTCCCACGACAACCGATTCTCCGTCTGTTCCCAGTCTGCCTCCTTGAAGCAAGATTGGGCCACCACCGTAAAGTCCCATCAAATTGAATTCGCATCGCCACCAGCCAACATTCCCCGCCAGAGTACGAAAGGCAACAAACGCAGAACCGGAACCATCAAATGTTCCATTGTAAGCGGGATCAGCACCCATACCACCGATCGCTTGAAAGCCAGAAAACGTCGCTGGCTCAATAAGCTCTCCCGCTTGCACCGCTCGGACACTTAACAGGTTAGCGTCAGCACCATATCCATTAGTAACCAGCAACGTACGTCTGTTGTCAGCAAACACATCGTTGAACTGCTCAAAATCAAAAAATCTATTGTCATTTGGTACTTGATCAATGTCGAAACGAAACGGAGTTGCGTTGGTTACAATGCAAGGAATCTCAGCAGTGGCGTGTCCGCCAAAGAAAGTCAGATCTACAATTTCGGCCTGAATGTCATGAGTGACATACAAAGAAGAAATTGCTTGCCCCTTTGGTTGGTCGGTCGAATTGGCGGGCCGTTTTTACAACGAAGCTGACGGACGTTTTCTTCAGTTGCGTGACTTGCAATCTGAAATTCAATTCCCAATAGAAGCAAACGGTTCTCAGTATCAAAAAATAAACTCTTCGCCAATCATTTCCTTGAACAATTTGCGCTGGCTGCGATCCAATAAAGAAATAATTTCTTGATCTGACTTCTCCTTGGATTTTTTGACGTCTTGTTGCAAATTCTTAGCTATTTCTTTCGAACGATCCTTTATGCGCGATTTCTGTTGGTCGGTTAATTTCAACAATTCTGCTGTTTCTGGATGAGTCATCGCAGCGGCTTCCCCATTTCGATGTATATGAATCTGAGTCGCTATTTCCTGAAGTCGTTCCCATTGGTGCGGAAGCAACATTTCCTCTAAACGAGATTTGCTTTCTTGCTCAAGAGTTTTTAACTTCGCACGTGAAAAATTTTCTTGAAATAGACTTTGCTTCTTGTCAAAAAATTCTTTTTGAATTTTTCGGAATTCTTTGATTTGATCACTCAGAAGTTCTACCTCCTGTTGGATTCGTTTTTCAACCAAAAGGCTGAACGCGTCAGGCCGACCTTGATGTAGTCGAGACTTCGATCTTAGGTTTCTGGTTGTAAATTCATAACCCAATTCAAATTTGTCACCTTTAAGTTTAGCAATCAACTTGCGCTGCCCAGGAGTGAATTCGGCCAACAAATCGTCTTGAGCTTTCTCTTTAAGTTTGGCCAATCGGATCGCAAGTTTTTTCGAATTCTCGACCGAGTTATTGCTAACCAACTCTTTTTGCTCATCAGAGACTTTTAAGAAATCTGCGCAGCTTGGATGTAGCATGGCCGCGCCGGCACCTGCCCTTTGGATATGAATTTGGGTGGCTATTTGTTCCAATCGCT
>CAYONX010000047.1:0-34130 GCA_964405425.1 uncultured Pirellulaceae bacterium | reverse complement strand
TTGTAGTGCCAGTCGTGTTTGTAGTGCCAGTCGTGTTTGTAGTGCCAGTCGTGTTGGTCGGATTCGGTAATTTCTGGCTGGCCGTTGAAGGCTTGAAAATATTTGTGGACTGAGGCTTCAACGTTGAATTGTACTCGTAGTTATTTGGCGTAAATGAACGCCGTTGTACGGGTGTTGTACTCTGCGGAAGTCTGTTGAACTCCTGCTGAGCAGATTCGATCAATTCGGATTCGATCAACGATGGATCTAGCCCTCCATTGATTGCGCTTTTCGCCGCTCGAGTTATTCGAGATGAGATTGAATTTTGCGCTTGCACCGCAAACGGAAAATACAAGACTGCTGCAAAGCAGATTATTCCGATGATTCTTTGTCGCATTTAATAGTTACTCCTGAAGCTGATGAGGCGGCAGCGATCCGTCTCTATCGATAGGTATTCTTGTCTGTTCTTTCGAACAACTTGCCCACTAGATGCAGCATATTTTTGGCAGCAGGAAAACTCGCCCCAAAGATCGCAAGCGGCTTGGTTTGGCCATCTTGTCGGATTTGCTAGCGGAATGCGGAGTGTGTGGATGGCCAAAACACTCGGTTTTTCCGGAAAAAACGCGTCAGTTGCAAACATCCTTCCGGAATTGGAAAATGGCTGTCTACTTAAACCCCCACCCCTGTACTAGTGGACAGGGTTTCAATGTCAAAAATCCGCCAAAGAGAATAGAAAAAATGCCGAAAATTAGTTTCTGTAAGCGTCGACTGTATCACCTGGGAATTCGTTGTGTGATCGCAGTCTTTTTTTGTAATTCAATTCTGCATGCTCAGGATGGCACAAAGATGTCATATCCCAATTCCCGAAAAGTCGAGAAGGTCGACGAATATTTCGGCGTAAAGGTAGCTGATCCCTACCAATGGCTGGAGGAGGATGTTCGGGAATCTGACGAAGTTCGAGAGTGGGTCGAGGCGCAAAGCAAATTCACTAATGGTTACATTGAACAACTTCCATTTCGCAAGGAAATTGAAAGTCGTTTAACCAAGCTTTGGGACTACGAAAAGTACGGCACACCGTTTAAACGTGCCGGTCGCTATTACTATTCGAAGAACGACGGTCTACAGAATCAGAATGTCGTGTATCAGATGGACTCGTTGGACGACGAGCCAAAAGTTCTGATGGATCCCAATCAATGGTCCGACGACGGCACCGTCGCTTTGGGCGGCATGGCATTCAGTGACGATGGCAAGTACGTGGCCTACGGTATTCAGGAATCTGGTTCTGACTGGCGCACATGGCACGTGATGGAAATTGCGTCCGGCAATAAGCTCAGTGACAAGATCGAATGGATTAAGTTTGGCGGTATCGACTGGACGCCCGACAGTAAAGGTTTCTTTTACAGTCGCTATGACAAACCGGAAGAAGGTGAGGCTTTTCAAAGCACAAACACGAATCAAAAAGTCTACTACCACAAACTTGGTGACGACCAAAGTAAGGACCAGCTGGTTCATCAAGATCCTGACAACCCTGAATGGGGCTTCTCTCCTTCGGTAACCGAAGACGGAAAGTATCTGGTGGTTACGACATGGAAAGGCACCGACGATCGCTATCGAATTTTATACAAATCACTCGAAGGCGAATCTGAATTGAAGGTGCTGATCGATAATTTCGAAAACGAATATTCGTTCATTGGCAATGAAGGATCCGTTTTCTATTTCAAGTCAGATGTTGATGCACCAAAAAAATGTATCTTAACCATCAACGTCGAAAAGCCCGGTCGCGAAAACTGGAAAGTGATTATTCCAGAAGCCAAAGAGGCGATGGATAGCGCTGGGATTGTTGGCGACTATATCATTGCGGATTATTTGAAGGACGCGAAAACTCAGATCAAGTTGTATGATCTGGCGGGGAATTTTGTTCGAGAAGTTGAATTTCCCGGGATCGGGACCGCAGCTGGTTTTGGTGGTCGAAGAAATCACGATGAGACGTTTTATTCGTTTTCGAGCTTCAATCGTCCGCCAAGTGTTTACCGATATGATTTGAAGTCAGGTGAAAGCAGGTTGATCCGTCAGGCGAAAGTGGATTTTGATCCGGATAACTTCATCGTTAAACAGGTTTTCTATAACAGCAAAGATGGAACTCGCGTTCCAATGTTTGTTGCTCACAAGAAAGGCCTTGAACTTAACGGCAACAACCCAACGCTGTTGTATGGCTACGGTGGCTTCAACATTTCCCTCACCCCCAGTTTTTCAATTTCTCGATTGCAGTGGATGGAAATGGGCGGCGTGTATGCATTGGCGAATTTGCGCGGCGGTGGTGAATACGGCAAAGAGTGGCACAAAGCTGGTACGAAAACCAAAAAGCAGAATGTGTTTGATGATTTTATTGCCGCAGCACAATGGTTGATTGACAACGATTACACCTCCAATAAAAACCTGGGTATCCAAGGCGGTTCCAATGGCGGTTTACTCGTTGGCGCGTGCATGACTCAACGACCTGATTTGTTTGGTGCATGTCTGCCAGCGGTAGGCGTAATGGATATGCTCAAATTCCAAAATTGGACAGCCGGTCGATTCTGGGTCGATGATTACGGAAGCAGCTCAAACAGTAAGGAAGAATTTGAAGCTTTGCTGGAATATTCTCCATACCATAACCTTGAAAACGGCACGCAGTACCCGCCGACGATGGTGACGACTGCTGATACGGATGATCGAGTGGTACCGGGTCACAGTTTCAAATTTGCGGCTCGACTTCAGGAAGCTCAAGCTGGAGCCAACCCAACGCTGATTCGAATTGAAACCAAGGCCGGCCATGGCGCTGGTAAGCCAACCGCCAAGATCATCGAAGAAGTCGCCGATCAATGGGCGTTCCTGGCAAAGCATCTGGCACTGGATCCCAGTTTTCCTGGATCCGAATGATTGATCTTTGACAACCACGAAGTCGGCTTTTCGGGTTATTCAATTGGAGTAACCTATTCGAGAGTAACTTATTCGAAACGCATCGACGACGTGAAATAGAATTTAACAAGCAAAGGGCCGGGATTACTCCCGGCCCTTTTTATGTAAATGAAGTCGGTCTACCACTCGCTCCGTCCCAAGTGCGAGTAAGCCGGTGGAGACATCACTAACAGATGGTCATGACAAAAAACGAAAAACGGGTATCACGATCTCCACTTACAATTGTGTTCGATGCACCATTCTACCCTTAACGGTGGCTTGGGACAAATTTACAGCTATTATTGATCGCAAGATAGGCTGATTGGTTTGCCGTGCCAGGCGTCGTTGTTATGCGTTTTGCTTTACTCTTGGCCAGGAAAGCAATTTCCAACTAGCATATGTCTTTTCAATGACCGACAACAAAATTGTCTTTGATCCATGCAATCGAATGCTCTGCCCGAATTTTTCGACAATCAAACGTCATCGCTTCAGCTGGCCGCAAAAGCGGCAATGGCTGCCGGTCAAATAGTTCGTGATGGATACGATCTGGTTCACCGCGTTGAAGTAAAAGACGTTGGTGATCTTGTTTCTAAAGTCGACTTCGATGCGGAGAAAGCTGCCGTCGCGGTTTTGCAATCGGATCCTGCAAATTTAACTGTGGTTTCAGAAGAACTAAACCCGCAAGTCAGCGACGAAAATCAGGACATGTGGATTGTTGATCCGCTCGATGCGACAACGGCGTATTTGATGAAGGCTGGACCACAGTTCCCATCGGTGTTGATTGCGAAACGAGTAGGCGGCCAAACGAAGCTGGGGATAACTTATTTTCCTTTGAGCGATGAATGGTTTTATGCTATCCAGGGCCAAAACGCCTGGAAGAATGGCGTGCCACTGAATATGAAACGCAATGATGTCGGTCTCGAGAAAGCCTGGGTTGAATTGAATCAGTACGGTAACAGCAAATTCGAAACACCATTTGTTAAAGCGGCACATTCAGTGCTGCGTTCGTCACGCGGTGCACGAATTGTCACTTCGACGTTTCCTCACGCCGGAGTAGCCATGCGAATCGCAGAAGAGAAAACCGGGTTGATGGTTGCCATTCATGACAATAATCCAGAAAGTCTAAAACAGGGTCCGTGGGACATCGCTGCCAACCAGCTGATTTTTGAAGAAGCCGGTGGCGTGTTTGTTAATCCCAGCGGTAAACGGACGTCTCTGTTTAAAGCCGAACCCATCATCATCGCGCCAAGCATGGACCTGGCTCAACAAGTGATCGATAGTTGCCTTCAATCGAACCACGGTTAGGCAGCGAAACGAAAAAGGCCGGACAGGATTAATGTCCTGTCCGGCCAATCGTGTGATGCATGGATCGTGCCAGATTCTAATTTACCGGGAATCCACGTTTGCGAAGTAACGCTTTTGTGTCAACGTCACGACCGCGAAACTTGCGGAACCCTTCTGCGGGATCAACGGTGTCTCCAACGGACATAATGTTTTCGAACAAGCTCTTGGCAACCTTGGGATCATAGTACGATCCAGCCTCTTCGAAGACTTCGGCCGCGTCCGCTGTTAAGGCGTCTGACCAAAGGTAGCTGTAGTATCCAGCTGAATAGGCATCGCTGGAAAACAGGTGATTAAATTGAGGCGTGCGATGTCGCATAACAATTTCTTTCGGCATGCCGATTTCGGCCAAGGCTTCGCGTTCAAATTTGTCAGGATCAATTTTGACGTCGCCTGCCAGATGCAACTTCATATCGACAAGAGCACTGGACAAATACTCGACCGTTGAAAACCCTTGATTGAAAGTCGCCGCATTTTCGATTTTCTCCAACAGCGCCTTGGGAATAGGCTCACCCGTTTCACTGTGCACAGCGAACTTTTGCAGAATCTCAGGAGTCGAAAGCCAATGTTCGTTTAGCTGTGAAGGAAATTCAACGTAATCGCGAGCAACGGACGTACCCGCCTGTGACGGATACTTGCAATTGCTGCAAAGGCCGTGCAGTGCGTGGCCAAATTCATGGAACAGCGTCACCGCATCGTCCCAGGAAATCAGAACCGGTTGACCAGGCTTGCCTTTTACAAAATTCGAATTGTTACTGACGATAGGTGTGATTGGGGCACTCATGTTTTCCTGGATTCGATAGGCCGTCATCCAGGCACCACTTCGCTTGCCGCGCCGTGCGTAAGGGTCAAAGTACCAAAGGCCGACATGATTGCCGTCTCGAGATACTTCCCAGACTTCAACATCAGGATGGAAAACAGGAATATCGTTGAGTTGTTTGAATTCGAAGCCATACAATTGGCCCGAAGCCCACATCATGCCATCGCGCAATTTGTCGAGCTGCATATATGGTTTGACTTCGTTGAAATCGAGATCGTATTTTTCTTTTCGAACTTTCTCGGCGTAGTAACGATAATCCCATGGCTCGATGGTGATGTTGGCACCTTCTTTATCAGCGATCTCCTGCATGTCTGCGACTTCCTGTTTAACACGTGCCACGGCTTTGGGCCAGACTTTCATCATCAAATCCATGGTCGCTTGTGGTACGGCGGCCATTTGTGGTTCCAGTCGCAAGTGAGCATGCGTTTGGTAGCCCAGTAGCTTTGCTCGTTCGGCGCGCAGTTTCAATATTGCGGAGATGATTTCGTTGTTGTCTTTGTCGTCGCCGTTGTCTCCACGGCTGTAATAGTTTGTCCAGATGGTTTTGCGCAATTCGCGATTGTCAGCATAAGTCAGAAACGGATCCATCGATGACCTTGTATTGGTCACCGCCCAGTTTCCTTTCTTCTCGCCATCTTTGCCTCGTTCTTCGGCGGCGGCAGCCATACCTGAAATTACGCTTTCGGACAAACCGGCCAGGTCTTTTTCATCTGAAATCCAGGTAACGTATCCGCCTTCGTCGGCAAGGACGTTTTGGCTGAATTGCGTATACAGTCCGGCCAGCGTTGTGTTAATCTCAGACATCTTTTGTTTGTCAGTTTCGCTAAGTTTTGCGCCTCCACGAACAAAGGTGTCATACTGGTCCTTGATCAATCGTTGCTGTGCGACGCTCATGCTGTTTTTCGCATCGCTGTTGTAGATGGCTTCGATTCGCTTGAACAGTTTCTCGTTTTGAGTGATAGAGTCGCCGTACTTGGAAAGCTTGGGAGCAACCGCCCGTTCAATGTCAGGTACTTCGCCCAGATTTAAATTCGATTGGTAGACGCCAAAAATAGACTGTAGTCGATTTAAAGCACGGCCCGCGTTTTCCAGAGCAATGAAAGTGTTCTCGAAAGTTGGTGGCTCAGGGTTGTTAGCGATCGAGTTGATTTCCGCTGTCGCCATTTCGATGGCTTTGTCAAAGGCCGCTGAAAATTCAGGAACTTTGACTTGTTTCCATGGTGGAACGCCACCAAAAGGCCCGTCCCAATCTTTCAACAATATTGAATCCATTTGTGTTCCATTTCCGTCTTGAGCTTGTGAGTAGTCGCCATGGCCCATAAGCAGCATGGGTATAGCAACCATTGCCAACAGTGATTTATGCATTCGAGATTTCCAGTTCAGTTCTTGTCGTCAGGATTTTTGATTGGGCTCATTTTATGAAATTGCTGTTCCGATACCAGTTTACTGATAACCACCGCTATTTTGTATGCTCATATTCTGGCTTGGTACAGCTTCTGATATCCTGAGCCCTCACGTAAATTGCAACTACCTAATACGCCATGAACGCACCAACCAACGACGATCTCGAACAACTGCGAATCAATATCGACGAGATTGATCGACAATTGATCAAATTAATCAATGAGCGAGCGAAACAGGTCGTCGAAGTCGGTCGAATCAAGCGTGAGGCCGGCATCCCGATTTATGCGCCGCATCGAGAAGCGGCGGTGTTGAAGAAGGTAACTCAGTTGAGCGAAGGCCCGATTCAAGACCGCACCATCGAAGCGGTTTATCGTGAACTGATGAGCGGTAGCTTCGCATTGGAACAGCCGCTGCGAATTGGCTATCTGGGGCCCGTTGGAACTTACAGCCATCTTGCCGCGACTCGACAATTCGGTTCAAGCGTCGAGTTTGAGAATTTGCGCGCCATCGAAGGGGTATTCGAAGAAGTGGCTCGCAAGCATGTGGATTATGGACTGGTTCCGATCGAAAACAGCACCGGCGGCGGAATTACAGAAACGTTGGATGCGTTTATGCTGTATCACGACAAACTGAATATCTACGGCGAAGTGCAATTGGAAGTGCATTTTAGTTTGCTGGCCAATTGCAAACCGGATCAAGTCAAACGAATCTATTCCAAGTCCGAAGCATTGTTACAGTGCCGAAATTGGTTGATTACTCAATATCCGAAAGCCGAGCAGATTCCCGCCGAGAGTACAGCGGTTGCTGCTCAGCGGGCCAAGGCCGATAACGAGGCAGATCCAACCGCCGGTTCGGCTGCCATTGGCAGTATGCTCGCGGGAGAGATATACGGGTTGCATGCGCTGTTCGAAAGAATTGAAGATCGCACATCCAATATTACCCGGTTCCTGATTTTGTCGAACAGCGAAACAGAAATTTCTGACGACGACAAGACTTCCATTATGTTTACAACCGATGATCGGCCTGGATCACTGGTCGACGTTCTGAACGTTTTCAAAAGGTCTGGGATTAACCTGTCTCACATCGATAAGCGCCCCAGCCGCGCTGTGAATTGGGACTATACGTTTTTTGTTGATGCGCTTGGACACAAGTTGGATGCCAAGTTCGCAGAGGTCGTTGGTGAAGCACGAGCCCATTGTAAAGATTTGACAGTGCTGGGCAGTTACCCACGGTGCAAACGAACTTTGTAGCTCGTTCGAAAGCGCGAACACAAAGCGTGAGAGCACAAGTAAGCTCGGCGTACATCGGGCAGTGGCAACTTATTGCTGTTACCGATAGCCCCATTTTTCCATCTCGTCTCCGGCTTCCTGTCGAATCCAAGCCAGACATTTATCATCCATATAGTTTTCCCAGTCGCCAACGATGCCTTTGCGATTCAGCTGGTTGGGCGATTCGGTTGCCAGGCCCGGCAGGACTCGATTCGGGAATTTCTCGGGCGGCGTGCAGCCGAGAAACTCAAAAAGTGATCGGGCAGTCGGCAGGAAATCGGAATGCAAGTCCTCGTAGCGTGTATTTTTTACTTTCAATTGCGACTGATTCTGTTGCGTCAATTGATCACGTTTCAAAAAACTGGCCCATTCAGCGGCACTGGTTCGGACGATTTCTTCATTGTCCAGCAGCTGTGTCGGATGCTCTTTGAAATACCAGGGATCCTCTTGGAAATTCATCAGCCGAGTCTTCATTTCAGGGTACTGATCGAAAACAGTTGTGACACGCGGGTGGTTGTACAAGTGAAACATTCGGCTTACCAGCACATCGCGAATGTCGCGAATCATGACCACGTACGGTGCACCCTGCAGAATCAATGGCTCCAAAGTCGTCGGAGTTCGATCCCCAATCCATTTAGCATCGGGGTCGGCGAACTGAAGTAACGAATTTTGAATCATCAATTCAAGATTTGGACGCACGGTGGAAAGATAGTTATCTTTTCGTTTTGGAGCGATCCGGCTTGAGTTGTTGTGTAATGCGGTAAAGAAAGATTCCCAGTGGAATTCGCCCACACAATCAATTGTGTTGTGGCAATTCAAAATCCGGCAAACCCAATTGGTGCCAGATTTCATGTAGCCCCGGATGCAAAAGAATTTTTTTTCCATTTACGTTTGTCGTTTCAATTCTGGTTCATTCAAACAATAATTACGGTCTCAACTACAAAGTTTAGCAAGGTCATGTCGATGCGCATTTTGATTTTGGTCGTGATGAGTCTGGTTTCTTGCCAGCTATTGCCTGGCAATTCAGTTTTTGGCCAGTCCGAGGCCTGGCAAATGCAGGCTACTGGCGTTGACGCAAGTCTGCGCGGTTTGTGCGTGGTCGGAAAAAATGTCGCCTGGAGCAGCGGTACCGCTGGAACGGTAATCAAGACGACCAATGGTGGCCAGTCGTGGCAAAACGTTTCCGTAGACGGAGCAAAGGAGCTTGATTTTCGTGACGTCCATGCCTTTAACGCAGAATCGGCAATCGTCATGTCCGCCGGCCAGCCCGCTCGAATCTATAAAACCATTGACGGTGGCGAAACGTGGAAGCAAGTCTTTGAACATCCAGATGAGAAATCGTTCTTCGATGCGATTTCATTTTGGGACAAGAAACATGGGATTGCGATGAGTGATCCGATCGCAGGTCATGTTTTGTTGATAGAAACAAAAGATGGAGGCGATACCTGGACTGAACTTGAAATTACTCGTCGGCCAAAAGTCATGCGTGGCGAAGGTGGTTTTGCGGCCAGCGGTACAAACATGATCGTCTTTGGTGACCATTGTTTGATTGCTCTGGGCAGTGGTGAAAAAGATCAGGAAGAAAAACAGTCGCGAATATTATTGTCTTCAGATCGCGGTAAATCCTGGCAGCACGCGATGGTGCCAATGCCAAGAAATTTGAGCAGTGGAATATTTTCTTTGGCCTTTTCAGGCTCGACGCGCGGCATTGCCGTCGGCGGCAATTATTTGAAGCAAGAGATTGTTGATGGAAACATCGCGATCACACGCGACGCTGGACGCACTTGGCACAAACCAGACGGAAAGCCGCCGCGTGGCTATCGCAGTGCCGTTGCCTACATTGAAAACAAAGATGCCATGCGATTAATCGCTGTCGGTCCAAGTGGGACTGATGTCTCTACCGATGGCGGAGAGAACTGGCAAGCCGCCAGTGAAACGGGTTTTCATGCCGTTGCTTTCACTATCGATGGTACCGCCGGTTGGGCTAGCGGATCGGAAGGCCGAATCGGTAAATGGATTTTTAAATGATGAATCTTCTGCTCAATTGCTAGCAGTTTTCGGCAGGCGGATCGATTTCGGTTACCGCGAGCTTGACGCAAAAAGCCATATTTCCCTATCAATTCAGTTGGCTGAATCCAGGGAACGGTATGGCGACCAAAATACACATTCGAATTGGCAAAATGCATCCGGGCTCGGGAACCGCGCGCCCAGCGCCCAAGAAGCTTGATGCACAGTCGCCCAAAGCCAGCACCAGCAGCAAACACAATCTTGCGTTTCGATTTGCAGGTAGCTGCCGCAGCAGTCGAGCTAAAATCGCAGTTTCCAATAAGCAGTGCAGATTCTCGTATCACGATATTGAACAACTTGCATTCAATTTCGCGCACGCGTTGACAAGCCGCAGCGATTTTCAGTCGGGCGATCATGTCGGGCTCAAACTGAGTAACAGTGCTGAATATGTGGTTGCTTTTTACGGAACATTAATAGCTGGCGGTGTCGTCGTACCGATGCCTCAATACGAAACGACTGGCAAGCTTGAGCAATTGTGCGAACTAGCCGACGTAAAATTTCTGGCCAGCTTAGGCAATGGCAATGACAGTGACCCCGATTCAAGCTTTGAAGAGGAATTCGAGTTCGCGTCCTCAAGTGAAGATGAAAATTCGCTTGGTGAAATTGCAGCGGTCGATTCGCATCAGTTGGCTATGTTGATGTTTACCTCAGGTTCGACCGGCGATTCAAAGGCCGTCATGCTGAGCCATCGGAATCTAATTGCCAATTGCGACTCGATTCTCCAGTATCTGCCCATCGACGATGGCGATTGTGCGCTGGCATTGATGCCGTTCTGTCACGCGCTCGGAAATTCTGTTCTTCAAACCCATATCTTGAGCGGCGCACAGTTGGTCGTTGAAGCGGAATCCGCCTATGCTCCTCAAATACTCGAATCGATTTCGCGATTTAGATGTACCAGTTTGTCGGCAGTTCCCGAAGTATTCGAAGGTCTGCTGCAAGCCGATTGGTCCACCAATATAAAGCAACATTTAAAATACATAGCCGTCGCCGGTGGCGCGCTGGACGCTGATCGAGCGCGGGCATTGCAAACTAACATTAAGCCGGCACAGCTTTTCGTTATGTACGGTCAAACGGAAGCGACCGCGAGGCTGGCCTATTTGCCGCCGGAGCACTTGATCGATGCCGCTGAATCGATCGGGCATGCAATCGATGGTGTGGAGTTGCGAATTAGAAGTGTAACTGACGACCCAATATCGCCTGAGATGCCTGGAATTTTATATGCCCGTGGTGACAACATTATGTTGGGTTATTGGCGTGATCAAAATGCGACCGACCAGGTGCTGCAAGACGGTTGGCTGCAAACGGGTGATTTCGCCTATCTGCGAGACGATGGTTTCGTTCAGCTGTGCGGCCGCAGCAGCGAGCTAGTCAAAATCCAGGGATACCGATTCCATCCTAACGAAATCGAAAAACGCATTGTTAAGCAGTTGCCCGGCGTTCGCGCTATTGCAACGGAATTCGATTTTTATGGCAAACAACGAATCGCGTTGTTTGTGGTTCCGGATTCGGGCGATTCAACGAGCGAGCAGCAAATTCGCTCGGTTTGTCGTCAATTCCTGCCAATACACATGGTACCTCAAAGATTCAAAATACTGGAACAATGGCCAATTAATGCGGCCGGCAAAGTGGATCGAATGGCATTAAAGGAAAGTTTACTTTCAGCAAAAGTTGCTTCCGTTTCACAGAAGCAAAACGAACATTCGAACCAATTCGAGGAGAATAATTGTGAGTAACGATATCGAAAGTCAGCTTGTTGACTTTGTTCAGACCGTAACGATGGATACCTCCATTTCCGCCAATTCGGATCTGTTGTCGACCAACGTGATGGATTCATTGTTGTTGATGGATCTTGTGATTGTGATTGAAAATGAATTCGGAGTGGCTCTTTCAGGCACAGATATCGCCCCGCACCATTTTCGGACGCTGGCCGGGTTGGCCAGGATTGTGCAATCGAAGATGTTCAAAGATGCATTTGATCAGAGGTTCGCAGCGTGAAGTGGCCCTTGCAATCCAAGGCTGTATCGACTGCCGATATTCCTTTTTTCAATCAACATTATTTGTGTACTTCCGGATCGGGAAGTCCAGATTCGACAATCGTCTGGACCAGCGAAATAGATTGGCAGAATATTGCAGACTACGCTCAGCAATACCAACAACATCACACACGATTTATCAACACAACTCATATTCTCGTGCAAGCCATTGGCCAATCGTTGGCGGATCATCCGGAAATGAACCGACGTGTGGTCGGGCGACGTGTCTACCAGTTCAAGGAATGCAATATTTGCGTCGGGACACGAGTCCCTGGCGACAAAGAAGTGTATATCATCCAGGTCCACCAAGCTGACGACCGTCCGCTGTATCAGATTGCTCACATCATCATGATGAAGCAGCTTGAGTACGCGCGCAAGAATTCTCGGGAACGCCGCGATCTCGCTCGATTTCGAAAACTCCCCGGCTGGCTGTTGCGCATGACGATGCGGACTAGCGACTGGCTGGACCGTAATTTTGTTATGCCTGTAACTGGACGCATTGATCGGCTGCGTGAGTCCGGAGTCCTGGTCAACGATTTTTCAAGCAATCGTTTCCCAATCATGCGCAGCTACAAACCGTCCCGACAGCCTGGCGAAAACAAACCAATAAGCGTGACTTTGGGTCGACCAGACGACAGGGTCGTTATGGTAAATGGCGTCGTCACGTCCAAGAAAATTGCTCCCATAACGATTCGGGCAGACCATCGAATTTGCGACGGTTTCCAATTGGCCCAGTTCGTAAAATCGGTTGTCACCAAACTAAATCGACCAGCTGAAATGGAGACCGCTATTTCAGATCCTCTTATCCTTCCCTTCAATGCTAATCAAGTTCCTCAAGAAAACCCTCGCAAGATCGCTTGATCGCCTAATTCAAAATAAGTGATGCAATGAATTCTCATCTTTCAGAAAATCCAAGTCGACCTTCAAAGCGATACGCTTGGTCTGCCGCCACTTGGTCAGTAGTTTGTGTTTTAGTCGTGTTGGCCGCGAGCTATTTTGGTAGCCGCCTGGGTGACGTCGACAAAATTCGCCGAGTTGCCGAAGTCGCCAGAGTTGCTGAAGTGGCCAATGAAAACAATATTCATGAGGCAGGTACGATTCTTGCCGAATCCAATTTCTCGGTTGACGATTTGGTGCCGCGAGCAGATGCCATTCCGATCATAGATGCCGGCGGTGCCAACGTCGAAATGATGGCCTTCAATGGCAGCCCTGAGCCAACCCATTTTCCTAAAGCGCGAGTGCTGATCGTTCGTGGCATTATGTCAGTCTTTTCGCTCGGCTTAGATGAAATTGCCAAAACATTGCGAAGACATGGTTATCAGGCGCGTGTCTCAACGGCAATTGGCGCCTCATTGGAAGCAGCAAAAATGCGGGACGAAGCCGTTTGGGCTGGCGACAATGTGCCACTCATCGTTATGGGACATAGCCTGGGCGCCGATCGAGCACCCAAGATAGCCGTCGTGTTCTCAGAAAAGAATGTACAGGTCGATTTGATGGTTTTGCTGGATTCGACGATGCCTGGAAATTCTCTACCGGCCAATGTAAAGCGATGTGTCAATTTTTATCAAACGAAATCGCCTACAGGAATTTTTAACGGCAAGCGTATTCGTGCTTCTTCCAATAAAACGGAAATGATAAACATCGATATCGCCAGTATGGCCGGAAGACAAGTGATGGACGAAATAAATCATTTCACGCTGGATACTCATCCCTGGATTCAACAATTGCTTGTGGACACAGTTGATCGTGGCATGCATCTAGTGAACCAACAACGATTTGAACAATACATTCATGAATTCGCTGACCAACACTCGCAATTGGCAAACGAAATTCAGCCTGGCGATAACAGCGTTTATGCCAGATTAACCGATGAACCGGAAATACCCGAAACAAATAAAAGGAGATAAATCGATGGATTCAATAGTAACTCAATGGATTGTTGCAGGCGTTGTTTCGACGTACTGGTTATGTGTTCTTGTTATGTCGATTCGTAGTCGAATCAAGTTTCGAACGCCGTCGGGCTCACTGCCGAAAACTCGGCTGGAAAAAACAATGTGGATAGCATGGGTGCCAACCATTGCAGCCTGGATTGCGATCAGTTGGAATTCGAGCAACGAGATTCTAGCGAACGTCGAAGCCGGTCAGATGAGCGTGTTGTCTCAAATATATCTGGCCTTGGTCTGGGTGTTTGCCATCGTGGCCGTTGTGGCCTTTGGATTGACAGTTAATTGTTGGATTCGGATGGGTAAAAATTGGAGCATGGCAGTGCGGCCGGACAAGGAAACGGAGTTGATTACCGACGGATTGTTTTCCGCAGTTCGACATCCGATTTACGCTCTGAGCCTGACGCTGATGATTTGTAGCTTGCTGGTAATTTTCAATTGGAAAATGTTAATCGTTGCCACGATACATTGTTCGCTGTTGATCCTGAAGGCATGGAACGAAGAGCGTTATCTAATCGGGATTCACGGCCAACAGTACCTGGATTATCTGAGCAAAACGAATCGCTTTATTCCTCAACTGTTTCCTGGCAAAGCCATTTCCAGCTGATAGACGTTCGTTCGGCGAGCGAATTGGTTTGTGGTAGACGTCCACACACAAAGCGTATTGGTCGCCCTACTTACTCTTGCGCGGTTTGGGGCGAGATTGAAGCTTGTTGAAATACTCAAGCATTCTTTTACGCTGCGGCGATGTGTTTCTGGTTCTTGAGAGGATGTCGACGATGGATTGGCCTTTGTTGTTGACAACCTCAAGTTTTGCTTTGGCTTGTATCAATAATTCAAACGTTTCAAAACTCTTACCGCGAGCTGCTGCAATGATCGGAGTATCCCCGCGGAAGTTTCGGTGCTCGCGATCGACACCATGTTTCAACAACAGTTTTACAGTCTCGCATCGGGCATAATTGATCGCGTCAAAGATAGCGGTCTCGTTTCTGTTGTCAGCAATCTCTGTGTCGCATCCGCGATCCAGCAGTAATTGCGTAATGAAAATAAATCCCGCTTGCGCTGCGCGATGCAAAGCCGTTTTTCCTTTGTAGTCGGCTACATTGATATTGGCACCGCGATCCAGTACCGTCGCAACACGTGCGGGGTCGTCGGTGGCATTGTGATTGCCACGACATTCGTCAACCAGTTCCGGGAATCCGAGCCAGTTAGGTTGATCGATGGCTGGAACACCGGGTTGGAGTTTTTTCTGTCGCGTAGAACCCGGTTTTTCGCTTTCGGCCGCCTTGCGAATCATTGGAGCGATCGTCGAGCGATTGATCTCACACCAATCGAGTAACAGCGGCATGTGTTCGGCAGTTTTGGCTCCGGCTTTAATCAAGAATTCAACCGCTGGGACTTGGCCACCAACAACAGAATAATGAATTGGGTGGTAACCCATACGCGGTCGCGGCGGCCTGTTACCCATCGGTCGGTTGATGATTGATTTATTTTTTGAGATGAATTTTTTCATCGCTGCCAAATCGCCACGATGACAAGCTGCGTAAAAATCATCTTTGGCACCGTGCTTTTTCAGGATGGTTACGACTTCGTCGCGACCGGCATGACGGGCTGCCGCAATTGCCGAAAGTTCCACGTGCATCGGCGTGTAATAGGAACCGATGGCATGAATGTGCGCTCCGGCCTTTATCAACCATTGGACAAGCGCTGTGCGGCCTTTGTAGGCAGCTTCCCAGAGCAGTGTTCGGCCGTGTGGTCCGACTTGATTCAGCCAATCGGGATTGCGTTTTAAATAATGTTTGACCGCTTCTAGATGCCCGCCGGCGGCAGCCTTTAAGACGATGCCAGAAAAGTCTCCATGATTACCGGTCAGCGGTTTGAATTTGCTCATGCATTTATCGTACAAGAACGAGCCTGCCAATCAATCTGCAGCGTTACGAATCAATTCGATCTTCCAGGCAACTCCAACGATGTTGAATTGTTGCGAGACATTACTGGTGATGCAAATGTTAGTTAATAGACCTGCTATTTCGATTTCACCAGGACGGGCAAATTGGCGGTGGCGATAGAACCGTCACCATCTTCGACGTATGCGTAAACGCGGATGATGCCATCGACGTTTGGTAGTTTGATCTGTGCTCCCTTGTCATCGGATTTGACGATGCACTTGTTTAGAACGTTGGCTTCTTTTTGCTTGAAGCCACCGGTAACGTATTCGACTTCGTCGGTCACAACCCACTTCACAGTCAAAGGTTTGTTTTCCGGATCGCTTGCGGATAAAGCGAATTTGACAATCTCATTTGGCTTTCCCTGGTTGCTGCCATCGATTTTAAAGTCGTCAATTTTTGGGCAGAGGTTTTTTGCTGGCTTGCCGGTCCAGTAATTCGTCATCAAATCAACCGCCGCCGTTTTTCGATTGTCTTTGGTAAGCATGCCGAACCAGGTCGCTGTTCCTTCCTGTTTCCAGCCCCATAAAAATGCGTATGCACCCAAGCAGTTTTCATCGGCTTTAAACGCTTCGTAACTGGCGCGGTATTGGTCAACTTTGGCGGTGCTGGTTGGTTCGACGACGGCATTAAATTCGTTCTTGCCAACTTCCCATGTGCCCAATGGGCCAAATTCAGTAACGATATAAGGTTTTTTGCATCCGCTTTCGCGATATCGTTGCGGTAGCGACGGCCCGCCACCGTATGAGTTAATTCCGATAAGGTCGACGCTTGGGCACAACTCTTCAATGGCTTCCAATTTTCGACCACCAATCTCGGCAATCACGGTCATGATCGGATGATTGGGGTCGACCGCTTTGATCCGACTCGCCAAATCTTCTATATGGAGCCAGATGGCTGGATCATTGCCTTCCGTACCTTCCATTTCATTTCCGACTCCCCAGACCAAAATCGATGGATGATCTTTAAGTCGCATTACATCCGACATGACTTTCCTGGTTTGAGCCATGACGTGGTCGAGATTGTTGTAATCAAATCCTTGAGGATATTCTTTGCCCTTATGGTCTTGATGTTCGAGCCACAAGCCCTGGGCGACCGAGATGCCATGCTTGAGTGCCTTGTCCAATGCCGCAACGGATTTTGGATCAGCGCCCCAATTTCTGGTTGAATTAGCTCCGTAGTCAACCAACATATCCATCGGACCGTCGACCCCTGCACCGCCCGCTCCATGGATGTAATGCGGTTTGCCATTTCTCAGTAGCTGCCAACGGTTGTTGTTTTTGACCAGTTCAACTTTGGCCGCGCCGCGATGACCCACGCTCTGGCTTTGAAGACCATTGCTCGATGTGACCAAAACAATCAGCATTAGCGGGATTAATTTCAATTTCATAGCTATCGTTTGCAAAGCTGTTAGTGTGGGTGCTCAGTATTCGGCAAGCTGCATCGCATATTCTAGATTGGAACCGTTCCCAAATCACTGGCTTATCCTGCTAGCATGTCGCATTCGGGCAATAATCTATGGTTGTCTGTAAGTCATCGTGATACGATTCGCCGCATTTTTCTCGGAAAATTTGGGGTGATACGTGCGCGATTCAATGCGACATCAAAATTTTGTCTTGTCCGTAATATTCAGCTGTTTGCTGCTCTCTACCCAAGCGTCCGCAGACCAGGGCCGTGAGATCCGTCCGCCCAGTTGGCGACAAGACGCAACGGTCAATGATACTTTTTGGTTGGACGATCAATTTGGCTGGGTCGTCGGTGACCAGGGGCTGATT
Organism: uncultured Pirellulaceae bacterium; assembly: GCA_964405425.1. Lineage (GTDB taxonomy): Bacteria > Planctomycetota > Planctomycetia > Pirellulales > Pirellulaceae > Mariniblastus. The sequence continues at coordinate 16,617 of CAYONX010000047.1, read as the reverse complement.
CTGAGAACAACCGACGGTGGTGAAAGTTGGCAGTCCAGCAAAGCCACTGGGCAGGATCTGGATAGCCATCGTTCGCTAAAACAAAAGCTTTCGCGCTTGCGACCTATATCCAGAACGCACGAACTGATTCCATTGACTTGCTCATTTAAGTCAGTCCATTTTCGCGATCGCAATCACGGCTGGGTCGCTGGTAACTTTTACATACCGTATCTCAATACGTCGCGCAGTGTTCTGCTTACGACTGATGACGGGGGGCAAACCTGGTCACAACTCAAAGGCAGTATTCTGCCGGGAATCAGTCGAGTTCATTTTCAGGATTTACTTGGCGGTTGGGCGATTGGACGAGCCGGCCATGTTTTTAAGACCGGAGTTTTCGCGACTTCCACAGGCGGACGTATCTGGACGGTCCAGGATTCCGACACGTCGGGCAATTGGGTCGACGGTGAATTGACCGCTAATGGATTTATTGTAATCAATGACGAAGGTAATCTTGGACGGATAATTGGTGGGAAGTACGAGCCAGCAGTAATTTTCGGCGATCGCCCCGGTCAGTTGCGCAGCATCCGAATGGTCAATTCGGAAGTCGGTTGGGCAGTCGGAAGTGCCGCAACGATTTTGCAAACCAAAGACGCCGGGATGACATGGCGCCGTCCTGAATTCATCAATACGGAACAGAAATTCAGAGACTTTGATTTCAATTCGGTCCACATTGTTGATGAGCACGTATTTGTTGCCGGCAATCCAGGAACGTTCATTTTTAAATTAAACGCGATCAACGGCGATAACTTTAAGGCTCATCGCACGAATTTTTCATCACCAATCCAAAGGATATTTTTTCCGGACGCTCAAAACGGTTGTGTTGTTGGTGCTGCCGGCCTCGTTGCCGTTAGCAGCGACGGTGGCGAAAACTGGGACGTTAAACGCCAAATCAATGATCGATTGGCGGTGTTGTCGGTGAGTCAACAACCAGATGAATTGCCGTTGGCTTGTCTGGCCAGTTATGCCGGCGAGCAAAACCGAATTGTTGGCAGCGTGATACTGGGACAACACAAGCGACCGGAAGTAGCGGTTTCAGATAGCGCCCTGGGACGAATTGGAGTTGGGACAAATATTGAACTGCGGGGCGACAACACTTCGATCGAGCAACAGGAAGTCGATCCAGAGCAGTTATTATCAGAATTGGTTCGAACGATTCGTACGCTACGGCCCAACGTACTTGTTTGCGGACAATCGAATCCTGAGCTTGAGTTGATTTGTCGGACGGCGATTGAGCAAGCCGGATCCGAAGAGCATTGGCCGTCTCATTTGTCGGCTGCGGGTCTTTCGACGTGGCAAGTCGATCGTTTTATGCCCAAGAGGAAAACAACATCCGCGATTCATTTTGACTCCAACACCTATTTGCCTCGCACGGGTCGATTGCTGGAAGACCAGATTGCGATCTCGTTGGGGGCGTTAAATAAATCAACCATTTATGATGCGTCTGAATACTATGACGTCGAAAGCTATACCGGTTCGGTTTCGGTTCGCGGCAACAATGTGTTTTTCGGATTGGAGCAACTTGGACGTGAAGTTCCCGAGCGGACTGAATCGACCAAGTTGGGAAATCTGAACTCGATTGCCACTGCACCATTAAAGCACCGAGAGATGAAACGCATTGTCGAGTTGGGGCAAGGGGACGAGGAGTCCAAAGCGGAAGCTCAATCTCAGATTTTGAATTTTGGTGCGACTCAATCTTCACGTCAGTCAGGGATTTGGCTGATGCAACTGGCAGAGAATTTCCTGATCGTTGGCGAACAGGAAATGGCGGCCAGTGCTATGGAGCAACTCGTAAATCGTCATGCGAATCACGCGTTTGCCCCGGCTGCTTTAATGTGGCTCACTCAGCACTATGCCAGCGACGAAGTTGCGGCTGCTATTTTTTCGAATCACCAAAAAGAGAGTCTTGAAGCCGAGAAGTTGAAGGCAAAGCAAACTCAAACTCAAACGCAGGGAATTGAAACCGAAATCGAAGATGCTGAAATCATGAAGGCGAGTTCGATTCCGGTTGTGTCGCTGAGCGAAGGTGTTCGTGAGGTTTCATGGGAAGCGGAAACGGATGCGAATGCATCTGGGCTGAATGCCAATTCAATCGAAACCGTACGAGCCTGGCGCACCAGGAATGCCAGCCATTTTCTTGAAAGGCTCAAACAATCAGATTTGGATTACGCACAAGGGCCCGCAATACAATTTATGGAAGCGATGCTTTCACAGAAAATTCCAGGCGATGTGACGAATCAGAATCTATTAAAAAAAATCAATCGAACTGGCGATTTTCAAACTGCGTTTCGTCGAGCCGCGAGCCGGGAATTGAAGTCAGGCGATAAACGGATTCACGATCAAATGCTTGGAAGTTTTCGCATGCAACAGCGTCCTGTTCTTGATGGCGATCTGAACGACGATGTTTGGCAAAGGGCCGTTGAGAACGGATTGGCGCAATTCAAACCGGTCACGTTGTCCGGCGCGGATACGCCTTCAAAGACGGATGTGTGTTGGATTGCCAATGACGATGAATTTTTGTTTGTGGCCGTTCGATGCAACCGAGTGAATAAAATGGCGGCTCGTAAAGCGGACCAGTTGCGAACAAGGGATCCGGATTTGAGTAATGTGGAGCGAATTGAATTGCAACTTGATATCGACCGCGATTTACGATCTGGTTTTCGATTTGAGATCGATTCGCTGGGCCGTGCCGCCGAAAGTTGCAATGGTTCGGTCGGCTGGAATCCGCAGTGGTTCGTCGCGACGAGTCAGGATGAGGACGCGTGGTTCGCAGAATTGGCAATCCCATTGAACGAACTGATGCTCTCATCGATTGATGAGAAAAGTATCGCAGCGTTTTCGATCGGCCGGCTCGATAGCCGTTCGGTTGACCTTTGGTCCGACTCGCGAAATCGCAAGCCGCAGAATCAAGCTCCCGGAATTATTGCGGGCCTTAAGGTTGAACCAGACCGATACAAACTGTTGCGATTTGCGGCGGCCGTCACGACCGATGAGAACCCTTAACTACAAAAATTCGCAGGCTCGTTTCCTTCGCCGTCATACTCATTCTGGCCAGTGATGAATAATTCTTCGGATTCCAATTCCAATCGGGGTTCCAAAAAGATAGTGCCGACGAACGCACCGAAGCATGGGGTCGGAGGAAGCCGTCTGCGCCGGCCGCCACGAGTGACCGGTACGGTGTCGGTTAGCACCGACGAAATTCCCAGCGACGATCTGTGGAAAAGATTCAAACACCACATGCACACAGTGTTTGGGACTGTGTTGAGTTTTCTGATTCATTTTGTGTTGCTCATTGCGTTGGCGTTATTTGTTTATTCTCAGAATGATGTCAACCAATTTGGACTCGTTGCCGAATTGATCGAACCGGCTGAAACGGTTGTGCATACTCCCACCGATTCAGAAATGGTTGTTGAAATCACCGTCGACGCCGAAGAGACTTCGATTCTGGAAGCCGAATCTACAGACAATGCATTGACTCAGGAAACGGAGTTTCCGACGATCGCCGATGCAAGTGAAAGCGAGGCAGCAGGCGAAGAATCCCCCGTTGAGAACTCGCTGCCTTTGGCGCCTGAGCAACCAAATATCCTTGGTGGCGGTCTGGAAGGTCGTCAAAGTAGATCGCGCTCGAGCCTTGCAGCCAAGCACGGCGGAACTGCACAAAGCGAATTGGCTGTTGAAAACGGTTTGAAATGGTTGCTTGCTCATCAACATCCAGGCGGAGGCTGGCGTCTTGATTTTGCCAGCGGTGTTTGCGATGGCCGTTGCGGTGACATCGGCAAACGCGAATCAACTACCGCAGCGACCGGTCTTGCGCTGATGGCGTTCCTGGGGGCCGGTTACACGCATCAGAGTGGTCCGTACCAAACAGAAGTTCGTGCCGCCTTGGATTACTTAGTAAGTCGAATGCGGAAATCGTACTTTGGTGGCAATCTGGCCGAAGGATCGATGTATGCACAAGGGATTGCCGCGATCGCTCTTTGCGAAGCCTACAACATGACTCGTGACAAAGAGCTTAAGCCAGTTGTTCAAGCCGCACTTGAATACATCGTTACGGCGCAGCACTCGGCTGGTGGTTGGCGTTACAACCCCGGTGACCCGGGTGATATCACTGTCACTGGTTGGCAAATGATGGCCATCAAAAGTTGTGAGCTCGCCGGCATTGAAGTCCCACATGCGACGATCAAGAAAGCCAAATCGTTTCTCGCAACTTTATCGGATGAAAGTACCGGCTTGTTTGGTTACCAAAGCGCCGACGAAGATCCAACGTCGACGGCGATCGGATTGTTGATGCAAGTATATCTAGGCTGGTCGCGGGAACACCGTGGAATGATCGATGGGTCACGCTATATCGTTCGACAAGGTGTTTCGGAAAACAATATTTACTTCAATTACTATGCGACTCAATTGTTGTTTCACACGCGACACTCAAAATGGGATGCGTGGAATCAGAAAATGCGTGATTACCTGGTTGAGACTCAGGCACAATCGGGACATGAAGCAGGCAGCTGGTTCTTCAAAGAGCGCTACGGTAGCGTTGGGGGGCGGCTTTATACGACGGCGATGGCAATCATGATCCTTGAAGTTTACTATCGTTATCTTCCGCTTTTCGACAATGAAACGGTCGCTGCAAGGCGTTAGTGATAGTAAGCTGCTAGCACGTTTTCGATAGCAGTTTTGAATCTGGATTGATTGGCTGCGAGGTAATCTTTACAAACCATCTGAAATAAATACTGACCCGAAGCGATCAGAATTGAGTTCAAGGGTATTAAGTCCTTTGAATACGTAGCTGAGCGACTTTTGGTTTTGGATGGTACGCAAAGTGCTTGTTGAATGAACAGTAAATCGTGTACGCCGAAAAACAATCAAACAAGCTGAAGGATCGGCAAAAGATAAACTTTTATCGTCAAGGAGGACGAATCGTGATCTCACACTTCACAAAATTTTCTTTAACGGTGGTAATCGCAATTGTCATGATTACTGCTCAGTCAGAGGCTCAAGAGAAAGGAACCTCTGGCCTGGTGACTGTAATGGACGTCGCCAAGGTTTTTGATCAAAACCCCTGGTTCAAGCAACGCATGGAAGCCATCAAAGGTGAAGCGGATTCTTTGAAGGCCCAGATTACTACACAACAGGAACAGATCCGCAACGAGGCTTTGTCTGTTCAGAAACTTGAAGTTGGCTCCAATGAGAGAAACAACAAGGAAAGAGAAATTGAGCAGCGTCAAGCGGAGTTGCGAACTACCGCTCGTCAAAGCGAACAACAGCTTTTGAACCGCGAAGCTGAAATCTATTTCGAAACCTACAAGACGATGCGAGAAGTCGTTACGTCGATCGCTCAGGAAAATGGTATCTCGCTGGTATTGAGATACGACAGTTCTGAAATCGATCCATCCAATCGTCCAGAAGTCATCAAAGGTGTTAATCGTACGATCGTCTATCATAGACAATTGGATCTGACAAAAATGGTCAGCGAACAAATGAACGCTCGCACCGCCAGTGCGGCAACCAACCTAAAATAGCGTTTACAGAGTTTATCGAGATCCCAAACTCAGCGAAAAACCGGACCTTTTGGTTCGGTTTTTTTGTATGATAGGACCAACCCATTGCCACTGAGAAGACGAGACGAGAATGCCTTTGCAACGTGTGTTGGAACCTGAAGTCATGGATTCTGCTGAAGAAGCGTTCGACTATGACGCGATGGATCATTCAGCGGTCAACGAGTTGTTTGTAAATGAATTGATTGGATTTGCATCCAGTCAAAACAAGTCGATATCCAAAGTTCTCGATTTGGGAACGGGTACCGCCTTGATCCCAATCGAGCTTTGCAAGACTCATGATTCGTGCGAAGTCGTTGCGATTGATATGGCGCAACATATGTTAGATCTGGCAAGTAAGAACGTCGTCGAGGCTGGTTTGTCAGAGCGAATTGAATTGCAAAAAGTGGATGCCAAGGCGTTGCCTTACGATGATGGAGTGTTTCCATGTGTCATGACCAACAGCATTATCCATCACATTCCCAACCCTCAAAATTGCATCGATGAACTTGCAAGAGTTGTTCAATCTGGAGGCGTTATCTACGTTCGTGATTTAATGCGGCCTGAAAATGATGAACAAGTTGAACATCTGGTGCAAACGTATGCCGGTGACGAAAGCGAGCATTCACGACAGATGTTCGATGATTCGTTGCGAGCGGCATTATCGCTGGACGAGATTAGAGAAATGGTTGTCGCTTGTGGACTGGCAGCCGATACAGTTAAAGCGACTTCGGATCGCCATTGGACGTGGGCTGCCATTAAGTGATTTAGCTAAGAGAATGATTTAGCTGAGACGATGAATTAGGCTGTATTTCAGTTGGGCCGCATTACCCTGCATTGCGCGTCTTGGTGGCCCAATCAAAAAGATCCTTCCATCTGAACGGATTGTCTTGTTTCGTCATTGCTGTTGATTGGTTTTCGTTTTCGACGTCCACCGGCAATTCAACGGTTTCGCCATCTACAGTATCCGACGTGGAGTCTGCGTCTGCAGAATCAACCGATTCGAATTCAATCGATTGAGAATCTTCACTGGCGATTATTTCATCTTGTTGCGAATGGTCATGGTTGATTTCGATTTGGTCGCAGCTTGTGTCTTCTTCGATATACAAATGGTCTGGATAGCATTCACACGGATCGGGTTCAGTGGATTCGCACGGTTCAAATCCGTTGGCCAATGAGTATCCACCGCCTGATGGAAAATTGCTTTGCAGGCTCAAGGAATCCTGGAAACCGCCGCTGCTGTTTGCGAAACTGGCGATCGGACCGCTGAGCAGATCACTCAGCCGCGGACTGGATTGGCCGCCCAGTGTGGGTAATCGAGGTGGGTTGCCAGTGGTTCCGGCGGTCGTGAATGGAAGGTTGTTGTTCAGGACCAAGGGGTCGCCAGCTTCCAAATCGAATTGCAGATAGAATTGCGTTTGCGTCGTGCCGTCCAGCACACCCGATGTTCCCACTTCATCTGCACCCAGGATTACCGGTGAACCCTGGCCGGTTGGATCAAACGCTCCACTCAAAAGTGTGTCTGTCAGCAATGTGAATCCTGGTGGTGGAGTGACAATGACCGTGTAAATGCCGGGCACCGTTCCAAAGAATTGATACGAACCATCATTGCCAGCGTCTGTCAGAATCACCGAACCAGGGACCGGCCCTTGAACACTGATCGATCCGCCCGTCAAAATTTCACCAGTGGCGGGCACATAGAAAAATCCGGTCGGGTCAATCTCGATTGGTCCAATGATTGTCGGATCATTACCAAAGACGCCATCGTTATCGGCGTCTCCATTCTCACTTTGCGGATCGACGCCATTGTCACTTTCGTCGGTCGCCACGATTGGAGTGCCGTCTGGATCGGTGAAAACGTTTCCATTTTCATCGACGGCAGTTCCGGAGCCGGTTACTTGATTGCTAAGTGGTCCATTTGCCAGTCTGGGATTAATCTCTGCATTGAATTCAATCACAAAACTGTCACCGGCGGCCAGATTGTTCGAGATGTTTGGATCGAGTAACTCGGTAATCGACGCACCGTTCCAATTTGGGTTGACTGCGATATTGCTGGCTGCGTTGCCAGGGCCGGTAGTTAGACTCAGATCACTGACTCCAGCAAAAGCACCACCCAGTTGCGTCATCAGATCTTCGATCAAGCTCAGTTGAATCAAATCGACGCTGCCTGGATTGTCGATTTGCAAGCGAAAGGCTAATTCGTAATTTCCATTGAAGAGAAAGACTGGATCTGAGACAACGGCTTTGGCGATCGCCAAAGCTGGCGTAATCGGTGCTTCAACAATCGTTGTATTCACTTGCGAAGCGGATGAATCCGTTTGCACATTTGCCCCGGTCGGGCTGGCCCAATTCTCCAATCCAATCGAAAACGTCTCGTCCCCTTCAATCAATGTGTCCAGATTGGTGGGCAGATCGACGATCAAGTCTGCCATCATCGCGCCGTCGTTTGGCGCCGTGTAAGTCAGCAATCCGGTGGCCGGATCAAATGTCAAATCGGGATTCATCGCGACCGCTGCGTTGATCGCTGCCAACACATCGGCATAGTCGCTGCTGTTGGTGTCAACGTCGGTCAAGTTAACTTCAACCGTTAGCACTTCGCCCGCCTGGAACGTTCCGTCGAGTGAAATTGTAAAGCTCGCGGTGTCTCCTTCGTTAACCTGTGACGGACCAGAAATTGAGAAGGTCGCTGTTTCGATTTCACCGCCATCGCCCACAGTGTCGTTGATGGTTGTGTTGACAACGTTTGAAGCTGGTTCAATGTCGACATTCGCACCGGTTGAACCGGTTGGGCTGGAAAGCATCACTGCAAAATTTTCCGGACCTTCGATGAATCCATCGTCTTCGGCATCCAATTGAATGATCAGATCCGGGATGGCTGCTCCCGTTCCAGTTGCCGAAAGTATTCCGGTGGCTGGATCGAAGGCAAGATTGGGATGGCTTGCGACAGCAGCCTGAACAGCTGCGAGGAAGTCTTCGTAGTCTGCAGAATTCGTATCGACGTCGGAAACGCCAAGCTGAACGCTTGCTTCTTCACCCGCCTCCAGAATTCCGTCGAGAGAGATCGTGTAGGTTGCCGTTCCGCCTTCGTCGACACTGGTCGAGCCAGTGATGCCCCAGGTTAGCGTGTCGTTGTCAATGATCGTCGTCGTGACCGATTGAGCCGATGGATCAATCATCACGCTGCCGGGTACGGTCCCGTCGGCATTGGACAACTCAATGGTGAAGGCCTCATCGCCTTCGATTAAAACATCGTCAATCGCAGAAAGATCCAGAACTAAATCACTCAAGGAATCGCCATCATTGAGCGCTTCGAATATGAGTGTCGTACCATCGAAGCTAACCGAGCCCTGTCCGCTGTAGTTATCCACCGCTGTGTTAACCGCCAAAACGAAGTCTGCATAGTCGGCAGAATTCGTGTTGACATCGGCCAGGCCAAGGTCGACCGAAACACTTTCGCCTTCGCCAAGACTGCTAGTTAGCCCGATCGTATACGTGCCCGTAGCTCCTTCGGCCACCGTTGCGTTACCCGTGATCGACCATTCCGCTGGCCCATCCGGATCACCGCCCAGTCCTAGAGTATCATTGATCGTCGTCACGACGCTGTTTTCGGTCATGGACAGAATGACCGCAGCTCCCGTTGTCGAGTCTGGATTGCTCAATACGATTTCGAATTGTTCGGGGCCTTCAATAAACGTATCATCTGTGATTCCAAAATCGACCACGATCGGAGCCAGCATCGCGCCGTCGCTTGGAGCGGTGTAAGTGATTACGCCGGTCATCGGATCGAACGACACGTTTGGATCAGCGCTGACGGCAGCCGTGATTGCGGACAGAATGTCGGCATAGTCGTTTGAGTTCGTCGTTAAATCATTAAGATCAACTGCGACGGATGCCGTTTCACCGGCACCAAGAGCTCCATCCAGCTGGATCAAATACTGAGCCGTTCCTCCTTCGTCTTCAAATGCGGGACCAACGATTCTCCATTGCAATGGAGCCGTCGCGTCGGTGATCGTCGTCGTTACAAGTTCTTTGGCCGCGTCAATGCCGACAGCAACTCCGGTTGAAGACGTCGCACCGCTCAACTCGATTTCGAAATCTTCATCACCTTCAACAATCGCGTCCGTATTCAAACCCAGATCGATAAGTATCGGCGTCATCATCGCACCGTCGCTTGGAGCGGTGTACGTCAATACTCCATTGGTTGCATCAAACGTTATGCTTGGATCGGCGGCTACCGCAGCGGTTATTGCTGCCGACAAAGAAGTGTAGTCGCTGCTGGTTGTGTCGATATCATTCAAATTTACGTTGACTGAAACACTTTCATCTGCGCCAAGTGCACCACTGAGTCCAATCACGTACTGAGCAACGGTACCTTCGGGACCCGTCGCTGGGCCCATAATCGAGAAGATCACTTCGTCCGGATCACCATCAATTCCCATGGTGTCATTGATGGTTGTCGTGACACTGTCAGCGGTCATGTCGACTGCAACATTGATTCCCGTTGGTCCGGTCGGGTTGGTCAGATCTACCGTGAACGTTTCAGTCCCTTCGGCGATCGCATCGTCGGTGAGCATTAAGTCGATCACGAGATCCGCCATCGAATCACCGTCGGCGCTGGCGGTGAAAATCAACGTCGTCCCGTCGAAAGTCAGAGTTCCCGGTCCAGCGTAATCGTCGACTGCTGCATCGACCGCATCAACAAAGTTAGCATAGTCAGCCGAGTTGGTATCGACGTCGTTCAAAGTCAGATCAACCGTCGCTGATTCTCCAGCACCCAATGATTCGGAAAGCGAAACGGTATACGCAACCGTTCCACCTTCATCGCCAGCATTGTTAACGCCGATCGACCACTGGGCGGCTGTCGTATCAGGCGCGATTGTGGTCGTCACGCTGTCCATGGCTGGGTCGATGCAGATGGTCGCGCCTGTGGAACTGGCTGCGCCGGACAACGAAAGCATGTAGTCTTCGGGGCCTTCAAGGAATCCGTCAGCCGTTGCTGTAATCTGCACCAGCAAATCACCCATGGGCCCGGTTTCGTCGCTGGTGAAAGTCAGCGTCGTCCCGTCCCAAGCCAGTGAACCGGGTTGGCTGCTGGAGTTGTAAGTCGCAACCGCTGCCATCACGGCATCGTTGAGTGCTGTGATATCGCCGGCGGATGTGTCCGTGTTGGTCAGTGTCAGGTCGACGGTTGCGATTTCGTCGGCCTGTAGTTCGGCGTCCTGGGTGATGGTATAGACCGTTATGCCGGATTCATTGACCGTGGTAGCTCCAGCGATCGACCAATTGGCTTTGTCAAAAGCAGAACCGACCGCGTCGATGGTGTCTTGAATCTCTGTCGTCACCGACTGGTTGGCCATGTCGATGCCAATTGCGATTCCGGTTGTTGACGTGGCACCGGAAATCGAAACGGTATAGTCTTCAGGGCCTTCAACCAGCGGATCGTTGATCGCCATCAAGTCGATCATCAGTGGATCCATTCTGCCGGTTCCATCACTGGTGAATGTCACCGTCGTTCCGTCCCTAATCACCGTGCCCGGACCAGTGTAAGCTTCAACTGCGTCGGCAACCGCGTCGTCGAACAAACCATAGTCCACAGAATTCGTACTGTTGTTTCCGATCGCAAGATTAACCGATGCCGATTCACCAGCCTGAAGTAACCCAATAATTCCAAGCTGATAACTTGCATCGGCACCTTCATTGACCGTCGTGTCACCGGTCAATTGCCACTGAGCTACATCGTCATCGGTAATCACGGCCGTGTCGGTATCGTTAGCCGTGTCGATCGAGATATCTGCATCGCCCGAAACAATCGAGGTCAGCGTGATTGTGACATCTTCGTCTCCTTCAACCACCAAGTCGTCGATCACCGACAAATCGATCGTCGCGGACGCCGCACCGGCGGGCAACGTGATTATTCCAGTAAGTGCTGCGAAGTCGATGCCGACATCGGCTGTACCAGTAACAGAGTACGCGATCACGGTCGGCGAATCGGAAGGATTGGAAATCGAAACGGTGAATTGGCCGTCGTCAGCCGGCTCCCCGGCGACTGGATCGTTGGCCACAATGGAAACCAAAGCGGTATCGTCGTCCAGAATGGTGCCGATTGCTGTGTCCGTCGTGTCACCGACCAAGCCGGACACGACACTTGAGATTGCCAAATCAAAAGTTTCAGTGGTTTCAAGCGCTAAGTCTTCAGTCGTTAGCACTCGCACAAGTACACCGCTGGAATTGGCTGGGATGGTGACCTCGCTACCGCTAGCGGCTGGCAACCAGGTCGTACCGCCATCGTTGGAGAACTCGAAAACGTTGGCATAGTCCGCTGCGCCGCTGGTGTTGTTGTCGATTGCCGCAAAGTCCAACACGATCGGTTGGCTGGACGGATTGGAAAGCGTTACTGCAAACACCAATTGGTCACCCTCGGTCGCCACTGCGTCACCGATCGTAACGTTGGGAGCAGGATCATTGTCGATGATCGTGCCGTTGCCAATAACTTGAATGTTGGTAGTTGTCACGCCAGGGAGAACGTCGACTGTCAGAGAGTAAGTCTCGTCCGGTTCGTCGGTGTTGTCGTCGATGATCGGTGTTCGAACCTGGATATGCAATTCACCCGCCGCAATCGTCGCTGTCGTTGCATCGACCCAGGTTGTTCCGTTAAAGACTTGCAGGTTGCCTCCACCGGCCGCGCCAAAATCGACTCCTCCACCCAAAGCGGTTCCGTTGGCCAGACTCAAATTCACATCGATGTCTTCAATCGTCAAATTCGAAAGCTCGATAGTGAAAACGGCGAAGTTATCAGTCCCTTCAATCGATGTCACATTGTTGACCGATACGGTTGGGATATCGGCTTCGTCAGTGATCACGGTCGTCACCGTATCGGCCATCGAATCAGCTGCGATCCCTTCGAATCCACCACCGGTGACCTCGTCGATCGTCACGATGATCTCTTCGTCTCCTTCGTACAGTGAGTCGTTGACTGTTGGCAAGGTAAATGTACCCGAGCCAGAACCTTGCGGGATGACGACCGTTGCAACCGCAGAGAAATCACTTCCGTCTGCCGCTACGCCAGTGTAGGCGAGCGTTACGGTGATGTCTTCAGCAGCCTTGATGGGGAGCCCACTCGGATCGGTCAATGTCAACGTATAAGGTGTCGTCGTCGCCCCTTCAACGACGCTCGGTGGGCCAGTCAGCGAAACTAAAACCGTTTCCGGGTCGCTGGTATCGTCCTGTATCGTTCCGGTACCTGTATCGAATGCATTGCATGTCGTCCCGCCAGTTACCGTCACAGTGACGGTAAAGGTCTCAACTGGCTCAGCAATAACGTCGTCAACAATGGGAGTTCGCAACTGGATCGTTGTTGCACCTGGGGCGAAAGTCGCCGAAGTCGCAGGGACAAAATTGGTGCCATCAAACACTTCGAGTTCGTCCAGCCCCAGGATCCCAAAGTCAACCGTCTCTCCGTTGGCAGTAACTCCCATCGCCGAAATTTCAAAGTCGATATTTTCGAACGTTGGATTGCTTAACTCGACCGTGAATCCGGCAAACATGTCGTCGCCTTCGGTAACAAACACGTCACTGATCGAGATCTTCGGTACGTCGTCGTCGATGATATCGGTGGTGACTTCGAAATCGACTGGGTCAATTTCTATCAACTCCAGCGAACCACCAGTCACACTGTCGATTGCGATCGTGAAGTTCTCGATCGGTTCGCCCAACGTATCGTCAATCGTCGGAATAGTGACCGTAGCCAGTGTTGACCCCGCAGGAATCGTTACCGAAGCCACCCCACTGTAGTCAATTCCACCACTTGCCGTTCCACTGTAAGTGAACGTCACCGTGACATCGGTTAGCGGCACGTTGTCGATCACAATATCGTACGTGGCGGAATCCCCTTCGGTTACGCTTGGTGGTCCAGTGATACTGACCAGCGTTGCGTCAGGAATCGGGTCATCCAGAATCGTTCCAGTGCCCGTCGCGCTACTGTTAGCGGTTGTTCCGCTTACTTGAGTGGCAACGAGCGCATACGTTTCGTTGTCGTCGATAAAAGGATCGTCGATGATTGGCGTGCGGACCTGGATGGAAGTGTCCCCCGCCGCGATTGTGATGTTGCCGGTTAATGGCTGCCAGGCGGTTCCATCAAAGAATTCGAGCCCCGGTCCAAAGTCATCACCACTGGTCGCTGTGATGTCGGACAAAGCCAAAGCCAGTTCAATATCTTCAACGCTGGGGTTGGAAAGACTGATCGTAAACACCGCGAATGGATCGACGTCCTCGGTCGTCGTCACATCGTCAATGCTGATCACCGGTCGGTCATCGTCTGATCCGTTGGGACCGGTTGAGTCGTCGACAATCGTCCCCAGACCGATCGCATCAACAATCGTTCCGCCACTGGCGTTGGAAAGATTCAAGTCGAATGAATGGGGGCCTTCGAACAGATTGTCGTCGGTGATCGCAATCGTTACCGTTTGCGTTTGAACTCCAGGAGCAAACATTACGGTGCCTGATGCCGCTGTAAAATCGACACCGCTGGTTGCTGTGCCGCTGGACGTCGCGTAGTCGACCGAAACATTTCCGCTGGGCGGCTGATCAAGTGAAATGGTAAATGTAAGCGTTCCATTGTCTTCATCGACTGTTACATCGTCGACTGAAATTAACGACACATCATCGTCGATAATCGTTCCGGTTCCGGTATCCGTTGCGCTGGTCAGCGTTCCAGCAAGAACCATCGCGCTAAGTGAAAACGTTTCGTCTGGTTCGACGTCACTGTCCTGAGTCGAATCAATTCGGACCATCAATGACGTTGTTCCGGCCGGGATCGTGATCTCGGTACCGTTGGTCGCTGGTACCCACGCAGTTCCGTCAAAGAATTCGAAATTCGTGGTCTCAAAATCGGTACCCGCTATCGCTGTTCCACTGGCCGCCACCAGGTCGAGCGTGATGTCTTCAAATGAAGCCACGTCTAGCGTCAGCTCGAACACGATCGGATCGCCTTCGATTGCGCTGCCGTTTCCGATCGTAAGTGTTGGCGCTTGCGTGTTGTCGATGATCGTTGTGGTAACGTTGTCGTTTGCGCCTAAGGTGATGTCTTCACCCGTCGAGCTGCCGGGATTTGCCAGGCCAATGTTGTAATCTTCGTCGCCTTCGTACACTCCGTCTGGAGTGGTCGGTAGTGTAATCACCAGTGGTGTCATCGGGCCGGTCCCGTCACTGGTAAACGTCAACGTCGTGCCGTCCCAAGCTACCGATCCGGGCCCGCTATATGCGGCGACAGCAGCCATGATGGCATCGTCAAATATGTCGAGATCCGAAGCGTTGGTGTCGATGTCCATTAACACCAAATCCACCGAAGCGGTCTCGCCATCGCGTAGCGGATCAGAAAGCGTTAACTCGTAAACCGCGTTGTTGCCGTCGATGACACTTGCATCGCCGGTCAATTCAAATTGAGCGGTTTCGGCGTCGCGGACAACAGAAATCGTGCTGGTCGCGATGTTGCTGTCGTCGTCGCCATCGTTGACAATCACATCGAAAATGCGATCCGATTCCGTCGGCAATACCGAATCATTCCTGTAGGTCGCGTCGGCCAGTATCGCCACCACTTCAGCATTGGCCATTTCCATGCCATCGGTGCGTGAAATACCTAGCTCACCGGTCGAGGCATCGAAATCGACATCGTAGTCGATGCCACCAACGGAAATCGTGGTTGTAGAATTGGCAGCTGCGTCGAGTTGAAAATCAACTCCTCCAATCGTCAGAAACTCTTCCCCGGCGTCAACGATGGTGCTTTGATCGATGTCGATGGTGAATTCCGGGAAGCTCGTGTCGTCAACATCAGTCAGACTGACGTCTGGATCTACCAGACCGACCCCCGAGGTTCCTTCCACAAATGTGTCGGCATGATCTTCAGGACATTCACCAGCAAATGCCGTTCCGAATGTAAAGCGATCGGCAGCGAGTCGGTCAGCCAGTCCACCACCCGGTGCGTCGTCGCCAACCACGATTGCGATTTGGTCAAAAAAGTCTGCTTGACTACCAGCTGCATACCCAAAGAAATGCGATTCATTGTTGCCGTTGTTGCCTGGTCCCCAGTCGATAATGCCAGAATCAATCAGCACCCCACCTCGATAGACTCGATATTCGGCGGAAGTGAAAGCGGGATCGTTTTCGAGGTCGTGGAATTCTGCTCCAAAGTGCCCAATCCCCATGCCACCTGGAGTGGTCGTGAAATCAAACAACAACGCGTTACGCGTCGAGTTACTTCCCGTGACCGAATCAACACCCCAGGAACCAGAACCAACAGCGCCACCTTGGGCAGCAGGAGCTTCAACAGAGATATTGTCCAGATCGAAAATGTCTCCGCCAACGACACCTGGGGTGAGCGTTCCGGTAGGCGTGTTGCTGAAATCGATATCGTAAATCGTGTATCCGAAAGCCGCTCCATTGATCAGTC
The DNA here is from genome assembly GCA_964405425.1 of uncultured Pirellulaceae bacterium. Taxonomy (GTDB): domain Bacteria; phylum Planctomycetota; class Planctomycetia; order Pirellulales; family Pirellulaceae; genus Mariniblastus. Next base: position 603 of record CAYONX010000047.1, on the reverse strand, counting down.
CACTGCGGCTGACCGACGCGAACGAACCGGTAGCTGGATCCATCGCGAACGCGCCCATGTCGTCGATGATTGTTGAGCCGACGTTACCTATCAGAGAGCCGTTGAAACCAGCTCGATCGTCTACAAACGTCAGGTTCGCTGCTGAGTGGTCACCCAAACAGATTTCGGGCGGGTCATTGACTGCCGTGATGGCAATATCGACCACTCCGCTGTCAGTAGCGATGCCATCGGTCACGTCATACGTGAAATCGCCAGGGTCAGCTACTCCGTCGTAATCAGCCGGTGCGTCATAAACCAGCCCCATTAATTGAGCAATGGTCAACATGTCACCAACATTTACCGGCGTTGTTCCATCGGCAAGAAACAGTGTTCCCAACGTTGGCAAACCTGTCACGGTGGCTGTTAAAACATCGCCGTCAAGATCGGTTGGCGGTGCAAGGCCAAGCGGTGTACCTGTTGAACCTTCCGCGACAGTAATTGCATTGTTGGTGGCGACGGGTGGATCTTGCAGCGGGTTGACGTCAATCGTCATCGTATTGGGGGCAGTTTGAAACTGAACTCCATCGCTGACACTAAAATCAAACGTCGCGTAACCAGTTCCGT
>CAYONX010000046.1:0-35916 GCA_964405425.1 uncultured Pirellulaceae bacterium | reverse complement strand
GGTGGTTACGGCATTGGGTCATACTCTTACTTGTTCATCAGTTCGCTTAGACTACTCCGCATGTTCTGCCATTGCTGGTTGCTGATGTTTTGGAATTCAGATTGCAGCGAGAAACCGAAATTCACTTCTCGAATCCTTGCGGAGTCATTAAACTGTCGGCGGATCTCGTCAAGTCGCTGACCGAGTTCCTCTGGCGATTGCGATGAATTCTGCGCAAGTGTTTCCAGCATCGCACTAAATTCATTCGGCGATTCCGTCGTACGTTTCTGTTCACCGTACCCCATTTGGGCAAAATACTTGGAAGGCCCAGCCGCAACGACGACGGGAACCAACTCGTCTTCGCTCGGCCCATCTGAATCGATACTCAAATTGTTTACGAAAACCCGGTTCAGTTCATCCGATTTCATCGCCAACAGCTTCTGCTCAGCTGCTATTTTTCGAGTCAGTTTGATTTCTCCAACCAGAAGCAACACCTCGGAGCCACCGTCATCGACTCGCACACGGAACCGTGAACGCTCGCTCGGTTCAATACGAACGTCTCGACCTTCAATGTCGCCAGCACTTACTTGTGACTCGAATTGAAAATCCCCACTCTGCAGATTGAATTTGTGATCGCCCGTGATTTCAAATTCTGCCGGGCCCGACACTAACAATATCTGCTGGGCAAGGGTTTGGACTACTGCGTTGCCACTGGTTAATCGATATCGTCCTGGCTCAATTAGACCGCGATCAGGCACCGCTAAGTCCGCGCCCAAGTCGGCCTCCCAAACGGCTGCTTCATCGAATTCCACCCAAGCGGCTGTCTCGGCCGGTGCGTTACCGGACCCATCGCCCATCCCCACCAATTGACTCGCGCCGTCTTGCTCCGGCACGCTGGGAAGTTCTTCGCTAGTCCGTTCCGGTAACTCGTTCCCAGACGCAGCGGCAGATCCCTGATTACCGCCGGCCAATTGGCCAGAACCCAATCCTGGCTCTTGATCAATGAGACTTGGCGGCGAATTCAATTCGGAGCTTCGCTGTACCCCACTGGGGACTTCATTGTTCCTTTGCCAAACCACGACAAAGCAACCTACCAATACCGCTGCAGCAATTGACATTCCAACAACCAAAAGCTTCCTGTTGCGGCGTCGTTTGCTAATTGCATACTTCGCCAACTGGATGCTGTCTGGCTTAGTCGCAACCTTTGTTTTGATATCGGGAACTAAATTTACCTCGGGGTCCTGTCGCCCAATTTCCTGTCGTCCAATTTCCTGCATACAGCGATCGACAAAACGTTCAGAAGAATCAGCAGACTCAGTCTCATTCAAAGACCGCAAAATGCGATGGACCGCCAAATCATCGGCCAACGTTGCTTGAAGTTGTTTGTCACCCTTGGCTCTTGACAACAACGCAGTCGCTTGTTGCTGGTCGATTGGCTTTGACTCAAGCAAATAAGACCACGTTTGACTTATTTCAGATGCATTCATTTGCCCAACCCGGTATTCAATGATTTTCGCATACACTTGGCCAACGCATTTCGAATTCGCATTAAACTCATGCGAATGGCTCCAGGTTTCTGATCGCTCTCAGACCCGATCTGCACAGCACTCTGGTTTTCGAAATAGTACTTATTCACGATTTTTCTTGCGTTGGGTTTAAGTAACTCAAGGCACTTTCTAAGTGCCACAACGGCCTCATCTAGCTCCTGTTCTGCTTGATCGGCCAGACATCGTCGCTCCGGATTCTGAAGCAGCATCTGGAGTTCGCTTTGCACTTGCTTCTTCCGGCCTTCTGCTCTCAGAAAATCAATAATTTTGTATTTGGCGATACCGCACAACCAGCTTTTCAACGATCCTTGTCCGCGAAATTTCGCAAACGACTTGAATCCAGCGACAAACACTTCCTGTGCCAGATCATCTGCTGCCGACTCATCGAGGATTCGAATTTTTATGAATGTGCGTACGTGTTGCTGATACCTGCGGATCAATTCTCCATAGGCGTCACGGTCACCCTCGCGCGATTGTGTTACGAGTTGTTCTTCGTCATCATTCACAAATTTTCATACCACGAACTCGTCAACGCGCAACTTCAAACAACCTGGCCGACCATTATGGTTCCGCTCAATCGTGTTATCTCGAATCATCGGCTGCCACCACCGTGTCGATTCAAAAACAACCGCTGACAGTTTCTCGTGATCGGCGACAGGCTGACGACATCATTGCCAAAGGAATGCGATTGTAGATTAAAGGAATTTGTATCCGTTTCTACTGTCTGGCTTTGAAACGCGAGGTTGAACGTTGCGGCCGAGGCATGACTCTCTAGCTCCTTCATCGCTTTACGCAGTCCTAACAACATTTCATCTGCCGCATACCCGACCTCAACTCGTTCGTTATTGTTTTTTGTATACTCGACCAGGTCGTTGACGACTTTTAAACGCCGCATGTAAGCGATCGTGTCACTGTCGATGCTTTCTGTCTTCTTCACTTTGCGCAAAAAGTCCTGATCGGCATGAAGCGCCTTCCAATGAGCTTCCGCGTCAGCCGCAACCAATTTGGTATACTCTTCGACCGCGAATGAATCTGGCCTCATCAATTCAAATGCACTTCCAACATGCCCGTACATGGCGACACCCGCGCCGACTTCGACACGTGCCAAGGCCAACATCCATTGCAGGGTATGACGCTTACCATTGGGTTCTGTTTTCTTCTTGTCGGCAATTGAATCCGAGTTCGCTTCGCTCGGTTCATCTAGATTAGACACACTGAAGAAAGCGTATTCTGGCTGTTCAACAATGATCTCATTGAATACTTCGATTTGTTCTGGACTGGAGATTCTCGCCAAGTCTTCAAACTCAAGGATCGCATTCGAGTACTCGTGCAATCCGACAGTACGCAGCGGAATCGTCCAGTCTTCGGGAGCAAATTCCTGGCGCAAGCTTACGTTAATAGTCTTCCTGTGTTTAGTTTTAGTCGTTACCTGACGAGTCTCGGTTCGTACCGAACCGTGGAATTGCGCACCTCAGTAGAAAAACGTCTGCTTGGAAACGTCATTCGACACATCCTGGATCGACTGCTCCAGGCTCGGTATTCTTCTTCGTTTTACATCGCGGGAACGATCTGAAAGTAATGGTCGGTATTCCAATGCCCAAGTGTAGTAATGTCTGCGCTTATAATACGGTTTAGTCGTATCGCTGGATGCCGTACCGATGAAATTATCTTCAGGAATTGGCCGTTCTCTGGGCATGTACAATGCATTCATTGCTGCCGATTTTTCAACCGCGTCCTTTGTCTTTAAGAGTCCGTCGGCCAACGCTCCGCGGCCGTACCTCCCGCGAAGCCACCAATGCGAACCGCTGCGAAACAGCGACGCCTGCCGAAGTAACGTTGAGTTCGATGTTCTAAATTCCCCAACCTTGTCCTGGACCGATTCAAGTACTTCCGCTGCGTTATTCAATTCTGATCTGGAGAAGCTACTTCGACTGGTGAGAAACGGAATCAAAAATTCCGAGTCGAGTTCGATGCTCATCGCTGCGATCAGTCGATCTCGAAAGTCCTTGGAAACGATCATTTGATCTGCTGACCGTTCGAATCGCATCAATCGTGCTACTGCCTCTGCCTCGTGAAGGTCGTTGCTCGCGATCGGAAATCGGTTCAATAATTCGACGAATTGCTCGACTTGCTCACGATCTCGAGCATCAGCATTTTTTAAACGCGGCCTGACAGTCGCCAGTAATTCGGATCCGTAGAGCAAAGCTTTTTCATAGTTGCTGAATTCGTTTTTCAGAACGTGAGAACTCCAAAACAGATCGCGACCCGATTTCCAATCGTCGGGCACCGTAATAGGATCCTGCATCAACGCATGGTCGCTAACCGTTTGCAAAAAATCAGTAACCGTGCGATTGATACCAGCCAACATTAACATCGTCGGTTTCATCGCCAGCTTTTCATGAGCCGAATCGATCCCTTGCTCAATCCTCATCAGCTTGAGTTCGATCATGTAATCAAGTGGCGAATCCAAACCAGACGCACTGGCGTACGACTCGATACGTTCCACGGTGTCAGAGTCTTTGTTGATCAGAATCGGCCCAAATGCATCATAGAATGTTTCCGCATCGCCCTGTTTCATTGCAGGAAAAATGACCTGGTCAAGATCTCGGCGAAGTTTGTTCGATAGCGAGGCAACATCATCTGTCTGGGCGACCGCTACAAGCGAACCATGCATTGATACGAAGACCACTGTTAACCACGCCATACTTCTTCGCCAGGTTAGTCCAGAAAATAATGAATGCATTTGACTTGCTCCCATTGATGTTTCAGCTTGCTTCGTTGCCTTGACAAGCTTCGCTCGGCTACTAAACACTTTTTTATTCATATCCCTAGTCGGATCGCCCACCCAACCGTCACATCGAATTTATATAATTCTAGTAAATTTCAGCACCTAGTCTCGATGTTAGTGTTGGGGAAGGAGCAGATTGTATGACTCCCCCCAATTTTGCCAGCGAAATCCGTTAAAGGTTCTTTTCCGCCTGAAGATTGGAAAGGGGAATGGACCCGGCGATTTGAGTATCGCAATTGTAATTGTCAGTCGTTGATCAGGTGCAGCAGATAGTAAAAAACAACCTGTGCCTGTGGATGCATCAACTGATATGGCGAACGCTCAAAGCAGCACGCCAGTTTACCGACTCCCCACAAACATCCATCATGAGTTCGTGTTAGCTCTGCCAAGCAACCGCAAATTCGGGCTCATTCGCTCTCGCAAGCGTCAGCGATTGAGTGGCGTTTTTTGTAGTCTTCTGGCCTTCATTGTGGTACCCTGATACGTGGTTGAAGGTTTTCGGTGCTTACCAAAAGTTAAACGTAAATATCCTGGCAACAAGAGTTCTTTCATGCAATTCGCGACGACGGAAACATCAATCTGTCGCTCGTTCAACCGACGCAATTGCTTCAATGAATTCATCTGAAGATTTTGTCATCGAATTCTTGAGCCGGTCCAACTAGAGTTTTCAGTTCAGCCGTTGCTTTTACAACGCCCATGGCCAATTTAAAACGAACTCGACGACGTTTCCGTTTTGGTCTCCGTTCGATGCTGATCATCGCGACCTTGGCATGCGTTTGGATCGGGTGGTATTCCGTTCGCGCTTCGAACCAACGAAAAGCGGTTCTTTGGGGAAGAAACGCGGGTGCTGGAATAAAATATGACTTTGAATATGACTACGACACAAAACTACCTGGCAACGGGACTACAAGCGTGCCGACATGGATGCACGACCTGTTGGGAATTGACTATTTTTCAACCGTCGTCAGTTTTGACTTGATCGACGATGAAATTGACGATTTGACTCCAATCGGCCAGTTCACGAGACTTGAGCGATTGCAGCTTTGGGGGGACAAAATTGACAACTTTTCGGGATTGTCTGGCTTGGCCAATCTCAAATCGCTTGAGACTACGACTCCACGGGTTGATGACCTTGGGCCACTTGCTGCTCTAACGAAACTTGAATACCTATTGCTAAACGGCTCTAGCGCTATCGACCTGTCACCACTTCATGGCCTTACCAACTTGGACGTGCTGAAGCTCATAAACGCACCCGTCAGTGATTTATCGCCATTAGCTGAATTGAAAGGACTCAAGCGCCTCCAACTCAAGGGCGTGGCAGTGAGCGAGGATGAAATCGCCCGACTTCAACTAGCGTTACCGAACTGTCAAATCGTAGTCAAATAATTGGCTGGATAACATGGCCTTTAAGGGTCAGTATCTGGGGGCAATATCTCGATTTACGGGATTGGATTGTTTTAGGACCTCTCTTCATCGCGCACCTACATCGTCAACAGCTTACTGTAAATTCTCAAGCTTTGGGTGTCAGCGACGGTCTTAATGCATGTCAACAACAAAACGAAGTATTTTGTTTTTGACGGGGAAGAAAAGGGGAGGGTGATTTCAAGTTCATTGAACGAAGCAACCGCTGCAGGATGACTCACTCCATCTCGCCAAGCACTTTGGGAAGCCACAAGGACAGCGATTCGAAATAGGTGATCAGCAGCAGTGCCGCAAACATGGCGATGTAAAACGGAATCATCGCGCGCGAGACTCCCGCAATTTTTGCTTTACCAACGCCGCAACCAAGAAACAGGCAGGAGCCGACCGGCGGAGTACACAACCCGATACACAGGTTCGCGATCATGATCACGCCAAAGTGAACCGGGTCGATCCCGATTCCGATCGCGACGGGCAAAAAGATCGGAGTGAAAACCAGAATGGCTGGCGTCATGTCCATGAAGATGCCTACCAGCAACAGCGCCAGATTGATCAACAGCAAGATCACAAGCGGATTCTCAGAGACGGCCAACAAAGCCGATGCTGCAGCCTGAGGCACTTGCTCGATCGTCAGCAAACGACTCATCGCCGCACTGGTTCCGATCAGCAGCAGCACGATCCCGGTCGTGCGTGTCGCGTTGATCAAAATTCGAGGCAAATCGGCAATTGAAACTTCTCGGTAAAAGACACAAACCAGTAGCAGCGACCAAAGCACTGCGATGGCCGACGATTCCGTGGGCGTCATGATGCCGCGGATAATCACGCCAATCACAATGAACAGCATCGAAAGGCTGGGCAACGCGCGGAAAAACGAACGCCAGAAGCTTGGGATCTCGTCGATCTTGCCGGGAACTTTCGAACTGGATTTGTCTGAGAAACGGCTGCTAACCATCACCGCTACGGCCATCACCGCGCATCCGGTTACGATGCCGGGTACCAGGCCGGCAAGAAACAGGGCTCCGACCGAAACGTTTGACGCCACCAATGCGTAGACAATCATCACGTTGCTGGGAGGGATTAGTAATCCGGTGGTGGCTGCCGTTGCCGTCAGGGCGACGCTGAAATCACGAGGGTATCCTTTGCGTTCCATCTCGGGAATCAAGGCTGCTCCGATCGACGAAATGGCTGCCGTCGCCGACCCGGAAACAGCGCCAAAGAGCATGCAGGTGACAGTGTTGACGATCGCCAGTCCGCCCGGCAATCGCCCGACCATCGAAGACGCAAAGTCGATCAGCCTGCGAGCCAACCCGCCCGAAGCCATCAGCTCGCCAGCGAGAATGAAAAACGGAATCGCCAACAGTGGAAAGCTGTCCAGGCCATTGGCCATGTCGCTGGCAATCGACACAAATGATCCTTCTCGTCCGAGCGCCAAAGCACCCAGCAGCGTCGCGATTCCGATCACGAAAGCTACCGGCACTTCCATCAGCAGCAATACGACGAAGGCAACCAGCAGTACGGCAAGTCCGGTGCTCATACTTGTTCCTCCGTCTGCGCTGTGGTCATGATCGAAAGGATCTTTTCAATTGCCAGAAAGCAAATCAGCACCCCGCCGAGCGGCAAGATAAAATAAAACCAGGCTTTGGCGATCCCCAGTGTCGCCATCATCTGCCCGGAAGCCAGTCGATCCTGAAACAACATTCCGCCACCAATAACAAGTGCGCACATCGAAAACAGAAACACGCAAATGTGGCTGACCAGGCGAGCCAGCTTGTGCGTGCCCGAAGCAAAATGGGAAACCAGCACGTCGACGCCCAGATGAGCGTCGTCGGCATAAGCCAACACGCCTCCCAGAATCGACAGCCAAACCAGCAGCAATCTGGCGAGTTCTTCTGTCCATGCGGGTTGGTTGTCCAACACCTGACGAGTGAACACGCCCCACAGCACATCAATCACCAGCACCGAAAAAACGATGACGCAGATGACGCCGAGAATTTTGGACAGGATCTTTTGAAAGCCCGAAAAAAAACTCATTGGACTCCCTTGATCCGACCCACGTAGGTCTTGCGTTGACCGGTCGCAAACTTTTCAACAACATCCTCAGTCAGCTTTTGAAACTTGGCCGTGTCGGCACTGCGAACGGTGACACCGGCTTCCTTGAGTTCATCCAACGACTTCTGACTGGCTTCGGCCCACAGGTCCCTTTGAAATTGACTGGCATGTTTGGAAGCTTTGCGAACCCATTCCTTTTCCGTTTCACTCAGGCTGTCCCAAAACTTTGAACCTGCCACCAGCACATCGGGAATCCGCGAGTGTTCATCCAGCAGATAGTTCTTGCAAACCTCAAAGTGTCGGCTGGAGTGAAGGCTCGGCGGATTGTTCTCAGCACCGTCGACCCCTCCCTGTTTCAACGAAGTATAAAGCTCGCCAAACGACATCGTCACTGCAGACGCTCCAAGAGCCTTCACGGTCGCTTCGGCGACGGGATCCTCCATAACGCGAATCTTCAAACCGGCAAGACTCTCTGGGCCTTCGAGTCCACGAGTCGCATAAAAGCTCCGGCTGCCCGCATCGAACCAGGTCATCCCGACCAGTCCGCTGCTACCTCCGCCTTCCAGCGTGCTCAGTTCGTTCAGCAAATCTCCACCCACGTCGCTATCAAGGACTCGCCAATAGTGCTCTCGATCGCGAAACAGATAGGGCAAGCTGAACAGTTTGAACACCGGCACAAAGTTCCCGATCGGGGCACACGAGACTTTGGTGATATCGATCTCGCCCTGCTGAGTCTTCTCAAGGCAAACCGTTTCCTTGCCAAGCTGAGCACCTGGAAAGATATTTACTTTCAAAGCTCCGCCAGAGAGCTTTTCCAGCTCCCGGCCAAACTCTTCGATGCCCGCATGAACCGGATGTTCGACGGGCAATCCGTGAGCCACCGTAATTTCCGTAATTTCACGAGCAGAACCGCCGGATGACGATTTACTTCGCTGCCCAAGCATCGCAAACGCGACGCAGGTCACCAGAGACCCGACCAGGACTCCGAAAACAAATTGAGAGACAGATGGTTTCACAATGCTTGGTCCTGATTGTAGCCGAAGTTTAAAACAAAAATTGTACCCGAATCAAGCGAAGACCGCTCGCTTTTCGCGTCGACGTCTCACAGAAAAGATCGCTTCATGTGAAAAGTCTACTTGATCGTGAAGGAGCCCGATTGCTTGACTGCTTCGTCGCTGGAAGATTCGGCGACCATGACGTCAAAGTCACCTGCTTCGACGATCCATTTGTATTCCGGGCCCATGACTTTCAGATCACGCCACGGATCGAGCTCGAAAGTCACCGTCTTCGTTTCACCCGCCGAAATCGCGACTCGTTCGAACCCGCGAAGGACTTTTTCGTAAGGCGTGATGGTACCGACGACGTCACGAATATAAAGCTGCACTACATTGTCGCCGTCCCGGTCTCCCGTGTTGGTCACATCGCAGGTGATCGTGATTTTGTCTTTCGCTGTTGGGGTCTTGGGAGAGATCTTCAGATTCTTGTACTCGAAACTGGTGTAGCTAAGCCCATGACCAAGTGGATACAACGGAGCACGGACTCGCGACGTTCCCCAGCCGTTGGGATCGTGGCCTTTGCTTTGACCGCCATGAGCCCCGTTGCGTGCCGGGAAAGCCAGTGGGATCTGGCCCACGGTTTTTGGAAACGTGATCGGGAGCTTGCCGCCAGGGTTGTAGGCTCCAAAGAGAGTTTCAGCGATTGCCTGTCCAACTTTTTCGCCGCCGTGCCAGGCACAAACGATGCCCGGAATGTTCTGATCGATCCAGTTGATCGAAGCCGCCCGACCAGGCATCAGCACAACCACCACGGGCTTGCCAGTTTTCGCCAACTGCTTCACCAACAAGCTTTGATGGCCAGGCAGATCCAGACTAAGCCGCGTCTTTGATTCACCCACGGTATCGTGAGTGTCGCCAACGCAAACGATGATCACGTCCGAATCCCTGGCCAGCTTGACGGCTTCGTCGATCGAAGCTTGAGTTTCTTCGTCGGGTTCGATGTGCATGATGTCCGACTGAGGGAAACTCTTGTCGAAGTAGTCGCATCCTTTGGCATGAGTCACCTTGGCTCTGTCGCCCAGGAAAGCCTTGATCCCGGCCAGCGGCGTGATCACTTCGGAACGTCCCGGTCCGTAGCGGCTGATCATCGGCAAAGCGTCATCCGCCAAAGGGCCAGTGACCAACACGCTGGAGATGCTTTTCGGGTCCAGCGGCAAAGCGCCATCGTTCTTGAGCAGCACCATCGCTTTGCGAGCCGCTTCCAGGGTGACGGATTCGTGTTCGGCGTTGTGCACGATCTCGGTGACTTTTTCGCCGTCAGCAAACGGATTGTCAAACAGCCCATGCTCAAACTTGACTCGTAAAACATCCGACACGCGAGCATCAATGATCTCTTCGGAGATGCGGCCAGCCTTGACCAGTTCTCTCAGCGGCAACACAAACTTTTCGGTCTTTTGAAAGTCCGTTCGCACGTTCATGCCGGCAGTCACCGCGCTGACGATCGCAGATTCCCAGTCAGGAGCCGTTTTGTGTTGGGACTTCATTCGCTTAACTGCGCCGCTGTCAGAGACAACGTAACCTCGAAAGCCATATTCGCCACGCAACAGGTCAGTCAGAAAGTAAGGGTTGCCAGTAACCGGAACTCCATCGTAAGTGTTGTAGGAACTCATCGCTCCCCACGGCTTGGCTTCCTTGATGACCTTTTCAAAAGGCTGCATCAAAATTTCATGCATGTCGCGTCTGGGGATCTGCGGATCGGTACGACCTTTCCCGTCACGGCCGCCACTGGGTGTGCTGTAAGTTGCAAAGTGTTTCACTGTCGAGGCGACGCCTTTGGACTGAATCCCCTTGCACTGCTGGATTCCCAGTTCGGCAACATGAAACGGCGATTCGCCATAGCATTCAATCGTCCGCCCCCAGCGCGGATCGCGAACAACGTCCAGGATCGGCGAGTAGATGTTGGAATAGCCAAGTGCCTTGCCTTCGATCGCTGTGATCTCGCCGATGCGCCGCACCAAGTCGCGGTCCCATGTGGCTCCGACGCCAAGTTGAGTCGGGAAGTTGCAAGCGTTGCTGTGGCAGACGCCGCGAATGCCTTCGTTGGTAAAGTCCACCGGGATGCCCAGCCGAGTTTCTTCAGCAAACCAACGCTGGATCTCATTGAGCACATCGCAATGATTGACGAGCTCAACGTTTTCATCGAAGTGCCTCACACCGTTACAGTGTTCGTCGATGTTAGCGATGCCGTCTTTCCAAACCCGGGTCTTCCATTTCTCCGTTGGGCGGGTGTCTTTCAGAATGCGTTTGTATCCGTAGATGGTACCCATCTGGGCAGTCTTTTCATCCAGATTCATACGCCCGATCAAATCGGCAATGCGTTCGTCAACCGATAGCTCAGGATTCTCGTACGGATCCTGTTTGCCGTTTTTGTTTCGGTCGATCCACGAGTCGTGGTAGATCGATTTTTCCTGGGCGGACAGGTCTGTGGCTTTTTGCACAAACAAAGCGCAGAAAATGACAACGACGATTAAGAACAGTTTTGGCATGCGAAATTCTGCTGGATCTGACCGGGGATTTGAGTCGGGATTTCATAGTAATCTTCCCGGTCAGGAATTCAATCTGCCAACAGCTCTGGTGCATGAATTCCGCGAATTTTCCCAAGACCATCGTCCTGGAAAATCAGAGCTTAACTCAGACTATTTGCACTCGCGACTTTAACTAGCGTTACCGAACTGCCAAATCGTAGTCAAGTGATTGGCTGGATAGTAGCTCGACTCTCCGAGTCGTTTCACAACGCTGTTTACGACTCGGAGAGTCGTGCTACTATCGGAAACCGGTTTTTGAATCCGCTTCTAGAACATTCCGTTCTGAATCCAAAAGAATTCTCCTGCACCATCTATAGAAATGGAAAAACGACCGTTCGTCGCATCAATTCTAAAGCGACTGCAAAAACTTGATTAGATCAGCTCGAGACGAAGCTGGTATCTGCCGGAAAGCTTCTTTGGCGTTTTCCGCTTCTCCACCATGCCACAAAATCGCTTCAGCCAAAGTCCGCGCGCGTCCATCATGAAGATAGCCTTCTTGACCACCAACGGCACCAGTATGACCGATGTTCCAAAGCGGAGTCGTTCTCCATTCCGCTCCAGTCGCAACTCCTTCGCCCATATTATCCGCCAGTCCAGGCCCCATGTCGTGCAACAACAAATCGGAATAAGGATGAATCGTCTGGTTGCGCAATTCCGTCCAAGGATGAAACTCGCTGGTAGGAACATTTGGTAAATGGCAATCTGCACAACCGATCGCATTGAACAGCACTTCGCCCGCCAAAACGTCTGAATCGTCGTAATTACGCCGAGCACCAACGCCTAAAACTCCGATGTAACGAGTCAAATTCTGCAAATCGTTTGTATTAAATTCGACCACGGACCCGGAATTAGATTCTCCATCAAGGACCGGAAAAACATCTGTGGTAACACCAATATCTGTATTCAATGCAGCAGCAATCTGATGAATCAATTTCGCTTTACCAGCTTTAAAACCATAGCGTCCAACTCGCAAATCACCGGTTTCCGGGTCGTCGATTCTTTGAACCCGCCCGGAAATCCCATCGCCGTCCAAATCATCAGGATCAGCATTTGCCATGATCGTTGATTCGCTGATTGCTTCAAGCAAACCCATTCCAATCAATGGCGGTGCAGTACGAGCTGAAAAATGAGACGGCGTTGTTCCGCTGAATACATAATTTGGCCGGCGCAATTCAAAAACCTGGCCGTCACCATATTGCCCATCCACCAACGTATAACTTGAAATGCTGACCGAGCCTTCACCGGGTCCGCCCACCGACAAAGGCTGTAAAACCGATCCCAAAATTGGATGTTCCGTGCCGCAGTCATCGATGCCGACTGTTACAACGGATCTGGTCAATGTTGCACCTGCCGCTGGAGCAAACGACCGTCCGTTATTCACGTGACATGCAACACAGCTGCGAGAAACGTATTTCGGTCCCAACTTACCTTGTTGTGCCGCAAAGGGCGGATTGGGTTGTTCACTATGAGACCCGTTACCAAAATCCGTGTGATGCAGCCGGCGCCCCAAAACAAATGGCTGAGCACTGATCGGTGCCAAATTGCCCGCCATCTGCTTCAACAAATTGTCTGGCTCGTTGGAATACTGCAAGTGGATGGTCGTACCGCCGCCCAACCATGTCGATTCAGGCAACGCAAAAGAATCTTGAATCGGCCCAAGTGCTTCCCACGGTTTAAATCCTTCACCGACGATATACAAAAACGCAGTGCCGTAATAATTGTCGCGCCCGTTTGTGGGATTGCTAAGAAACGGACTAAATTCAAATTCCATTCGGTCACCAAGCTGAATCGGTTGGCCGGTTTTTGGATTGAAGGTCAACGTGGTTGTGTATTGGGTCGGAACCACCTGAGCCATACTAACATTGTGATGGTATTCTGCTGGAGTATTGAGGCCACGAAAAAATGCCCTGAAGTCTCGCGTGTGGAGCGGGATGATCGATTGCGTGTTAACCGTAATACTGTTTCCACCTCGCGCAATCCGGTCGACAATCTCAATCGAAACGGTTCGCTGTTCCCAATAGAATTCGATGAAATGATCGTACGCCTGGAACTCATCTTCGCGCGCATGTCGGTCACGTACGCGATCGCCCACAATGGTAATCAATGCATCGGGTGTATCGACGACCGTTTCTGGTTCAAGCAAAGTGTCAGCATCGTACAGCGGAACAATTTCTTCGCTGCTATTCCCGCCGTTCAACAAATCAACAAACGGAGCTACGTCCAACAAGTCTACAACACCGTCGTCATTAACATCTGCCTCTTCCTGAAATCCACCGCTGCTAACCAATTGAACAAACGGAGCGATGTCAAGCAAGTTAACCGCTCCGTCACGATTGACGTCGCCGAGCTCAAAATTTGCTGACACGATAGCAACCGCCAACATGAACGGTAGTGCAACGGGAATAGAAATCAGCGGCATCGACAACACCTTTAATTTTGGAGAGGGCAAGCTTCAGTGTACAAATGGACTTTATATCTTAACAAAAACTCATCTATCCGCACATCAACATAAATTCCAACAATGCTACTCAAAATGTGAAAGTAGCTCGACTCTCCGAGTCGTTTTTCCTGCAATACAGAATAACAAGTCATGCTGCAAATCGCCTGGAAGAGTTCGCAAAAAAGAAAATCGAAGAAGCAAAACAGCTGCCTTTGCGTTGAACCTTTGAACTACATCGGGAATTTCAGGAGCATCACCAATACCCATTCGGACTCTGAAATATCGTCACATACCAAAACAATGGCGATTGTTTCCGTGCATTTGCAGCTTGGCCGCTCGCAACTGTATCCAATTCTTGACAAGCGGACCTTTATAACTCATCGTTAAACCATGAGAATTCTATTGATATCATTGGCTGCATTTTTCGTGCTCGGCACCAGTTGCTTCGCCCAATCCAAACCGTTGGCAAAAATCTCTGTCGATGGCTTAGAATACTACGGGATGCCACTGGCGTTTAACGGCAAGGAATTTGCGCTGATGGATCCGGCGGGAAAGCTAAGGCTTATTCCCACAACCGACCGTAAAGCTCTGGAGATCGTTTCCCCAAAATTTCGCTCCTATACTCCGGATCAAATTCGCCAATTGCTGCAAAGTGAATTTGGCTCTCGCTACGACATTACAACTTCCAAACGTTTCGTGGTGGTTCACGCCTGGGGCAGCGCCAGTAGCTATGTGCAGCCCTTCGAAATTCTACATGACCGTTTTGTAAAATTTGTCGAATCCAATGGCGTCAAGCTTAACAAACTTCAAGTTCCATTAGTGGCTGCCGTTTTGCGGTCACGAAATGACTTCAACCGCTATCTGATCAACGAAGTCCAAATCAAAGACTCCAAGGTCTTTGGCTACTACTCGTCAGCCACCAACCGCATCACGACCTACGATCCATCGGGGCGTTTGCGGCAAAGCAACGACGCATGGATATTCAACAATGGCTCAATCATCCACGAAGCCGTCCACCAATCTGCCTTTAATACCGGGCTACACAATCGATTTTCACCGCCGCCGAAATGGGTAAGTGAAGGGCTGGCGACACTATTCGAAGCACGTGGCTTCAGCGACCCAGAGCAATTCCCCAAACGTGTTCACCGTGTCAACAAGAGCCGACTTCCGCACTTACGAAAAATGATTTCCCAAGGCAAACTGTACGCACAACTGCTGAATCTGATCGATAACGATCGGATTTTCGAAAAGGATATCGAATCGGCCTACGCACTATCGTGGGGCTTAAGTTTTTATCTTTACGAAACCGCACCGGAAAGATATTTCAAATTCATGGTCGAAGACGCCAAACGAAAAGACTTTGTCGCGTACACAAGTAATCAAAGGCTGAAGAAGTTTGCAAAAGCGTTTGGAAACGACTTTGACGCTTTGACTGCGAATCTAACCAAACTCTTTAATTCTAAACAACCGTCCATCAATCAATGATGATGGTGATCGATTTCTGGAAACACAGGAATGTTTCCTTCGGTACCCATAAAATGCTTCGTTTTCAGCTTGAACATTTCCTTACGGCTCAATACACCGTCGGGATTCAAAACAACTTCCGGCTTCAAACGCATCGCTATCAACATCGACCAGTGAACCGACAACAACGAAGTAAAGGTTCGCCGCGCGTCAAAATCCAGGTAATCTACTAGTTTGCCGCCGGCGTACATCAACTTTTCGATTCGTGAACCGTACAGTCGCACCAGATGCTTCAACTCCGGACTATTTTTTCGCACCTTCAGCCGTGCGATCGACAAATCCGTATTTACGATGTCCTGTTTGGCGATAAACATCTTGTTCAATTTCGTGTCTCGAACAATGTTGGCCAGCACTTGTGTCAGAAAAATTGCCTGTCCGGCACTGCACGCCGCTTCTTCGTATCCCTCTTTCACGAAACCAAGCACAGGGACCGAAGCCGTCAGCGGCGCACCACCCATTTGATAAGCGAAGACCAGCAAATCATCATAAGTTTCGAAACCGCGATTGCGGATCCAGAAATCAATCCCATTCAGCATGTCGAAAAAATACTGACGTGGGATCGAGTGTTTCTTTGCTGCATGCACCAGACAATACAGATCTTCGGACGAATAATTTCCCTGAAACGCATCACTCAATTCGTCTCGAAATTCGCACCAGACATCCAGCGGTAATCCGTCCGCACTTTCGAGATCCAGATAGTCGATCGCTCGAACCACCAAATTCAATATTGCGTTCAGTGATTTCTTTTGTTCTCCAGGCTGATTCCCAACAACCCAGGCATATTTCGAAAAACATTGTTTGACAGAATTTCGGCAAATTCGGTCACCCTGGTCAAGAGTTGCAGGATTAACTTCTATTTGGGGGCGGGCTTCTTGTGTAGACATATTAAGATATTTTCTTGCAAATAGATGATTGTTTCCAAGCGGCGAAAAGAAAGACCGAATGGCTGCAAATAGTACAATGTTGCCTGCCACGATCGGTAGCGGTCTTCTACAATAAGCGTAACCGTTTCTGAAAATTTTTACAGTCGATTCCTCGCAATTAAAGATTCCAACATGAAAGTTCTTTTGGCCAGCCCCAGAGGATTTTGCGCCGGTGTTAACATGGCGGTCGAAAGTCTTGAATTAACCCTGCGAGAATTTGGCGCGCCGGTTTACGTATATCATGAAATTGTCCACAACAAATACGTAGTCGAATCGTTTAAGGAAAAGGGGGCCGTGTTTGTCGATGAACTGGCGGACGTGCCAGAAGGATCAACGCTGCTGTTTTCAGCCCACGGCGTTTCGCCAGAAATCCGCCGACTTGCACAAGAAAGAAACTTGAGCGCGATCGACGCCACTTGCCCACTGGTGACAAAGGTGCACTTGGAAGCGGTAAAATACGCGCGTGAAGGATACACCATTTTCCTAATTGGGCACGAAGGACACGACGAAGTGATCGGGACCATGGGCGAAGCTCCCGAAGCCATGATCCTGGTCGAAACGCCCGAGGATGTCGCAAAGCTTGATATCCCCAGCGACGCCAAAGTCGCCTACCTGACACAAACGACTTTGTCCGTTGACGACGCCAACCGCATCATTGCAGCACTTCGTGAAAAATACCCTCAGCTCGTCAATCCACCGAAAGACGACATTTGCTATGCGACTCAAAACCGTCAGGAAGCGGTTCGCAAGATCGCGATCGAATCAGATCTGTGTCTTGTGCTGGGCAGCCAAAACAGTTCCAACAGTCAACGCTTGCGTGAACTGGCTGGCGACAAAGGAATTGCCTCCTATTTAATTGATGGCGCCGCCGACATCGACCCAAAATGGTTCGAAAATGTTGAAACGGTTTTGGTAACAGCTGGAGCAAGTGCGCCGGAAAAAGTCGTCGAAGAATGTCTGGATTGGATTAAAGAAAAGTACAACGCCACCATAGACACGGTTGTGACTCGAGAAGAAAACGTCAGCTTTCCGCTGCCCAAAGTATTGCGCAATCTACAAACCAAATAGGGTTTGGGTTAAATGCTTGTTCGTTATCGCCCTTTCATTTCCAAAATGATTGGCAAATTGGCATGACTGATTCAGAAAACAAGAACCCTTATCATCCTCCAACTTCGAAGAGCGACCGCGCCAAGAACGTGCAAGAGGAGACCATCTTGCCTTTCGCGGTCGTGCGATTATTCGTGCTTCCATTCTTTCTTGCTCATCTAGTATTCTGGCCAACATTTTTCCTGGGCCTGGCGATTTCATCAACTAGAGATTACGGAATGTTTGGTTTAATGATTGGAAGCATTGCTTTGATTGTTTCAGGTATCATTTACGGAAGTTGGCTGGCAATGAAAATCAAATCGGAAAGCCAAAAAAACGTGATGCTTTTACGCGTTCCTGATCTTCACGCTAATCAGCTCTACGTGTCAGTCGCTTCTATTGCACGCCGGCTTTCGAGCATAGTTCATTTCTGCGTCACCATATCACAGGCTCGAAAGGCTGCAATTTAATCCGCTGACAATGCATTGATCAAGCGAAATGTATTTCTCGGATCACGCCTTATTTTTGCGATGCGAAGGCCCTATGAATTCGCGAAGTCAATTCAAAAACAGAACCCGGCTTACTTATAAACCCATCGAGTTTCAGGGCATGAAGCTTTTCCAAGGTCGAATCCTCAGCGAACCCGCTTGTCATGCATACCAGGATGTTGGGAGCAAGCAATCGGATTTCCTTCAACGTCGTTAGCCCGTCCATATCGGGCATCAACATGTCCAACAGAACCAAATCAAACCCGTCGGGCTGTTTTGTAGCCATTTCAATGGCCTTCTGACCGGACTCCACAGTTTCAACTTCATATCCGGCAACTACTAACAATTGCTTCGTTGAATTGCGAACCATGGCGTTGTCGTCAACTACCAGTATCCTTCCAGCGCCGTAGACGATTTCGTTTGCCGCTGCGTCGGAGCTTACAAAGGCCGTTTCTTCTTCGATAGCTGGAAACAACATTCGGAAATCTGTGCCTTTTTGTGAGCTGGATACGTCGATTGCGGCACCGTGTTTTCTGGCGATCCCAAACACAGATGCCAGCCCCAGTCCTCGGCCGTTAAATTTCGTTGAAAAGAATGGATCAAAAA
The DNA here is from genome assembly GCA_964405425.1 of uncultured Pirellulaceae bacterium. Lineage (GTDB taxonomy): Bacteria > Planctomycetota > Planctomycetia > Pirellulales > Pirellulaceae > Mariniblastus. The sequence goes on along the minus strand of CAYONX010000046.1, from coordinate 17,487 downwards.
TACGAGACATTGCCTCAGCAGAGATTCCGCATCCGTTGTCACTAACGCTCACGACAACATACTTTCCCGCAGAATTACCCTCTGCGAAAAGCATTTTTGCCAATCCGATGTCATCAACCATCTGTACATTGATGGAAATCTGGATTAATCCTTCGGCTGCGCCTGCGATTGCCTCAGACGCGTTAGTGGTGAGATTCATCAATACGCGATTAAATTGAACGACGTCTGCCATTATGCTCTCTTCCGTGCACTGACAATCAACAATCAGCGTTTGGTCGTCAGGAAAACCCGATGACAGAATCGGCAATAGAGCACCGATGGTCTTGCCGGCATTGAGCGGTTTCAATTCCGAATGGCTTGAACCAGTAAAGTCCAATAATTGTTGGCATAGAACTGTGGCTGCGTCGGCTGCATTGACAATACTCTCAATGTGACTGTACGTGGACTGGCTCGAATCAAGGGACTCTTTTGCCAGCTCTGCATGAATTGTGATGGGTAATAACAGATTGTTGAAATCGTGAGCCACCCCGCCGGCTACACAATTTAGCGTTTTCAATCGTTCTTCCTGGCGAGCCTTTTGTGCTTGAATTTCAAGCTCGTTGCGTTTTTTTGATTCAGAAATATCGGTGACCACCGTCCAGATCGTCCAATTCTCCTTGTCCTGCCCGACTACTCTTTGGCTGTCCAGTCGAAAGATCCGCTCGCAACCAGGCTTAGCCAATCTTGCCTCGCATGATTCGGTGACATTTGACCGCGATGTCTGTCGCAGATGAAGAAATAGAACATCCATGTCCTCTTCGCAAATCAGCTGAATAAGGTTTGCCCCAACGAGCTCTTCCGCCGCTGCCCCAAACATTTCACAGACCAGGACGTTTGCTTCCTTGATCACATTTTTATTGTCGATGGTTAGATAGCCAGCCGGCGCGTCATCGAAGAGAGCTTTGTAACGATCATGGGCTGCACTCAATTCCCTTTGAACCCGTTGCAGCTCTTCGTTTTGAATTTCTAGTTCCGTTTGATAAACGCTAAGCTCGTAAACAGCCCTTTGCAATTCGTCAGGTTGTTGCAAGTTGTTCGTGGAGAATTCGGCCAACATCGATTCTGCACGTTCGCGCAATTGCGTTCCTGCATGTTCGGTCATCATCGTTCCTTTGAGCAACCACGATTAGCTGTGAACAGACGAGATCAACGTTCACATGAAAAGAATCATTCATCAAATCAAGAGAGATATAATCTTACCAAGAAATGGGCCTAAATCTCAAGTGGATGATAAAAACATCCGTTGCCAGCATGCTTATAACAATCAAATGCCATGTAAACGTTGGTCATATTTCTCTTGGCTGGATAACTACGATGCAATACATCGGTTCAGTTAATTCGCTGGATTCGTGAAAAGTTACTGTCGTTGTAGCAGGAAATTCACTCCCATCTTTGGTCAAGTACGAATTTTCGGTGATGATAGGTAGTATGGGCGGTACTCGATTTTCGCTGCGTCTTAGCTGGATAACCGTTTCGGCGAGGGAATTCTCATGGGTAATGTTAAGCAGGGTAAGCCCAGTAATTTCTTTCCTTGAATAGCCAAGGAAATCACAAATTGCCTGATTTGCCGCCAGGATTTCCCCTTTCAGATCCGAAAATATGATGCCGTCTTTAGTCGCGGCCAGAACGGATGCCAGCTCATTTTCGGTTTTCTTGAAATGGGCATTGGCAATAACTTCCTCGGCCTTCCGGACAGCGGTAATGTCTTCGAATGTAAAAACAACTCCGTCAATCAGATTGGCTACCGTTCGATAGGGTCTGATCCGCATCAAATAGTCAATTCCTTCAGGCGACCTGATCACTTTTTCTCTCGTGATCAAATCGTCAAGTACTTTGTTCGCTTCTTTTTTCAGGTCCAAATCGTCAACAAGCCTAATAGCAAAATTGCTGATTAGTCGTCCCCGGTCGGCGGGTTCAAGAGCGATAAGATCGGTGACCGCAGGAGTATAATTGCGAATTCGAAATTCCATATCCAGAAATACTGCTGCAATATCAGTACTGTCCAACAGGTTTTTCATGTCGTCTTTTGTTTTCGCCAATACGTCAATTCGCGATTGCAGGTCCGAATTGACGGTTTCAGATTCTTCGTTCAAGGATTGCAATTCTTCCTTGGATGTTTCCAGTTCTTCGTTCGAACTTTGTAATTCCTCGTTGGTCGACTGTAGCTCCTCGTTAGTCGATTTCATCTCTTCGTTGGACGCTTGCAATTCCTCAACCGTGGTTTGAAGACGTTCCCTCGTATTCCTCAGTTCATTTTCAAGTTGGACGGCTGTCTTTCCAGAACTCACAGCCCGCGTTTTTACCGGGTTCTCTTGGTCAACCTCAATATCTTCGAAATGAATCATCATGAAGCTGTTATCCAGATCCACTGCAAGGAACGGTTGGACTTTGATTCGCACCGCAATTAGATCGTCTCCTGCTTCACGCACCGAATCCGTTTCAACTGTTTCCCTGGATTTAGAAGCACTTCGGATTGCAATCGACAAATCAGATTGCAATCCGGAATTAACCATCCGCAATATTTTAAGACTCGCTTTGCCTATCGCCGGATGAAGGTATTTTTCCAGAACCCCGTGAATGTAGATAATGTCTTTTTTATCATCAATGATGACGCATGGAGGCGCATCGGACTGACTCAATATCGCTTCCAGGTAAAAGGATGAGTCAATCTTTTCCGTGGAATCAACGTGCGAAGGTTGAGGCCCTTGTTTTTCGGTTGACGGCTTCGTGAACTGGAACGAATTGGGGAGATTTTTTTGAGGAATGCTGCGGAAAAGTTTTCCTTTCTTGCTCAGCGGACTGAACAAGTTCAGGAACTGACCGACCGTTTCTGACGATCCCAGAAAAAGCAAACCTCCAGGTCTTAAACTGTAATGAAACAGCGGCATCATTCGGTTTTGAAGCTGCGGCATAAAATAGATCAACAGGTTGCGGCAACTCAACAAGTCCAATTTCGTAAATGGAGGGTCGGCCGTCAAATTCTGCGGAGCGAAAACCAGCATATCCCGAATCACTTCTCTGACGACAAAACTTCCATCCTCCTCTTCCTTGAAATACTTCTCCAGTCTCTCGGCGCCAACGTTTTCCTTGATACTCGCTGGATATTGGCCTGCCCTGGCAGTTTGGATGGCCGATTCGTCAACATCGGTCCCGAAAACCTGGACGCTGCGATGAATTTCCATTTTGTTCATGCATTCGTGTATTGCGATCGCCAGTGAATATGCCTCTTCTCCAGTGGCACAACCCGCTACCCAAACTCGAATCGGATCGTCAAGCTTTCGCTCTTGCAACATTTCCGGCAACGCTTCTTTCGACAAATATTCAAACGATTCTGGATCTCGAAAAAAACTGGTAACCCCGATCAACATTTCATTGAACAGAAACTTGGTTTCGCTTTTGTTGCTCCGTAATAAATTTATGTACTCTGACAGCGATTCCATCTGGTGTCGGCTCATTCGCCTGACAATCCTGCGCGCTATTGTATTGGTTTTGTACAGTGAAAAATCATGACCCGTCTGCAATTTCAGAATGGAAAAGACCTGGTTCAATTCATCCAGCATCTGTGGTCCTGCGCCCAGAACTGTCGCTGGCCAAGAACTACCATTGCGAAAAAACTGACTCAATTCAGCCGGCATTTTTTCGGGTGGAAGCACAATGTCAACGACGCCAGACGCGATTGCGTTTTCAGGCATTCGCTTGAATTCAGCCGTCTCAGGTGATTGAACTATGACTTCTCCGGAATTTTGCCTGATCGATTCTATTCCCAGGACACCATCGTTTCCGTTCCCCGACAAAATGATTGCAAATGCATTGGATTGCTGTGCGGTGGCCAGAGAAATCAGAAAACTGTCTATCGCTTTTTGATTTACGACGAGAGCCGGGTCCAAAAGCGAAAAGGAATTCCCGACCACGATTAGAATCCGGTTTGGAGGACAAATAAAAACTACATTTGGCTCCAACCTCATTCCTTCTTCGATTTCCAGAACTTTCATCGTGGTGCATTTGCGCAAAAGTTCTGGCAGGAGACTTTTTCGTTCCGGGTTCAAATGAGTAACCACAACAAACGCTGCTCCCATTTCTTCTGAGATGGCCGACAGGAAAGTCTCCATTGCTTTTAACCCACCTGCTGAAGCACCGATTCCTACTACGGGAAAGTTTTCGGCATCATTACTCCGTCCATTGTTCTTTTTGGAGGCAGCTTTCTCCGTACCGCTCAAGTTGGCTTGATTAACCGACTTTAACGATTTTTGTTTCTTGGGTTTCTCTTTTTTTGACTTGTCGTTATTGGATTGCTTTTTCTTGGTCATTTTTGCTCTGCGATCCTGACTTTTTGCATCAGTATTCTGACAGCTTTATAAAAGATCGAAAAGGCATAGACTGATCTCCTGAATCCACCCAGATCCGTTTCAAGTTTCACGCAAGAATTGACCAATCGTCGGCCGATCCGAACAATGTAATAGCAGGATCCGGGCAGGGTTTGTCCGGATCGAATCGCACGGGAGTATTGATGAGACAACTTGCATGGGCGGCTGGTGTGGAGTCGAAATTGCGAAACGTGCCGTGAGTGAGAGACAGGTTTTGGGAGACGAATTCGCAAGTATTCTTCCAATTGGAATCGGAATAGGACGATTCAGTTGCCTTGTTCATGGCTGTTGTCCCGGACGAGCCGTAGCTGATGTCTTGCCCGAATCGTTGGCTACCGGCTTTCAACGCATCGGATTCGAATTCTGGCCCGCCCCAATAGTCGAAATCGCCTTTCAATCGATTTTTTGGTTGGCTTGCATCTCAACGCGAAACGTATCGTGGCTCAAAGGGCAGAAGTTTCATCTTTATCTGATAACGTATGGAATGTTTCGAGCGACTCATGAACATTTTCGCGACACGGTCCGATACGAGGCAACCAACATTTCACCTTATATGGTTTTGGGCCTGATCGTTGCAATGACAGGAGCAATTGCATTTGCTGCAAGACATTACAAGTTGAATTCCAAGACTTAATGATCGCCCAAACTAAATAACGAAATGCTGTTCAAAACTGAACGGACACTCCGGGTAATCGACCGAAACACGGCGGGCCAAAAATTAACGCCGCTCAATGCGTTTCGGCAATTCCTTCACGTGCATTTGCCGAAAACTAACATCCGTTGTCGGATCATGCCCTTGTAAACAAAACGTGCCGGCGTCGATTCGCCGGCCTTTGCGCGGATTCTTGTGTGGCTTTCGCTTGTCCGTCCAATCGGCGACCAGACAACCGTTCACCCAAACGCACATGGTCGCACCATTGGCAACAATCGTCTTCGCAAACCAGGCCTCGTCCGTCGCATTGATAAACCTTGCATTCTGCCGACGAAAAATTCCTCCCGTGCCACAATCTTTTGGCTTCGTTGCATCGCCATCAACAAACTCGTTTTGAATTTGACTTTCATAGCCATTCATTAAATCGCCTGGAATACAACGAAAAAAGACACCAGAATTCAAACCGACGGCATTGGTTTTAACGTGGGTGGAAAAAACGAAGTCACCATACCGATTTTTACTTTCTAACTGGCCCCGTCCACCAAGCATTCGCAAATATTTTTCTTTATCAATATAGAAATTGCTATCCAACGCCTGCCTCGCATTCCAACTATCCAAATCATCGCCATCAAACAATGGCGTCAAATTAATTGGCTTCAAACGTACATTGCGAAACGCAATCTCACCCGCATTGTGTTGCAACCCGATGTATCCTTTTCCCAAATATGAATCTCCCGCCGCCTTAAAATCCAAATACATTTGATCGTTCACCCAGACCTTTACCGACGGACCGTCAGCGACTATCCGCATCGAATTCCAACCATCACGCCAAATGACTGGCTTCGCCTTTTCGTGACCAACAATGGAAGCCGTTGGAAACGGATTGGAAGACGGTGCAATATTGATTTCAAAACAATCTTTGGCAGGATTTTTTGGTCGAGGCGACGAACGGATAAAGACACCGCTGTTTGTCGACTCAGCGGCTTTGTATTCAAGCTTCAATTCAAAATCAGCGAACTGTACCGCCGTACGCAGCAGCCCAACTTCACCAGAAGTCGCCACCAAATTCCCGTCCTTAACGGACCAGTCGATATTGGCTTCCCTTCGCCACCCGAACATCGATTCGCTATCAAAAAGCGATAGCCAGCCGTCCGCAACGTCAGCTGAATCCAGCCCCGGCGCCCGTTTTGCATCGAAATCCCGCCCAACGTCAGAATCCCCCTGACAACACAAAACGGCAATTAAAATCAAAAGCTCCGTCATTTACGCACCAAATTGAACATTAAACAAACACACGGTCAAATTTCGTCGATGAATCAAGTTATACCGCACCCGTAAAGGCCTCGCCTCAGAACTAAATGTCGCCAAGCTCAAATGTGGGCAAACTGGTTAATTTAAATGAAACCGGAAACGCGATTCGTTTTTGAGACTACAATTGCGTAAACCTTCACCAATTGCATAAGCTTACACTGTCTCAAAATTAATGGTGAGCGGTCAGTCAACGAACTATTGCATCTGTTTCAACAATTGTGAATCAATTCGATTTCAAAAACCAATCGAACCAATCTGACCTGGTCTGCAAAGATTCAGTGGCCACCGATTCCGGCTACATATTGATTACTGGAGCGACGGGTCTGGTCGGTCAATTTCTGATCAAGGATCTTTTGCTCAGAAAGCAAAAACTTGCTTTGCTTGTGCGTCCAAACCGCAAACAAAATGCTCAGCAACGAGTCGATTCAATCATCGCACGCTGGGAAACAGAACTTGGCCATCATCTGCCTCGCCCCATCGTGCTTCAAGGCGATTTGCAAAACGAAAGCCTCTCGCTAACGAAAGAACAAATTGACTGGGTCAGCAACCATTGTGACCGAATCATTCACAACGCAGCCGTTTTGACTTTTAACGGGCTTGACCGCAACCACGAACCCTGGATCACCAACTTTAACGGCACCAAAAACGTTCTGGCATTCATCAAAAATTGCAACATTGAAGAATTGCACTATGTTTCAACCGCGTACGTCAGTGGCGTCTGCGACACGGTTTTCCATGAAACAGATTTTGATTCGGGTCAGGATTTTCGCAACGATTATGAACACAGCAAATTTGAAGCTGAAAAACTTGTTCGAGAAACCGAAGGCCTCAAATCCAAAACCATCTATCGGCCAGCCGTAATTTCAGGTGACTCAAAAACCGGATTCACACCTTCGTATCACGGTATCTATGTTTACTTGCGTTTGATGGCAACCATGATTCCACTCGAACCCGCAGACGAAGACGGTGTCCGACGAATCTCAATCAAGTTACCGATGCAAGGTGACGAACCGCGAAACCTTGTCGCAGTCGATTGGGTTTCAGCAGTCATGTCCCGAATCATTTGTGATCCGGCGCACCACAATGACACGTATCACCTGGTGCCAAAAGATCACATCACCGCCCGTAAACTGGTTCACTACAGCTACGATTATTTTAATTCGACCGGAACCACTTTTGCCGATGAAGGCGAAGGCGACAATGAGCAAGGGAAATTTGCGGCGACCTACCTGGACAACATGACCGTCTATGCGGACTACGAGCAAACCGATCCGATTTTTGATCGCTCTAACATCGAAAAAATCTGTGGTGATTTGCATTGCCCGATAATCGACAAAGACGTTGTTTTCAAATACTACGATTACGGAATATCTGATAACTGGGGCAAGCGAAAAACAAAGCCCGCAAAAGTCGATTGCTGGCTGGAAAAACAGTCAGATCAAATTCGAGAAGCGATCGAAAAATTCCAGAATGAATCCTCGCCAAGCGCTGGCTTACAATTCGGCTTGAACGTTCTTGGACCTGGAGGCGGCGGGTGGACCATCCGAATACCGGTTACCGGCCAACCGCAATTTGCGACTGGCATCTCGCCCGATTCGACTCAGATTTTGTCGCTTGATCAGCCTAAAAACGATCAGGGAGAAATTTGCTGCGATGAGCAAATAGGCCGGAAACTCCTTGATTTTCTTACAGATCTGAACAATTCGAACCAAAATCAAGTTCGAATTTTGTCCTGATGTATTGGATTCATGCCGAGTTGATTAGCATAGAACTTTAGAGCGGGCAGATTGCGTAGATACATTGCTGGCGGCAGCATCGCATTTGAATGCCCACTGGAAACAGCGGCCAATCAATCATGGACAAGTTTTGTCTGAGTCTGAAAGTAGCTTCCGGACCTGGAGTTAGCAATTCCTGCGTCCTGTCCCATGACAAGAAAATCAGTTTCGGTCGCAACCGCGATAGCGATTGCATCTTGTCCAATGACCCGGGAATTTCCCGCAAGCATTTTGAAATCCATTTCGAAAATGGTAAATGCTGGATCAAGGATTTGGAATCACGTAACGGCACTTACATAAACGGCCAAAGTATTCAGACGAGCCAGCTTAACGAAGGAGACGAAATTCGAGCGGGAAAGACTCGCTTGATTGTGAAAATCGCCAGCGACAAAGAAGCGGGCGACAAAAGCTTTCCTGGCCGCCACATTGGACCTAAAGTCAATTTATCCGTTGGAGACGAAACAACAATTTTAATTCCGCGTGATTTGCATGGTTCAAAAATTGCCCGCAACAAAATCAGCTCCGAAACCTTCTTAAAATTGTTTCACGATTTGCCGGGCAAGGCCGTGTTAATCCAAGGAACCTGGGAAGCTGATGACGAATTCGTGAAAGATCAAAACACGGTCCCAATCAATGGCCGGTGCCGGATCAGTTTCCCCACCGACTTGGACACGCTGAAAAGACTGATTTCACGTGCTCATGCCAACGATTCGATCATGATGTTGAATTTTTCAATTTCAAGATCCCAAATAATCGATCACATTCGTGAAAGAGCGGACGCTTTCAGTTCGCCGCAGAATTTCGTTGAAAGATACGACGAACTGCCAATGGAGCTGTCAAACGCAATGCTAAACGGAATGGACTTGATGATTTGCGACAACGGCAACCAGGACGAAGTCTCAGTGGTTTTCGAAAAGCACCATAGCCACTGGCTGTCGCAACTGATCAAGGAAGTGGATGGATACGACCAGACGATCGTTAGCTGAAATTTTCAGCCAGCAAGCGACTTAGCATTTCGTAAACGGAAATCCACTCGCCCAAAATCACCGCTCTGGCTTTGGAATTCAAAAAGATCGGTTCCAGAGATTGGTCCAACTTTGCCGTGACAACCACCGTTGAAGCATCAGGCGAAACTGTGCCGTCAATCGCAACGGAATCATCTGGAGTATCAATCGCGATATCCGAAACCGTTCCAAGAAGCACTTCCGGCGAATACTGATTGATCAACAATTTCACTTTCTGACCAACGGCCACACGATTGACGCTTCGTTCGGACACGTGCAACTGTATCACCGAAGCATCGCCATTTGAAACGACCGCAATGGGTTCGCCAGCTTGTACAAAAGCATTGCGAATTTGGTTGTGCAGAGTCGAAATCTCGCGCCGCAAATTGAGTCCATCCTGCACTTGCGTACGAATCGAACCGGGCAATGAAACTACCTTTCCGCCAACTTCGGCAACCAGTTCCAGTTGTTTCTGCTGCGAAAGCAATTCGTCCTGAATTTTTTTCGCGCTACTGACGGCCTGTTTCTGCAGCTCAATCTCGCGAATATTGTCGGCACCCTGCGAAAGCAGCAGCTGTTGGTTCTCAAGCGTTTTTTCCGCCTGGCCAACGTAAAGCTTCTGCTCTTGAATTTTCAACTCCAATTCTCGACTGCGGATTGTCGCCACCAGGTCTCCAGATGTAACGGACTGTCCAGCTTCAACTTCCCAATGAATCTCACCCGACTCGGGAGCGAACAAAATTCGATTACCCTCAAATGCTACTTCGCCGTCCGAATAAATCGATGTGCGAATCGGAACCAATAGCCCGGCAAACAAAATCGCAATCACAACAACCAAAGTCCAACCAACGCGCCCCCGACGCAATTGACCACTTTGGCCAAGATGCATCAGTTTTCGAGCCGAACCCCAAGCGGTACCTGCTAACGTCATCGTTCCAATGACCATCGCGACCAATAAGCCGAATGTCGCTAACTGCATTTGGGCAAAAAACAAATAGATCGTAAATACAATCACCCCAACAATAAAATATCGATACAAAAACGCTGCCGCTCCGTAAACTTCCAACCAGCTAAAAGGCTTTGCTTGCCGCTGGCTGACGAAAAAGCTGCCAATCCGATCCTGCAACGCAGCCTGAGCTTTCATGTATAGATTGGGAATGCCGACTGCATCGGACAGCAAGTAGTATCCGTCATATCGAAGCAGGGGATTACCATTGATCAAAATTGTATTGACGCTGCAAATGGTCATCAGCGTAAACCAGAACAATTGCAACTCGCCCGAATTGCTCATCAACCACAACGGCACACAAATCGCCGCGATCAGCATTTCAACATAGATCCCCGCCGACGAAACCAGCATTCGCTTCCAACGCTTCGGCTCCATCCAAACATCCGAAACATTGCAATACAAACACGGAATGAACGCCAACAAAAGCACACCCATTTCGTTGCATTCGCGACCAATACTTCGGCACGACATTGCATGGCCAAGTTCATGCAGAATCTTGACCACCATTAAAGCCAATGCAATTGGAATCAAGATTCGCACTTGCTGCATCGACTGCCACAAATGCTCCGATTCAAAAACCAGGTTCGCATTCAACAACATCGTAACCATCGCTACGACGAACGCGACCAATGAAGCGATCAAGAACGCCGGTCGAAACAGATGTTTTGAGATTGGATTCAGGAAATCCAGAAACGATTGGGGATTCACGCCGCGAAATCGGATCGCCAAAATACTGAAAATCGACTGCATCCATTTCGCACGTCGCATTTTCTCCCGCGTCAAGAGAACGCCCGATCCCATGCCAGTCGTTTCCGCGACGATCAGATTATCGCTCATCAGCCGCTTCATGAACCGTTTCAGTTCCGCAACCTCAATCCGAGCTTCGGCAAACTTCTGATCCGCCAATTCTTTCAAATCGCTTAAACTTCGAGGCTGCCGAAGCAATTCCAACATTGCGAATTCAAACGTATCAAATAGAAAATATTCCATCTTCAACGGATCTTTAATGACCGTCTGATGGGAAAGCCCAACCGGATAGTCAGCAAACTGCAAATCGCGCCGCAGCTGAAAACGAACTTCTTGTTTTGATTCGGCAGGGTTCATTGATGCAGAGTGCTGACAGTACTTTTTTTCTTTGTGGAATTCTTGTTTATGACGACGCTACCTTTCATGCCGGGGCGCAAATCAAGTTCTTGATTTTCAAACTCGATCCATACTTGCACCGTTGCATTGAGCGGATTGATTTCCGGATTCACAAAGACTACTTTTCCGAAAAACTTCTCATTGGAGCCAACCGGCGAAAATCGAGCTGCCGAATCCAGCAAATCGCCAGTCGCAAATTTCGCGGGCAAGTAACGTTCGACGCGCAAACGATCCAATCGCACTACTTTCAACACCGGATCAGCTACATTCACCCATTCACCGGGGTGCTTGTGGATTTCGACGACCTGTCCCGAAATCTTTGAACGCAACTGATGACGCTTTAACTCGTTTTCATTCCTTTCAACGACGGCTGCTCGAAGTTTTTGTTGCATTTTAAGAATGGTTTTGTCGAACCGGGTTTTTTCCAACTCTGCAGAACTTTGTTCAACCAACAATTTCAAGCGATCCATTTCTCGATCGGAAACGACACCAGCATAACGCTTGTTTGACTGCTCAGCGCGGCGCAGGTCCGCCACCGCAACGGCCCGAGACTTCAACGCAAAATTGACATCGACATTTGATTCTGCCTGCGCCTTGATCATTTCAAATTCGATTTGCGATTCGCGCAACTGGATTTGGATGTCTGAGTCCGCTATGGTCGCCAGGATTTCATCTGCCTTGATCATGCCACCATTTTTAACTTTCAGATCTTTTAACGGCCCCATCGCCGCAGCAGGAACTTCAATTGTTTCCACGACTTGTAAAACAGCAGAATCAAATTCATGAAGTCCTTCGGCTTCCTGCGCCTGTACCTGCGCCTTCGAAAAGGCTGCGGAAACGAATACCGCACCCCATACCATCAACAGCTTCAAACACGTGGCTATTTGCATTTCTTACATCCAGAAAAAGTTCGATCGTAGAAAATCCCGAACATCTCGCGTCCAGATAAAAAACAAACTGCGCTTCCCGCAATTCACTTTACCCACCACCGATTGCCCAACACGATGGTTGTGGTCAGCTTCGCTTTTTTCGAACGGCACATAGGCTTTAACAAAACTCTGACCATTTTCATCCATGGAATTATGTTCATCACAGCGGCCAATTCGAGCACCAAGCTCCTCGCTCAAATCTGATTCAAAGCGATACTTCACATCCCATGCCTCTATTCGCTCATGCCGCTTGGCGTCCAACAGGTACCCGAATTCCCGGTCTGGCACTTCAAACTGAATTTCCCATTGCGAATCGGTGTCGGCAATGGTCAACAATCGGCTGCCAACACCAATGGTTCGCTTCATCAAATTCAACTTCAAATCCCGCGTAATCACAACGCCGTCGATCGGTGCCGTGATCTCCAATTCCTGCTGGCGCTGAAGATACCATTGAATGTTCTTTTGAACGGCCTCAATCTGGAGTCGGTTTTGTTCGATTTTTGCGGTAACCTGCCCGACAAACAATGAATCACGTCCTTCGTTGCCCGCGGCAGATTGCAACAACTCATTGGCCTCAAGTTCTTTTTGAACCGCAGACAACTCGTTCTGCAGCTCGCTTACTTTTGATTCATACTCATTGGACGACAACTGTAAAACGGACTCGCCTTGTTTTACGGATTGACCGTACTCCACCAGCACTTGATCCACAATAGAATCGGCGGGAGCAAAAACCTGCCGCTCCAAAGTCGGACGCAATTGTCCTTTTACGGTAACTTCGAAATCCGTTTTGATCAGCATCAGCGCTGCCAGAACCACACCAAGCATGGCCAACGCAGTTACAGTCCGAGGCAACGCATTCAAACGAAACTGATCCGTAAGACGACGAATGGTCTGCATGCTCCTTCGCAACGGCAGCCCTGAAAAAGCGTCTGCATTGGACACAGCACTTTGAATACTGGGCAGCAAATTCTTGATCGTTGAAATGGTCGACATCGAATCGTGCGGGTGCAAGAATTCCGCAACAAAAAAGCCCAACGTCTGATCCGATTGGTTTCGCTGAAGCCTGACCGCATAAAAGCCGTCTATCTTTTCGCTCTGCAGATATCCCGCCAATGCCGTCAGCGCGGGCGGACAATCAGATTGGCTATTTACGACGATATCGGAAAGGCCTTGTGAATTTGCTTGTTCGATCGCCGAACGCAACGCAACAAAGGATTTGGTTCTTTCATTAACGCTGGTCACGGTGCTGCAAGCCAGCGGCTTGACCCGGCCATCCGATGTAAAAATCCAAACCCGATCAGCCGACAACAAATGCCGTCCATCGTTGGCAAGGTTGTATCCCGCCGTTTCCAGGTCGAGCGACGAATGAGAATTTGTAATTAAGTGGACAAACGACTCCAGCCGCGAAAAACGATCGTCCTGCTTTCTAACCAGTTGCCGTCGTTCAAAACCCGCCGCAATCTCGGCTGAAGTAGCGATTAGATCTTTATAAATCTGAACCCATGATCCGTGAGGCATCGATTCGAAAACCGCTACGATACAGAACGAGTCTTCCGATTCTATGACGACTGGAACTGCGAGCACTAAACCTTTGCCAGCATCAAAGCTGACTGCTTCGCCAGCATCAACAGCCTCTTCAAATCGATTTGAAAGTAACCAATCTGAGTCTTTGATTTGACTCGCCTTGAATGCACTTACCCATTGTCCAGCTGGACCGCGAACAGCTACGCATGTATTTCGCGCGCCGATCAAAACCTGCATGCGCTGTGTCAGAAACTCATAAAACGCTTGCCTATCGACACCACGATCACTTAACGACGACAATTCATCCAAAAAAACATCCGCCGATTTGACGAACGTCTCATCGATAAAGTCAGTTTCTTGCTTGGAAGGTTGTTCGATCGACACGATTGCATATTTGCTAGCGGAATAGAGTCATTCATTTTACCAATTGCGGTTTTGTACTGCGAAAGTTTCGTGTGGAAATAGGTAATCCGGTGAACATTTATCGTTTGAAAGGGTGCTTGATGACCAGTTGCGTAAAACCTGCCGATTATTCCACGCAGGGAGAGTTTTTTTCCTGTATCGGTTATCTGGATCATTCTGAATGTTCAAGCCAAAGTCAAACTTACAGCCAACGGTACTAGCCATTTTCGCTTTCGTAGCGATCTGCACAGGCTGCCAATCCAATCGCTGTACGCCTTCAAATCTTGGCTGCGGTCCATGTGAACTGGTTCCCAATTGCGGACCGGCCCATCTTTCCGAAGGCAACGAGCCTTGCATCCAGGATTGTGGCCCGATCGACTCAGCGATGTCTCCGTTGGCTGTTGCTGACTATACCGCCATTGCTTACGAAGACATTTCGCTCGATCAATGCATTGGCATGGCGCTTCAAAATTCCAAAGTCTTCCGAGACCTTGGCGGCACCATCATCACAACGCCTCAAATCATCGACGGAGTTTACGATCCAGCTATCGTCTTCAGCGATCCGCAGTTTAGCGAAGAAGCAGCCCTGTCAGCGTTTGACGCCAATTTTTCGACCGCTGCCTTTTTTCAAAACAACGATCAGGCATCTAACCTGACCTTTCAAGGCAACAACGGCATCTTTGAACAAGACTTTCACGACTACCGGGCCAGCCTGCAAAAACTGGCTGCAACAGGAACGTTGTTCACGCTGAGCAACATCACCAACTACGATAACAGCAATCAAACCGGACAAACGCTACCGCATTCGTGGCAAACCATTTTCCAAGGCGAATTTCGACATCCACTTTTGCAGGGCGGTGGAGTTGAATTCAATCGCATCGCTGGACCAAGTACTCAACCTGGCGTGCTCGGCGGTGTTTTGATCGCAAGAACCAATTCGGAAATCTCGCTTTCTCAATTCCGCGAAGGCGTTCGCGATCTGGTCAGCGAAGTTGAAAACGCTTATTGGGATTTATATTTTTCCTATCGCAACCTGGAAGCAACCATCGAAGGCCGCGACAAGGCCTACGAAATCCTGGTCGAAACCAACGCGGGCAAAGACCGTGAAGGATCGCAGGCTCAAGCTCAAGCGAAAGAACAATACTTGCGATTCGAACGAAGTGTGCTGGACGCCATGGAAGGCCGGCCAACCTTTGGTACTCGAAACAACAACGGAATGACGGGCGGCGTTTTCCTGTCCAACGGTGGTGTTCGCGTCACAGAAAGACGTTTGCGATTAATATGCGGTCTGCCAATCAATGGCCCACAATTGCTTAAAACGATGGACGAACCAGCATCCACAGGCGTGCAATTTGACTGGGATCAAAGCGTTCATGAAGCATTCCATGGGCGACAGGAGCTGCTCCAGCAACGCTGGCTGATCAAACAACGCGAACTACAATTGGTCGCTTCAAAGAATTTTCTAAAACCACGGTTTGATTTGATTGGGCAATACCGTTTCCGCGGTACCGGTCGCAGTCTGACCGGTGGCTCCGATTCATTCCAGGAAGATCTGGCCAACGGAACACAGGTTTCGTCTGCCTTCGGCGATTTGGCTTCGGGTGATTTCCAGGAATGGCAAGTCGGAGCGGAATTCTCGATGCCTCTTGGCTTCCGCGCTGCACATCTTGGCGTTCGCAATGCCGAATTGGCTCTTTCCCGGGAACGGGCGATTTTGCAGGAACAAAAACGCGAAATCGTTTTCGGTTTGAGCAATGCGTTTGGTGAGTTACGCCGAACCTATGCCACCCTGAAAGCTTCCGAAGAACAATATGTTGCCGCACGCGAGTTTCAATACGTGATGAAATTGGAAGTCGAACGTGGCCGCGATCGTGATATCGAATTGGAAGCTCAGCGACGAGTCGTTGAAGCAGAAATCGAATTTCGCCGCTCGCAAATCGAATACATGTTGGCTCTCAAGAACATTCACTTCGAAAAAGGAACCTATCTACAATTCTGCAATGTGCGTCTTTCGGAAAGTGCTTCCAATCCAAAAGCACAGTCGGATGCATCGGAAAGAGCAGCCAGACGTGGAAGGGAATTGTCATACGTTACTGATTCTCCAGCCATTGCCCAGCCTAAGCCAGTACCCGTACCACACCACATTGTTGCGGCCCCAACGATCCCTCAACCTCAACCGCTTCCAGCCGGTGAATTTGACGAGATTCAATTCGCTGACCCTACATCGCAAAAAGAGCCAGAATCAAATGAATCTGAAGGATCCCAGAATCCGTTTAATTCTTTAGGACCGGAAGAATCAACCGATCCACAAAATCCTTTTCCACCAGCTCAATCGCAGCCACAAGCTCCAAGTTCAACCGACGAAGTAACAAGCAATTCAGGAACCACGAATCTGCCAAGCTATTTATTTGCCCCAGCGGCAAACTCAAGGATCGCACATCCAGAACTGATTCCAGTTCATACTCCGCCACCAGTACCGGTACCAGAAAGGCAACCTGAACCAACGCCAACTTTGAACTCAGGATATACTCCTCCATTGTCTCAAAACATCAAGACGAACAATGTCGAACACGTTTCGTCGGGTTTTGAATTACCCAAAGGCAATGAACAGGCCAGCAAGATAGCCACATCCACCCGGCGTACTAAACGCGACAAGAACGGCGAGAACAACAAAAGCGAAAACCGCAAAGTTACTTTCGATCAATTGCAGCCTCTAGTTCCTTTGAAAGCTGCGAAGAAAGCGACAAGAGTTGAACCTTCGCCAAACCGGTCTAAAAGCTCCCGTCGAGTAAAGAACTGACCGGTGACGAACTGGTTAAGTCGGTTGATGTCGAATTTTAGGATGAGTTTCGTGGAGAGAAGCCTGTTCCTCAGTTCTCGACGATTTCAGTTTTGGAGCGAAAACCATTGAATTTCGAAATCGACCGAACTATTGCATTCCCGGATTACGAAATTGAGGATGGTACGCCCGTCAAAGTTTTCAATGATCCAAAGTCCCTTACGAATTCATTGACGGACGAATTGTTCGGGTCGTGAACTCCGAATCAATTGTTTCTGACGAATCAGCCAGATTTGAAGTCTCGGAATCCAATTATGATTGGATTTATGTCTTAGGTACAATTTTGCTACTTATAGCAGGCGTTTCAGCGTGGATCAGTTGGGGAAGGAAATGACTTTAATCGCGGCGATTCCTGGTAGCCTTACATTGCAACGACAGCAACGATGATGCTGTTCACACTCCACAAACGGACAGGATTGAACATCCATCCGACAAAAGCATCATTAGCGAATTTTTTCGCTATCGAGGTTGACATAGCGAATTCCATCGCTTAACT
>CAYONX010000045.1:28549-36296 GCA_964405425.1 uncultured Pirellulaceae bacterium | reverse complement strand
AAAAGAAGTTGTTCATCAATCCTGAGGCTTGTACCAGTGAGCGGCAAGGTGCTAGCCGCCGGTTCGTTAACCCCGGAAAACGGTGGTTAACTAACTGTTACGTTGGCGTTGTTGAACGATTTGTGAACAAAATCGAAGCGATCAAGTCATTCCCGCCTTCACGGGAGTGACTCAAACATCACCCTCACCCCAACGCGAAGTGCAATTTTCATTAAAAAAGGCACCTTCATTGAAGGCACCTTTCAAAAGTTCTCCTTAGAAATCTGTCCGCTAGCCACCTAGCAAAGTTACAAATGGTTGAACGTCGAGAAGGTCGACAACGCCATCGCTGTTAATGTCTGCCGCTTGTCATCCTTGGCAAGTAAGCGTAGATAGATTAGCAATCATTCCATTTACGAATTCAGAACCTCAATAAGCTTTGAATAATTTTCTTGGGAGAATTTAAGGTCAGACTACTTTTGTTGTTTCCCTGGCCGGCCTCGTAGTCGCAACAACGATTCCAGCAAATTACCCCAACGCAATGCGCAGTTGGATTTACCACAGAGAGCACAGAGGTACACAGAGAAGCATGTGCCAAACCTCTGTGTCCTCCGTGGTATAAAACAATGGGAAGAAGGGATGGGACGCAACTTATTTTTTGTCCAACTGCAAGTTCAAAGGTGCTGAGCCGTGGTCATACGTCCGCGATGTGCTGACTCAGTTGACCACAAAGCCTTCGTTGAGTGAATTGGAGCTGCTCTTGCCGTAAGAGTTTAGTCCCCCGCGCATGAAGTCTGGACCACCTCAATCAACCATCCGGTATTCATCAGTATTATTTGCTGATTTGAATATCGCTTGAACCGAGTGCCAGAAATTTTTCGCCTTCGAGCATGCTGCGAATATGACATGCCCCCGAGCAATCGT
This sequence comes from uncultured Pirellulaceae bacterium, assembly GCA_964405425.1. Lineage (GTDB taxonomy): Bacteria > Planctomycetota > Planctomycetia > Pirellulales > Pirellulaceae > Mariniblastus. The sequence continues at coordinate 35,393 of CAYONX010000045.1, read as the reverse complement.
CCGGAATTTGTAGTTCAATTGAAAAAGAACCTGGCTCGACGTCGACCGTTTTTTGAACGCAAACCAGATTCTGGGTCTGGTCGTAAACTTCTTGATAGGAAGCAAAAAACACGCGGCTCGGTTCATACTTGGTCCGGCGCGGCGGTCGCTTTCTGAATCGATCGCGACGGTAACTTAAATCAACAGTCATTCGCCCGCGCTTTTCAACATTGCCAGCCACTGTGATTGTTTCACCCACAACGGCCCTTTCGGGTACGCTTAGCGCCAACTTTTTCGGCCTCTGCAACCTTAACAACGGATCGCCCAACCAATGCATTAAATGCACATGTTCGGCGCGCTCGTCGGTCAACAACGCTGGTTCCGGGCTAAACGACTTTCCCATCGAATCCAGCAGCTTGTGGTATCTCGATTTATTTTCGTTGAACTGAAGCAATTTTCGTTTCGATTGACTAATCAGTTCTCCGACCGTTTCGACGTCGCTGTTGTAAAAACCTTCCAACATTTCCAACCCGAAAATCCCCATTGCGTATGGCATACTGACCCGCGTGCTGCTTATCACACCAATCGGGCCATTGGGCTGTTTAATCATTAATTCTGCCAAACCATCTTCCGGATCATCGGTCGCAGCCGAATAGCAGGATAACAGAATCGCAATCGGCGATCCTTCTTTGGCCGCCAATTGCGAAACCGTTTGAGCGTTCAAAATATCGATACGGCGATCGGGCAATCTAACTTTGTCCAATTGACGACGTTGACCATGACCAACGTAAACCCAGAACTGACAGCCTTGATTGAAGCGGGAAATCGACGTCTCAGAAAATCGCAATGGATCCGGACAAAAAGGACTTCGCCAGCTTCCATAGGTCATGCTGACATCGCACTGCGACGGAATCAGATCGGTGACAATTTTCTTCACCGATTGCTCGATCGCTTTGTCCAGCAACTGACCAAATCCACCGACGCCGGCAACAAAATTCACTCGCCGTTGCCAACTGCCGCGGATGTCCGCTGATTCGTAGCGGATGATGCGTTCAATGTATGCGGTAAGCTCGTTCGCATTGTCGACCGGCATTCGGCCAATATTCAAATCAACCAGATTGTCTCCATTGAGATCTGCATAAGTGTGATCGGTTGCGATCTCTGGTTCACTGCCAAATTTTACATTGACCTTTGCGTCAATATAGTCCGTTGGCACCAGGTGCTCACGTGCGACTTTCGCATCGGCGGAATCGCCAACGAGCACAACGTTCTTCAAATCACCAGCATTGGCAAATTCGCGAATCAGAAACTTGATTCCCTGGGGCGCTGATGAAGGTGGGCGAACCGCAATGCGGTGCCCCTGCTTTTGACGATGTTGCACCCACGGCTGCAGTGCGGCTTGAAAATCCGTCGGACAGATGACAAGCGTATCAACATTTTCCGTTTCGATGGCCAATGGAACCATCGCCAGAACAAGGATCGGAATCAGCATGCCAGAAAACCCAGGAGTATATTAATTCCTGAGCAGTCTGAATGAATGAGTGCGGCAAATCAAGATTGAAGTTAGCGACAGCACAGATTCTCGCAAATTTGTGCGATCTCATCCTGGCTATCGATCCAATTGGTCCAGCAAATTGTTCAGTGCATTGGAAAGCTGAAACCATTTCATAAACAGCCATTGCGTCTCGAGCACGCCAGCTTCATCGCGTCCAAAGCCAATTTCGCTGACCATGACTTGATCATCAAAGATATCGGCTGCTTCGATGTAATCGATCAATTCACTGGCCTGATCGTTTTCGTCAAACTGTTCCCCTGGCTCAACCGTCTGGTCAATAACTTGATTGATCATCCATAGAGCAGCGCCTTCAGCGTCCGCGGCAGTCACTACAAATTCAACAGTGCCAGATGTTAGATAAAATTTCGCCATGAGTGTTCTCCTTGATAACTTTTCATTTCTGTTTCTGAAATAGTTATCTGCTGATGCTTTGACACAGCTGGTCCACCAGCATTGACACGTTTGGTCAAAATCAAAAATTCCGCATTAAAAATCGCGGTATTGGAAAATCAAGCCAGTCAAAAACAGCATCGCGCACATGAACAACAGACCACTCCACAACGGCTGCCACGGATCCGCAGCATCGGAAACCGTCCGCAAATCGACTTCGTCTTCAGCATCTTCGTCGTCCGAAGGTGCCGCCGATAGATGGATGACCAATTTGTAGAATTCACCCGGCTTGGGAAACATCCAGTACATTGGATTGACGCCGTATTCATAAACATTGACGAACCAACTGGACGATGGCTTGTAAGACTTCTCGTTTTTCGAATTCTCAAGGTCAACCAAGTGAGTGCGATTGTACTTGGTGGAATACCACAATCGATTTTGATCATCAAAACTGGCGGCTGTAACGTTGCCCTGCCCTGAAACATTGGCCAGTCGAATCGCATCGGGTGTCTTGATCGAATCCAGGCGTTCGGTATTGAGCAACCACATCTTTCGATTGCGAGTCTGCAATACAAAGTACTTTCCGTCGTTGGACGCAATGACACTCTCATACGGAGAATTATTTTGCGGCTTAAAGCTAACACCGGTATCCAAAGATTCGGCATCAAAAATCTGGATCTTGCCCGTCTTCAAAGCCGTCACGACGAACTTGCCACCAGCAGCAACAATCGCTCCATCGGTCGATTCGATTTCCGTCGCGATTCCTTTTTCGTATTTGCCTTCCAACCAATCAAACCTGGTCAGTTCATCGTCCGCCAAAACATAAACGCTTTGACTCTTTGGATTGAATGCAACCGATCGACCGGATCGTAAATTATTAACGTTCTCTTTGGGAGTAACTTCTTTAAACAGCTCGGCTTTCTTTTTCTTCTTTTTCTTATTGCCCGAAAACAATGAGCCGGCAAGTTTGCCCAAGCCAGATTCTTCTGCCTTGCCGTCCTTAGTCTCCTTTTTGTCCGACTGTGATTCTGGCTCGCCAACATAACGCCAGAAATTTCCATTGCGGGTAAACACAAGAACGCCATCGTTCGCCGAAACCGCTTTGATCGCATCTCGCGGCATTTTGCCAACTTCGTTAAATTTCAAATCATCAGCATTTGCCACAAACAGGTCCTGATAATTGATGGTTCCCGGATCGCCCAAATTGATGACTCCTGATAACACAACGTCATGCTTGGGATCGTAGACCGGACCAATCGTGTTCAAGTCGCCGTCGTCGCCCGCGCCAGGCATGAACATGACACCGCTCATCACCATCCGCTGCTCTTCCATCATTTTGATTTCCAGTGCGTTCTTCCACTGTCGACTTCCTGCGTCCCAAGTCGACACCGTACTCAACTCTCCGACGTGCAGAACTTTGTCTTTAACGGCGACCAGCCCTCGAGTGCGCGAATTATTGACACGCCCATCGAACATCGAATACGTCACACCGACCGCAAAACAGGCGGCCCAGAAAACCCCGGTTACGACAATTGAAAGTATCGCACTTCGCGAATAAACACCTATAAACGTCGACACCGAGTAATAGATTGCAAAGACAACGATGTACAGTGGAATCGCCCACAAAATACCACGGTCCCAGATATTCATCTGGATACCCAACCACAACCATAGACCGACAAACAGATAAACCGCACACAGCGAAACAAACGCGCAACCGCCGGCGAATTTCGCCAGCAGCAATCCCCAGCGCGAAATCGGTTTACTCATCAACAAATTCAGTGAACCAGGCAGAAACGTTTCAGGAATAAAATTCGAAGTTACAAGAATCGCAATCAACAACCCGATCGACAAAACAAATTTGTCGAAGAAATACGTCACGCTGGTCAGCGTATAATTAGCGAACTCTTTGTGCGAAATGGGAAACGTCATGCCGTCCCACTGCCACGGTCCGTACCACAAATCCAGCGCGTTTCCGCCACCACGCTTGACCTTACCTCCGGTCGCACTGGCCATCAGCAACCGATTCAGCCGCCGATTTTGTTCTTCTGAAAGTTGGTCAACGCCTTCATCCACCATCGCGCGCGCTTCGCGATTCAATCGCTTATTGCTCCACGCTTCTTCGTCGTAAAAATCATCTGATTTGATAATTTCGTTGAGTGCATCTTCCAGATCGGACTCAACCCGACGATGCTTCATGAATTGACTGTTGGCAACGGCTGGATCCAGAGGTTTGTCTTCAGCTTCCGCTTTTTCCTCGACCATTTCCTGCAAACTTTTTTGCAATGGATTTTCCAGTCGATCCCAAACTCGAGCCAGCGCAGGGTCTTTTTCTACATCTACATCGACCAGGCTTTTTGCCAATTGGTCAACTTTGGTAACGTTGTCGCCAAAATTCAAACGCCAATCCAAAGTCTCCTTTACGCGCAGCGGAGCAAGCGCGACCAGCAAAAACGTGATGACCGCAAGCAACACGTACAATACGTTTGAAGCGACAGCTGCACGAAACGAATCTTTAATTAAAGCCAAATAGGGTCGCATGTACTAACTCAAATACTTCTTCAGTTGTTGTTTGCTTTCCGGATCGTCGACAATCTTCAGGAACGCGTCTTCTAGACTTACGCTCTGTTTTTCGAGTTTCGTCAGACTAACGCCATGGTTTCGAATGGAATCAATCAATGCGTCCAGCGCATCCTGGTCTTTAAGCGAAACATCGACTGTGAATTCGTTTTCCGAAATTTTATTCGTGATCGTGAATGAATGTGACTGGAAGCTGCTATTGATCGCGTCGGTGTCGCCTTTGATACAGACTTCAACCTTGAGCTCATCTTTCGCACTGGCACCAATAAATTCGCCAATTTCTGCGATGCCGCCACAGTATTTCAATTGGCCTTTGTTCAAAATCGCGACGCGATCGCACGTCGTTTCTACTTCGGCCAACAAGTGGCTGTTGAGAAAAATGGTAACGCCTTTCTCGGTTAGCCCGCGGATGATCTCGCGTACTTCCGCTCGCGCTCGGGGATCAAGACCGTCGGTGGGCTCGTCAAGGACCAACAACTGTGGGTCGTTCAACAAAGCCTGCGCAAGCCCTAATCGCTGAACCATGCCTTTGGAATATTTCTTCACCCGATCCCGACCACGATCGCCAAGCCCAACAAGCTTCAACAGGTCGTCTCGTTTTTCTTTGATGACTCGAGTCGGAATATTTGACAGGTTTCCGAAACACTCGAGAGCTGTGTAGCCGGTCATGTGCGTTGGAACTCGCAAATGTTCCGGCAAATACCCAACCAATCGACGACCTTCCTGGCTACCGGCGGGTAAGCCCAACATCGTTGCATTGCCGCTGGTTTTGCGAATGATGCCCAGCAAGATTTTGATGAAAGTCGTCTTGCCGGCACCATTGGGGCCGAGCAATCCAAACGCCTCGCCCTTATTGACATTAAAGCCGACGTTATCAAGAGCGCGAAACTTCTTCCGAAATACCAATCCATCAGTGTACGTTTTGCAAAGCGAATCTGAGGAAATTGCGAGCGCTTCAGTCATTCAATCTCAATCTTGGGTTTTGGGATTTCAGGATGCAATCTACCGACTATGTTTTCAGATTGAAGATTATAGTAAGTCACAACCGTGGCGAAAGCCGCATGAAATTGCAATCCAACCAGGTGCCAATTTCGATCCATTTGTGACTAGGCAATGATACTTGCATCCAAACGACAAAGTTTCAAACTTCTTGATGTCTAACCACAACCCCGACCAACAGGACGAGACCATCGCAGAACAAGACCCGGATTTACGGGGATTGTTATTCGAATCGAGCCCTTATGGCAATCTCGACGCAATTATCCAGCACGATGGGAAAACTGTTTATTTCTACTTAAATGGTGCGGAAGCGTTTGGGACACGGGCGTGCTGGGTTCGCAACCTGGCGTCGGCCCCCTATGTCATCAACGACGAAGATTTGCAGCAAGGCAGACCGCCGATGATGCCACGCACTCATTGTCGCAGCCCCAAAGGGCTACCGGTCCCAAAAGCTGAGTCATTAAAAATTGTCTGGTTTGAAGAAGGAAACGGGGCCGCGCTTTTCGAAGACAATGAATTAATCGCGGTTATCCCACCATGGAGCGGCATCGACGGGTTCCACGGGTACAGCATCGAATGCGTGGCCGAAAGTCCCCTTGCCTGGCCGCTGCCCGATCACCAACAGCTGCATATGCGAATCAACAACGCTTACGAATTCTGGCAATCTTGCACCCGTGAAGAAAATCATCCTTATGCTGTCCTGCAGCCCAAGATCCTTCAGGTTTACGATCACCAGTTCGGCAAACAAGAAAATTACTTCTCAATCGACGGTGGTAAGTTTCCGCCGCGCGGCGCTGCTGTCTATCGACATGCAAAGCAGACCGTCATCGTTTCGGTCGGTATGTCGTTGCGTCCACAGCCGGGTGTTGAGCTTGCCGTCGAACACCCAAGTGAACAAAGGCGAATTGAATTGGCTCTGGCCATTCCAACGGACAAGCCGATGGACGAATTGAACGAAGTGCTGAAACAGTTTAGCGGCCTCGTGGCTTGGCCTTGGGAAAGTTTTACCTGGTTCGGCCAAGGGCATACATGCGAGCTTGGCTCGCTGGCCGATGCCATCGAAAATCATTCAACAACATTGCGGTTCAGCGGGACCGCTCCGGCAGGCATGCCAGCGATCGAATTGCCTGAATATCGTGGCGATCGGGTTTCGCTGCTGTGGATGGTCGTTTAGCTGGACGTGTCGAAGATTTCAGCCCTATCTTTTTTGCATGTGCGCTGCAGATCTGACAGTCTGCCCCACTGAATTATTCTGGTGACCGGGGCATTCATTGAGCACCGAGCTTCAGATCTGACGCCCCATCGTCTGCCAACTGTCCAATTCTGTCCTTAACACCCACG
>CAYONX010000045.1:0-28449 GCA_964405425.1 uncultured Pirellulaceae bacterium | reverse complement strand
CAGATCTGACGCCCCATCGTCTGCCAACTGTCCAATTCTGTCCTTAACACCCACGTTCCTTTTTTAGCACCGCGTGGGCAAATACCGCAGCATCAACACCCCCAAAACGAAAATACGCAAAAATGGCTTGACAGCCGTTATATCGCATAGCTATATATTGAGTATCGATATTATTCATACGGATGTTAAATGAGCGATAAATTCCAAAGCGATTTGTTGCGAGGCAGCCTGGAAATGATGGTGTTATCCGTCGTTGCCCAGGAATCGGTTTACGGGTATTTGATTCAAAAAAAATTGAATCTTGCTTCTGGCGGCAAAGTCAAATTGCCGGCTGGAACCCTTTATCCGCTTCTGCATCGCCTGGAATCGGACAAAATGATCAAGAGCCGCTGGGATGCAACGACGGGACGAAAAAGAAAGTGGTACAGCGTGACCGCTCGCGGCAAAAAACGACTAAAGCAACAAGCGACGCAATGGCAGCAGTACGCCGATTGTGTTTCTCAATTAATATCGGGATTTGCAACTTGATGTTTCGACAGAAACGTCTGATTGCTATCCAAACCAGTAACAATTCCTAATTATGTCGAATCACGAATTTGAAAACTACATGGCTCTGGTCAGTCGCTTGTTGCGACTTAACCGGAATCAACAGCAAACGATTCGAGATGAATTACGGGATCACCTGGAATTTCGTGTGGCCGATCTGGTTGAAACGGGCCTGGAACACAATGAAGCAGTACGTAAAGCTCTGGAAGAATTTGGAGACGCTGCATCACTGGCACACCAGTTTCAATCGATCTTTAAATCTAATCAAAAGAGGTGGATAATGCGTTTTGCAACTTTTTCAATTGCTTTGTCTTTTGTCGCTGCCGTAATGATCATGGCCATGTGGCCGTCACCGGCCCGTTTTGGATCCCCAAGTTCGGCGCACGCTGTTCAAGACCAAAACCCATTTACATCGACGAAAATCGATAGCAGCCCAAACTCAGCCGCCAAAGCGCCCACAAAAACGATCACCAAGGTCATGACATCCGTCGACATCGACCAAATCCTCAACAAACCAGTTGATTTCGACTACGACGAAGTCCCATTTGCTGATGTCATGGAGGACCTTCAAAGCGATTTTCGCTTCAATACGCATCTTGACGTTTCGGCGAAAGATGACTCGTTAGCAGAGGACACGAGTGTCCAATTTCGAATCAAAAACGCTCGTATGGCTACTGCACTGCGTCTAATGCTGGCGGAATTTAACGCAACTTACATGATCGACGACGGTATCATGAGAATTATCTCACTCGATGTAGCAGTCGATCCTGAATTCCATCGTCGCAAAGTTTTTGATTGCGACAAGCTATTGGAAAAAATCGACTCGACTGACCCTCGAATCGGCCAACCTCTAATGCCCTCTGAAGGAGTAGGAGGAGGCATGATTGGAGGAGGAGGCAGAAAAGGAGGCGGAGGCAGAAAAGGAGGCGGAGGAATCTTTAGCGTACCTCCACAAGCAACCACTGAACCCGCAACCACTGAACCCGCGGCGGAAGCTAACAATCAGACTCAAAAAGGCCCAATGCAAGGCGAACTTAACTCTAAAATGATCGCGGACCTACTTGGTGGTACGCATGATTCTTCGCCAAAAATTGACGCGTCCTATCTTCTACGGAATCTGGTCATAAAAACGGTTTCAGCAGATAGCTGGGCGGAAACCAACGGAGATGGAACGCTTTCGATGATTGGCGGCTTGATGGTTGTTAACCAGAGCCAGGAAGCGTTAGATAAAATTGAAAAACTGCTGGGCGAGCTTGAAAAACGAATGAAATAGTCTGTCTCATTCAGGCAACGAACGCCAAATAGTAAAAAACCCAACCGGTGACCGCGGTGGCCAACATCATGGCTGCTGCGATTCGACCACTGATTCGATGGAACCGATTGAATTCGCCTTGTTCAAAGCCGTTTCTAAATCTCTTGGTCGCCAAAACAATCACAAAGCCCCAGACGAACGGAGTTGGAATCGCAAATATCAAATGGATCACCAGCGACCAATCAACCACACCTGAATCGTAATGCGGTGACAGCCGTGCACATTCTCTCCAGTCGGTAAAAAACCGCATGTCGATCTCAAACAAAATTAATGCGGCCGTTAGCGCAAACGCGGTAACGATCTGAATCATGCGATGCATTTTTTTGTTCTTGCCAACTCGCACCTGATAGATGCTATAGGCCATCGTCGCCACGACAAAAAACATCACAACACTCACAAAATCGAGCATCCATGATCCGCGTGTCGGCAAGAATCCGTTGGCAAGAAGCAAAACAATTTCCATGGCATCATTTGAGCGGCACCGAATTTCAATACAAGACCTGACCGACGATTAGATTCGCCGTCTTTCGCATTGTCCGCCGTTGGTCTGACTCGCTAATGGGAAAACAAATTCAAAGCGTCGTTTACTTGATTTGTAAACGACGTTTTTTTTCATTTGTTTCGGTCAGCTTGTCGAGTCCATCCGGTTTTCTACTTTTGCACGGTTTTTGAGTTGAAACTAATGGTAGCCAGCCTCTTAAGTCTTGATTTCGTTGCCGGTGCAGATAGATGTTGGCTTAGCGCCTGGCCAGCTGGAATGTTGTCTTTACCCTGGATTCAAATACAATCGAATCGTTGAACGTGTTTTGAAACTTACGCATTTAATGAGCTGTTTTTCATGAAGTTGCGCCCAATCGCGGAGTACACGGCTGCTGTCGTTTTGCCCATTCTTTTCACAATTGCTCTAGCTAGTTTCGTTTTGCACGTTGTGTGTTTGAAACATGATGGCGAGCATTCGCATGTCGTATGTGCTGACCTGGAATATGGTGTTTATACACAAAAGGAAATTGATAAATTCGAATCCTATGTGCCGCCTCCAGGCCTTGGTTCCAAAACGCCGCCATCAGACGTTCCTAATGCTGGGCCCTTGAGTGAGACGCTAACGATTGTGGTCGATTTTAAAGAACCAGGCGAACCAAATACGGAAGATGTTATTGGAAACACAGTGGGTACATTTGACGTGACTTCCTTTGGGTTCTCAACTGGCGATTTCGAAATGGTTACGTCTGCAATTATGGCGGAATTGCAGGAAGACTATTTTGATGAGCTTGTCGGTACGATTGCCAACCGTGACAGCCGGATGTTTGACATTGATATCATCGAAGGAGAAATTGGAACGCCACCCAGCGGTGTTGACGAGTACTACTTCGTCCAGGTCGGAACGGGAATCGAAGGCCCGTTTATTTTTGCTTTGGGTGTCGCAGCAGGCAGCGCGGTCAGAAACGCCCAGGGGATTGGGCCCAATGGGTCGATTGAACTGGGTGACGTGGTGTCATCTGTCTTTACCGATATTATTCAAGGAATAGGCGGTCTGGAGCCAGCTGATGCGCTGAGCAGCGGCAACCTCGAATTTACCACTAATGCCATTGTTGGAACTTTGGCTCACGAAATCGGCCACGTTTTATCGCTTTCGCATATTAGTTCTGAGAATTCGGTTCAACCTACTGCTGGTGCAGCTCCTATCATGGGCACAGGAGCGATCGACTTAGTTAACCAGTTGCGTCTTACGGATCGTGAGTTTTCTTTTTCAGGGATGAATGGTCAGCAAGCCGATTTGCCGGTTTATCACGTTTCTCAACTGGTGAATGCGATCGGATTGACGAACCCGCCATTTGAAGCCCCGCCAGCATCCATCGTGGGTGGTGATGATTTTGATTCGGGGCAAAACTTTATGAGTCGTGAGCTGGATCCGGATCTGTCCAACAGCGATGTACCAGGAACGTTTCCAGGCTCTATTTTCGATGTGTTCGGTATCGTCGACCGTACTGTAAACGAAGATTTTTCAGATGACACTTTGATCAACTCATCGCTTACAGGATTATTTCCTACAACGATAACGGATCGGTTTCTGGCTCAGGCGGATTTAGCGAACCCCAACAATAATGGTTCGGCATCGGTTCTCTACACCATCGACATCAGCGACTTGGAGAATTTGGAGTTTTCAATTGATCTCGCTGCCATGGGGGATTTTGAAAGTAGCGACCATGGTGTCATAACGGCGACCGTTGATAACGGAATTCCGCAAATTATGGTAACCAGTTTCTTCGGGGGCAATTTTTCGCAGGAATACTTTTTCGAAGACGGTAGCTCAGAAACTCTTAATGATCCAATGACGGCAAATGGCGTTTTACTCAACAACAGTTTCCAGACGTTTACGCAACCGATCATTGGCAATGGCTCGATTCTAACGATTGAATTTCTGTTAACCGGCAATGGCGGCGACGAGGAAGTAGCCTACGACAACATCGTCGTTAGAGGTGATTTTACGGACAAAGGAATTGTCGGAGATGTAAATTGTGATGGAGTTGTAGATTTGCTGGATATCGAGCCATTCGTGCAAGCCATCACCAATAACGTGTTTGATTTTAAGGCGGATATCAATGGCGATGGCGAGGACAATTTGCTGGATGTTGCCGGGTTAGTCCAACTATTGACTGGCGGCTAACTGGAGTGCGAAAAACTTTTCGCAATTTTTGGGAACGGTGTCTGCCACCGCACAGTGGTGAGGACCCAATCAGCGGCTCTCATCTTTGCGCCTGAATCGTTACCTGGCCGCCGGAACACCAACATGGGCATGGCCAACGGTGCTCACGTCGATCTTAACCGCCGGGACGTAACAAACGGCCAACCGGCAAAGTGCCCATACCATTGGAAAGAGCAGTCAACAATTGCGATTTTGTAACGTGCCCAATGACTCGGCCCGATTCAACGATACGACAGCATTCAGCACGTACGTTGGACAACCACGCGACCACGCTGTCGGCACTCAACGTCGACGGCACACTGATTTCCTTTTGGCCAAACTGGTTTATTTCAACCTCTCCAGCGCTTTGAAAATGACTGGCAGTGGCTTGAACAGGGCTGGATGGGTGAGGCGTTTGGCCATTGGGGAATCGACTGGCCATGATCACCTGCATCTTCTCTGCCTGGCCAGCCAGATACACAAAACCGGCCAACAGCATCAGCGTGAATTGACCTGAAAACAGACCATACAATCCCAGCGCGATCGCACAATACTTACCAATAGTCGCGGCGATCGTGGTTGCCGTGACATACGGCAGAAAGATCGCCAGTATGCTTCGCAATACGCGACCACCATCCATCGGAAACGCCGGAATCAGATTGAATGCGACCAGGAACAAATTACCTATCGCAAGAGTAAACAGAAAACTGGAAAGCCCACTGCCCAGCTGAATTGGACTGAATGTCAAAACAACAAACAGAATGATCGCAATCAGTACGTTGACCAGCGGACCTGCAATCGCGATCCACAATTCTTGATACGGGTTTCTGGGCATCCGCTCCAGCGAAGCAACACCACCGATCGGCAACAAGATAATGTCACGCGTACCGATACCGAATTGTCGAGCCGCAAACGCGTGCCCCAGTTCGTGCAACAATACACAGCCAAATATAGCCAGTACCAGAGCTACCGTTGTCAGAGCCGCAAGTTGACCATCGCCAACGGAAGCAAAATAAAAGTAAAGTGGCAACAGCAAAAACGACCAGTGAATACGGATATCAATCCCGCTGATCTTTCCAAGGTTCCACGCATTTTTAAACATTAACGTTCCTGTTGAATTTCTAGATTGCGTTCTGGTATTCGCTTTGCAGTAGCCGCAATTAGCCAATAAATTAAATATTTCACGTAAAACCTTGCCATTTCAAATGGAATCGAAATTTTACGACAACGGTCTCCATTTTTCATTCGCGGACAGCACCAACTGGCGTAATCCAGCCGGAATAACCACTAGCATCGGGCAATTCGTAACCTCTCGCACGCTCCAGCTCGGTCGTCCGATTGCAACCTGTACCCGGATATATATCGTTTGGTGTGTTCATATGGCTGGCGGACACACGAGAGCAGGCTGGCAACAACCATCGCTGCTCGCGTAAACATGACACCCAGGCAATAATGATCATCGCTTGGATACGTAGATTCTTCATCCCGCTTGGCGAACAACAAATCAAACATGCAACTCATCCCTGAATCATTGGCCCATTCACTTCGTGCGGCAAAGGACGGCCTTGAGATCGACGCTCTCTATGGAGCGGAATTCAAATTGAAACCGGTTCGGTTTTATCCATTGAGCGAAATACGCGAGATCGAATTACGAATTGAAGCTGATGAATACATTGACAACTACGATGAAAAAATGACTGGCATCGCAGGCTCGTACTATACAGTTCCTGCGATTGACCTATTGAAACATGTACCCGGATATGGATCGTTTGGTTTGTTCGTATGGCTGACGGACACACGAGAATTTGGCACCTACGACGATGACCATGGCGTATTACGTTCTTTTCCCGACAAGTCGTGGGATGATATTTTGGCTACGCCTGAAAAATATATAAATTGCTCGTGGTATCCCGATGGCATAGAGAACCACTTGGTGCGTCCGTGGAGCGACTCACGTTTTGCGCACATAAGACCGAAGTTGCATCCCACATAGACACGCGGGATAAGCATGGCTGCGATCTGGTCGGTCAGCTATTCGCAAAATCAAATGGCTCGCCCCAAACCTTGGACTTACACGGATTCTTTACGCGGCTAGAATTAACAATTCGCTTGTTGAAGCTGAATGGCTTTGAATTACCCGCAACCTAAAAGGCAAGATGAATGGGCCTTCGGATAATTCATACTGTTGAAATCTTGCATTAGACATTTGCTCGACTCGAACCCGAGGCACTAAGATACTCGCTAAATCGCTCCAGATTATTACAGGACTGCTTAACACTGCTGTCCGAACATTCGCATTTGCCGTCATGATTCTTGAAACGCTTTGGGGGTTGCTGCTTGCGTCTCTTTGCTTCTGGGTCGCGAGTCAAGGGTCGACTTTCCGCGGATTCCTCGCCGCCGTTTTCGCTTTTATTCTCGTAACTGCTTGTACGCTGGTAATCGCCCTTTACTTTTCAAGCCTTTCTGTTGTTCGCAAGGCCGTTTCAGATGCTGCGTTGGGCCGCTCCATCTTTGATGCTCTCTTTGATTACGCATTGGGAGTCTCGGGCGCGGACACTGGAGAACGACCATCTACCGCAAAAATTCCGACGCATATGTCCCACGAGCAGGTGGAAAGCACTCTCAATGATGCGGCGAAACTGATATTTTCCGAAGACCTTCCGTCAACCAGATGGGCGAGTCCATTGTTTTGGCTTGCCAAACAGATTCAACGAATATCCATTTGGGCGACAGTTAGGGTGATCGTAAAATCATGCTCCAATGATGGCAAATCCGTGAACATGTTTGAACTGCGTGACCGTCTTGCATCTACAATTGACGATGGTGTTGTCTCGTATATCAAACAATATTTCACGCGCCTGGCATTTACTGCAATCTCGTTAGTCAGCGTACTCTCATTACTAATTGCGTTGGGAATTCGCCGATTGCCAATATGAGCGTTTGAATTTGCCTGCGGGAGTGATTGAATCAAGCTCCAAAAAATTGAGGCACGTGGTTGGCCGCAGTCATTCTCATTCTGCAATTCACCCTATACATCCAGCCTGTTTCTCGTCAAAGAAATTGGTCTGTAACGATTCTTTCGGTCGCACATGTTACGCATCGGTTAAAGCCACCCCATTCGGGTTATTTTTACCGACTCCCAAGCTGCATCAGCTAGGTTTGAGAGAATCTATTTGTTGGTGAGCTTGGCTGCTGTGTAGCGGCAATTTCACCTGCTTGACTACTGATGAGGGTTATTGAAATGAACCGTTTTACTGCCATCCTGGTTTTGGGCGCTGCAATGGCTCTGCCAACTTTTGCCAACGCTCAATGTGGCTGCGGATGTGATGCACCAGTTGTAGCTGCTTGTGACAGCGTATGTGGATCTGCTTGTGACAGTGTTTGCGGATGCGAATCTGCTTGTGACAGCGTTTGCGGATGCGAATCTGCTGGTACTTGTGATCCATGCAACGCATGCACCGATTGCTGTAAACCAACGCGTAAGCGTTTACGTCTTGTTCGAGTTAACAAGGAAGTTTGTCGTACGCAGCGCGTATGCACCACCGATTGTTGTGGTTGCCCAAAATCGACTCGCGTTCGTGTTCGCAAATGTGTTTCTCGCCTTCGCCTGGTTCGCGTTGAAGTTCCAAAACGCACTCGTTGCTGCAAGAAAACAAAATGCTGTGACACATGCAACAGCGGTTGCAACACGTGTGACACTGGTTGCGGTTGTGGTTGCGGCTAGTAGTTGATCAAAAAATTGAAAATTCAAAGCCTGCTGGTATGACCAGCAGGCTTTTTTATTTTGAATTCAGAATCGAGTTCGGTTAAAATCCAGGCCTGATTCGTATTGCCAACTTTCTTTACGACAGACAAGAGCCTAATCTGACCGCGCTGCGAACAACTGTTGTTCGAGCTCCATCTTTGTTGGCTGCACTAACTCACTAACTATTAATCCGTGCCAAGTATTAGCCAGTGCCAATCGCAACTTGCAAACTTTCCTAATGCCTGACGAATCCAAACAAGTAGATGCATATATCGCGAAGCAAGCGGATTTCGCCCGACCCATCCTGGAAAAACTGCGCAAGGCCGTTCATAAAGGATGCCCCAACGTCGAAGAAGTGATCAAATGGGGTGTTCCGTATTTCATGTACAACGGCATGCTCGGCGGTATGGCGGCGTTTAAGAAGCATGTGAGTTTCGGCTTCTGGCGATCCAAAGAACTCGACGATCCCGAGGGGCTGTTTGAGACGGGCACCGGAAAAAAAGCGTCGATGTGCAACGCTCATTTTCACAACGCCAAAGAAGTTCCGACTCAAAAAATCCTGGTCGATTACGTCCGGCGAGCATCCAGGTTGAACGATTCGGACGCGCCTAAAAAGAAAACTACGAAAAAGAAAATCTCCACAGCTGTCCCAAAAGACTTGCAGATTTGTTTGCAGAAACACATGAAAGCGAAAACGTTTTTCGACAGCCTGGCGCCCAGCCACAAACGTGACTACATACAGTGGATTACCGAGGCAAAACGCGAAGCGACTCGTGAAAAGAGACTCCAAACAACCATCCAGTGGCTCAGTGAAAGCAAAAGACGCAACTGGAAGTACGAATGAAAAGTAGGTGAAATGAAGCACTTAACGTGTAATTTGGGTGATTTGATCGAGTTTGTTAAAGGGAATTAGCAATCTTTTTGCTTGACTGTAAACGTCCGAATATGATAATACCGAAGTAAAAACGTGTGGTTTTGTTAGCCGGACTCGATGAAATTCTCGAAATACTTTAATTCGATTTTGCTGGGCTACCTGGTTCTTATTTTGAACTTTGGGCCTTCGTTTCATCGCGCTCCCATCTTTGGGCTGCATGACCACGGCACCGACGTTGCGGAAGCTGAATTTGTTTGCAGCTGTGGGCGTCATCATGAGCCGATCCAAGCGGCAGAGAATCGTGACGATTCTAATTCGCAAAATTCTCCACAATACAGCGCAATTGAAAAATGCCTTTGCGATTGTTCACTGTGTCAGTTTTTTAAGCAGTATCACGCTTCGATCCAGCTCAACGATCAATGGATCGACGAAACCATTCTATTTACGAAATTTGAAACCAATTCTTCATTGGCTTCTCGAACCGCGTTTGCATCTGATGCTCGCGGTCCTCCCGTCGTATGATTAACGATTTTTGGAGCCGGCGCTCAATTGCCACTCTGATATTGTGCACATCCAAGTCTGACATCGATGTCATATTTCCGGTACGGACACCATCATTTGATGGCGCGTTGATATTTGATTCCTGAAATCATCAATCGAGCTACTGCTAGAAATAGAGCCAATTCGACCGACGTTCACATTCGAATTGCCAGTGCAAGGGAAAATAGATTTTTAAGACGATGAACTCCAATCCACTTCAACGACTGTTGTTACCAGCATACCTGATGTTCTTTTTGAACTTCGGGCCGTCGTTTCATCGCGCGCCGGTTTTTGGACTTCATGACAACACACCGTCCCAATGCTGTTGCGGCCAAACACATGGCTTTCAACAAAATCGCAGCTACCCCGACGGCCAAATTAAGAAACCAGATTGCGACTGTTCACTTTGCAGTTTCTTTCAAAACTATAACGCTTCGCTTGCTGCTGACACCCAGCATGACAGTGATCAGATTTACTTGGAAAACAATGTTTGTGATATCGCCAAAAGACAAACCGCAACGGTTGTCTATTCTGCTCGCGGCCCGCCTACGCTTTGACTGCCTTTCGTGACTCGCAGAACAATTACCCAACGAAATTTATGCGACACCTTGTCGCAAGTCGGAGAAAAAAGATGTATTCGTACAAGAACAATAGCCGCACAGCATTTACGCTAGTCGAATTACTGGTTGTGATTGCCATCATCGGCATCCTAATCGGCATGCTTTTGCCTGCGGTACAAAGTGTTCGAGAAGCAGCCAGACGAACAAGTTGCAGCAATAAGATGCGTCAACTTGGTTTGGCAGTGCTCAATTACGAATCCGCTATTGGAGAATTTCCAGTCAATCAGGTTGGGACAGGAATGCCCGATGGAAACGGCGGATTCGAATCCGGCTTTTATAGCTGGCTCGTTCCCATTCTGCCGCACATCGAACAGTCCGCAGTCTTCGACGCGATCAATCACAACACCAACAACGGCGATGGATTTGGATTTGAGATCAGTGCATCTCATCCAAACGCAACAGCCGCCAATACGGTGATTGATACTTTTTTGTGTCCTTCGGATTTCGTTATTCAGCGAGCTGAAGAAGCGATGGGCAGTTCAAACCCCGCAGCGGACAATTATGCAGCCAACGCTGGCTGGCCTTCTGCTGCGACAGGTTTCAAAGGCGAGCGTAACGCTCCAGGAAAATTCAACGGAGTTATTCCTTTGGTTCATCCATCGACAAGTATCGCCTGGCACGATTCAAGTGTCCGCATGGCAGATATTCTTGATGGCAGCTCCAACACGGCAATGATTTCCGAACGTTTGATTCAAAACGGGAATTCTGCTGATGAGATTCGCACATATGATCGCCGCCTTGAATCATTTCACATCTCTCCGTCAAGTAAGACGCTTGGAGAAATTTCTGATTCCATCAATCCTGAACAAACGCATTCACATGTTATGGAATCAGGATTTACAGGTCGTGCATGGATATCTGGATTCGCATTAACGGCTCCAACCTATTTGCACGTCAATACGCCGAATACTTTAATCGGGCACTTCGATACGTCTCAATCTGAAGGAGACTTTGTCGTCGCGCCCAGCAGCCGTCACACCGGAGGCGTCAACATGGCCTCTGTAGATGGTTCGATTCGTTTCGTCGCCGATTCTATCAACCAGGAAACCTGGTGGAAGCTTGGTGCTCGAGATGACGGTCAGGTGGTCGGCAATCAGTAGAAAAAACTAACTAAAAACTTAAAATAAATATAAAGATATACATCAATGAAAAATCAATTTAAATTTCTGCTACTAACTCTTTTGTTTTGCAGCCCAACTTTTGCACAGCACTTCGATGTCGAATTCGGCTACGAAGGTGGTACAATTATTTTCGAAAATGATACCCCTGGCATCGACGCTGCTGGGATTTTTGAATCTGAATTTGAAGTCTTCAATGGCGATGGAACTCAGGTTGCTGAAGATCCAGGCTTTGCTTCCAATTTCACCAAAGGCGATGAGGCGTTTTCGGTTGCCAGCGGCGACAGCATTTTTGTCAACGTGAACCAAAGCGCGACGCTTGGCGGCTTCTTGAATTATTACAACCCGATCTCTGGTGCATTCGAATCTACCGATGCTTCTTTTACCATTGAAGACAACAGCCCGGCTCTGACGTTTGATTTGACGATCACTGAAAATGCACTCTCTGGCGACTTGTCACAATTTGTGACGACTTCAACCGGTGCCGAGATCGATTCCCATGTCGATTTCATTTTGTCCAGCGGCGCTGCAGACGGAGTCTATGGCCTGCTGTTGAACATTGAATCCGACAATTTGAGTGGCGAGCTGACAAGTAACACATCAGAGGCTTTCTGGGTGTTGTTTAACAACGGACTCTCCGAAGAAGTTTTCGAAAATGCCGTTGGCAATTTTGAAGCAACCGCG
This sequence comes from uncultured Pirellulaceae bacterium, assembly GCA_964405425.1. GTDB lineage: Bacteria > Planctomycetota > Planctomycetia > Pirellulales > Pirellulaceae > Mariniblastus. The sequence continues at coordinate 16,327 of CAYONX010000045.1, read as the reverse complement.
GTACCGGAACCAACGGCATGCATTTTTGCTCCAGTTGCTTTGGTCGCTTTGCTTAAACGAAGACGTGTTTAATTCGATTATTCTGGGCCGTTTCGAACGGCCCTTTTTATTTTTCATTCAATATATTGACATAAAAATGAACATTCAAAGAATGACCGTTTTGATTGCTGCTTTGCTGACAACGACTCCGTTGTTTGGCCAACATGCAGACATCGAGTTTTCCTATGAAGACAATGTTCTTGTGTTGAGAAACGGAATTGAAGGTCTTGGTGATGCCGACCAGATTTTCCCTGGCACATTCCCAACTTCAGGTTTCGCAGCAAATTTCACCGAGAACCCGGGCTTTTTGTCTGAGGTAGCCAATGGTGATATGTTGCTTCCCGGCGATGGTATCGAAATTGAGATTCTACAAACCAGTACGGGTTCCTATTTAACGTACTTCGATCCTGTAGCCAATGCTTTCATGCCGACCGAAGCGACTATTTCGATCGACGATAACGCAGGCACAAACACTTCGGATCTGGTGATCGGGAATCTCGAATTCTCAGGAGACAATCCGCAGTTCATTCAGACAGCCAGCGCTACCGGCGAAGTGCATTCGCACATCGATTTCGTACTTGATAACGTTGAATGCGATCCTCCTGAAGATACTTCAGGATGCGGCGCTTACGGATTTCTCTTTCGAATGTTGTCAGACAACATGAGCATTGAGGATTCGCAACCCATTTGGTTGGTTTTCAACTATGGCATGTCTCCATTCGATTTCGAAGATTTTGCGATTCCGGCATTTGCCGCTCCTCAGTTTCTAGTTGGCGATGCCAATGGTGACGGAGTAGTCAACTTGCTGGATGTAGCCCCGTTTGTCGAAATTCTGACTTTAGGAATATTCGATCCGGTTGCTGATATTAACCTCGATGGAGAAGTTAATTTGCTCGATGTGGAGCCGTTTGTCATGTTGTTAACCGGCGGCTGACAACTACACGTTTGTTGATGCGTTAATGCGCGTTTGAAGGCAGCTCTCGGGCTGCCTTTTTTGTTACCGTAACAGGTTCTATATTGTTTTTTGATGCTTAAAGTTTCAAGGTGGTGGTCGATTGGCTGAGTCAGCAGCTTTCCGAAACCGGCTAAGTTGGACGACTTTGCTTTTAATTTTGGTTTTGCCTTTTCTCAGCGGAGCCGCAGCACTTTCGCATGAACTTTTGTGGACTCGGCGGCTTGTCGATCTACTGGGCGCGACCGATTGGGTGGTCGGCCGAGTGTTGGGACTTTTCTTTTTCGGTATCTCTTTGGGCGGCTATCTGGCAACCCTTCAATCGCAAAGCAAGACAGCAGCCATTTTCCGTTTGTCGTTGGCCGAAGCGGCGATTGCGTTATTGGCACTACCAGCGGCTTTTCTGCCGGTTTGGACGGACTGGATCTGGACCGCCATCGGCACCGACGTACTCGTTTCGTGGCAGGGAATGGCGATCAAGTCGCTGGCCACCATTTTGGTTGTTATGCCTCCGGCCATTGCAATGGGATTTACGTTGCCTCTTTTCATCCGCGCTGCGACCGATCTAGGCAGCAGCGTCGCGTCGATCGGTGTCTGGATTTATGCAATCAATACGCTCGGAGGAGTATTTGGATTGTGGCTAACCTCCACGTGCCTGGTGGGCTGGTTGGGCGCTCAAGGAACCATGATGTTCACAAGTGGCGTCAACGTTGTGGTTGCTTTTGCCGTCTGGAGACTGCATTTATCAACAAGCCATCAAACCAGCAATCAAACTGGCCAATCGGATCATGAAACCAAAGATGGGAAATCGAAAACAAGCAACGAACTTTCTCACTCAAACGTCGATTCACGAAACAACACACTCTCAACCCCCAACACAAAAGTCTCGCGTCAAAGCCTTTTGGTTTTGTCTTTTGTATCCGGTTTCATCGTTCTGTCACTGGAAATATTATTGCTAAAATTGATTTCGCTGGTTGTGCCCGGTTCCTATCACACGACCAGCGCTTTGCTGGCGAATGTCATCTTAATCCTTGCCCTTGGTTCCGGGTTGATCAGCTTCACCAACGCCGTATCGGCAACACGCAACCTTGCAAAAAACTGGCTGTTCATTGCAGCGGCATTATTTGGCGCAGCAATTTTCATCTGTCTATGCCCAGTCTTTCTGTTTGAGACCAGCGATAAACTTATTTCAATCCGTTATCTGCAAAGTCTTAACGGACACACCATTGATTCGGTGGGGCATTATTGGGCGCTGGTGTTTTGGCTGGTCGCCATGTCTGGAGGACTGGCACTGTTTTTCTCAGGCCTGGTTTTCCCATCGCTTTTAACTTTAAGTTCTGACGACGACCCATCGGGTGCCAAAATTGGATGGTTGCTCGCAGTCAATGGTATTGGAGGATTGATTGGAACCGAGTTATTCAATTTGGTTTTGATCGGCACATTCGGAATTTACCAGGGCTTTGTACTTCTGGCGATCATCGTTCTGGTCACAATTGCCGCAATGTTATGGCAAACCAGTCGCGGGCTTTCAGTCGTCGTGGCCATGGCATTGTCAACGATTGTTTTCATTGGTCATCGAACCAGCAAAGACCTGCCTTATTTGAGCCCAAGGGTTAAAAGTGGCTTGGACGTTCAAGCGACACATTTTGGCAAGGATGGAGTCTGGCTGATTGTCGAAAAACCTTCCAAATCGATTGGCATCATGGTGAACAATCAATACTTTCTGGGAGGCAGCGGAGGCGCGGTAACTCAGCGGCGGCAGTTGCTGTTACCGTGGGCCTTACAGCCGGACGCCAAATCAGTCTGTTGTCTTGGCCTGGCCACTGGAATCACTGCCAGCGGATTGGAAAAAATCGAAAACCCTCCTGCGGTCACTGCCGTGGAATTATCCAGCAATGTCGTTCGACTCGCCCGGCAATATTTCGACAAAGACACCAACGGTTTCTTCGACCGACAAAATAACGATGTTGTGGTTGAAGACGCCCGAACCTACGTAGCGGCGGCGACCAATCAGTACGACTTGATTGTGGGTGATCTGTATCGCCCGCATGGGGCGGGAGAAGGACGGTTGTTTTCTTTGGAGCACTTTCTTAATGTGCGTCGCGCATTGACCGAAGATGGAACCTATTGCCAATGGCTGCCCATTTATCAACTGGACGAAGCAAACTGGCGGACGATTGCCGCGACGTTTCAAAAAGCATTCCCTAAAACCGTCGTCTTGTATGCAGACCCGGACGCCAATTACCCCATCGTCGGTTTGATGGGCCGAAAGAGTGATCGCAAATGGGAACCACAACAGTTGCTATCCTGCTTCGATAGAATTCCTGCCGATACGCTGCAACGAGATCCGGTGTTAAAGGATGCGAAAACGTTTATCGCGGGCGTTTTGAAGGAAGAAGCATTGGCACAACAGAAAATCAACACGCTGGACAATTTGCGAGTTGAAATGTCGTCTGGAAATTTCTGGATACTGAAAGACTTGCGTAAAAATCGAAAACAACATTACGAAACCGAATTCCTTTCCGGCAGACATATGATCGAATTCAATCGGCGACTTAAAGAGTTGGTTGACCCGGTGTTGCCGCCAAAGTACTTCCAACAATTGGAAGCGAAAATCAAATCACAACTTTCAAAACGCAAATAAGGATTTCGCTTTTCCATGATCCTGGGTGCCCTGTTTATTGCTCTGTTATTGGCGGCTGGATTCGCAGTTGTGGTTGCCGGCATGCGGGTTACGTTGCCGCGTTTCGCCTGGGCAATGCTTCTGTTCGCCATTTTTGCAAGCGCGATCATCATCAATGCGAACTGGAAGCAAGCTGAAGAGCCCGGCACGGTTGCGAAACCAGAAATCGAAAAAATCATCAAAGTGGATAATCGCCCGATCGCGGTTGAAAGCGATGGTTACGTTTCATCGGACAAATGCCGCGCCTGTCATCCTCATCATTACGATACCTGGCACGCTTCTCACCATCGAACGATGACCCAGGTGCCGTCCAAGGACTCTGTGATTGCAGACTTCAACAACTATACCATTCGCCATTCAGGTCGCGAGTTTCGTTTCTTCCAGGAACAAGACAAGTACTTTATGGAAATGAAAGTACCTGATGCAAGTTCTACGCAGCCGCCACCAAGCAGAACTTTTGAAATGGTGCTATCAACGGGAGCGCACCATCAACAAGCATTTTGGTGCGCCACCACAAAAGGGCGCAGCCTGGGCAAATTGCCTTTCATTTGGATCACATCTGAAAACCGTTGGATCCCTTATGGATCAATCTTTGTGTCTCCTGCTTCGCAATTGAGTATGTCAGCCGGACTTTGGAACAAAAATTGTTTGAAGTGTCATGTTGTCAGCGGACGTCCTCGTGCCGAGCCGGAGTCCTTTTTCGATTCTCACGTGGCGGAATTTGGGATCTCCTGTGAGGCATGTCATGGTCCTGCCGAAAAACATGTTGCTGCTCATCGCAAAGGTGTGAAGCGTAATCAGAAATTTTCTGAGGACAACGATCCAACTCTCGTCAATCCAGCAGACCTATCTCATGAAAAATCGTCGCAAATTTGCGGGCAATGCCATGCGGTTTTCGAGTTTTACGATGAGGCTGACAAGAAAGATTTTGATCGCAACGGCTTTAGCTTCCGACCGGGCGACAATCTGGCTGACTCGCGACGTGTCGTTCGCTACCACGAAGCCAAGAAAGATCCGGATAGCAAACAGAAACTCGATCGCAAGTTCTGGTCCGATGGAATGGTGCGCGTTAGCGGTCGTGAATACAACGGATTGTTAGAAACGGCTTGTCATCAAAGAGGAACCATGTCGTGTCTTTCATGTCATTCCATGCACCCCCATCGGAAAGACCAACGCCCCAGACAGGATTGGGCCGATGATCAACTCAAGCCCGATATGCGAGGGAATCAAGCCTGTGTGCAATGCCATCAGGAATACCAATCCGAAGACCGTCTCGTTATGCACACCCATCATCCGCCTGATTCAGCTGGCAGCAAATGTTACAACTGCCACATGCCTCACACAACGCTTGGGCTGATGAAGGCGATGCGCAGCCATACGGTTGACAGTCCAAACGTAGCGACGACTCTTTCGACCGGCCGGCCCAACGCGTGCAATTTGTGTCATTTGGATAAGACCTTGGCATGGACATCGGAACACCTTTCAAATTGGTACAACATTAAGCCACCGGAATTGAAGAAAGAAGAAAGAGAAATTGCGTCGTCTGTGCGCTGGATCCTTAAGGGCGATGCTGGTCAACGTGCCATTGCGGGATGGCATTACGGTTGGAAACCAGCTCAAGAAGCTTCAGGCACAGCCTGGATGTATCCTTATTTGGCCGAACTACTTACCGACAGCTATGACGTAGTGCGTTTCATTGGCTACCACTCACTTAAGGATCTTCCTGATTTTGCTGATTTTGAATATGACTTTGTCGGCTCTGAAGAGTCAAGAAAACAACGAAAACTCCGGGCTTTAGAAATTTGGAACGCGATTAATGACCGCCCAGCTTTCGCAACTTCAAAATTGATTGATGAAAAAGGCTTTCTAGATAAAGATGCGTTTCAACAAATGAGGAATCAAAGGTTGGACCCGCCTGTTTTCCTGGCCGAGTGAAAACAAGGCACTTACGCCTAAATCGAGTTCGCTGGCTGCAACTGGCCGCCTTTTTGTTGTCCAGATCTTCAATTGGCAATATACTGGATTGACCTGGAACAGGAACAATTTTGCGAGCTTTTCTTAAGGGGAAAACTATCTTCAGAATCGTTTTGAAAACCTTTGTGTTTGCCCTGATTTTCACAAATGCAATTAGTGTTGGACAAACCTCTAAAAAGCCGCCAAGTGATTTGCTGCCGTTTGTTCCTGAACTGGCAGAATCCGTTAGTCAGGTTCGGCCTTCACGCATTGTTGGTACCGCTGATTTTGCTGAATTCAAGGCGGCTGCCGGGCCAGACGCAGACAAAACGATAAATCGATTGACGAACCAATACTTCAAATTTGGTCTCGCGGATTTCGAAAACCTGGAGGCGATCGTATACGCCGATTGGACTCATAAATCTGAAAACAATGCAATGCAGTATCATTCGATCATGCTGTTGAATACGGTGGATGAGAACTCAGATCAATTTGATTTGGCGACCCACGCAGTTAAGCAAGAGATCGAATACAAAGACAAGACCATCTTGTGTTTGAAAAAAGCTCTCGACCGGTACAAATTCGCCTGTATTCTTGACGAGAAAACGATCGCGTGGTCTCGGCACATGGAATCGATTAAGACTGCGATCGATTCCGGAACAGAAGGAGCGGCAGACGCTAATTGGTATTCGCTTTGGGCGCCGCTGGCCGAAAAGCCAATTTGTGTGATGATGCAATTGGGCGAAGACTCCTTAAATCAAACTCGTATTGCTGAATTGAAAGAGCTCAAGGGACTTCAGTTTGTGGTGGCTGGAATCGACGTTGCCAAAGACGCTAAACTAATCGGCACCGTAGCCTGTGAAAGCAACCAAAAAGCAAATCAATTGGTCGACATCGCCAAGCAATTCGTCAACAAATACGAATCAAGTTTGCTAAGCAAAATAAAACTCGAGCCAGCTAACGCTAAAGGCCTGACTTTGGTACAAAATTTTCTGAAGAGCCTCAAATTCAAACAGACTCGCAATTTGACTCGTGTGACCGGTGGCACCCGATTGGATTTCAAAGCCTTGGTCGAGCCGATGAATCAAATCTATGAAGCCCAGGGGCGAGCCTATTCTGCAAACAACGTGCGGCAAAACGCACTGGCATTCCACAATTTCGAAAGTGCTTTCGGACATTTCCCGCAATCCGTTTTCGTTCATGAAAGCGGCAAGAAATACAGTTGGCGGATTGCCATTCTACCTTTCATGGGCAGAAGCGACATCTACGACAAATATGACTTCACACAAGACTGGGATAGCCCGCACAATCTGGAAGTTACGTCACAGATGCCAGACTTTTTTCGTAGTGACATGGATGATACGGATTCAACCAACACTTCCTTTTTCCTGCTTTCCGGGCCAGGTGGTATGTTCGGTAGCGACGAACCCTTCTCGTTCAGTCAATTGACGGATGGATCCAGCAACACCATTATGGCAATCCAGGCCCAACGGGACGTACATTGGGCTAAGCCAGAAGACATTTACATTGACCCGAATCAACCGCTACCCGATTTCGGCGGATATCATAAAGGCGGGTTTAACGTTGCCTATGCAGACGGTTCAGTGCACTTTCTGCCTGAAAAGGTCGCTGAGCAATACTTGCGAAACTTATTCTCACCAAACGATGGCACAGTTATTCCAGTTGAAATCCCGCTGGACGAAGAAGAACCAGAAAGAGACAAATAGGACGGCCTTTGCGAGGATCCAAGCTAGCTCGGCCAGTCTGTCTCAAGTCTCCCGCAACTCTCCTCCCCACAGCTGCCCCAAGAGAAGGGTGAGTTGGTTTGCCACGTTTAATACGTGTTCAAACGATTATTCAGCAGATATCGACTACAATAATGGCTACATACTCCATTGCTATTCATGTCGATTTTCTACCCTATGAAGATTCTCCACCTCTTTTATTGTTACGCATTTATTTTTGCTTTCCTGTTTCAAGTGGATTCACAACTGGCGTTTGCTCAGCGAATTACGTCCAGTGTTCCTGCAAGTCAGGTTCCCAATGCGTATTTGCGATCAACGGTCCCAAGGCGTTTGCCTAACATCACACATTTGCGACAACCAAAGAAAACACCCTACATTTTGGATGCTGGTGATACGCTGTCGGTTTTTATTGATGGAGTGCTTGGTCCTGTTGATTCTATTCCGCCGGTTCAGTTTCCGCAGGCGGGCAGCGATTTGCCGCCCTCGCTGGGCTACCCCGTTGTCGTTCGCGAAAACGGAAAAATAGATTTGCCATACATTCAACCGCTGGACGTTCGCGGCTTGACCATCAAACAAACGACGCAGCTAATTGAAGACGCCTATGAAGGCGGTGACAAAGCCATTTTGAAACCCGGCTCGAATCGGATTCTGGTTTCATTGATGCGTAAGCGAACCTATCGTGTAACGGTCATTCGACCCAACCAAACTCGATCCAATAATTCTCGCAACCGAAATAGCGCGACGCAGCGATCCGACCGATCCGCAACTTCCGGCACATTCAATCTTCCAGCCGGACAAAATGATATGATGCACGCGTTGATTCGAACGGGTGGATTACCTGGAATCAATGAAGAATCCAACATTCGCCTTCAGCGTGGGGACCGCACAATAACCGTCCCAAGTCACTTAGATCTAAGCTACGGAAACTCGGAATTTCCTCGCAGCAACAGCGGTCGAAATTCGGTTTATCGCCCAGCGTACAATTCGACCAATCGTGTGCCGACCAGAATCGCCCCGGGCCAAAGTTTTGATCGACGCGACGCTGAACTTCGAGACGGTGACATCGTATCGATTGATTCTCGCAGAGCCGCAGTTTACTACACTTCTGGCCTGCTCAACGGTGGTCAACATTTGCTTCCGCGCGACACCGATCTGGATGTATTACAAGCTGTCGCGATTGCAGGTCGGATTCCATCTGCCAACCGCAGCGCAGCTCAACCATCAGAATTGCTTGTGCTTCGGCGTTTGCCCGATAATCGTCAAGTTTCAATTCGCGTTGATTTGAACCGAGCGTTAACCAATCCATCAGAACGCATCCTGGTTGCACCTGGCGATACATTGATTTTGCGACAGCGCCCAATCGAACGAGCAGCGAATATTGGCAACGCCGCGTTGAACACGTTCGGTTTTCGACGATTCGGCCGTTGAATATAATAAAGTCGCACGCTTGTATTAATCACTTACCAAGTGAAGATTCAATCCGGCTGACGCTTTCTTTGATCGCTTGAAGCAGATTTACGACTTCGCTACTGTCGCTCATTTGGCCGGCGGCACTTTGATCGCTGATTTGCTCACTGCTGCCCACCACCAAATCTCGCTGCTCAAGAACAGCATCCCGAAACTTGCGACCTTCTTTGATGCCAGCCAATTGAATGAGTGACCCAACACCCGATTGGCCAGCGGTTTCCACCGACAATGCTTCGATTTCGAAATATCGCATGATTGGGCCTTGGATAATTCCAACGTCAGTAATACGGTCCAGCGGGACAGTTTTTTCAATCTTGGTAAGAATTCCTTTCTTCACTTTCAACGACCGGTTAGTCAAAACGCACTCGTGGCTTTCGAGATAGCGACGCGTGAGCCATTTGCCGGCGAAATACCAGATTGGCAAAACAAGAATGCCGAAGAAAGTAACAATACAGATGAGAATTCCGTTTACCAACCAATATGTCGTTACGGAATCATTAAATTCTGCGTCCCAGATTACTCGTTCTTTTTTAGTCATTTACCTTTCCTGTCGCTACCAATCATTTGACAAATCCTGGCCGCTTGCAACTATTTGCCCGGCATAGATTTATCAGAACCAACGAAGTTCTATCTTGATGTCCGATCTTGGGTGAGGGCGTTTCTTTGCAAGTACCGAAATTGCAAACGGTTTTTTGGTCACTGACGATCATACTGTTTACCAAGGTATTTGTTTCCATTCTTCTCGGTTACGCGGATTACTTTCCTCCAAATTTTCAAACCGGGTTCCTGATCGGCCGCGAAGAATATTTTTTTGGCGTCTATCAGTTTGCTTTCTACGCTCATGTGTTGATCGGGCCTACGGCACTGATTTTAGGAACGGTGTTGTTGGTCAGCGGAAAAGGCTGGCTCAAATCGATAGCCGTCGATCATCGAAGACTGGGCAAAATCCAGGCGGCGATTGTATTGGGCGGAGTGGTGCCGACCGGATTGATTATGGCTGCCCCGGTATTCATCGGCTGGCAGGCGGCGTCCGGGTTGATCGCTCAGGCTTTCGCGACAGCAGTGACGATGTGGATAGCCATAGTAAAGGCGATGCAATTGGATTTCCAAAAGCATGAAATTTGGGCGACTCGCTGCTATGTGCTGCTTGTATCGCCGTTGATATTGAGAATCGCTAACGGAACGCTGGTTGCATTCGACTTGCAAACCGATTTCATCCTTGCGATTAACGCCTGGATCACGTGGCTGATTCCATTGGCCATCTTTGAATACTGCCGCTGCTATCAATCAACCAGCCAATCAGTCAGTGCAACCAATCACCAATCTCAATTTTTGAAAGGGGTATCATGATTCGGAAAACTCATCAACAAGCCGAATATCGCAAGGGATTTTCTTTAATTGAATTGCTTGTCGTCATTGGCATCATTGGAATTCTATTGGGTATGTTAATGCCCACCACTCGAGGTGTTCGCGAAGCAGCAAGGCGTACGGCGTGTTCCAACAATATGCGGCAGCTTGGGCTTTCAGCTCTGAATTATGAATCGGCATACCTATCTTTCCCGTCGCCAATGCGAGATGCCCGACTTCTGGATCTATCCAACGCTGCTGACAACTACCGATTGAGCGGTTTGCTGCTGTTAATGCCATTCACGGAGCAAAGGAGAGGGCCTTGGATAGATCAACCATTGGAACACAACGGCATTCGCTACCCTGCCTACCCATCACCAACGAATCCGAGCTACCCATTCTGGCAGCGCGAAAACCAAAATTTTCTTTGCCCATCATCAGTATCCGGCGAACAGATTTTTGCGGAAACGAGCTACGTATTTTGCATTGGCGACGCAGCCATCAACATACACGATGCGAATGTTGCCCGGGGCGCGTCTGCGGCCGGGTTGAATGTCAAACTGCAGGACATAACTGATGGAACCAGTAACACCATTTACATGTCTGAGGTTCAAAGATCCACTGGTCGCTATGTCAACAGTCAGGTAGCAATCTACCAATCGCCAGAGCTTTTAAAGCGACCGGATCTGGTGTCCAAGTTGCGCGATCCTTTCGACCCAAAGCTGCTTCCTCAATCGACTCCCGTTGCCGAACCGGGTCGCGGGGGAAACCTGGCCGACGGCTCCGCAACCTCTTCAATGTTCAACACAATCCTGCCGCCTGGCAGTCCCAATGCAGCAATCATTGGAAAAGAACTGGTTGACGGTTACTACTCAGCCGGCTCCTATCATTCCGGCGGAATCAATATCGTCCGCGCGGATGCTTCGGTATCCTTTGTCGACAACGATATCGATTGCGGGGATCTGACTCAGGCACCTTTTGATCTGGCAACAGACTTGGTGGAAAGTACGCCCAGTCCGTACGGGGTCTGGGGCGGCTTGGGCACGATCAACGGCGCTGAAGAGGGAGAACTAAATTAAGGAATTAACGAATTGAGCCAGATCGGTGCGGAGCTTGCAATATTGCTTCGCACCATTTCGAATTCTCTAAGCTGGCTGCAAATCAATATTCCAGATTTTTTCGCCCGCGCGATTGAAGTGTGCGACGTTGGCGACTTTGGATTCAGCATCGATATTTACGATGCCGAAAAATTGCAGGCCTTCGCTGGGCGGCCGATTCTGCTCCATACCATCAGGGACGGAATTGAATCTGACCTTCGGGCCAAATGTATTGTCCAATTCGTTGGGCCCAAACGTCCCGGCGTGCAGTGGGCCACTTACAAATTCCCAGAAAGGGTTGAACTGTGTAAATTTTGCCCGGTTGGGTTTGTAGTAATGCGAGGCAGCATGGTGAACATCGGCCGTTAAAAAAACAACATTTTCTATATTGTTTTCTTTGATAAATTGCAGCAAATCGGCAACCTCTAATTCACGACCGCGCGCCGGTCCATTGCCGTTAGCACAATTTTCAAAATTCCCGCCGTCCTTCACAACCAGTCCGATCGGCATACCGATAGAAATGAATTTCCAGGTCGCGCGGCAAAGTGATAACTGAAGCTTCAGCCATCGAAGTTGCTGACGACCCATATAACTTGTATCCGCTCCACGCACCGTCTGACGGTTTTCGGAATTCGGGCCTTTGCGAGACCGAAGATCCAGAAAAAACAGACTGAGCAATGGTCCGTAATCAATTTTTCGATAAATCGTTTGCTGATACGATTGGCGAATCGGCATAAATTCAAAAAACGCCTTTTTGGCTCGCGCCGCCAGTAAGGAAACACTCTTCACTGTGTAGCGATCGTCGTCCAGAATTTCACCTGGATACCAATTATTGACGACTTCGTGATCATCCCATTGAGCAAAAATTGGAACCTTTGCGTTCATTTGTCGAACGTTGTCGTCCAGCAAGTTGTACTTAAAATTCTCACGAAATTCCTTCAGGGTTTCGGCAACCTTGGACGTGCTTTCGGTGACAATATTTTTCCAAATCGTTCCGTCGTCCAGAGTCAATTCTTTTTCGAATGGATTGTCGCAGTAACACACATCACCACAGTGAACAAAAAAATCCGGTTCCTGTTTCTCTATGGCAGCGTAAGTTGCCATCCCACCTTTTGATTTATCGATTCCATACCCCTGCCCCGCTGTGTCACCGGACCAACCGAAACGAACATTGCGCGGCTGGCGGGCGGCAAGATTGAATTGCCCAATGACCGGAGCGCTGTATTTCTTGCTGTTATCAAGATCCTGGAATTGGACGCGATAGAATTGCTTTTGGCCCACGCGTAAATTTTTCAGATGCACTTTCCCAGCAAAGTCGTCATTGCGTAAAACAACTGGACCTTCGAAACGTCGAACTTTTTGAAAGTACTCGTCCTGAGAAACTTCAACGATCATCCGCGACGGCCGATTCGCGCGGCTCCAGATCGTCGCGTTGTTGTAACCCAAATCCCCAGCGGACACTCCGTGAGTAATATTGGGACGATTACGATCGGTCGTGATTCCAGATGCATCATGAATCGACATGCGCTTCAAAGCTGCGTAAGCGCAAACCGAAATGGAAGCCAGTTCAGTTCCAAATTCGCGTCGGTTCATAGCTTCACCTAAATAATGATCGGTTTGAAGATGATCTTATTCTAGCATTAATTCCTGCCGCTTCGCAAAGGACCGCAGCCTGAACTACTGGCGCAACATCATTTGACTAGTCTCGTCGGTTAACTGGGTTACTGCTATGCTCAGAATTTAGTTCAGATAATCTTAAAGACCATTCGCATTTCGCAGCTTCAGGGATTTCTCATTTCTACCGCACAGGATAAACATTTTGACCAGCTTGAAAATTGGCTGAAATTGGAAGCCGAAGCTGAAGCCGATCGCCTGGCCGAAAGACGTCGATTGCGAAATTCAAAGCACGCGGAATCGACGGGTGAAACTTTACTTGACCTTGTCATTTCCGATTCGGACCCGGGACTTGGAGGTCGGTATCTGGTCACTTTTATCAAACGCAATCGAGAACTCAATTTACCGTGGAATCGACTGAAAGTTGGAACGCCAGTATTGATTTCAAAGTTCAAAGATGACTCCGGTGAATCATGGTCCGGCGTTGTCAGCCGATCCAAACGCGGGTCGCTCCAAGTGTCCGTCAACGAAATCCCTGACGAAGATACTTTTCGAATCGATCTGGCAGCCGATGAAATTACGCGTAAACGTTCTTCCGATGCAATCAAACTGGCGCGCAACTCCAAAGGCCGATTGGGGAAACTGCGAGACGTTCTCCTTGGCGACGAGCAGCCGACTTTTCCCGCAAGTGCCAAAAACGATTCACTTGCTTCAAACATCACCGATCTGAATGAATCACAAATCGAAGCGGTTCGAAATGCATTGTGCGCCCACGATGTCGCCATCATTCACGGACCGCCAGGTACCGGCAAAACCACCACCGTCGTTGAACTAATTGTTCGCGCCATAGAGCGAGGGGACAAAGTACTCGCTTGTGCGCCCAGCAACACCGCCGTCGACAATCTGGTAATGAAATTAAACCAGCGCGGCGCACAACCCGTTCGCATGGGGCATCCGGCCAGAGTCGCCGAGAAACTGCAAAGCCGAACTCTTGATTCGCTGGCTGCAAACGATCCCAATATGCGAATCGCCAAAGAAATGCTCAGGGAAGCCGCAGACTTGTTTCGCAAAATGGATCGCTACACGCGTGCCAAGCCAGCCGCAGGATCGCGGCGCGAAATGCGTAACGACGCCAAGCGGCTGCGCAGCGACGCACGTTTAATGCAAAAACAGGCAGTCGCTCACGTGCTTGACCGAGCCAACATTGTTTGTGCTACGTTGACGTTGGATGACAGCTTGCTTGGTGATCGCTGGTTCGATTTACTGGTGATTGACGAAGCTTGCCAAAGTACGGAACCGCCATGTTGGATTCCTGTTTGTCGCAGCGATAAAATTGTCTTAGCCGGCGACCACTGTCAATTGCCACCGACCGTCATTTCACAAGACGCGGCCAAACAAGGCTTCGCAAGAAGTATGATGGAACGCTTGATGCAGCAACACGATCCATCGATAAGCCGAATGCTAAACATTCAATACAGAATGAATCAATCGATCATGCAATTTTCGTCGCAACAGTTTTACGATGACAAACTTATCAGTGATGATTCTGTCACCAACCATTTGCTTAGCGACAAGTATTCAAACCCCAAGCTCTCGGAATTTTCGGAACCTGTTGTTTTTGTGGACACCGCTGGAGCGAACTGGAACGAAGAACTGGAACCGGGTGGAGATAGTCGTCGCAATCCGCTGGAAGCAAAATTCATTATCGAACAAGCAAAACTTCTGATCGATGCGTCGGTGCCGCCGGGCGACATTGCTGTAATCACTCCGTACGCCGCTCAAGTCAGATGGTTGCGAGAAATCGCCAATCAAGTTTTCGGGCATCAAAATCACTTGGAAATTGATACCGTCGACGGCTTTCAAGGACGAGAGAAAGAAGTTGTCTTCATTTCCATGGTCCGATCCAATGACAAAGGCGAAATTGGATTCCTCGGTGATGCTCGGCGAATGAACGTTGCCATGACGCGTGCCCGCCGCAGGCTGATGATGGTTGGCGACACCGCAACCATCGGCAATCACGAATTTTATCAGCGGCTGCTGGAACACTTCGATGCCTCCAATGCCTACCGCAGCATCTGGCAATTTGATGCGGCGAACTGATCTTCAAGCTTGCCGATTTAGCGATAGTTTGCCAAGCTAGATGCTCAACCCGCTTTGCCTTGGGAATTTCGATGCAAAAATTACTGATAGTGTTTTGTGTTCTGGCGTTTTGGTTGCCAGATACTTGTTTTGCAAACACCGATCGCAATATCGTTTTGTTTGTAACCGACGATGAAAGTCCAACACTGGGCTGCTATGGCGACCCGATCGCCAAAACCCCTTTCATCGATGCGCTCGCGGCAGACGGAATCCGATTCAATAACGCTTTTGCGACCACCGCCAGTTGCAGTCCTTCCCGCAGCGTCATTTTGACCGGCGTGCATAACCATGCCAACGGTATGTACGGACTGCAGCACCACTTTCACAAATTCGCCAGCTACCATAACGTTATCGAGCTGTCCTTGTCACATGTGTTATCAGAAAACAATTACCGAACGGCTCGAATTGGAAAATTTCATGTGGCACCGGAAAAAGTGTTTCCGTTCGATGAAGAAATCAAAGCCAACCGACGCAACCCGGTCTTAATGGCTGCCGCATGTCAGGACTTTATTGAAGCAGAAGACAAGCAACCGTTCTTCTTGCTTTTCTGTCCGTCGGATCCTCATCGCAGCGGAGCCGTTAACCGCCGTAGCGACTCCGTACTCAAACCGAATCTATTTGGCAACAAACCCAATCAGGGACAGCACTTTGAGATTAACGAAGTGTTCTACAAACCGGACGAAGTGCCGATCCCAAAATTTTTGCCAGACACAACAGAAACACGGGAAGAGCTGGCGCAATACTACCAAAGCGTTTCGCGTATCGATCAAGGCCTGGGACGTCTAATTGAAATTCTAAAAAAGTCTGGGCAGTACGAAAAAACTTTGATCGTATTTACGTCCGATCATGGCATGGCCTTCGCGGGAGCAAAAACGACCGTTTACGATCCTGGCCTGCGCGTTCCTTTTATTGTTCGAGATCCATACACCGAGGATCGCGGCGTGGTTTCCGATGCACTGATTTCGCACGTCGACATTGCACCATCGCTGATTGAATTTGCTGGCTGTCTGGACGTTTCAGAAAATCGCCCGACCACTTGGGGCGACCCCGATCGCTACTGGCGGGAAAAAAATGAAGACGTCGATGACAATCGTGGCGGCGGAAATCGCTTTCGAGAATTCCATGGTCGCAGCTGGATGACACTTTTACGCAAACCACAGACCCAGCATCACGAAGAAATTTTCGCCTCGCACACCTTCCACGAAATTCAGATGTATTACCCAATGAGGGTAATTCGGGATCGTAAGTATAAGCTGATCTGGAACATCGCCCACAAATTGGAATTCCCCTT
>CAYONX010000044.1:31432-37045 GCA_964405425.1 uncultured Pirellulaceae bacterium | reverse complement strand
GTCGTCTGTTGTATCGAGCGAATGACGGTGTAGCTGGTCCATCAGGATCGAGAGACTTCCGCTTTTCCATTCTTGGCTTCAAAGGTGAAGAAGTACTCGTTGGAGATGTCAACTGCGATGGCGTTATTAATTTGCTGGACGTTGGCCCTTTTGTAGACTTGATTACTTCTGGCGAATTCAATGACAAAGGCGATATCAATGGTGATGAATTTGTTAATTTGTTGGATGTCGGCCCATTCGTTGCCTTGCTGACTGGTGGCTAAAAAACTAGGCGATCACCTGTCTGCGCTAACTGGAGTATTTGCTCAATGCGAAGCATGTTTAGCTGGAACACCCCACTTCAAGGGTGGTTTTTTAGGTGCGTTTTGCCAGGGGGCGCCAACCGTTGAGTGGCTAGGTCTTCCGGTGATTCCGTACGCTTTCTGATTGCGTTTCGAATTCCTGACCCTTTAATTTCCAATTGTTCCACTACTTGCAAAACCAGATTTTAAAAAAATCGACAGGGGGCCAGCAATAGAATATGATTATTTGATAAGTGATACAGGATACCTAAGTGATTGTTGCACCAGCGATGCCTTGGGATTTCAAGCAAACAACTATATTCACCTTTGATTGAGGATTGGTTATGAAAACATTTTTAGAAACCTTGATATTGAGCTTGGCTGTTGTTTTTTTTAGCGCGGTTAGCACGTCAGCGCAAATTACATTTTTTGAGCCGACGGACGACGAACCTGAGCCAACAGAAAATGTTATTTTCGATGGGGTGGTAGAAGACGGGGCCACCGTGGCAACGTTGATCGATCCCGCAGGAAACCCGGGTGCAAGAGGTCACAACTTTGTGTTGGGTGCTCCAGGGACTGCAATGGACATTGGTGGAGTGACATTCCAAGCAAACCTTGCTCAAACTTTTGGCGCCGGTGATGAACTGACAGCTGTGATTTTTTCCGGCAATGATTTTACGGGAGCGGATACCACCAACATCACTCCAGCAGGATTAGGAATGGCACCTGGGATCGATATTCTATACGAAGAGACTTTTCCGCTGCCGGCCGAGGTTCCCGTAGTAAATTTCTTAGTCATTAATTTTGCCAGTCCGACCACTGTAGATTCTGGTGATCAGCTGGGGGTAATGATTTTCACGAACACCGAATTTTCACAGGCTGAAGGCTCAAACAATGGTGGTGGTCGTCTGTTGTATCGTGCGAACGACGGTGTAAACGGTCCGTCTGGAGCGAGAGACTTTCGCTTTTCCATCCTTGGTTCTACAGGTCCGGGAGTACTTGTTGGAGACGTAAACTGCGATGGCGAAGTTAATTTGCTAGACGTTGGCCCATTTGTCGACTTGATTACTTCCGGCGAGACTGATCCCAAAGGCGATATCAATGGTGATGGATTCGTTGATTTGCTCGATGTCGGCCCGTTTGTAGATTTACTGCTTGGCGGCTAATATTCGCAGAATGAAATCTAATCAGAGGCCGGCCCATTGGGTCGGCTTTTTTTGCGCCTTTTGGATAGTTAGTAGCTCGACTCTCCGAGTCGTAGTTATGCAGAGAAACGACTCGGAGAGTCGAGCTACTATGGTTCGCCAGCGGAGAGTCGACCACTCGCAAGTGGCGCCCACTGGCACTCAAAAACGGTTCGATTAATTGACTCAAAGACTCCTTGATAACTGGGAGATGCTACTGATCGTCGCTGGCATCATGATTTTCTGCTTGATTCTGAATTGGTTTCGGTTCGGGAAGATCAGATTGAACAGCGAGGAAATGGCAGAATATAGACGATATAATCGTTATTAATTGCACCCACCTTTTTCGGTCTCCGTAAGTCGGCGCCTTACTTTTCCAGCCTTGCAAGGCTGGATCGTAGCTCGACTCTCCGAGTCGTAGTTATGCAGAGAAACGACTCGGAGAGTCGAGCTACTATGATCGCGCTGCCAGCCACTCGAAAAGATCTTAATCTGAGGCAACCTGACGGACTGGCAAACTTTAACTGAACAAGTCCAGAATCCGTTTGCCATCGTTCGCACTGTAGTCAGACGCTTGGTTAGCGAAATGACTTTCTGATCCAGTGGTAACCCATTGAATGGGCGATCGTGGCGTTAAAGTTTGGAATAGACACTTCGCGGTCAACGATCGCGCGACCGTCTTGTCTTGGCTTGGGCGTATGGGCTTCCCATTTCTTTTTGGCCCCAACAAACCAATTATAGCAGCCTCCTGCTTTTGTCCGAGGTCTGGGCCGCGTCGTTGGGCAGTTCAATAGATCCTTGGAATTGCACGGCGGCCTTCGGCTAAGCTGCATCGTTTTGTTGTGATTTTTGATTGTAGAACCGTGCTGCCTGGCCTTTCCAATCATCTCGGTGGATGCGATCCTTGAATACAAGCAGCTCTGAAAATTCCTGAATGGCGGTTTCGTCCCACTCCATCACTTGTTTGAAAGTATAGATTCCAAAACCGTTCAACTTTCGCTCCAGAACTTTTGCGACACCGTGAATCATTTTCAAATCGTCTTTGCGTCGTGGTGCTTCTACAAACACGTTTCCTCGAACAGGATCTAATTTCGTGGTACCACCATATTCACTGGCCAAATCATCCGCCCGAGTAAAATCCAGACTCTCGTTGTGAATCCGAGGGTATTGGACGGTATTGGACTCGCGATTCCGCATTAAAATGTTACCGCGTTCTCGCCGAAGTAATCTGATGGTTTCTTCGTTTGACTTTCCATGTTGCCGCAATCGCTTGATCTCGGCTTTCAGTTCCCTAGTTTCGTCATAGGCTGAATCTCGTTGTTCCAGCACGGAGCTGATTCGTGTTTGGTATTCATCGGAGGAGATCAGAGAATGTCGATCGACATTTTCAAACTCTGCAAGCTTGGCGATCAGATGAGCGTTTTCTTCAGAGACTCGTTTGAAAGTCTCATCGTTATTTTGACGCAACTCAAGTGAGCCTTCGAGTTTCTCTGAAAGTTGAGTGTTCTCTTGCATCAATGCCTGATTCGCGGATTCGAGTTGCTGAATCTGACTTGCAAGTCCCGCACTTTCGGACAGTTGACTGTTCATCGATTCAAGCGAATTTTGCAATTGCTTGCGTTCGGCGCTCAAATCATTGTTTGTGGATTCGAGTAGCTGAAGCTGATTTGCAAGTCCCGCACTTTCGGACAGTTGACTGTTCATGGATTCAAGCGATATTTGCAATTGCTTGCGTTCTTCGATCAAATCATGGTTCGCGGATTCGAGTTGCTGAATCTGGGAGATCAAATCTTCGTGATTCTTCTGTCTACGTTGTTCCGTTGCATCGGTCTGAGCTCGCAACTGCTCCATCGAAGTGGATTGATTTTCCAGTCTTGTCTGCAGACTGTTGAGCTGCTGCTCCAAAGCCTGTTGTTTCGACAGCGAGTCGTCACGTTGTTGAACCAGTGATTCGATACGTTCGACATTGTGAGCTATTGTAAGTTCCAGATGTTCGCATTGGCTTTCCAGTTTTTCTGCGTCAACGACTTCACTTTGCAGAGCAAGGATCTGTTCTTTGAGCTCATCAACTTGACTCCGGTTAGCGACAAGTGCTTCTTCGGCAAGATTTTGGGCTGATAACGCTGCTGCGGCTTTACCGCGTGCTTCGTTGATCAACTCAATCTGTGCCCGTGTCGATGATTCGAGGCTGACGTATTCTTTTTCCAGGCCTGCAGCATTTGATTTAGCAGTTTCCAGAATTTCACGTTGAGCGTTCAATTCAGATTGCAGGCGAGCGGACTCGGAATTGGATTGGTGAAGCTTGCCGGCGAGTTGTTCGTTTTCGACTTTCAAACGTACAACTTCAGATTGATGGTTGGTCAGTGAATGACTCGTTTCCGCAAACCTTTCTTTCCACTCGCCTTCCAGGTTGGCGACGGAGTCAATGTACTTTTGTTTTAGCTGGTGAAGTGTTTCTTCCGTTTTTGCGCGTGTGCGTGATTCTTCTGTAATTTGGTCGCGAGATCGATCAAGCTTGGTTCTGGCCGAGTTAAGCTCGGTTTCCAAATCATTGACCTGCAACTGCACCTTTTCACGCGACTTTAATAGGTCGTCGCAAAGTTGCTGTAAGCTCGTGTTTTTAAGCGAGAGTCGGGATTCACGATCCTCAACTTCGGTGAGCATTGAAGTATGACTTCGCAATTCAGCACTGAGACGTTCGTTGTCAGTTGCCAATTGCTCATTCAAAATCATTTGTTCGCTACGATCCCGGAACCAGAGAAAGTAGCCAACGAGGATTCCGGCGAATACCAGAGTGAGACCAGTGAGAGTCGGGAAAAGAAAATCTTCCATTATCATGTCCGTCGTTTGGAACAGATTGCTAGCTGGCGCGTCAAAACGCGCCGGTTTTACCGTATATATGAATTCGGACGGTCATCCGAATTACTCCAGAGATTTTCAGGCGTTTGGCCAATTGCCGCCAACAAGCCATGCATAATGCAAGCAATCAAACAAAAAGCCCACCTGTTTGGCGGGCTGTGTTTATTGCGAATCAAGAACGTGCAGAAAAATTGCTACGTCTAATTTTTGGCTGGTTCCAAATCAGGGATCGGATCGCCAGGGTTCAGACCGACGCTATTCATCAACCACAAAAGTACTGGCGAAGCGACAAAGATCGAACTGTAAGTACCCGCAATGACACCAATCACAAGCGAGAATGCGAATCCATGAATCGCGTCGCCGCCGAAGCAGTACAAGATGAAAACCACGATGAACGTTGTCAACGAAGTCAAAATCGTACGGCTTAGCGTTTGTGAGATGCTTGTGTTCACGATTTCGGCGTTCAATTCCGGGCGTTTTCCACGAACCTCTCGAATTCGATCGAAAACAACAATCGTATCATTAAGCGAATAACCAATAATCGTCAGTAGCGCCGCAACAATTGGCAGGCTGATTTTGAAGTTTTCGATCAGCAAGAATCCCAGCGCACCGGCTACATAGTGGCTGATGGCAATCGCACCAAGTACGATCAAAACATCGTGAATCAAAGCAACCACAGCTGCCAAACCAAACGCAACGTTTTGAAATCGAATCCAGACGTAAGCGATAATTCCAAGCAAGCTGGCGATGATCGCGACCAGTGCCTGGATTTGCGTGGCTTTGGCTATTTGGCCACCCACGGCACTGATGGTTGGGAAATAAGGTTTGGAATTGTAGCTTTTTGAGAAGTTGTCAAAAATCTGAGAAGCATCGTCCGCATTGGAGATGTTCAATTTGACGGTCCAGTCCTTTGACATAACTGAATTGTAAGATCCATCGTTGGCACCGTCTGGTGAGCTGATTTGGATTTGATCCGAAGCGACTTCAAAGTCATTTGCTTCAGCCGCAGCACGAACCAAAGTGGTTAGCTCTTTTCCAGATACCGGGAATTTGAAATTCAAATCCGTGGCAACTTCTGGCAAAGAACCAATGGTACCACCGCTTGCGTTCCCAGATTGGAAATCGTTCTGTTGTGCGTTGTTGGTCGTTTCGGCTGCCATAGCGTCAGAATCGGTCGCATCGCTGCCTTGAGTTTCAACCGCCGCTTCAGCGGGTTCAAGTGACAGTTGCTCAGTTTCCATCGCAGGCTGCTGAGTTTCCAAAGCAGGCTGCTGAGTTTCCAAAGCAGG
>CAYONX010000044.1:0-31332 GCA_964405425.1 uncultured Pirellulaceae bacterium | reverse complement strand
CCAAAGCAGGCTGCTGAGTTTCCAGTGGAGGTTGTTGTTCGTCCTGGTATGGAGAAGTCAACAATACGACCGGCTGACGCAGACTCATCATCGAAATCATTTGTGGAGTGTTAAGCCAATTCATTCCGGTTTCTGTTTCAGCGGGCGCCAAATCGACGTTTTCCATTCTTGTTTCGCCGACCTTAACGTTTAGCAATTCCAGTTTTTCGTTGAAAACGCGCTGAAGAAGCTTGTCCAGCTCTTCATAGGGTGCAGCGCCTTCTCCATCATAACTTGGCAGATTGCTGTCGATCTTGAAGACGCGATTCGGGAATTCGTCGCTGCTGAGTTTGGCGACAGAAAATTCGATAACTTCTTCGTTAATCTCTACGCCTTCATCTTCCAGTGCATCCTGGATCATCTGACGGCTTTTTTCTGCGTCCGAATCAAGTTCCTGATTGAATACTACTCGGACGGTTGATCCACCGCGTAAATCGTGGTGCAGGATTTTTCCTTGCAAACCAAACATCGCAGCGATTCCGACACCGATCAACACGACCGATAACAATCCGGCAACAAAACGCTTGTTGATGAAATTGATGTCGGCTCGCTTGAACAATCGAGTCATGCTCAATGCGGTGATCCAGCGTTTTCTTTCCCAGATATCGAAGACGACTCGCGAGCAGTAAATCGCTGTGAACATGGACATTAAAATTCCAAGGATCAACGTGACCGCGAATCCTTTGATTTGTTCGGTTCCAATTACATAGAGCACGATTGCCGTAATCAAGGTGGTTACGTTTGCATCAACAATCGTTGTCGTCGCTTTATCAAAACCGTTTCGAATCGCCATCCTGAGCGCGGCGCCTTTATCGAGTTCTTCACGTATTCGTTCAAAGATCAGCACGTTTGCATCAACCGACATACCGACGGTCAGAACCAGGCCAGCCAGTCCCGTCAATGTCAGCGGTTGTTGAATCGCCATGATTAACGCAAGGATAAACATCAGGTTAAGCAGCAATGCCAAGGCGGCAATAATGCCTGCAAAACGGTAATAGAAAATCATGAAAATCAAAACAAGGATAAACGAGGCTCCAATTGCGTAGAGGCCCTTTTCCTTGAGTTCCTGGCCCAGGCTGGATTCAATAAACTGGCTGCTAATCGGGTTGTCGTTTAGCGCGACATCGATGTTACCCGAACGCAGGTTGATCAACAGATCGTCGACTTCGGCCCGACTGAAGTTGCCGGTAATTCGACCGCTGGATTGAATCATGTCCTGTAGAGCTGGCCATGTGTGAACTTGATCGTCCAGCACGATTGCCATCTTGTATTCGCCTTCACTGCTGGGTCGATGTTCCCATGTGAAGTCACGCATCTTGATCGAACCATCGCCGTTTAAGCCAAAATTTATGCTGTCGCGACCGCGTTCGTCCATTCCGATTTGTAATTGGCTGGGGTCAAGGTCTTCACCCGTAACACGCATCGATTCCTCTTCAGGTTCCATCAGCAAAACTTGCGGAGAACCGGGCAAGTTGGCTTCCCACCAAAGCGTGAATTCTTCGCGGGCTAAATCTTCGTCGTTGGATTGCAGTGGCGGAACATTGACCAATTGCCCGCTTCGACTGTCTCTCAGCAACATCGAACCCATTGGAATCGATTTGAACGAAACCGTTTTCTGGCCAGTGTCGTCTTCGCGAGCCAGTGTGAACCATTTTGCAACCGGCATTTTCTTCGTTTCACCTTTGAACTCTTTTTCTACCGAGCCAACTCGACGTGAAGTATTGCGTTGATTAGCCATGGTCGTGGCGATCGTCTGGGCATCTTTGTGTTTGCTGAATTGGGCCCCTTCGTTGACGATCAAAAACTGCAGCTTTCCGGTGCGAACGAGCCGAGTCCAAATAGCGTCGGCTTCCGCTTTATTGTTGGTGGGGATCGTAACTTCGATTTTGTCAGTGCCGAGCGGGCGGATCATGATTTCCTGGGTGCCCGATGGATCCACACGTCGCAGCAAGTTTGGAATAATGTCCGCTGCGGTGGTTTGATTGTTGCCGAACCCGGTCGAGTCTTCTCCAGAGATGGCGTCCAGGTTAAGCGAGCCGATCATGTTGATACCGCCGCGAAGGTCGATACCAAATTTGGGTGCAAAGTTGTTTCCGGCGATCAATAGCAAGGCAACCAAAATGCAGCCAATGATGAGCGAGAGCTTGCCGCCATATTCCGGCAATCGAAGCGATTTTGCGATCGTGTTACCGAGAAAAATCGCCAGACCGATCAGTGCCAGCAAAAACAGGAATGCCAGTATGCCGTCGGGAATGCCCGGAACCATCGACGCAGGTACTTCTTCCATGTTCTCCTGAGCCAGCAAAAAACTTGCTGGACCGAAGTCAGAAAATACAAAACTGGCAAACTTGCTTGAAATCGATTCAAACATCGCAAAACGTCCCAAAATAAATTTGATCTATGTATCTTTTCGCCGACGTGCGACGAAGTTAGTCGCTTTTCTTTTCTTCACCGGAAAGAACTTTGATTACCGACTTTTTCAAGATCTGCATTTTGGTGTTTGTATTCTCATCGATGCGAATCGTAATGAATTCGCCGCCATCGCGTATGTTAACAACTTTGCCTTTGATTCCACCTGCGGTCACAATCTCATCATTCTTCTTGAGGTTGTCGAGCAGTTCGGATTGCTTTGCCTGGTCCTTCTGTTGTTGTTTTGGCATAACAAACAAGAACATCAACATCATCACCGCCATTATGATCCAGAAGAAAGTCAGGTCGCCAAATGGGCCGCCTGAGCCTCCAGAACTTTCTGCTGCGCTCTTGGCGGCTTCTGCGGGCGCAGAACCTCCACCTCCCAATGAACCTTGGGCTGCGAGCAAAAAAATGTAGTAAAGTGAATCCATCGGAATCTGTTGGCTACACCAATCAAACAGCGGTCATTTTGCCGCTGGTAATTTCGCGATTGGTCGTTCGTAAGTGTAAACAACCACCAGTCTTAAAAAGACGGGTAATCTAATTCGTCCGCCGAGTAAATCTCGCCGTATCAACGAGTAGTATTCGTTGATAATCTTAAATCTTGAAATTAAAACCAACAAGTCCAACTTATATGTTTCGACCGGCTATTTAAGGTTTTGGCCGTCGGACGTCGACTCAACTGACAATTCCCCAGCCTGACATCCGCTGGTTGTAAAAATCGACAAAACAATCAGCCTCGATCGACTCGCGGGCCTGTGTCATTAATCTGTGGTAATAGGCAAGATTGTGTTGGGACAGCAGGATCGGGCCAAGC
Organism: uncultured Pirellulaceae bacterium; assembly: GCA_964405425.1. Classification (GTDB taxonomy): domain Bacteria; phylum Planctomycetota; class Planctomycetia; order Pirellulales; family Pirellulaceae; genus Mariniblastus. The sequence continues at coordinate 28,064 of CAYONX010000044.1, read as the reverse complement.
ATTTCGCCGGCCATGAAAAGATGCCGGATGTATGCCCGGCTGAGATCGGCATGAGGATGATTCATGCCGGCTTGGATGGGGGCTGGATCGTCGCGGTGCACAGCATTGCGCATTTTGATGGGTCCATTGTCTGTAAAAGCGTGGGCGTTGCGACCGTTGCGAGTTGGCATCACACAATCGAACATGTCGACGCCTCGTTTTACCGCCTCCAGCAAGTCTTCCGGTTTACCTACTCCCATTAAATAACGCGGTTTGTCAGGCGGCAGATGAGGCTCAGTAACACCTATCGTCTCATACATTTCCTCCGATGATTCTCCGACGCTCAGTCCTCCGATCGCGTATCCAGGGAAATCAAGTTCGCCCAATTGCTGAGCTGATCGTTGTCGCAAGTTCGGATCGAGGCCGCCTTGAACGATTCCAAACTGAATTTGCGATTGCAGCTTATGACAATCGCGCGATCTTTTCGCCCAGCGTGTCGTGCGATCCAGCGCGTCTTCGATATCGCCGCGACTGGCCGGCAATTCAATCAGATGATCCAAAACCATCGCAATGTCGCTGCCCAGTAGTTCCTGAATTTCGACGCTGCGTTCGGGTGACAATTCCATTGGCGAACCGTCGACGTGCGAGCGGAAGGTTGCCCCTTGCTCAGTGATCTTTGTCAATTTGGCCAGGCTGAAAAGTTGAAAGCCACCGCTGTCGGTCAAAATCGGTCGTTGCCAACCCATGAATTTGTGCAGGCCGCCCATTTTTGCAACCAATTCTGCCGATGGTCGCACGGCAAGATGGTAAGTGTTTCCAAGAATGATCTGCGAATCGATTTGTTGAAGCTGCGAAGTGGTCAGGCCTTTGACGGTTCCGCAAGTTCCCACTGGCATAAAACAAGGCAGTTCGATCACGCCACGCGGAGTCGTCAAACGACTGCGGCGAGCGCCACTATGTTTGTCGATGTGCAGAACTTCAAAATTGAAATTGGATTGGTTCATAAAAAAAGGGAACAGCTCAGGCCGTTCCCATTGTGTTATTTGATTACGGCTAGTGAGCCGAGTTATCTGATTTATTCGCCACGAAGTTTCAGACCGGCTTGACCCAACTTTTCGCGAATCTCGTTCAAGCTGGTTACGCCGAAGTTCTTACATTCAAGCAAATCGTCCTGCGACTTTCGCATAAGTTCGCCAATGGTAGTCAGCCCCAATCGAGTCATGCACTTTCGTGCGCGAACCGAAAGATTCAGGTCTGACATTGGGCGTTCGAGCACAGCTTGTTCATCGGGCGTCATGTTGCTGGTGTCAAACGGCTCCATTTCCGCTTCTTTTTCATGCGTAAATTGACCGATGCGAAGGCCTTTGTTGCCCATCATTTCTCGAATCTCGACCAGCGACGTCTCGCCAAAATTCTTACTGCCGAGCAATTCCAATTCACTGACCTTGGTAAGATCGCCCAGTGTCTTGATACCCATTTTTTGCAGGCAATTGCGACTGCGAACAGAAAGCTCAAACTGCGAGATTGAAATGCCCATCACGCTGGCCATTTGTTGCTGTTCACGCAATTGTTCAGGATTGTAAGGACCGTCAAGGGATGCGATGGCATCGCCACGGAACAATTTTGCACGTTCGTGGTTGGGGTAAGATTCAAGGATCCGATCGTAGCAGCGTGCGGCTCGTTCGTTTTGATCGTGATCTTCGTACAACAAACCAAGGTTCAACAGTGCACCAACATTCGTTGGGAACACTGCTGCTGCTCGCTGGTACAATTCGATTGCTTTTTCGTCGTTGCCACGGCGATCGTTTTCAAGGCCTAGACCGAACAACGCGCCGGGGTGTGTTTCGTCAAGTTCTACCGCACGTTCATACAACGCGATCACTTCGCCGGGATTGTTACCGACAGCTGCAATGGTTGCGCCACGCTGATAGAGATATTCAGACGTCTGTTCGATTGGGCCGAACATGTTATCCAGAATCGTCATCGCGCTTTGCACATCGGTAAGATGGCGTTTGCATTCAGCGATGGCCAGCAAACAACGTTCACCTTCGTACCCAGCCGTCTTTGCCGATTCATAGCATTCGACGGCTTTGTCGAATCGGTTCATCGCAAAATGCGCGCGGCCCTGATAGAAGTAAGCAAGTGCTCCGCCGTCTGCGTTTGATAATGTAGTAATCGAATCGTTGTAACGGCCCAGCAGGAATTGGCAAATTCCCAGCCGAACATTAGTCGCAGGTGTTCTATCCATCTGCGATTCAAGTTGCATGGTGACTTCTTTCAATGCTGGAAATTGAGAGAAGTCGTTGCTGATTCTTTCAGCGATAAAGCTGATTTCGTTTGGCCCGAATGAGCTGTTGGACAATAACAGATCTTTAAGTGCGAGCTCTGGAGCTTGATTCATCAAGGCTTGGATCTCCGGTAATGTTAATTTCGGGGATATTTATAATTTTTTCCGGCAAAATTCACAAGGCTCGGTGCCAAAAGCGATTTTGCTGGTGCTCTAAGCCACCGATAGCCGCAGCAAACGCCACTGGCCATCGGAAGACTAATCGTCTGACTTCGATTTGCTTTTGCCGCCGGAATCGGATTTGGGTTTGGTTTGCTTGGATTTCGTGGAATCCGATTTCGTTTCGGACTTCTTTTCAGATTTTGAATCCTTGGCTTCTTTGGCTGATTTCTCGCCTTTCTTATACGATTCGCTGCGGTAGTCGGTTTGGTAAAAACCTGAGCCTTTGAACACGATGGCGGCTCCGGTTCCGAACAAACGCCGAGCTTTATTCTTCTTGCATTCCGGGCATTTCTTTATCGGTTCGTCGGTGATTTTTTGAAATAATTCCCACAGATTACCGCAAGAATCGCATTCGTAGTCGTAGGTAGGCATGTCAATCAGCTTTGGCTCGGTTCCTGCGGTTCGGATTCGTTGGCAGCACCGGTCGAAACGAAAACCTGTGAAGGTCGGACGACTCGATCATGCAACAGGTATCCGGTGCGCATTTCCATCATGACGGTGTTTTCAGGAAATTCATCGCTGGGCTGCATTTGCACCGCCTGATGAAGATTTGGATCAAAGGGCTGGCCGACCGCTTCGATAGCTTTGCAGTTATTGGACGTAAGGATGTTCAGGATCTGGCTGGAAACCATTTTGACGCCTTCGAGCAATCCCGAGTTGGATTCTTCGTTTGCGGCTGATTCGATCGCTCGGTTTAAATTATCCACCGATTCGAGCAAGTCGTTCATCATCGGCAACGCAGCGTACTTGATTTGGTCTTGAGCGTTTTTGGCCGATCGTTTGCGGTAGTTTTCCAAATCGGCGACCGCGATCAACGCACGCTTTTCAGATTCTTCGAGTGCCGTTTTCAACTTTTCAATGATCGTCGCTTCGGTCTGGTCCGCAGCTTCACTGGCCTCGTCAACCGGCTGGAAATCTTCTTCTGCCAGTTCGAGGTTGCCGAGGTCAAGTTCGTTGCCTTCGGATTCCGGGTTGTTTTCAGTTGGGTTAGATTCAGTCATGGTTGTTTCGACTAAGCTTCAGTCGTCGCAAAGTACTCTTTGATTCGGTCCATAAAATTTTTGCGTTCGGGCAAGACTTGCGTGGCTTCCAATTCCGCCAGCTGTCTCAACAACAATTCTTGTTCATTGGACAACTTCTTGGGAGTTTCAATAAACGTCTGAACAAGCAAATCGCCTGTCCGGCCGCCTTGCGGGTGCGGCATGCCTTGACCTGAGATTTTAAACACGGCCCCCGACTGGGTGCCACGAGGAATTTTCAATGTTTCTCGATCGTTAAGCGTCGGCACGACGATTTCCGCTCCAAGAGCAGCCTGGGTAAAGGAAATCGGCATTTGCATGATCAAATTTTGTCCGTCGCGATGGAATAATTTATGCGGCTTAATGTCAATAAAGCAATAACAATCACCCGGTGGTCCACCGCCATGAGCTGGTTCGCCTTCACCGGTCAATCGCACTCGCATACCATCATCGACGCCGCCTGGAATACTGACTTCCAATTGGACATTTCTCGCAACCGCTCCAGCGCCTTGGCAATCGCCGCAAGGGTTAACGATGATTTTGCCTTGGCCGCGACAGACCGGGCAAGTGGTTTGGACGCTTAAAATTCCAGCGGACTGAACGATCTGACCTCGACCACCGCATTGTTGGCAACGCTGCGGTTGCGAGCCTTTTTCCGATCCGCTTCCACCGCAGGTTTCACAGCCGGCTTTGCGCTGGATATCGAGAACTCGTTTGACGCCGGTCGCCGCTTCTTCGAGTGTTAATTCAACGTCGACACGAATGTCGGAGCCGCGACGTGAGCGACCTCCGCGACCACCAAAGAAGTCACCGAAGATTCCACCACCGCCAAAGATTTCTCCAAAGGCAGAAAAGATATCTTCGGCAGATCCAAACTGGTTGCCAGCTCCTTCAACTCCCGCGTGTCCGAAACGATCGTATCGCGCACGCTTGTCGGAATCGCTTAAGACCTCGTAAGCTTCCGCTGATTCTTTGAACTTGGCATTGGCTTCTTCGTCACCGGGATTGGAGTCCGGGTGAAACTTGACCGCCAGTTTGCGATAGGCTTTTGAGATTTCGCGCTCAGACGCGTTTTTGGCGACGCCAAGAACTTCGTAATAGTCGCGTTTTGCCATGGGTTCTATTTAATTATGAATCCAAAAACAGGCCACCGAAGTAGGTGGCCTGGTAAATTTCGGCAAGTTACCGAATCAGAAGATAATCTTTTTATGCCCTGCTAGGCGATAGCACCTTCTATCGGACGCTTTTTCTTATCTTCGTCATCAAAGGTCGATACCATTGCGTCGGTTGTCAACAACAAGCCGGCAATACTGGCAGCATTTGCAAGTGCTGTACGAACAACCTTTGCGGGATCGATAACGCCAGCCTTAAACATGTCGGTGTACTCACCGGTGTGAGCGTTATAGCCATGATTGCCGGACTTTTCGCCAACGGTATCGGCAACAACACTGCCATCGATACCGCCATTATCAGCAATTTGACGAATCGGAGCTGTCAAAGCGTTGAGAACGATTTGCACGCCGATTTTTTCGTCGCCTTTGGCGGCCGGAACGATTGTCTTTCCGTCTTTATCTTTAAGGGCTGACTTCAAAACGCCTTCGACGGCTTCACGACAACGCAGCAGTGCCACACCGCCACCGGGCAAGATGCCTTCTTCGATCGCTGCGCGAGTTGCGTGCAAAGCATCTTCAACGCGAGCTTTCTTTTGCTTCATGTCCGTTTCGGTTTCAGCACCAACGCTAACGACGGCAACGCCACCGGTAAGCTTGGCCAAACGTTCCTGCAGCTTTTCACGGTCGTAGTCGCTGTCGGTTTGTTCGATCTGACGACGGATCTGGTCGATGCGACCGTTAACGTCTTTACGGCTACCAGCGCCTTCTACGATCGTCGTGTTGCTCTTGCTAACGGTGATCTTTTTCGCTGATCCAAGATGTTCTGGAGTGATGTTTTCCAGTTGGATCCCCAAATCTTCACTGATCAAAGTTCCACCAGTCAACGTTGCGATGTCGCCCAACATTGCTTTGCGGCGATCACCGAATCCAGGTGCCTTGACCGCACAAACGTTCAAGGTTCCACGAAGTTTGTTCACCACAAGTAACGTCAAAGCTTCTGCGTCGACATCTTCTGCGATGATCAAAAGCGGCTTGCCGGTTTGACCCGTTTGTTCAAGGATCGGAATCAAGTCGCGAACGTTACTGATTTTCTTTTCGAATATCAGAATCGAAGCGTTTTCAAGATCCGCTTCCATTTCCGTCGGGTTGGTGATGAAGTACGGCGAAATGTAGCCCTTGTCGAACTGCATTCCATCAACGTATTCAACGGTTGTGTCGGCCGTATTGCCTTCTTCGACCGTGATCACGCCGTCCTGGCCAACACGCTCAAGCGCTTCAGCCAACAATTCGCCAATGACCATGTCGTTGTTAGCACTGATGGCACCAACGTTGGCTACTTCTTCTTTCTTGGAAACTTTCTTCGACATCGAAGCGATTTGATTTTCTGCAGCGGCGACTGCTTTTTCAATTCCGCGTCGAACTGCCATTGGGTTAGAACCAGCGACAATGTTTCGTAAGCCTTCTTTAAAGATGGCTCGTGCCAATACGGTTGCCGTCGTCGTTCCATCGCCGGCCAGATCCGAAGTCTTTTGAGCAACTTCGACGACCAGTTTTGCACCCATGTTCTCGAAGCGATCTTCGAGTTCGATTTCTTTGGCGACCGTCACACCGTCTTTGGTAACGGTTGGGCCACCGAACGATTTGTCGATGATGACGTTGCGCCCAGTCGGACCCATCGTAATGGCGACTGCGTCGGCGAGTTTGTCGATGCCGCGAAGCATTCTCGCTCGTGCGTAATCATCAAAAAGTAATTGCTTAGCCACAGTTATATTCCTTGGTTGATTTGTGAATGATTACAGAACTTTTGCGAGGATATCGCTTTCGCGAAGGATCTTGACATCGACGCCATCGATTTCCATTTCAGTTCCGCCGTACTTGCCGAAGATAACTTCGTCGCCAACGGTTACTGACAAATCGCCACGCTCACCACTGTCGAGCAACTTGCCCGGTCCAACAGCAACGATTTTGCCGCGCTGTGGCTTCTCTTGAGCGGAATCAGGCAGGACGATTCCGCCTGCTGTGGTTTCTTCAGCTGCCAAAGGTTCGACAACTACGCGATCATCCAAAGGTCGTATTGAAATTTTAGCCATGATTTATATTCCTGAATTTTGTTTTTGATTGTTAGTTAAAGGTTTGGCAGCAGGCTTACATCATGCCGGGCATTCCGCCCATTCCCATGCCGCCCATGCCTCCCATGCCAGGCATTCCGCCCATGCCACCCATGCCCATATCACCACCCATGCCGTGGTCGTGGTGGTGGCCAGCATCGTCTTGTTCCTCAGTTGGAATTTCAGTGACGAGTGATTCGGTAGTCAGCAACAAAGACGCAACGCTTGCAGCGTTCTGCAAAGCTGTTTTGACGACTTTGGCCGGATCAATAACGCCGGCTTCGATCATGTCGACGTATTCACCGGTGTCGGCATTAAAACCAGCTGTCTTGCCCTTCATGTTACGAACGCGATTGACGACAACGGCTCCATCGTAGCCCGCGTTTTCGGCGATGCTGCGAAGTGGGTATTCGAGAACTTTGCGGATGATTTTCACGCCGCCTTCTTCGTCACCAGTCGCGTCAACTTTGTCGAGTGCTTTTTCCGCTCGAAGCAACGCGATTCCGCCACCGGGAACAATACCTTCGGCCAATGCCGCCGCAGTTGCGCTCTTGGCGTCTTCCAGCAAATCTTTACGTTCCTTCAATTCGGTTTCAGTAACCGCACCAACGTTGATCTGTGCTACACCGCCAGCCAATTTCGCCAAACGTTCTTGTAGTTTCTCTTGATCGTAATCGCTGGTTGTGGTTTCGATTTCGCGTCGGATTTGTTCGGCACGAGCTTCGATATCAGGCTTCTTGCCTTTGCCACCGACCATGATGGTGTCTTCAGAAGTAATGCGAACCTTTTTGCAAACGCCAAGGTCCGAAAGTTGGACGCTTTCCAAATCGATGCCAAGGTCTTTGAAGATTACCTGTCCGCCAGTCAAAACGCCGATGTCGCCCATGATGGCTTTGCGGCGATCGCCGTAGCCAGGAGCTTTCACAGCACAGACTTGCAAGATGCCACGCATTTTGTTGACAACCAGTGTCGCCAATGCTTCACCGTCAACGTCTTCAGCGATGATCAACAATGGCTTCTTTGACTTGCTGACGGCTTCGAGTACTGGAATCAGTGCTTTGTTGTTTGAGATCTTTTCTTCAAACATCAGAACGTAACAATTTTCCAGTTCGACAGAAACGTCTTGTTGGTTGGTTACGAAATGCGGAGACAGGAAGCCACGATCGAACTGCATCCCTTCGACGACTTCAACGCTGGTTTCAGCGCCACGGCCTTCTTCGACGGTGATCACGCCGTTCTTACCGACTTTCAAAAACGCTTCGGCCAGAACTTTTCCGATCGAAGGATCGTTGTTGCCAGCGATCGTGGCAACTTGTTGAATTTCAGTCTTGCTCTTTTCGTCGATTGGCTTTGAGAGCTTGGTGATTGCGTCGCTGATTGCAGTCGTCGCTTTTGAGATGCCACGAGAGAGTGCCATCGCATCGTAGCCGGCAGCAATCATCTTCAGGCCTTCGCGGAAGATGGCTTCAGCCAGTACGGTGGCGGTTGTGGTTCCATCGCCGGCGACGTCATTTGTCTTGCTGGCTGCTTCTTTGACCAACTGAACGCCAAGGTTTTCGTATGGATCGTCCAATTCGATGTCTTCAGCAACAGTCACACCGTCTTTGGTGATTTTTGGGCTGCCCCAGCCCTTATCCAGAATTGCATTGCGGCCACGAGGACCCAAAGTACTTCTGACCGCTTTGGCTAGTTTTGAAACGCCATTAAGCAGCGGCTTTTGGGCGGCCTCATCGAATACCATTTGTTTGGCCACGGTAACCTCCGTTTGTCTAAATCGGTTGATTATGGGCAAATGCGACCAATCGTCTGCCGCAGCCCGGAATGTACATTTAAGACCTGACATGCTGTCGCCGTCAGGCGCAGAATCAGATGGGGTCGATGAAAGCAATCACTGTGCCAAACCCATTGGTGATCGGCTTTTAAAAGAAATCAACGGTTTTCAAGGGAATATAGCCATGGATGAGCATGCGTTGTGAATTCGTATGGCGTCCGCAGCTTTATTTTCCCAATTGCCGATCCACTACCGAGCCACCGTTTACTGACAGGTTGGCATAATTCAGCGAGCACTTGGTTTGACATTCGCATGCGACGCGATCTGTCATGGATTGCCTAAGTTAACATTCTTGCATCCAAATCGTAGACGCTAATTCGCAGCCGGTTCGCAGTCGGTAATTTTCCAGCAGTAGCTTGAATCACAGGCTGCCAACAATAAGACGCAAAGCCTTTGGATTTACCCGGTGCCCAGTGACATTAGCCCGACGAAATCGGCGATCGCGTGAGCGATGAAGACTGGCCAGATGCTACGCAGACGAACAAATGCGTAGGCGAATACGAGGCCAAATGCGAATATCCCAATCACTGCCTCTCCGCCCTGGTAAATATGGTAACTGGCGAACATGGCCGTGGTGGCTAGAACCGCAAGCCAAGTGGAGCCAGTCAATGCTTCCAAACGCGAAATCAAATAGCCACGAACGACTAGCTCTTCTCCCATTCCATTGGCAATGCTGCCGGCAAGCAGCAATGGGTACTCATTTGGACCTGACGGTGGACTGAGTACATTTATTAAATTCGGCGCAAAAAACCAGTCGTCCGGAATGCACCAGGTAACGAACATAAAGGCGATGGTTCCTGCCAGATACAAACCGAATCCCCACATTGGATCGCGAAGCCTGATCAGTTTAAATCCGGTTTCTGACCAATTGCGTCCGAGCATTAAAATTGCCACGCATGTAATCGCACAAACAAAGAAGCTGCGATTGATCAGATAATACATCGTGTCTGCGAAAGAAGAGGTCGGAGTCGCAGCTCCGGAGGCGGCCCATTGATAAGCTTGGATTGCCCGCTGCAGGTCGGGCAGCACCGCCAGCGAAATCACAATCACCACACCAATCCATTCACGCGGCTCGATGCCTGAGATTGGCGAGCGTGGATTCGAATTCGTTTCAGTCAGCTGATCTAGCGTTTCAGTTTCCAAGCTTCCAGCCAGTATTGTCCGCCGCGTTGCATTTTGAAATCGCTGGTGAGTCGTCTCTGCATATCAGGCAAATGGCCAGCGCCATAAAAGATAGCGATTTTCTTTTTGCCGTTGGCCATTTCGCTCTCCAGAACTTCCATCGCTTTGCCGTTACGATGATTGATAATGGTGGAGCCGTCGCGGCCTTCGAAGATGGCCATACCGCCTTCCATATCCATCATTTGCCCCGCAAAAACCTTGCGCATCATGATTTCCTTGTCTTTGGCAAACGCTACTTTCAACAAGTCAAGATTGGTCATCTGCGAGCGACCACTTTGCGCCAGACTCTGTCCCATCGCCTTGAAAATCATCTTGCCAAAACTTTCGTCGTTATCTTTCATGCTTTGCAGAAATTCATCAGGCGACATATCGGCATGGACCAGATTGTCTTTTCCGTAATCGATGTGTTTCAATTGGAACTCTAAACCCAAAGCGGATTGCATGCCCATTTGCAGCGATGCGACTGGATTAAATCCGTCACGCTCCCCTCCCCCTTTGGGAATTACAGTTCCTTTGGGCGCGACCAATTCGTAAAGCACCGCATCATAGTCTTCGAAAACATCATTCAGTTTTTCGTAATATTCTTGTTCGCCGATATGGACGACCCCGATCAAATCGACATATACCGTTTTTCCTTCATCGTTCTTCATCAAGTATCGAGTGACCGAAGTCTCAAAGGCGACCGACTTGCGTTCTCGGTCTTTGCGGACGCGCATGAAATCATCCATTTCGGATCGCTTACGCTTCTTTGTTTTTTTGATTTTGGATTCATCGGTCGATACGGCGGGTGCAATATCTTTGCCATCGTTATCGGGAACGACTTCACTCTCAATAATGGTTGGCGTTTGAGTCGCCGTTTGACCGAATCCGTCGCTCGCCAAAATGAGCGCCAAGGTAAACGCAAAAAGGAATTTGAAAGTTGTGTTGTTCATGAACTGGTATTCGTTAAAAAGCCGCGATTAGGTTTCCGAATTATAGACGTCGGCAATGATAAAGAAATCATCAAAATCCATCGACGCTGACTGTTATGTACAGAGTTTAAAATGGGGAGCAAGGGCAATAAAAAAGCCACGATTCTTGACGAATGTGGCTTTATGAATTTTCAGTTGCTGTTGGACAACAGACAATTCCGGCAATATTCAGCGGTGCTTGCCTAGATTTGTTTTGATGAAAGTGCGTGGGCACTTGGGACTTTCACGTTCCAAGCCAGGCCAATTTTCTCCATGCCCATGATCACAATCCAACTCAAATCGAATTGCCACCATTTCAGGCCGTGTCGAGCTGATGATGGAAAAGCGTGGTGGTTGTTGTGCCAGCCTTCGCCGCAGGCCAGGATTCCGCAAATCAAATTGTTCGTTGAATGATCACTCGACTTGAAATCTCTTTTTCCAAAGACATGACAAACGGAATTGATCGACCAGGTGATGTGATGGGTGACGAAAACTCTAACCAGCCCGCCCCAAAGAAATCCAAGGAACGCTCCGTACCAACCATCGATGGCGTAACCAAGTGCCGTTGGGATCGCCAAGCTGACAAGCACAAGAATGTAATAGTAATTGTTCATCGTTACCAATAACTTGTCCTTGGTCAGATCGGGAATCCACTTTTCATAATTCGGCTTTGACCAGTAACCAGTAAACAGCCAGCCGATTTGACCGTGGAACAGACCTTTGAGCATTCCCAGAAATCCGTGTCCATCAAGGTTTGGTGAGTGTGGATCGCCCTCTTTGTCGCTATGGCTGTGATGCCGACGATGAACAGCACACCATGTCAGGGGAGCGCCTTCAATACTCATCGTTCCCAGCGCCGTCCAAATAGCACGGACCCAAGGGTAGGTATCAAATGATTTGTGTGAGCAAAGACGATGGAATCCAATCGTGATGCCAAGGGTCGTAATTAACCAGCCGCCAACAACCATTCCCAGGTAAGCCCAGTTAACCATTCCGATTTGCCAAAGCAAAACCGTGGCGACAATCACGCCGATAAATGGAAGAATGACAGCGGTCAGCATTGATACTTTTTGTACTGTGCTTGCAAGTGGTTTCAGCTCACCAGATTCACGCGGCTCGTCAAGTCTTTCGATGATTGCCTTTTCTGGTGCGGAAGCCGTCTCTTTTATTTCTGGGGGATCTTGTAAGAGCTGCTCCGTGTTCATAACAATTCCTTTATTCGTGAACGCTCGAGTCGCGTTGGTGATTCAGTTACTTGGCTTGATTACGAAAATGAGAATCTATCTCAATATTGGAAAGCCAAGTTATAGTCGGCTTCTTGGATCTTTGGAATGTGAAAGATTATGAGATTTTGGGTTTCAGGAAACTTAGGATCCGGCCAAAAAAATCATAACGATTAGGCGCCTTGTTGAAGATATATTGGGAATGACACTTGGACGCTGAAATTGCCCGTTTCCCTAGCATTTACAGTCGCCGTTTCTCAGGTAAAACCGGGCAACCAAGGATCTGGCTACTAACAAGCCGGGTAACTTACAAAACTGAGCCACTGCCGCCAAGCTATGAATCGGTTCAAATTCGGTCTCGTTGCAGGCTGATTGGCTAATTGTGTTACTAAATAGGGCAAACCTGCTGAAAATGTGGACAATTCTGCTTGATATCGACGGAACCCTGGTCCGAACTCGCGGTGCAGGCCTGCATGCAATTCAAATTGTGATGCAGCGGCACTATGGTGTGCGTGAATTGCCGAAGCTTCAAGTTCATGGCTGTACCGATTTTGGAATATGGACTGCACTATTTGAGCAGCTGGGAATTCCTCTGCGCGATGGCAATGGTATGGCGGACTTGATTCAAGAATATTGTGAAGTGCTGGTTTCGTCGCTGAACGAATTTTCTGGTGAAGTATTGCCTGGCGTTGTTGATTGTATGCAGGCTCTCCAAGCAGATTCCAAGGTTGCGACTGGACTTTTGACTGGTAACGCTGAATATGCCGCAGAAATAAAAATGGAGCACTTTGGGCTCGGAAAATATGTCGATGATTTCGGCGGTTTTGGGGACATCGATGCTGATCGAAACGCTGTGGCCAGACGTGCATTGGAATCAGCAAGTGCGTTTTTAGGGCCGAAATTCGACGCAGCCAAAGTTTTGGTGATTGGGGATACGGTCAGGGATATTACTTGCGCTCGATCTATTGGTGCGAAAGTCGTTGCAGTAGAGACCGGCGGCGACGATCGCGACACACTGAAGTCCGCTCTGCCGGATGTTCAAGTTGTGAATCTAACAAACTTCGACCTGCTGGAGGCCCTTGCAGGGTTCTGAGGAGGCGGAATCTTCCCTATTATCGTCAACACAACTTATATCGCCATAATTTGGCTATAATCGTTGATTACGGAAAGATTAGTGATATAAGTTGATCTTTTGTTTGACAATTTAACTTCCATTGTCTTAGATGGATCGTTAGCATACTGATCCCCCCTTTTCACCTACCCCACCTGTTCAAACAGAACATTTCCTTTTTCATTCATATTGGCCATGAGCTTGAATAAGCAAATTACGATCAACGAAGTGTTGAGTGCGATAAGAAAGCATCGTGCTCGCGCATTGATCACGTTTATCTTGCTGATGGTGATGGTATTTGGTGCATTCATTTTGATGCCCAGAAAATATGGTTCGGAAGGACGATTGTTTGTTCAGCTTGCCCGGACCGGTGCAAATCTTGACCCTTCTTCTGGCAACGCTTCGATTTCAATTCAGGATTCGCGGGAAACCGAGATCCGTAGTGTTGCGGAAATTGTTAAAAGTCGAGCGGTTATTGAACCGGTCGTGGATCAAATCGGCGCTGACAAAATTCTCAAGAGCCCATTTGATTTCTTGAAATTCGATTTCAAGCTTCCAACGATGACTTGGAACCAGGTCGATGAAACGGATTCGATCGCACGCAAAGAATACGATCGGCTGAAGAAAAAAGAACTTGCGGCCAAAGCCTTGGAAGAATCTTTGGTTGTCCACACCGAAAAGAAGACTTCGGTGATCTCGATCTATCTGAAAGCCTCTTCGCCAACGCTCGCACAAAAAATTGTGAATGCGATTATGAAGCAGACGCAGGCGAAACACTTGGAAGTCCATTCGGTTCAGGGATCGACGGAATTTTTTGGTGATAATTTTAAGCTCAAAGAACGCGAACTGATTCAAGCAGAGAATCGATTAAGAGATTTTCGCAACCAACATGAAGTCCTCACCGTCAGTGGCGCACGGGCGACCAAGCAGAACATTATTAATAAACTTGAACTGGATTTGATTGATACAGAAATCAATCATTCTCAGTCGAAAAAACGGTTTGAGGATTTGTCGCGACAGATGGCCAAGATTGACGCCACCATTGCGGTTCCTAAATCCGGCGTTGAAAAGCTATCCACGGAAGATTCTCGTACGGAAATCTTTAAGCTGGAATCACAACTGCGACAGCTGGAGAAGCGATACAATCCCGAACACCCAAAGCTCAGACCTTTGCGTGAAACCGTCTTGTCTTTGAAATCACAACTCAATGCAATGCCTGAGGACCGGACAGAATCCGAAAGCCAGCTGAACCCTGTTTTCGAAAAAATCAAGGTTGCAGTTGTTAATGCGTCAGCTGAAACCAACGCCTTTGAGGCTCGATTGAAGCGGCTTCGCGAAAAACACACTCAAGCTCTGGTTCAACTGAAAGCCCTGAATTCTACGGAAATCGAGGCCAGTCAATTGGCTCGCCAACGTGATATTGCACGGCAAGAGATGGATATCTACGTTCGCAAGATGACTGAGACTTCGGTCATTGATGAACTCGACCGCAGCAGAATTTCGGATATAGTAGTAGCTCAGGAAGCAAATTTTGTTGTGAAACACGTCAGCCCGCGTGGTAGTATCCTGATTCCGCTTGGCGCAGTAATGGCTAGTTTATGTGCCATTGGTATAGCGCTTTACAGTGAAAAAGATCTGCTGAGCGGCCACTTGAGCGAAGAAGAAGTGGAACAAATCCTTGAGATTCCAATTTTGGTTTCTCTTCCCAACGTTCCTTCTCAAAGAAACATGATTGGGTAATCGAATGTCAAGCGTCAACGAGAACAATACTTCCGATTCGTCAATGATCGATAACAATATAAATCGAGAGTCTGACGAGTTGCGCCAGTTGCATTCCGATTGGCAAGGTTCGCAGCGTCATGTGTTGAGCCCCAGTTCACATTTGCGACGCCATTTTGTTGCACTTGCCCGTCGAGTAAAGCGATGGGCTGCACCGTGTGGGCGTCCAGCAAAAATTGGCGTGACGTCTCTTGATCGAAAAGTGGGCAAGAGTACGATTTCATTTAATCTTGCCTCGGCGTTGACACGAATTGAAAGCGATCACGTACTGCTTGTCGAAGCAGATTTTGGAAAACATTTTGTTTCCCGCAAACTTGGTTTTGCGGGAACCCCCGGTTTAAGCGAGATCATTGTCTCTGGCAACAATCCGGAAGAATGTATATTGCCGACTCCAATCGGCGATTTGTCAGTTTTGGGATCCGGACATATTAGCGAACAAGAATCGGTAGAGATGCCGTTCGATTTGCTTGGCCCAATTCTTGACAATAATTTTGATCAGTTTGGATACCTGATCTTCGACCTTTCCGTAGCTAACGATTTGTCCAGTTGTTATTCGATATTGCCTTACCTTGATGGTGTTATTATCGCCGTCGACGCAGCCAATATCGATCGCAAGCAAATCGGCCGGGCGAAGACCCGTCTGGCAAGCATGGGAGTGGAGTTGATTGGGATGGTCATTAATCGGACGTAGAAGCAAAAATACAAGAACTACAAGACAGACACCTTTGGTATAAGCATGATTATTTCGCCGAAACGACGGCGCAAGGCCTCCACCTTGTCCCGCCTGCTCAATTGGAATGGACCCTCAAATACAGAAGCCGCGCAAAATCAAGTCGTCTCAGAGGATGAGTTTCGATTTGAGCTTCAAAAAGAGCGATCTCGAATCGATCGTCGTGTCGCGGATTCCAAATTTTCACTGGTTTTGGTGAGCGGAGTCGACCTGAAACAGTTGGCTAATAAGCCAGAGGTCATTTTGGCGCTGCGTGAGCGTCTGAGAATTACCGATACAATCGGTTGGTCTAGCAAACGGCTGACAATTCTCTTGCCTGAAACTGGTCGGGAGGGAGCAGAAATCGTTGCCGCACAATTCGAATCGATTGCCGAATTCTACGATTTCAATATCAGTTGCGAAATCTGCGTTTACCCAGACGATTACCAAGTCGCTCACAATTCTTCTGAGTACAAACGATCTAAGGATTTTCAAAGTTCAGATTCAGATGAATTTTCTCCTGATACGTTGGCCGCTATTGGCAAAGAAGAGACAGATTTGATCGGTGGAACTTTTTCCTGCGAAACCGAACGAACACCGGTTTGGAAACGTGCGATCGATATTTTGGGTGCATCGACCGGATTAATAATGCTGTCGCCTGTTTTGGCTGGGGCAGCGATTGCAGTGAAAATGTCTGGCCCAGGCCCGATCTTTTTTCGACAAAAACGAGAAGGCAGAAATGGCAAGTCGTTTAACATCTTGAAGTTTCGCACCATGTGCGTGGATGCCGAGAGCATGAAGAAACGCTTGCGTGAATTCAGCGAACAGGATGGACCGGCGTTCAAGTTGGAAAACGATCCACGACTGACACAAATCGGTAAGTATCTTAGAAAAAGTTGCATTGATGAGCTGCCGCAATTGCTGAATGTATTGACTGGTGATATGTCACTGGTAGGGCCGCGCCCATTGCCAGTCGATGAATCGTTCGAATGTCAAATCTGGCAGCGCAAGCGACTTGAAGTTACACCCGGGCTGACTTGTATTTGGCAGGTTCGCGGAGACCGAAATACAAAATTTGCGGACTGGATGCGAATGGACATGGAATATATTCGTCGCCGTAGCCTGTTGTTTGATCTAAAGCTAATCTTCGAAACCATCTTTGTTGCTTTACTCCACCGCGGATCCGTATAATCCGCTCCGTTTTCCATGGTTTCTGTCGACCCACCAACAATAGGCGTTGCCATTAGCCCAGACGTCAAGGAAGAAAATGCCCGCAAGGAATCGGGTTTTAAGTCTGGCCGTGAAGCTTCGTTTTTGTTTGGGACTTTTTTAACCACCGCCGGTGTGTTTGGGATCTTCTTCGTCCAAGGGGTTTTGCTGGCGCGTGTTCTTGGGCCTGAAGGCCGAGGCGAATTTGGCAGTGCGGTTTTATTTGCTCAGCAGCTATTGCTGTACGTGGGGTTGCTTGGTGGCATCGACATTGTCAATCAATATGCGAAAAAACGCGACATCGATGGAACTTCCTTGAAGTATTCTGCCGTCACGCTTGGAATCTTGACGGGTTGTTTGACCGCGGTCATTGCAGCGACTTTGTCGGTGCTTGTGTTTGGTCTTTTTGAGATCCAGAAAGCTTACTTGATTCCCTTCTGTCTGTTGACTTGTTTGTTCGTACCATTTGAACACATTCATTTGATCGTCTCGGGCGTCGACCGTGGAACGTCCATTGGCCGGTACAACAAAAATCGTTTGCTGTTTGCCAGCGTGTTTCCGATTTGTTTGCTTGCGATATATCTGACCGGGGCCCTGGAATTGGGCAGTAGCAACACGTTGCTGTTGGTATGCATGTTGTTTGTTTTGGCCAGAATAATTGGATTGCTTCCAACGTTGCGTGGGCTGAAGTTTTCGCAGTGGTTAAAGCATGATTCGAAATCGAAAGCGGTACCTGCGGCTAAACAATTGGTCCGCGAAGGGGTTCCTTACGCTTGGTCGATGTTGGCGACGGAACTTTTTGAGCGGCTTGATGTGTTGCTGATCGTATTGTTGGCACCGGTAAAAGAAGCCGGGTTTTATTTTGTTGCGGTTCCGGCCGCGGCTCTTTTGACGATCGGACCCAATGCGTTAAGTGTCTTGACATTTAATGCCGGTGCAAATGACCGACCGATTGCGTTCCAGAAATCGATTACGATTGTCTTTCTGACCGCGGCTTTCCAGTTGTTTTCGTTGGCTGTCTTGTGGTTTCTGATCCCGCAATTGATCGTGAATATCTATGGAAGCAATTTTGAGCCGTCAATTCGTTTTGTCTGGTATCTATTACCCGCCTGCGCAATTAAAGGGTTCTTGCAACCGCTGGACGGTTTTTTGAGAGGGTCCGGAAAGCCGTACATTGGCGTGTGGTCACGAATTACCAGTATCGTAGTGATGCTTGGTTTTGCCTGGTTCGCATATCCGTCGATGGGCTTATACAGCATTCCGTTGGCAGCTTGTGTCGGGCAAGCCATAAGCATGTTGATTATCACATCTTTTGCGGTCCGTGAATTGGCGCACCGTAGTCGACGATCGGAGGCGGTGACTTGAGCCAATCGATCAAGATGTATCCGAAGTACTCTTCAGGAGATCTCATCCACTCGGTTGGCGAGATCGCGATCTGGCACTTGTACGGTGTTGGCATTGTGTTCTTTACAACCTTCTGGAATCTGGTCAGTCTCAACAGCGACAAAGACGAAATTGGCTTGGATGTGCAAGTCTATCTGAAGCTTTTGTGTGTTGGTTTGGCCGGGCTTTATGGAGTGATCGGGTTTCTTACTGACAAAAAGATTCGTGACGCAGCCTTCTCGTTTCCGTTAGCCTGGATTCTGGTGATTTTTGTCCTGTATTCGATAGCTTCGATATTTTCTTCGATGCCGGCGCCCGCAGTTGCATCTTCGTTTTCGATCCTGTGCATCTATTTGATGACGGTAACGGCGGCGATGGAGTTAGGAAAAGATCTACTCGTGAAGACCATATTTTATGGTTTTGGCGCGTTCATTTTTGGTTCCTGGCTGGTGTATCTGCTGATCCCTTCAATTGGAATAATGGAAGAACCAATTCTGGGCGGAGATGTTGCTGTCCGAATGTCAGGTTTGGCCCATCCCAATACACTGGGGCAGCATGCAGCGTTCTGTTTTATATTCGGCGTAGGTCTGTGGGGCAGTTATCGCCACCGCAATTGGGTTGTCGTGCTATTAGTTGCTTTGGCGATCAGCGCTTTGGTTTTCAGTTTGTCTCGAGCTGCAATGCTGGGGACGATCGCGGCGATGTTGATTGGATTTCGCAACCGGATCATGGGGCCCAACTGGAAATTTAGATTGATGATATTAACGGCGGTCTCCGTTTTTGGATTGCTGTTGCTTAGTACTCAAATCCATCTTCCGACGGCTTTGGAAAAACAAATGGGAGCCGTTGCCAAATCAGGTGATTCGGATGAAATCACTACCGCGACCGGTCGCAGCGAAATTTGGAAAAAATCGATCGTCTTGATCAAGCTCCGGCCAGTATTGGGATATGGTCCAACGACGTCCAAAAACTTGTTAGAAGATTACTCGATGTATACGCACAACTTGTTTTTGAACATCGCGCTCAATTGCGGATTATTCGGATTGCTGATCGGAATCATCATGTGTCTTAGTCGGGTTGGGACCATGTTTTCTAAAGAGTGTTTTCTGGCCGACGCTGTGGTTGCATTTGTGCTTATAAACGGCATTTTTGAGAACGTAATTTTTGCAAATCTTTGCGGAGCACCCACCATATGTTGGATTTTGGGTTTGGGTTGGTATCAGTTGGGTAAAAATGAAGTTGGAGACAACTGATGCCGCAAATAACCAATAACAAACCGCTTTCCGAACAGCATGTCATTGTCCTGATTAACTACCTCAGGCGTCATCATGTCATGACGTTCAAAGAGTTCGAGCGTAGGGTCGGTAAATTGACGATTTTGGTTTCGACTCCAATGGAAGGCGATCGGGATTGGTTGCCCGAATGGGAGGGATTGGACGTCATCGTTCAGAAGAATACGACCATTACGTTGACACGATCATCTGGATTCGACGAAAAGAACTACATACATTTTCCATGGGATACGATCTCCAAACTTCGTCGTTTAAAGCCCGACATAGTTTTCAGCTACGAAATGGGGATGCGAACATTTTTTTGTGGGCTGTTTCGGTTGTTCAATCGAAACGTTCCATTGGTCATGATTGGTAACATGTCCGACCATATCGAAGGCGAGCGTGGGTGGATACGCCGTATTTTCAGGCAGCTGATTCGTCGCATGGTTGATGGTTGCACTTATAACGGTCCAAGTTGCAAAAAGTACCTGAGCGGACTCGGCGTGGACGATTCCGATCTGTTTTACTTTCCGTATTGCTTCGACCAGGAAAAGACATTCCAAGGCGAAAAACAATTCAGCCAGCCGGGAGTTCGCACCCTGCTTTACTGTGGGGCGTTGAGCGAAAGAAAATGGATCTTGCCGTTCGTCAAAATGTTAGGCGAGTATTGTGACGAGCATCTGAACGAATCGATCAAATTGATAATTGCCGGCGATGGACCGTTGAGAGGCGAATTGCTGAGCCAATCGTTTAAGAATTTAATTTTTGATTGGAGGGGCAATTGCGAAAAGGATGGCTTGCGAAAGTGCTATGAAGAGTCTGATGTTTTTGTTTTTCCAACGATGGGAGACGAATGGGGATTGGTTCCGGTCGAAGCGTGGTCGTCCGGCGTGCCTGTACTTGGAAGCAATTTCGCCCAATCGGTCGAATCGGTTGGTCTTGAAGGTGAAAACGGATGGTTTTTTGACGGGGGTGATGAAGCGACGATAAGGAAGAAAGTCGAGATCGCGTTAAGTACTTCGCATTCGCGGCTGCACGAGATGAGCAAAATATCGCGAGAGGAGATTTCCAAATTCACGCCGCAGTTTTCGGCTGATTTACTTTGTCAGACCATGACGGGGATGCCGCAACCAGGAAATCATCATTCATCTTCAATCCAAATAAAAAATACGCCGGAAAAAAGTACGACTTCGTCCATCAGCGGTGTTGCCGATACTACGAAACATTCGATCAGTAATTCGGTGAGTCATCTTCCGCCGGCGACGTTGTCGCTGGATTTGGATAATAAATGGTCTTATCTGAAATCGCACAACAACCCAGCTTGGGAATCTTTTCCGAGCTACTTGAGTGATGTGGTTCCCAGGATTTTGTCTACGTTGGACGAACTTGAATTGAAGATAACGTTTTTCGTTGTTGGTCAGGACGCGGTGATTCCAGAGAATCAGGACGCGATCCGGATGATTGCAGATCACGGTCATGAAATCGCGAATCATTCGTTCCATCATGAGCAATCTTTACCGGCGTACACACCGGAACAGCTCGAAAACGAGTTTGAAATGGCCGAGAACGCCATTGAAAATGTTGTCGGTCAAAAGCTGGTTGGTTTCCGCGGCCCGGGATTCAGTTTGTCTGACCAGACATTAAAGTTATTGCAGCGCAGAGGGTATCTATACGATTGCACAACATTCCCAACGTATTTGGGGCCTCTGGCTCGGGCGTTTTACTTTATGAGCGGTTCGTTTAATCGAAAACAACGGCGTGAACGGCAGGCGTTGTTCGGGAAATTCATGGATGGATTCGCGCCAAATTATCCATATCTATGGCAAATGGATGATCGCCGGCTGCTGGAAATTCCCGTGTCGACGATGCCAGGATTCAAGACTCCCGTGCACGCGACTTACTTGCACTACTTGTCATCGTTTTCGCCGGCGGCTGCATCGTCGTATTGGTCGATGGCTTTGTGGTTGTACGAATTCAACAGGGTATCTCCTTCGTTTCTGCTGCATCCACTGGACTTCATCGGCGGAGATGATGAGCCCGATTTGCGATTTTTCCCAGGCATGAAATTGGAATCGCAATACAAGCTGGCACGACTTGTAAAGTATTTGGAAATGCTAAAGGAAAAATACCAGGTCATTCCAATGAAGGACTACGCGAAGTTGGCTCTCAGTGGCGATTTGGAAAGTCGTTCAGTCATGTTGGCTCGAACGGGTCTTTCCTAGTGACAAATTGGCGACGAAATCAGCGCCGTGAATCACCAATTACTGGATCACCAATTGTGCTGAGGCAATTTTCGCGGGAACGGGAATGGTTCCTGTGGCGGTAATCGCAGGCCGGTTTCAAGTTGCCAGGCTTCCCGGTCATCTTCTGTCGCATAGAACCGTAGCCAGGTTTCTTCTTCGATCACGGGGTCTAGACACTGCCAACGAATGTAGTTTTCTTCGTTAGAGATTCGCTTCTCTTGAGCTGGCAGAATGTCTCGCGTGATCAAACAATAAAGTTGTCTGTCCGAAAGATGCTCTGTCATATTCAAAGTGATATTCTTTTCGTACAAGCGCCCGATCACCTGGTAAAGTTCCTGCTTAAGCTGGTTGTCGCTCAGAGATTCGTGGTGCCGCATGGTTAGAGTTGGTTCAAACCATTGGCAAATTGGCAAAACGGGTGCACGTTCCCAAGCCAGCATACTGGCCAGGTATTCGTTTTCACTGCAGGTCGACATGGCGTTCAAATCGACGACATCCAGAGATTCATCCAGAAATGGCTCGATTTCGTCACGTAGACGCGCGTTTTTCAATAACATTTCGACATCGGACATAATACAAAAACAACCGGATCAGGAAAAAAGGGTTCACTCATGATGGATTGAAACCGAGTAGTTTCGAATCGGTGGTGAAAATGTATCCGGCTTGAATTCAACAACAAGTAACAACTTTAGCAATTGTTGAAAAAAGAATCACGACTTGTTAAAAAGCGTGACAAATCCGTTCCAGAGCGCAAGGCTTAACATGTTACATTTTTCGTAACTGAAAAAGTCGCAAAGACATGCTTGCAGACCTTAATGTACATTTGATCAACAAGTGGCCGCCAAACACAAGTGGCCGCCAAACGAAACGGTTTAGCGGAAGCCCAATGACATTTGATTGTCGTCTGGATGGCCATCGGGACACAATTCTTCGTACATCTTGCTTGGTTGAATACCGGCATTGTCCTGGTATTTTTCGCTGCAATATTCCTTGATATCTCCGACAAGCTGATGATAAAAGATCTGGCAAATTTGCACGCCCGGATAAATTCGTACTGGCTGAACCGCGAACATTTCCAGCGTCCAATAACCTCGAAATCCAACGTCACCGAACCCGGCCGTCACGTGCACAAACAACCCCAATCGACCGATCGACGAACGGCCTTCGATCATCGGAACAAGATTATGCGTTTCGGTGTGTTCGATGGTGCGTCCCAGATAAAGCCGATTGGGTTCAAGAACCAAACCTGATTCGGGAATCGTCAAGTGACGGACCCGATTGGCCTTTCGCATATCCAAAACAACCTCTTCGTATGTCACGACTTCATTGTGAAGCGAAAGATTGTAGCTGTTTGGGTTAAGATGTTCGGGGTTGAAGGGATCGATGGAGATATCTTTACCGATACTCTGTTTGATTTCATCACCGGTCAAAATCATAACGTAATCCGTACGTGCAAGGCGAGTGGTGACGGGCTAAAGAAGAACGTCCATTGGATTGTGTTAACGATTTGGGTAGATGTCAATACTCCGAATTTAACTTAAAATTGACGCCGGTATTCACGCATCAAACGATGGCTGAATTAAACACATTATCTAAGTCGAAATCCTTTGATGTCGCAAAATATATCTGATCTTACATTGCCGCCTCATTTTTCAGGTGTTGTGCGCTTGTTTCCATTACCTAATCTGGTGCTTTTTCCGGGTGTCGTACAAGCTCTTCATATTTTTGAGCCCCGGTATCGAAAAATGACCGAAGATTGCCTCGCTTCGGACAAGCTGTTGACCATGTGTCTTTACCGAGAATTTGAGAAATCTGACGTTTCCGATTCTGACCCTTTGATCCACGAACATGTTTGTATTTGCAAGGTTTTTGCTCACGACCGACAGGACGATGGGCGGTACAACTTGATGGTTGCTGGAATGAAACGTGCGGTGATTCGACGTGAATTGGACGTAGAACAGCCCTATCGTATGGCGGAAGTTGAGGTCGTTGATGATGAATTGGGCTTGAATGAAGATCAGGCCGCCAGGTTAAGGGCGGAGTTTTTGAAAAAGTGCGAGTCTGTGGAGCTGCTTGGCAAGTTGACCCAGAAGATGGATTTTAAAAAAATAGTAAGCCAAAACCTGCCGTTAAGCTTGTTGGTGGATCTAATAAGCTTTACGGGGGGCTTTGAAAGTCAGCAACAGCAGGAGATTCTGAAAATTGCAGATGTCGAAGTGCGTTGTTGGAAGCTGATGGAATTGATTGGAAAGGGCTCAGAAACCCCCAATGTCGATCCAAAGTTTCCGCCAGATTTTAGCTCCAACTAGCTGGATAACTAATTAACTCAAAAATGGAAAATAGAATATGGATATTGCAATCACATATTGCACTCAATGAAACTACCAACCAAAAGCTGCCAGTCTGGCGGCGGAATTAAAAGAGAAACTTGAGCTCGACGCCAAACTAATTGGCGGTAGTGGCGGCGTTTTTGATGTCGTTGCCGACGAAAAGTTGATTTTTAGCAAGGCTGCAGAAGGCGATCAATTTCCGGAACACGAGGAAGTGATTCGTCGTTTGCAAGATTACCAAGCCGCATCTTCATAGCAGCAACAATGCAAACCACCCAGTGAGTGATCCACTGGGGGAGATGCATTGTTGGCAATGTCTCAATCAGCAGGAATTGTCTCGAATTGAGAAACAGAATCGGTAAATTACGGGTTAATTCGGTGATTTCTTTCTGGCACGTCATTTGCGAGATAGTGGATCGTACTAATTCCTAATTAGGAGCAGTTTCATGTCACCTTTGTCACGAGGTACGTGGGACATCGAATCATTAGTCGTTAATTCAGAGACAGTAATGGATAGCGACGGGTTCGAAACGTTAAATGTTTTCGGAAGACGAATTGAGATTCAACCTGCGGGTTTGGAATTCGTGGTTGATTCGATTAGCGATAATCGAATTAATCTGGTTTCAAAGGGTCAATTGTTTTTCGCGAAGTGCCGCCAAAAGAGAGATCGATTGGAGCTTTGTTTGACTCGTCCTGAATGTACCGAAACGATATTAATCCATGCTCGAGTCCAAGCTGATTCGAGCGATACCGGTGAGAGAGAGTTGGTCCAAGTGTGATCCTTTTTGGATTAACCTGGACTGCTAGTGCGGCTGACATGCCTTGTGTCAGCCGTTTTTTCGTACGCGCATAAATATGCGAATTGCGGTCTGTATGGTGGCTTGGAATGAATCACTGGGCGATGCTGCGCTGCATCGACGAAACAATTACAAATCGAATTTGAGCGTGATTCGTTGGCCGCTCTTGATACTCTCGTTGGATTGCAAAACCGTTTGCATCGCTCGATAGGCATCAATCAAGTCCGTTTGCTGGCGTACCAGGCTGGTGACGCTGCGATGAAATTGACTGAGCATTTGTTCACCGATAGGCTTTTCCGATTCCAGTGACTCGGTGTGCTGTCCGGCATCGTCAAACCAAACCAGCGTGCTGGGTAGATCCAGAAAGGCCATTCCATTCTGGCAACTTACTTGAATCGATGCCGGGCGGCGGTACGAAAGTGCTTCGGTCCAGCGTGCCGGGATGTAGTGTCCCAGGCTCAGTTGCGCAAGAGCTCTGACGCCGCTGGGCGATTCGGGAAATTGCAAACTGACCATCTGGTAAAATTTCTCGTTTGCATCTGACGAATTCAATCCAGCGCCAACAACCGATTCCGGCTCTTCACCAACGATATATCGACACCAGTCCACTTGTTCCATGATGCGTCGCCATACCAGCGGGCAATAATCGCCGCGACGCAATCGATCCGATTGACTTTCCAAAGGCATTCGGTCGTGGCAGAAAAGTAAATATGGCGATCCCAAACGCGTTGCAATTAATTCCTTTAATCGAATCGTTGCCGGCGCATAACGTCTCGGAAATTCAGCCATGAATGCGACACCGGAATCATCGATTCGGCGACGAATTTCGGCAGCCTGATCCGGCGAAATATCCAATGCCGTTGAGCAATAGACCGCTTTGCCCGCTTCCGACGCAGCGATCAAGGGCAAGGGACCGACCCAGTCGGGAGCCAGTGCGAGAACGGCGTCGATGTCGTCTCGTTCGATCATCGCTCGGAAACCGTCAATGGCGACGGCATTAAACTCGTCAGCGACCATCCTGGAACGCTCAGCAACCTCGCAACAAATCGCGCGGACGTCAAAGCGGTCAGACAAAGCCAACAATGCAGGCCGATGCCGCTTTTCCCATTGGTCGCCAAGACCAATTAAACCAACTCGTAGTTTCATCAGCTCTATTCAAAGAATTATCGAAAGCAAAAATTTAGTTGAAGACAAATAGGTGTCAAAAGCAAATCGCAGATTGCAATTGGACCTGAATTGGCCGTCAAACCAGCGTGCAGCGAAATCCGCAAACAAGAAAACACTAAAAAACTTTGTTTTTAGGCGGGGTAACCCCCCCTAGGTCGTTTTAAAGGCGATTTCGCGTTCATTGACGATAAATTCGTAATCTGTATCGCAAATTCAATAATATAGGTGCTTTTGGTGAAATGTAAGATCGAGATAATCGTCCCATTCCCAAATCATTAGTATTCAGTGTCCGTTTTTCGCTAGAACAGGAAATCTTTACCGGCAAACGACAGATTGGCGACTTTAGTTTTTGGTAGCGTTTGATTTCACACATTAGTGCTGTCACTTTTTGCCGATAAGATCCTTTACCAGAATTCACTAGATTGCCCGTGTTTAAAGATCAGGAAGAATCTTCTTCGGTAAAAGCAGCGGATATTGCGGGTCAGGAAATCAGTGGCGCTTCAGGGCGCCGAAAGTAGGAGGCTTACTTTACCATGCAAATGTTCATTCTATTAATTACTGTGGCTCTAATCGGGGGCAACGGCAACAACGAACCCACGGATTACCGAACCGCTTATAAACGAGCCCAAACTGGCGACAAGCCGATGTTGGTATTGGTGACGGCGGAATGGTGTGCTCCATGTAAGACAATGAAAGCCACGACGCTTCCTGCCTTGCAATCCAGAGACGCATTTCGCGGTTTTCATTACGCAACGGTTGATCTTGGCAAAGAAGAGCAATTGGCTCGTAAATTGATTGGTAAGCGGGGAGTTCCGCAGCTGATCGTTTTTGAGAAAAAAAATGAGCGTTGGCAACGGCGTTATCTGAGAGGAATTCAGACGGTCGAGACGGTTCAGGCGTTTATCGATCAAAGCAATCCAACTCGCACTGCCGCAACTGGTGGCACGGTCGGCAAGTAACGATTGGACAAGGTTTAGCATGCATTGTGCTTCGTGAAAATCTCGGTAATTATCCCGACTCTGAACGAAGCATCATACATTGCTGAAGCAGTTCAAAAGGCCGAACTTGCCGGCGCAAATGAAGTCATCGTCGCAGATGGCGGTAGCACGGACGAAACTGTCTCAATACTTGCTTCTTCGAATTGCCTGATTGTTCAAGCTGAAACTGGTCGTGGAAACCAGTTGAATGCTGGAGCCGCATTAGCAACGGGCGATTTCTTTTTATTTATGCACGCGGATAACTATTTGCCCAGTGACGGGTGCGATGAAATCCGAGCCGCCGTATCGGCCAACCCTGAGATTCGCTGCGGAGCGTTCAAGCAAAAGATCGTCAGCGACAAGGCCGTTTACCGCATGATTGAGTTTGGCAACGCTCGACGAATTGCCTGGCTGGGTATGGCATATGGTGATCAGGGTATTTTCGTTAGCCGGGAATTGTTCGCCAGCGTCGGAGGGTTCGATGCGATTCCATTGATGGAAGATTTTGGGTTTTCCCGGAAATTGCGTGCTGCAAAGGAAAAGTATTATTTGTGCGAAGGGCCAGTCATGGTCAACCCGCGACGATGGGAATCCAATGGCCCAATCAAGCAAACGTTTGCCAACTGGTTGATGATTTGCAAATACTTGTGCGGAGCGGATGCGGCGGAGTTGGCCAAACGCTATTAAGGTCGGCTTGATACGCTTTGATCTGATATTCTTTGACTGTCACACCCAAGGCTCAAGGCAAAGTGCTTGATTATCAAAGATGAAAAGATTAAGAAGCACTATCAGAATCTGAAGCAGAGTCTGCTTGCTGGAATCCGAAAGCCATGGATGCTCCCTGCGTAGGCCCAGCAATCGCTATACCCCGACCAAGGATCTCTCGATGAACATTGTGTCGCTTATCAGGTCGTTGCCGTTCCACTTGGCACTGATTTGCTTATTCACGCCAGCGGCGACCGCACAAGAGAAGCCTAACATTGTCTACATCCTGGCGGACGATATGGGCATGCTGGACACCGGGTACAGCGGAAGTGAATTCTACGAGACTCCCAACATCGATCGCCTTGCCTCGGATGGAATGACCTTCAATCGTTCGTATTCGGGCGGGCCTAATTGCATGCCCACACGAGCCTGTCTGATGTCGGGAATGTATTGCCCACGAACTCATATGT
>CAYONX010000043.1:0-37656 GCA_964405425.1 uncultured Pirellulaceae bacterium | reverse complement strand
ACTTTACGAAACTCAAACCGACCCGGCTCCGTTTCCACGTACGCCACACTGTCATCACCGTTCATTAACACAGCATCACGCGGGACGACGACTCGTTGCTGATCGCTATCGAGTGACTTCTTGATACGAGCTTTTCCAAAATCACCGATCTTGATCAGACCAGCTTCGTTAGGAATGACGACTCGAACGTCTACTGTCTGAGTTGCATCGTCAACCATCGGATCAACGAAGGAAATTTGCCCTTCGAATTTCCGTCCCGGCTGGGATTGCATCGAAACGGTTACCGACTGACCAATCTTCAGCGTAGCAGTGTCTTTCGGGAACATCTCGAGCATCAACCAGACTTGCGACAAGTCAGCAATTTTGAGGATCGGCATCCCCGTCTTGACGTACTTGCCTTCATCAACCAGCTTCTCAACAACGGTGCCAGACATCGGAGAAAAGATACGCACTCGACTATCCGGTTTATTCCTCTGTTCGATGGCGTCGACTTCTGATTCCGGTAGACCGAATTCAATCAAGCGGCGACGGGCGCTCTCGTACATGCGTTGATTTGAGTTTCTGACTCGCTCATTGTTTGAGCGAGTTTCCTGCATCGCCTTTTTTGCACTAAGGAATCCGACTTGATCGGAGTACAGATCGGGCGAGTAAATCAGCGCGAGTTGATCGCCTTTGTTGACGTTTGCCCCAGTATAATCGACCAACAAATCTTCGACGCGACCGTCAACATACGAAGAGATGGTTGCCTCGGTCGTCTCGTCAAAGGTGACCTTGCCGAGTACTTCGATTTCGTTCGCGATCGGCATATTGAGTGCGGCGACCGTTTTAATATTTGCCAGTCTCCGTGCCGTCGGGTCGATCGTGACGCCGAAGATATCTTTAGGATCGCCGGGTACGTCGATCTTCTGCAGTTCCATACCGCAAACCGGGCAACGCCCCGACGCTTTGACGAATACGCAAAGCATTGAACAGGCGTATAGCGTGTCTTCTTCGGCTTCAACATCTCCAGCACTAGTTGCCGCATTGTTGAACCAGTCAAAATTCCGCTGGGCATAGCCGAACAAATACGCCATGCCAATGACAAATACGACTGCCAACAGTGGCTGCATTATCAGCTTGAACCAATAACTGATGGCTCGTCCGATTTTTCGGAGCCACGCGTGCTTAACGTTATGATCGGGTAATTGTTCGTTTCGGGTAACTTCGGCCATGATGATCTCGCGATTGATTGCGCGACACCGATACGGAATCGCAATCGAAAACTTGATTCAGCTGTAGAGAGCTGCAGACTCGAAACGGCGAATGCGCATCTTTTCCATGCACAAAGTCGTTTGGGTCAGCGCGCAGCTAGGTTGTTGATTTTGGTATCAACACAGGAATCGCGAAAGAAAAACGCAAACTTGTTGCGAAGTTAGCGATTTGAGGCTGGTCGAAGTAACCGGACGTGGCGGAGACGCCTTCAACTCTTCAGGAATCGTCCAATCGGCTTCGACACTAGTAACGATTAACTGAAGAGTTTCAGCGGTTGAAAACGGAGTTGCAGGTGGAGGCGGAACTTCGGGTGCACTCGCACATTGGCAGTCAACACATTCACAAAACTCTGCGTTCGGATTGCATTTGCAGGTTGACAACTTGACCGTCGAACAACAGCTTGGTTGGGCGGGAACTTTGTGTATTGCGTCAGCTGCTGAAGTACAGCATCTTTCTTGGTCAGTTTGATTTGTTGCAGATAAAAAACATAAACAATTTGGCAGCGATGCGATCACCGGATTGGCGGACAACAAAACAACCATCGCCATGTTCAAAATGGTTGCAAACAGTTGTCGAGTTTTACGGTTTACACGCAATGTCTTTTTGCTAACTAAACAGGTGTTGTTTAATACCAGCACAATGGTCGCAGCAGATATTCGCCGGGTCAAGATCGCTAGACTACTAAGTATAGCCTGTTTGGAATGCCGTACTTATGTACGGACTACCAAAAACCTTGGTTATCTCGATCTTCTCCAGACGTATGTTCACAGGATAATTTTTCTCCTCTCCGGCAGCGGAAATCTTCGTATGAGAGTACAGGGTACGGATATTTCCAGAAATAGTTAGATGTGAGTCAGTTGTGAGCTAGAGTTACTAAGCAAATCAATGATATCAGGTCTGTTTCCGGTACAGGATGACAATTCCGTTGTGTTTGCCCATGCGATCGCACAAACGTTCAACTCGCTTGATGTTTCCGAAACAAAAAACATTTATCAAAATGAACACGACACTATCAATCGAAAATGCTCAAGCTCGTACCGTCAAACAAACGCTTAAAGAGATAATGGGCAAACTAGTTTCAAGGGTTGCCGTAAACAGAACTCGGGAGCTTTATGACGCACCTGTCAGCCAACCTGAGGGTATTCAGGATAAGCTGATAATGGCGTATTTGAAACGAAGAGCAATGCTTCACGGCCACGACGATTTTTTTGAACGTCTTCACGTTGATTTCTGGCAAGGAAGCGGCGGTGCGGTATTTTCTCAAAATTGCGATCATCGCTTCGAAGACTTGTTTCTGGCAAGGCAAAAGCAAGACTTTGACAAACTTCGTACGGTTTGGAAAGAAAGACAACCAAATCATATCGTTGAATTTGGCTGCAACTCCGGCTTGTTGCTTCAATACATGACGACTGAACTTAACGGCGTGCAATCCTCGGCTGGCATCGAAATCAATGCAGAACAAGTTCGGCAAAATCAGGAATCATCCGAGTTTGATTCGCGAATAAGCTTCTACAATGCAGATGGTGGCCAGTGGCTTCTCGAAAACGGTAAAGCAAATTCACTATTCGTTTCCAACGGCGGAGTCCTGGAATACTTTCGCCGCGAGCGACTTGATGAAATGCTGACCTATATTTCCAACAATCTTGGGCCTGCTATTTTCTTTGCGGTTGAACCAGTCGCCGACGATCACGATTGGAGCAAGGCGACAGAGTCCATTCCGTTCGGCGAAGAGCTGTCTTTTTCGCACAACTATACCGACTTGTTTGAGTCAAACGGGTTTCAAGTTTGCCATCAACGCGCGGTCGAGTTTGATCGATGGAAAATGATGGCGACAATAGCGGTTTGCGAATGATCTTTTTTTTCAAAACCGCTATTTCTATTAGTTTTGGAAGACTTTTTGCGTCGTATTTGCCTTTGACCCATCCTCTACTTCCAAGGATGTTGCTGATTCAGTTTCCGAAGCAGATTCATTCGTCGTTTCGAACGTCGGCTGCGAAAATGACATCTGTGAGCTAATTGGGCCAAGCTGCCCGACCGCGCGGGCCAATGATGCGAGCAGCTGACTTAACTGCGATTGAAGGTTCGCTTCGGCAATTCGATAACGAAGCAGGTTTCGCCAATTCGCAATCAATTGGACATAGTCAACATTTCCGGTCGCATATTCGTCGATCGACAAATTGAGCGTCCGTTCAGACTTTGGAATGATGTCTTCCTGTATCAGCATCAACGTTTCGTTTGTACTGTCGAGTTTCGCGACAAGGTCGAAAATCTCTTCCGCAACGGAATCGTAAAGACTTTCGTATCTACTCTGGGAGGCTCGTCGATTGGCACGTGCTTCGCAAATGCCCGCGCGAATTCTGGATTGATAAACGGGCAGGTTGAAACCAATCCCCAAGAGCAACGCATCATCTCCATTGGCGACCGGACTGATGCCATCCGGCGAGGTTGCTATCCAGTTTAGCCCGACTGTAAGATCGGGTTTATTTTCTAAACAAGCAAGATGCACCTTCTTTTGTGCACTTCGAATGCTGGCGAGCTGACCCTGTAGTTCTGGCCTCGACACGGTGGCCTGTGCAATCAACGCGTCAACATCGAATTGCGAGTTGTTGTTTTGCAACTGATCGAGAATTGTCAGTTGGGATCGCGGGTCAATGTGCAACAAGCGCGATAAACGGGCCTGAAACGACTGCTCTTTCTGACGAAGCTCTGTCCGCTGATTCTCGATTTTTGATTGTTCAACTTGAATGTTCAGTACGTCTTGCTGTGTCACCGATTGTTTGACTTCATATTGACGCTCGATGACTTCCGCGATCTGGGCAAGCCGGTCTTCATCTTCGCTCGTAATCTCAATCGACTTTCGAATGAAAAGTAATTGATAGCAAGCCGTTCGAATCTGTTCAGCCATTTCCAATTGAACTCGCTCGAGCTCCGCTCTTGCTGCAACAACTTCGTCTAAAACAATCGCTGCTTTCGTCGCCCGACGCTCCGCATTCACAATCTTCTGGCTTACACCCAAGGCGAACGCTTGCTCACCTGCTGCAGTTTGAACGGGAGCCAGATGAGTCGTCGTGTTAACCATCGGATCAGGCAGTGAAAGTACTTGCGGAATGCGATGCCGGATCGCACAGATCTTATGCTGCGCTTCTCGAATCTTCGGATTGCGCTCCAAGCCCAGTTGAACATATTCTTCGACGCTTCCCGATTCGATAGTGGTAACGGTTTCGTTGACCATCACGGTCGAATTGAAACACGGTTCGCAGTGTCGAAGAGTGTGCAATACTGCCTGCGGCGACCGGCAACCGAGCTGCAAGAAAACGGTTGCGCACAGCAGGTAGTAAATAGGTTTCACGACGACGGATTCCTTTGCAAACGGTTCGGAGGCCTCTAAAAGAGATGTCCTTCATTCGTTATCGTCGGAATAAATGGACAATTGAGCGACTTTTCGTCCTGTTCGTCACAAGGCGAACAACCGCTAAAGTTTCACGCAGACCGTACCGAGGTACAGTCGGCAAATGCTTCAAACGCTCATTCACGACGTGCTGAAAGGTAGTCCCATCAAGGCAAATTGAAACCGAAATTGCTGTTGGTCTCACGGCGGATCACTGACTGGTGAATTCGGTGCATATGGGGCGTCTCAATAAACAGCCGCAAGACGCGATCCAACCATAAGCGTAGCTTGACATTGAATCTTCGCTGGCGTGACCAGATGTGTCACACGGCTCCATAAGATTCAGGGTTTGAGTTTTTACTTTTTTCACATTTTTGGAGACCAGAATGTACAGTATTGGCGAGAAACCAGGCAAAGGTACGTATTGCTGCACCAACTGCAATTGGAAAATAACTTTGGATGATGACGGTGACCGACTGCCACCTTGCGGTAGCTGTGGCAAAGGTCAGGATACAAAGTACGAAAAGTGCTAACTGAACCAATGCCCATCGGCGGCTTGCAACAATAGGTGAGCCGCCCTTTGGAGAACTTCATGAATAAACTTGGGAAATTTCTGCTGGTTGTTACTTCACTTTCTCCAATTTTGTTTGCATACGCTGTAAATTCCGTTTCGAAAGGTGATTCTACAGCCGCGTACTATTTCACGATTTGCGGTGCTGGATTCAGCATCATTGGTCTGTTGATTCTCTGGTTTTGCAAAACGCAGATCGCAGTTGAAACGTTGAAGGTCAGGAAAGTCAAATCCGTTGACAAACAGGCCATCGCTTTCCTCGTTATTTACTTGATGCCACTTTTCGCAGATAATGCAATCGACTTTCGGGCTCATCCTTGGACGGCTATCTACGTGATCGCCATCATCGGTGTCGTCGTTTATCACAGCAATGCATTTGCGTTTAATCCGTTGTTGGCGCTGCTCTGGTATCACTTTTACGAAGTCGAGAATGAAGACGGTATGACCTATATGCTGGTTACCCGGAAGTTGCTGCGGCAGCAATCGAACACAATCAAAGTGGTCGAAATTGCAGACTACGTTTATATGGATAGAGAATAAGCAGGTTTATGGATATGAATGATTCGGAATCGTTCGAGTTTTACGTCGTGGTTCGCGGCACGGATATGTTACTGGATTTGCAGAAAATCCCTTTGACCCAACCGGTTCAAGCCGATTTAACGTCTCTTTTTGAAGAGCAAAAAGCATCATTTATTGGTATACAGACTGAGATCAAGTCATTTGAGCCGACGTATTCGCCGAAAAAGAATGAGCTATTTGAGATCAAGAATTTTGAGCTTCCCGATTTCTGCGGTCGAGCGCTGACGGTCTCGCAGACAATTGATGAATTGGAAAACGCATTCAAGGCTAACGCACCGATCATCAAGGGGGTTGTCGCCGTAGATCTCGAAAACCAAGCGTTCTATTTTCAGTCGTTTCGAGCTTCTCATATCCTCGAACGGCGGCGCATTCTTTTTCTGTCAAAGTCAAATACCTTCAAACAATTGAGTCAACCGGGCGTCCAGATCGACAATAAATTGGCGGCGATTTATCGCGATGGCAATTTGTATTTTCGGTCGTTCCACGTCGCCAAACAGTTTTTGCCAATGGATCACGTTTTCCGTGAAGCTACTCGCGAGGACGTTTTGGTCGCGCTTGGCAGCGATTTGTTTCTGGTTGACAATCCCAGTGAAGTGGTCGATCAGTTTTCCGCCCGTGTGATGAAATATTTCTCAATTATCATTGACTCAAAAATTCTTGAACACGCCAATGCAACGCCTCAAAAAATTAGAAACGCAAGCAAGAAATTCGATGGATTGGAATTTGAGATTAGAAAACCGAACGGCGTCAGCAAGATTGTTCTTCCGGAAGATAAGCGGCAACTCAATTATCTACTGCGATTTCTCGCAGAAGAATTCTACGTTAGTGAGATTACGAAGGAGCCCAGGGCGACAAATTCTTTCGAGAAGTACAAGCCTGTGAAGTCGAGCTAACGGATGTTGGCCAAGCGAACATTTCTGCCCTCGTTCTCTATTCCCCAAACAAGATTAGGTTTTGGGCCTTTCTTTGACGCAGGGCGTCTTGCGATTTGTTGCCGTGAAGCCTTGCTGAGTTCATTGGCAAGTTGAAAAACACGTCGTTAGAGTATTGTTGCAGCACTTTGCCCTTGATCATCTTTCCATCGCGGTTGGAAACAGGAGTAAGGAATTCGACGCGGGGATGCTCGTCGGTGTTGAATTGCGCGTTCGGTTGCAACTGCCAGTCGCCAATGTAGTGATCCCAGAATCTTTCGGGCGTTGCGATTGACTGGTCGGGGAAAGTTGCGTTGCTGTTTAGTTGGTTTAATCGCCGCGCGAGTTCGACCGGGTCGACGTCAATTGATGAACGGCTGCCAATAAGAGCGACGACCGGGCTGGTTTTCTCCAGTTGTCCCCACCAAATCGTTGTATGCGGAAATATGCTGGCGAAACTATTAGCGATCGACTCGAATTCACGTTGACCAAGTTGATACAGCGGCAACCACTGACAGAATAAGCCGTCCGGCTTCAGACGCTGCAAGGCAATGTCGTAGTGCTCGACTGTGTAAAGGTAACCAGTCTCGCTTTCCCACGGAACAAACAGATCGGAAATGATGACATCGAATTGTCTATTGATTGCCAACAGATAATGCCGCGCATCATCTATTTGAATATTGACTTTTGGATGGTCGGCAACGTTGTAATTGAAATCCGACAGCATCCGCACGGCGTCGACGACTTCGGGGATCAACTCGACCGCAACGATGTTTTCGACGTCCGAATGCGGGATCGCGCCGCCAGCCGTTAGCCCTGTCCCAAGCCCCAAAAACAGGACTTCGTCTGGCCTGTCGTGCAACAAGATCGGGATATGGGCCTGACGGTACTCGCGAACATTGCTTCCTGTCTTGCCGAACCGGTAGTGTAAGTTCTGGCGAATCTTGAACGAACCGGTTCGCTCGTTTTGAACAACGTCAATCCAGCCGTAGGAGGAATTCCATCTCTTGACGAGCTGTTCGTGATATTCTTGTTGATTGAATTCCGATTCAATTGGACTTTGCCAGGCAATCACTGAAACTGCTGCGGTCAAAACCGATATCACTGCAGCAAATTTTGTTTGCTTGGCACGCCAAAGCAGAATCAACGCAGCTATCAAGAACAAGGCGGCTATCAACACAATCGACTGCCACAATCCGAGCCAGATTAGAAACGCGAAACTTGCTACCAATGCACCTAATGCGGCAGCGATCGTGTTTACGGCAGTCAAGTTACCAACGACCCGAGCTGCTGTTCCTGATTGAGCGGCCAACACCCAAACTTGGGGCAACAACATCCCCAGACAAGTGATGGCTGGAGCGACCACAATACTAACTAAGATGATAGCCCCGATCATGTACAGAACGAATGAATCTCCACTACTGAAGTACTTTAAATCCGTGAGTGCGACAAATATTACTACCGAGCCAGCGGTTGCCAAGGCCCCAAACCCGGTGGTAACTCCAATGAGTTGACTCGCAGCGAAATGGCGTTGCAGCCGCGAAGTGATTGCCGCACCGATTGCTAACGACGCAAGAAATACGGCCACCACGATTCCAAACGTGTAAGAACTGTTGTGAAACACCAGCGAAAACATGCGGGTGTATAAGACTTGAAGCGCTAAGATTCCAAAGCCGCTGAGAAAGGCAAGAATTGATAGTCGAGCACTGATAGTTGGGTGTCCAGAGTGAAGAGTCGAGGGGCAATCCCTTTCTGAAACTTGAACTCTTGTTTCTTGTCCCTTGACCTTATCCAATAGTATTGCAGCCATAGCGCAGAGAATTGATAAGCCGGCAGCGACATAACTGCTGGAGCGAACGCCCACCATGACCAGCATAAAGAATGTAGCTGACAATACGCCTAGTAAGGCCCCGGCAGTATTCAGCGCGTATGCCAAAGTGACCCGTGACGAATTGCGAACGTTCGACAACTGGCCCGGATCAATTCCAGAGAAATAATTTGCAATCATCGGTAGTGTTATGCCGAGCGCGATCGTCGCTGGCAACAACAACAGAAAACTGAAAACCGCTCGTGTGCCGGTCTGTAACCCGAACGATGAATTGCTTAGCCACGGCGCGATCGTTGACGACTCCGACAAATGAAGTAACGCCGGGATTGTGAACGCCCAAGCTGCAACAACAAGTTCTGCAATTGCGTAGCCTTTCAGTGGTGATAATCGAGATGACCACTTTGCGCCTAGCAAATACCCAATCGCCATTCCCGCGAAATAGCTGGCCAAAACAATGGACGCTGCGTGTACGGTGTGACCGAACAGCAAGCCAATTTGTCTTGTCCAGGAAATTTCATAAACGAGCGCTGCGGCACCTGAGAGAAAAAACACGAAGTAAATCAAATGGTCATTCCACCGGCTTCTTTCGATCGAAGCCGCGACCGCATTCGTGTCTAAATTGGAAGGTGGTTGACGATTCATGTCCGCGTCGCATATTTGTAATTTCCAGGAACAAGCATAAGATAAAACCAACATGTTGACATCGTTGCTTACTTTAACGCTTTTACTTCTTGCGGTCTTGAATGCTCTCCTGGTGTACTCGATTGCCAGACCCGATCGACGCATCTGGCCACCCGCTGCCCAACAAACCTGGGAGTACTATTTCGTCTGGGTTCCGACGCTGCTTAGCTTTCTGCTCATCATTGTCATCGGGATCGCTGACTGGAACAGTTTGAATTGGCCTGCCCTGATTCGATGGTCATTCGGAGTAATGTTGATTGCCGTTGGCAATTTGCTTGCGTGGGGTGGCGTGTGGCAGTTTGGACTAAAGAAGACATCCGGCGCAGAGGGCTCGCTGGTTACAAGTGGCCTTTACCGACACTCGCGCAATCCACAGTACGTAGGGGACATCTGCACTCTTGTCGGCTGGATGATCCTTTCCGCATCCGTTTGGGCCATCCCGGCGATTCTCGCTGGAATTCTGGCATTCGTACTGGCCCCGTTTGCCGAAGAATCCTGGCTGGAAAAAATTCACGGCGACGAATATCGCGAATATCGGAAGAGTACACCACGTTTTGTGTTTGTTTGATGGAGGAACGACGCCCTACATACCTCACAATCGGTACAACTGGACGACTTGTGCTATCGTTGGCCCTCCATAAAGGCAGTGCCGATAAATTAGGCAGTACCGTCGCAACGTTAAGGAATGGAATTATCGTCAGGATGAACAAAGATGAAATTGGCGTGGGTTGCGGGGTTATGTGCGATTACGTTCGCACTAAGCGGATGCAGAACAACTGGCCGCTCAATTGTCGGTCTTGGCGAGCGTACTAATGAAATTGTCCTGGAATCGAGCAGGGACAAAGAAGAAATCCAAGATTTAGAAACTGAAAAACCAGAATACCCGGTCCAGCAGACCGGATTTCAGCAAGTTGAATCCGAACGCCCGATTACTCGACCCGATTCCTACT
The DNA here is from genome assembly GCA_964405425.1 of uncultured Pirellulaceae bacterium. Lineage (GTDB taxonomy): Bacteria > Planctomycetota > Planctomycetia > Pirellulales > Pirellulaceae > Mariniblastus. The sequence continues at coordinate 27,497 of CAYONX010000043.1, read as the reverse complement.
CAAATTCTGAATCGAGTCAATTAATTCTCGCAAATACTGGTGCAAGTTGCTCGTTGGTTGATTTGGAACAAATCGCCATTGCATCTAATCCTGCGGTCGCCGAAGTTGTCGCACAAATCGAGTCGCTACGTGGAAAGTTGACCCAGGCAGGGCTGCCCCCAAACCCAACTGTTGGGGTCAACGGAGAGGACATCAACGAGGATGGTGGAGCAGGTAGGTACGGAGTCTACTTTGGCCGCGAAATCGTCCGTGGGAACAAACTTGGACTGTCCAGAAGTGTTGTATGTGCAGAAATTGAAGCGGCTGAACAGCGTTTGGCAGTAATTCAACAACGCCTGCTCACAGATGTTCGACAGCGTTATTTCGACATGGTCGTCGCGCAGGAAACAGTTTCAACCACAGACGAACTGGTCAAGATTTCAAAAGACGCCGTTGACGTTTCAAAACAATTGTTTGAGGCCAAGGAGGCACCGCAAACATCCATTCTGCAATCTGAAGTGGAGTTACAAAATGCAATTGTGGCGAATCGACAGGCAGACAACCAATTAAAAGGGGCAAAGCGGAGGCTTGCGGCATTACTAGGTGAAGCAGATCTTGGATTCGACAGCGTTAGTGGAAGCACGCAGGAAATGCTTGCACTCTCTGATTTTGAACAATCGTACGATGAGCTGGTGAATTGCAGCCCGGAAATAGCAGCGTTGTTTGCAGACGTTAAGCAGAGGCGTCGACAACTATGTCGAGAAATTGCAGAACCAATCCCGAACCTCACTTGGCAAACAACGTTGCAATACGATGTTGTAACCGATGATATTGTTACTGGCTTTCAAATGGGCGTTCCGATTCCAAAGTGCAACCGAAACCAGGGTGCAATTCATCAGGCGCGATTCGCGATTGTTGCAGCAGAACGTCGTGCGGAAAAAAAAGCTCTCGAATTAAGGGAGCGGCTCGCAACGGCCTACGAAAACTATTTGAATGCGAAGCTGCAGGTTGATGCATTCGACTCTGAAATCTTGCCCAAAGCGAAAAAAACCCTGGACCTTGTCTCGCAAGGATATCGCGAAGGAGAGATCGCCTTTCTGCAGTTGTTAACGGCTCAACGAAGCTACTCCCAGACGAAATTGGCATATTTGCGACAGTTAAAACAGATGTGGCGACAAAACATCGAGATCAACGGAATGCTACTTAGCGGAAGCCTGGCATCGTCCAGATAGTAAACTACAAATTTATTGGGAAACAGAAAACCGTTGATTGCGACTGCAAAAAGCATCAAGTTTCGGCAAATGAAACGATTTATTATCGTGGTCGTTGGGTTCACTGATATTGACTAATTCCCGGCAGGTACAGATCATTATTTGGCAAATCCGTTTGAATATAAGCAGAGATTAAGTTAGTGATAAAATCCGTGTTAATACGAGCCGCAAGCATTGCCGTCATGTTGCACATGGCTATTGGCTGCAGCTGGCACCACGGAATCAGTCCTGCCAGCGCCTGCAACGACTCATGCACGTCATCAAGCTGTCACTATTCTGCTGACGAAAAACCAACTATTGATTGTTGCCACGATCATGATGGCCATGATCACCATTCGAAGGATTCACATCCCGAAAAGGAAAGCGGGCACGATGGACCCGATGCTCCTGCCAATCATCTTTGTTGCTGCGATGACGGTTGTAATGCGATACAAGCAGCTAAGTTTGTCTTTGATGCTTTGGATTTCTCCACTGCTTATATGGGTGGAGCTGGAAACTCGGTAATTGTCGAAGCCGCACTCAATCCCAATGCCTTAGTCGATCCATTTCCCGACTGCTCGAACACCGCGCTGAAATTGCGCACGCATTTATTGCTGAGTGTTCAAATTCTTTAAATCCTCGTTCGCGTGTATGACAGTTTAGTCCTTCACGCATTCAAAATTGTTCGCAATCCATTTTGAATTGCGCGCATCTTGTTTAATGCACCGTAGCGTCTGCAACAAAATTTCACGTTGCTGCATTTTTTTAGATCACGTTCGGAAGTTGAGTCGTTACCGACCGACCAGTCGACAATTGGAGATTTTTGATGAGTATGAAGTCTGACTGGCTGAAAAAGCACTGGAATAAAATTGTCTGGCCAGCCGTGTTGATTATTGCTGGGACTGCAGGCTGGTTCACGCGAGATCAATGGATGCCATTTGCAGAGCGATTTGTCGCATTCATTAAGAATGAAAAAGAGTCAGATGAGGACGAAGAGGATGAAGCTCCGCCAAGTGAAACCCCGGATACGTTGACACTCAGCCCACAGGCGTGGAGGAACATCGGTCTGGAAGTCGACACAGTAGTGCCTACCGATTTTGTAAAAATCGTGTCTGTCCCAGCGATTGTCGTCGAACGTCCGGGACGGTCCCAAATCGAAATTGCCGCTCCAATGACAGGTATTGTCACTCAAGTGTACCCACTGGAACGCGAAGGCGTTCGACCAGGTCAACCGTTGTTTGATCTGCGCCTTACACACGAAGACGTCGTTTCATCGCAAAGCGAGTTCTTGAGCAAATTGCAAACGCTTGATGTCGTGGAGAAAGAGCTCGCTCGACTTCGAAATATTGGTGAAGGGGTGATTCCGGGTAAACGCATCATCGAGCAAGAGTATAAGCGAGATGAAGTGACGGCAACAATCGAAACATTGCGGCAAAGCCTTGTTCTTCATGGAATGTCAAAAGAACAGGTGGAAGAAATCGAGCGATCTCGACAGGTTTTGAAGAACATCACGGTTACAGCCCCACCCTTTGCTCAAAACCATGTCAGTGATACGACCAGTTGTCAGTATCACGTTCAATCAATCAACATAAATCGCGGGGAAAGTGTTGAAGCGGGTGATTTGCTGGGCGTACTTGCCGATCATTGCCTTCTGTACGTGGAAGGTCGCGGTTTCGATGACGATACAAAGCGACTGGTCGCAGCTTGCCAATACGGAAATACGGTTGACGTGGTTCCGGTTTCGAATTCATCTCAAAACGAAGAACAGCTAAGCCTCAAAGTCCAGAGCGTTGCGGACAAAATTGATGAACAATCAAGGGCACTGAGATTTTACCTGTCGTTACCCAATCAGTTGCTTCGTGGTGAAGATATCGAGAGCACAAACGATTTCGTTGCATGGAAATATCGCCCAGGCCAGAGGATGGAGGCAAGGATCCCCACTTCAGATGTTCTGAAAAACAAGATCGTATTGCCTGCTGATGCAGTTGTAATCGAAGGTCCTAACGCGTTTGTGTTTGAACAGAATGGCGACAACTTCGACCGAATCGACGTCGAAGTGCTTTACCGAGACAAAGACACTGTCGTATTGGAAAACGACGGTCAGCTTGTTGGCAGCATACTTGCAATGAATGGCGCCTACCAGATGCACCTTGCTTTGAAGAACCAATCGGGAGGGGCGATTGATCCACACGCCGGACACAACCATTAATGAGCCTCGGCAAGACACTCCTGTCGGGCTGCATCAGAATCCGCGTGGATTCCGACGGTACACAGTTCGACAGGAGCCTTGCCGCTTAAATCAAACCATGACAAGCACAAACGGCTGAGTAAACCATGCTTTCAAATTTACTAAACGGTGTCATTCGATTCGCGTTGCACAACCGAATGCTGGTTGCCGCGCTGTCGGTTTTTCTGCTGCTATTCGGCGGTTGGCAAATGATGCAGCTGCCGATTGATGTATTCCCAAACTTGAATCGGCCCCGAGTTGTCATTATGACCGAAGCATCCGGGCTGGCGCCAGAAGAAGTCGAAACTCTGGTTTCATTTCCAATTGAGACGGCCTTAAACGGTGCATCTGGCGTGCAGGATGTCCGATCAACATCTGGCGTGGGATTGTCCGTAATCTACATCGAGTTTGATTGGGGAACCGACATTTACAACGATCGACAGATCGTTGCCGAACGCCTGGCCGTGGTGGCGGAACAACTTCCTGAAGGCGTTAAACCGCAACTTGCTCCTATTTCGTCGATCATGGGACAGATCATTATGACGGGAATGTTGAGTGAAACAAACGAGAAAACACTCTTGTTTGAGATTCCAAACGTTGAAGATGAGTCCATTGCTATGCTCAATGCCGAACGTGCTCCTCCTGAATTGCTTGAAAAGTTTGCGCAACGGGATCGCCATCTTTCACGTGACCTCGACATCCGAATGGAAATCCGCAATGAGAAGTGGATGATTGGTGATCGGGAATCTGACCGTTGGTTTGCGCTGGCAGCGTCGACGAGGAATCCTGGCACTTTGGAAATTCACAAGCGCACCTCGCCTCTCGAGATGCGAACCATGGCTGACTGGGTCGTTCGGCAACAAATGTTGACTGTGCCCGGCGTGTCTCAGGTTTTCGTAATGGGCGGAGACCGGATGCAGTATCAGGTTTTGATCGACCCGGACAAGCTCTTGAAGTTTGGTGTGACGATCCACGATGTCGAGGAAGCACTTGCGTTAAGCAACGCAAATGCGACCGGTGGCTATCTCGATGAGCAAGGCCCAAACGAATTCCTGGTCAGAGCATTGGGGCGAATCGAGTCCATTGATGAGCTGCAGAGAATTGTCATCGAGTATCGCGACGGAAAGTCAATTACGCTTGGTCAAGTCGCCCGCATTGTCGAAGGGGCGCAGATCAAACGCGGTGACAGCGCGTTGTACCTGCGAGAGACGAAAACTGAGAGCCCAGAGTCCAGTGACAAGGGCGAACAGGCTCTGGAGTCTGGCCACTCGACTCCCAACTTCTTCAAAGGTGGCCCAGGAATCATCCTCACGGTTAGCAAACAACCAGGAGCCGATACGAGGGAGGTTACCGCAGGAATTGAACAACTGGTGAAAAGTCTTGAAGGTCGACTGGCGGACGACATCATCATGGACACCAGCATCTACAAGCAAAAAGAATTCATCGACCATGCGATTGAAAACGTAGTTGAAGCTTTGCGCGACGGTGGGATTTTGGTTGTCATCATCTTGTTCTTATTCCTGCTCAATTTTCGCACAACATTCATAACGCTAACCGCAATCCCACTGTCCATTGTCATGACAGCGTTGGTGTTTTGGGCTTTTGGCTTGTCAATCAACACGATGACGTTAGGCGGGCTCGCAGTCGCAATTGGCGAGCTTGTCGATGATGCTATTGTCGATGTCGAGAATATTTTCAGGCGATTAAAAGAAAATCGCAGGGCTGGCAATCCGAAACCTGCGTTGCTGGTCGTATTTCAAGCGAGCGTGGAGATTAGAAATTCGATCGTTTTTGGAACCATGATTGTAATCCTGGTTTTCATCCCGCTGTTCGCTTTGAGCGGAATGGAAGGCCGGCTGTTTGCTCCGCTTGGTGTGGCGTATATCGTCTCGATTTTGTCCAGCCTCTTTGTGTCATTGACGTTGACGCCAGTGCTTTCGTATTGGCTGCTGAACAAGAAGTTAAAGCCTGGTGAAGTCGAGCACGAAGAGAAAGATTCATTCGTGCTTAGATTCTTGAAATGGATCGCTGGCGGCGCCATTCGTATGAGCTTGAGTCTGGCGTTTCCGATTTTGATTGCTGCGTCAGTTCTGGTCGCGATCGCCGGATTCGCGCTCTACCATATCGAGCGTGACTTTCTTCCACCCTTCAACGAAGGCGCGGTGCAAATCAATGTGTTGATGCCAGCCGGAACATCATTGGAAAAATCTGTAGAGATAGCTCAGATCGCGGGAGCTCGGATTCGAGAAGTGCCAGAAATACGAACGCTCGCTCGAAGAACAGGCAGAGCGGAACTCGATGAGCATGCCGAAGGCGTAAACGTAACAGAATTTTTTGCTTCGATGGATGAATCTGAAAGGTCTCGCGAAGAGATTCTCGACGATGTGCGGGGCAGATTGGAAGATGTTCCCGGCATCGTCGTCAGCGTCGAACAACCGTTGGCGCACTTGATCTCGCACATGATCTCCGGCGTAAAGGCTCAAGTCGGCATCAAGTTGTACGGCGATGATCTAACGACACTCCGTCGCAATGCGGAACTGATTGAAGCAGCGGTAAAATCCGTTAATGGTGTAAAGGATTCGCAAGTCGAGCAGCAAACCGAAATTCCTCAATTGCAAATTCGCGTTAACGGCGACGAGCTTGAACAATATGGATTGAAGCGAGTAGAAGTTACCGAGTTTATTGAAACGGCGATGAACGGTGTCGTCGTTTCTGAAGTGCTGCAAGGACAGCGGAAATTTGATCTTCTTGTGCGACTGGACGAACAATACCGGGAAGACCTGGCCACACTGGGCAGATTACAAATCATTTTGCCCGATGGCGGTGCCGTCAAACTGGAAGACGTCGCCACGATTCGCGAAAGCTCGGGGCCGAACCAGATTAAGCGTGAAAAAGTCCGTCGACGAATCGTAATCCAGTGTAATGTTAGCGGCCGTGGGTTGGTGGATGTTGTCGAAGACATCAAACGCAAAGTCGCGCCCATCGAGGCTGAATTACCGCCCGGCTATATCCTTGAATACGGCGGACAGTTTGAAAGCCAGCAAAGTGCTTCGCGGGTGATTGCTGTGTTGTTTGGCGTCGCATTGATCGGCATGTTGCTAGTTCTTTATACCATGTTCAAGAGTTTCAACCTGGCTTTGCAGGTCATGGTCGCGCTGCCGATGGCATTTATCGGAAGCGTTGCGGCACTTAAGCTTACCGATCAAACGCTGACGATCGCCGCGATGGTTGGCTTTATTTCCCTTTGCGGCATCGCAACGCGAAACGGAATCCTCCTCATCAACCATTATCTCCACCTCGTTAAGTACGAAGGAGAATCGTGGTCGGCAGACATGATCGTGCGGGCCGGCAAGGAACGCCTTGCACCGGTTTTGATGACATGCCTGACAACCGGCATCGGGCTGGTGCCGTTGGCGATGGCCGCAGGTGAGACGGGAAAGGAAATCCTCTATCCGGTAGCGACGGTAATTATTGGAGGATTGATTACGAGTACCACTCTTGAATTCCTCGTTCGTCCGGCACTGTTCTGGCTTTTCGGTATCAAGTCAGCCAGGAGTGTTGTTGAAAACGAAGCAGCGAGAGTTGAGCTCGTCGAAGAAGCAGAAGAACAACGCTTGTCCAATCCTGGATCGGATCGGGACGCGGAAGCAATGGTAGCAACATAAAACCAATTTCAATTTTCTAGAAAGGCAGAAATGATGAAGACTTTTTTTCCAATAACGCTGGTTGCAATCTCATTAATCTTGTTTGCAGGTGGCTGTGAAGATTCAGCGACGACCAATTCAGCATCAACGGACGCTCATTCAGAGGATGATGAACACGCAGGACATTCTCACGATCATTCGCCAAAACACGGGGGGCACTTGATCGAAATCGGTCGAAACCACGAATACCATGCTGAGCTTGTCGATGATCACAAAACTGAATCCATAACCGTATACATGATGGACGGGCATATGGAACCTTTAACGGTCGATCAATCCTCGATTAGCCTTGTGCTGACCGCCGGTGGAGACACCGAGACATTTGAATTGACCGCCAGTCAATCCGGCGGTTCGGATCAATTTTCATCCAACGATGAAAACATGATGGAGATGTTCGAGGACGAAGCCGTAAAGGGTAAGCTTCGGGTCACGATTGACGGTAAGCCTTTTACAGGATCATTTGACCATCACGGCCATAGTCACGACGATGACCATGACGATGACCATGACGACGAACATGACGACGAACATGACGATGACCATGACGAACATGACGATGACCATGACGAACACTAAACGAAAAATCTGAGTTGTATTCGCGACATAAGAGGATCCCGAACTGCCAGGCACTGTAATGAACGTAATCCCGTTTGGCGCCATGGTTTGAGCGATCGCATTGTTCATTGTCCCGTCGCAGAAAGACCAATTTGATTCGTTTTCCAAAGCAAGTGAGTTTATTCACTGACACCAGAAAGGGAATCGCTCTAGTTTGAGAACGAAAAATCCGATAATAATTGGTGCGTTATGCGCCAACGTTGGCCACCGAAACGAAATGAATGCTCACATGCACACTATTGTCACGTTACTGACAACCTTTTCCGTCACGCTTCATGCGATGCTGGGATGTTGTGCGCATCATTCTCACGGGTGCTCTACACACAACAAGTTTGATTGCGTTCATTCATCGTCAAGTCGCAAAGGGTCTGAGTACACAACAGCAATCCCATCGAAAGTTCAGAGTTGTTGCTCACATGGCCACCATCACGCGGTACAGAAACGAGCGTGTGGTGAACCGGCCGACAAAAGTCTGAGGCTGTCCTTCGGCGTCCAATCGGACGAATCGAAACATCAACATCACGGCATCTGCAATGAACCGGATTGCAGTTTTGCGTTTATCGAACGAATTTCCGATGTTGGAACGCACACCGTTCAGAATCTCGATCTGAACCCGCATTTCGCCGTTCTTGTTTCTGCGTCGATCAACGCTCGCGGCACAGACTACTTCAGTTTTCCTCGTCAACCGCCGGATTTGAAAACCCGCAGTCTCTCTTTGCGCGCTCATTTTCAAATCTGGCAACTCTAAGCCGTTTTCTAAACTGTCTGGTCATCAGACCTGCGCAATCACAGGCCCAGTTCGTTGTATCACTTCACTTGAAGTTTTGACAACGCCGGCCAGGTTGCAAACTATCCCATCCAGGGTCTTCAGGGCTTTGGGTACCATTTCAAGTCGGTCGACGCACGTACAAAGCGGCGGCGATTCGATTATCCACTACTCAATAAATGGAATTCAAAAATGAAAAATCAACGATATTTAGTCGCGTTCGCGATTGCCACCGTCACAGTTTGTACATTTCCGGCCCATGCATCTGTCGGTGGTCCAGGAAAACAGGCAGTCGATAAAGCGGCACAGAATAATCAATTCTCATTCGTGCTGTTCTATCGTGACAATGATACGAGCGCGCAGGAGATGAATAATCAGCTCAAGGCGACTTTGGTCAACCGCAAAGATTCGGCGATCGTAGCCGTTAAAGTAGACAGCGAGGATGATCAGGAGCTGATCAAACAGTTTGACGCAACTCGAATGCCAATGCCGGCGGTCGCCGTAATCGCGCCGAACGGTGCTGTCAGCGGTGTTTTTCCTCAACGGGTAACGCAACAACAGCTCAAGCGTAGCATCGTATCTCCCGGAGAGGCAGCGTGCTTGAAAGGTCTTCAGGAAAACAAAATCGTCTTGCTTTGCGCCAAGCCGACGTCGGAATCAAAGATTCCAAGTGGTGTTGAACAGTTCAAAACAGACAAGTCATTCAACAACCGAACAACGATTGTTTCCGTTCTGGCTAGTGACGCAAAGGAAGCCGGATTTCTACAGCAGTTGCAGGTTCCCACCGATCAGAAGTCCTCGGTGGTCGCCTTCATGGCTCCCCCAGGAGTGATGATCGGGGTATTCAACTCGGACGTTTCGCACACAACTCTGGCAACGAAACTCGCCGAGGCAGGCCGCTGTTGCGAAGATCCAAACTGCAATCATCACCACCGGTAACACGCTACACGGAAATATAAAGGAGTTATCCTCGATGAATCTACGACGAATGATCTGGAAGGAATTGTGGCAACGGCCAACAGCGATGTTGACGAGTCTGGCGGCAGTGACCTTGGGTGTCACTGCGCTTGTCGCAATTCAAAATATAACGATTTTTTCAGAGCAAAAGATTGCTGGAGATATGGCATCGCTGGGGGCGAACGTTCTGGTATTGCCACGGGATGTCTCACTGCAGGATTACTATGCGGCGGACATGCATGGGGCGACAATGCCGGAGGAGAATGTGACTCGGCTGGCGTTGGAGCGATTGCCGGGAGTAGAGAATCTGGCTCCCAAACTCTGTGTTGAAACTGAAGTAAACTCACAGACGGTTACGCTTACCGGGATACTGCCGCGCAGCGAGTTTCAGGCTAAGTCGGCCTGGCAGGGGCTTGGGGCTTTAGGCAATTCCGTGGGCTCGGCTCGTGGCTGTTGCCCGACATCGGCTAACGTCAATGAGGACACTGACCCGACGTCGCTTGCGACTACGCGGTCCATTCAAAACCTCGGAGAACGTGATGTAATTCTCGGCAACGATGCGGCGTTTCGATTGAATTTGGATCCGGGCGATACGGTCGAGCTGTTTGATGAAGAGTTCACTGTAATGGCGGTTTTGCCCGATACGGGATCGGTCGACGATAGCAGGCTGTTTGCACACCTGCATTCAATCCAGGAATTGTCGGGCAATGGGCCAGTAGTCAATGTTATCGAAATCATGGCCTGTTGCGACGAAGCAGCGGGCGGGTTGATAGCCGACTTGTCTCGCGTATTACCGGAAACTCGAGTCGTCACGATCGCGCAAATCGTGGAAACACAAGTTGCCGTGAACGGTTTGATGGCGAAACTTTCATGGATCTTCCTTTCCATCCTGTTGTTGGTAGGTGCAGCAAGCATTGCCAGTGTGATGTACTCCAATGTTACAGAGCGTCGCAAGGAAATTGGCACCTTGATGGCTTTGGGGGCCAGTCGTGGATTTGTGATGCGGATGTTTCTGGGCAAGGCGATTTTTTTGGGGCTGGCTGGCGGCGTGTTTGGATTCATAGCCGGAACGGTCCTTGCAGTTGTGCTTGGCCCTCAATTACTGGGCATCTACGTCCAGCCGATGCTGAATCTGTTGCTAATCGGTACAGCATTGGCAACTGCCGTGGCGATCCTGGCAAGCATCTTGCCGACGCGTAAAGCAGCAGGACTCGATCCGTGTCTGGTGTTTAACGACGCGTAATGGAATTGGCGACCATTGAATAGTCAGTTACTGGTCCTGAAGTATCAAATTCAGATGAATACAGGCGACCGAATTCGCAAAGAATCCGGTTGCAGAAATAATCATTCAAATATCGGAGAATTTATGTATCAGCTACATTCGGTCAATCAAACTTGGCAAAGCCGTGGCAAGGAAGTAGCGGCACTCGCTAACCTTGATTTGCAATTCGACACCGGCGAATTTGTCGCGGTCGTCGGTCCCAGCGGAAGTGGAAAAACGACACTGCTTTCGGTTCTGGGAGGGATGCTGTCGCCAACGAACGGAACCGTGCATCTGGACGGTCAGTCACTCTATGATTTGTCCGTCGAAGAACGTACACAACTTCGTCGAACGCGTATCGGCTTTGTTTTTCAGTCTTTCAATCTGGTTTCTTGGTTGTCCGCACTTGAGAATGTTCAAATTCCTTTGATGTTAAGCGGCAAGCCACCGGCGGAACAGCGTGAACGGGCCGGTGAACTTCTGGCACGTGTTGGACTGTCTGATCGTGCCGAACACCGACCTGCGGAATTGAGTCAGGGACAACAACAGCGGGTTGCACTTGCGCGAACGTTATCAAACAATCCGGACATTATTCTTGCGGACGAGCCTACAGGCAACTTGGACGAGGCAACTCGCGATCAGGTGATGCTGTATCTGAAGGAATTCCACCGTGATGGCCGCACAATTGTTATGGTGACTCATGACAAGGAAACTGCATCTTACGCCGACCGGACAATTCGCCTTGTTGAAGGAGTTTTGGATCGCGACGTAGTCGAAAAAGCAGCATGAAGTAGACAATCGTGTGTACGTGTAAACTTATGCTGAAACAACAAATAATTTCCTGGTAATCCGGACTCACACATTTCAACATAGGTTCAATGTCAAACGATAAAGCTGTTGGCCAGATTGCACTAAAGATTCATGGACTGGATTGCGCCGAAGAAGTGGCGATTCTGAAACGTGAATTGGCGCCTATGGTAGAAGACATCGAACAGCTTCGCTTCGATGTTCTCAATGGCAAGCTTGTGATCACCGATGCAAATGACCTGCGACGAGAACAAGTGATCGAAGCTGTTCAACGAACGGGCATGCGGGCCGAGGACTGGAATACACAAACACTCAAGTCTGAAACCAGTTTCTGGCGGACGCATAGCCGAACGGTACTCACCGTGGTCAGTGGTGTTTTTGGTTTTGCCGGATTTGTCAGCCATGTGTTGGTTGCTGGAGGTTTTACGGAGGCCTTTGGTTCGGAAGGTATGGGCATCGTTCACGGTGCCCCTTCGGTATCCGTAATTTTGTATCTAATCGGAATCGTGGCGGGTACGTGGTTCGTTTTGCCAAAAGCGTGGCGAGCAGCCGTCCGTTTGCGCCCAGACATGAATCTACTGATGGTTGTCGCTATCATTGGAGCCGCTGCGATCGGCGAGTGGTTCGAAGCTGCAACAGTCGCATTCCTGTTCGCAGTTTCGTTACTGTTGGAGTCTTGGAGCGTTGGTCGGGCCAGGCGAGCCATTGCATCGCTGATGAATCTTGCTCCTCCGTCCGCGCGAGTTCGTGACGAGCATGGCCACCTGACCGAAGTAACGCCAGAGCAAGTCAGTGTTGGCACTATTTTCATTGTCCGACCCGGTGAAAAAATACCTCTGGATGGCAACGTTGTTAAAGGAGGCAGCGCCGTAAATCAGGCACCGATTACCGGAGAAAGCATTCCGGTCGACAAGCAGCCTGGAAGTGAGGTCTACGCCGGGACCATAAACGGCGACGGAGCGCTTGACGTTGAATCGACCAAACCAGCAGAAGATACAACGCTTGCCAAAATCATCAAAATGGTTGGCGATGCCCAATCACAGCGCTCGCCCTCGGAACAATGGGTGGAGACTTTTGCGCGATACTACACTCCCGCAGTCATGGCACTGGCAATTCTGGTTTTTCTGGTGCCCCCACTATTACTTGGTGGGGAATGGTCCGTCTGGCTTTACCGGTCGCTTGTTCTGCTTGTAATTGCCTGTCCGTGTGCGCTCGTCATTTCCACACCAGTTTCCATTGTTGCTGCGTTAGCCGCTGCCGCAAAAAAGGGAGTGCTGATCAAAGGTGGTTTATATGTCGAAACCCCAGCGAGGCTAAGAGCGATCGCGGTCGACAAGACCGGAACGCTGACGCATGGCAAGCCGGTTGTCATCGACGTTGTGCCGCTGAACGACCATACAGAAACGGAACTTCTTGAACGAGCGGCTGCACTGGAATCACATTCCAATCATCCACTGGCCCATGCTATCGTCCGCAGCGCGAATGAATCTGGAATTAACGTGCCTTCCGCCGAAGATTTCGAGATCGTTCAAGGCAAAGGAGCTCGTGGAATTGTCTACGGGAAGCCATTTTGGCTGGGCTCGCATCGTTATCTGGAAGAGCGAGGACAAGAAACAGACGACGTTCACAAAAAACTGGAGGCATTACAGGATGCTGGACGTACCATCGTTGTCGTTGGAAATGACGAACATGTTTGCGGATTCATTTCACTGGCAGATACCGTTCGTCCCGAAACAGCCGGAATCCTAGCGGACTTGCATGCGGAAGGCATCGAAAATGTAGCGATGCTGACAGGAGATAACGAAGGTACCGCCAACGCAATTGCGAAGGTGGTTGGCATCGACACAGTACATTCTGAGTTGTTACCGGAAAACAAGGTCGAGATTGTCGAATCACTTGTAAACCAATACGGTCAAGTCGCGATGGTTGGTGATGGCGTCAACGACGCTCCCGCAATGGCTCGTTCATCGCTGGGTATTGCGATGGGAGCAGTTGGCACCGATGCTGCAATAGAAACGGCCGACATTGCACTTATGTCGGACGATCTGTCAAAACTTCCCTGGTTAATCCGCCATTCCAAAAACACACTGTCTATCATCCGGCAAAATATCTGGTTTGCATTGGGCGTCAAACTGTTGTTTGTCGTTCTCACATTTCTCGGATTCGCGTCTCTCTGGGCCGCCATCGCAGCTGACATGGGTGCGTCGTTACTTGTGATCCTCAACGGCCTTCGATTAACACGGTAGGCCCGGGATTCATACCGTTTTCAGCTCCACAGCCTGCTCCTATATCCACAAAATTCACAAACGACTATGAAGCTGCATCCGAATGAGACACTTGTTCCAACGAAAGAAAAGGCCCCTAGCCCTGAAGAGACTGGACAATTAGTCAACTTGTCTTCGTGTCACGTGTTTTGGTGAGCTGAGAATGGTATAAACAGGAGCTATGAGTGAGCAAGTACAGATAGCGTTAATCGGTGTTTGTAAGGACATCGTTCAGGACGGAATTCTGACCAATAAGGAGATCGTCGGTCTCGCAAGGTGGATCAACGCGCATCCGGAAGTCAAAGAAGGATGGCCAGGCAAGATTCTTGTTAGAATGCTCAAGGCAGTGTTTGCAGACAAGAAAATTTCGAAAGCCGAGTCGCGCGACGTCGGAGCCGCACTGCAGAACATCATCCGGCAATGGGACAAGGAGCGGTCTAAAAACGCAATTGCCGAAAAGTCAAAAGATGCAACTAATGAAGTTGTTCTTGATATTGAGGTAGTTGATGCCTATGACGTTTTGACAGACAAGAATGCAGCATGGCGAATTGACCCACCCACCGAGAGACAGATGGAATTTGCTAAGTCGCTCGGAATCACGTTCGAATCTGAAATATCTAAGGGTCAGTTGAGCGACTTGATATCAGTGGCGGTTGGGCAACGAGACAATCTACCTGCGACTGATTATCAACGGCGTCAAGCAATAGAATTGGAAGTGGAAATTCCCGAAAACGCCACAAATCGCCAAGCGGACGACATCATCAAAGCGGCTCGACCAACTTGGGAGCAGCGTCGATTGTTTGAGATGTCAGGCTTGGAATTTCCAGAGGGTGCAAACAAAGAGACGGTCGATGTAGAGATCAATAGGTTAAAAGACGATCCAGAAATCAAGAAGAGAATCAAGGCCGCTGAGGAGCGGCAACAACTGGAGTTCATTGAAGCAGAGAAAGAATATCGGCAGGAGGAGATAGAACGACACGGACTTGAGGTAGTCGAAGAGTTTGAGAGGTGGGAAAAGCTCATTGATGAAGGTGATACGCTCGTCGTGATATTTCGTTCCGGAAAGAATTTGAAAGTGGACGTCATCGAGATCGAAGACGTAGAGATTGAAAAAAGGAAACGCGGGAAGAGCCGCGTCATGATCGACTGCTTGCTTCCAAAAAAAGTGCGTGAAGACGGGTATACTTACTTGGAGTGGGAAAAGGAAAGGCGATTAGACTGCTCGAAGATTGAGTTTGTCCAGGCTTTGAAAGAAGCTTGGGGCTCTTCGCATATTGATGAAGTAGGGGATTACAACGATCTCAAAGATCAAATCACATGCGAGGCCGATAAGCTCACAAAGGCCAACATTGGTTAACTGAATCTAGTTCTGAGTAGAACGGACAATCGCAACTATCGCCATCCGTGTATCGTTCGACAGTCTAGGCCATGCGGTGACAACTTCTGACAACTCACGACAGGAATTTGTGCAACCATATGTGCAACCGCAACATCGTGACTTCCGCAAACCCTTGCTATTCTGGCACTTGTGAGTTTCGTCCGGCGGTATCATAATCCGCGTGTCGGGGGTTCGAATCCCTCCACCGCTACTTTACTTTCTCGTGGATCTTAAGCTATCTGTGTGCCTGAACATCAAAAAGGCACAAACTATGAAAGTGATAACGATTGCTGTATCGATGCAGTCATTTCGTTGATGTTTTTCGCTGCATCATTGCCGTCAAACACGGCGCTGCCGGTAACAATCACGTCCGAACCCATTTGGGCGACTTCGCCGATGTTTGCTTTCTTGACGGCTCCGTCGATGCAAATAACAAGATCGTCTTTCCATTCTCTTAATTGACCGATGCGATCGGGCATTTCAGATAGAAAATTCTGCTTGCCGCTATCGGGGCTAATTGACACCAGCGTGACGTAATCGGTTTTATCCAGATACGGCTTGATAACTTCAAGCGAGGTTTCCGGGTAAACCGACAATCCACGTCGCACTGTTCTTTCGGAATCACTTTCGGCCTGGCACTTAGCCACCAAATCCAATGCAGCGCCTATGTCGGAACAATTCTCCAGCGAGAACGCAATCATGTCGGCACCTGCCCCAACGAATGCCGGAATCTGCTTTTCCGGCTCTTCGATTAGCAAATGCACATCCTTGAGCAGTTCCGTACGGAGCCCAGCGACAAAGAAATGGCCAACGGTAATTTTTGGCCAAACTCTGCCGTCCATCACGTCGATGTGCAGCAAACCGATATCCTGCTGCTGCAGAATATCTACCGCCGCCGCCTGATCCATCACGTCGGCGGTCAATGTGCCGATGCTTAACGCAGGCCCTTTTTCGGCTGACGAATTCCGAAGCTGCTCAAAAATTTGCTGAGTGCTCACTTAATTTCCGTTTCAAGCTGGTTGAGGTACTCGGTTGTCCGACTTCAAAGAATTGAACAGATCAAACGCGTCTTTGGGCTTCAAATCATCGTGTACAACTCCAGCAACGGCCTTGATCATCGCCAGCGGTGCGTCCGACTGGAATACGTTGCGGCCCATGTCGACACCCGATGCTCCACACTGAATCGCGTTGTAACACAATTCGAGCGCTTCCAGTTCCGGCAACTTTTTGCCGCCAGCAATTACAACCGGGACCGGGCAACCAGCCACGACGTTTTCAAACCCTTCGGTGTAATACGTCTTCACAATGCTGGCTCCATTTTCGGCACAAACACGCGATGCCAAACCGAAATACCTGGCGTCGCGAGTCATGTCTTTGCCAACTGCCGTAACACCCATAACCGGAATGCTGTATTTGTTTCCGATATCGACCAAGTTGCTGAAATTTCGAATGGTTGATGCTTCCGTCGCTGCATCACCAATTGCAAGCATCGCAGCCATCGCCGAAGCATTCATGCTGATCGCTTCAGTTTCAGAGATCAGCACGTTGTGATTCATCTCTGTCAAAATCGTAGTCCCGGTATCAGTACGCAAACAAACGGGCTTTATATTTTGCGGTGGGATACATGAACGGATCGTTCCTCGACACCCCATCAAACAATCCGCGTGTTCGGCCAAAGCAGCAATTCGAATGTCGATTCTCTCAAGGCCGGAAGTTGGGCCCATCAAAAATCCATGGTCAAATGCAAGCATCACTGTCCGGCCAGACGAAGGTCTGAAAATTCTGGACATTCGATTCTTGATTCCCCAGTCAGTGCTGTTCATCCCTTTCAAATAAAACGCATCGGTCGCCGCAGGATTGTTAAGACCAAAATTGTCACCGTCTCTAATGTCGTCTAAGTCAGCCATTCTTTTTTCGCTTTTGAAATGAAAGATGTTTTGTGTTTTGTACTTGCCCGCAAAATCGGGCCAGCTTTACGCCCCCTATCTTAGAACGGCCACGCGAAACCTGAAAGAAACATATACACAGAATTACGCAGTTTTTCAGAAACCAAATCGCTGCTCACGGCACATATTCGGCACGATTGAAGGGCTATTTCAACATTTGGCCAATACACCGTGGGGGCGACTCACGTTAGAATCCAAGGCAAAGTCCGATAAAAAAATGGTTAGGTAGGTATGTTTGCAATGCAGACGATAAGGCGTGCGAATTTGAATTTGATTCTCAGTTCGCTTGTGGCGGTATCGGTATTTCAGTTGGCAATTTGTGCTGAAGGCTATGAAATAAGAGCTAAGCCGAATGTAGTTATTGTCATCACCGACGATCAAGGATACGGCGATCTTTCCTGTCATGGGAACCCGATTCTGAAAACGCCCCAGCTCGATGAACTGTACGCCGAATCGGTTCGACTGACTGATTACCACGTTGCACCGACATGTTCTCCAACTCGAGCGGCGCTGCAAACCGGTCACTGGACAAACAGAACGGGCGTTTGGCATACGATCATGGGACGGTCGATGCTGCGAAAAAACGAGATCACAATCGGAGATGTTTTTAAATCAGCCGGCTACGAGACCGGTATGTTCGGAAAATGGCACCTGGGAGACAACTATCCATTCCGACCCGAAGACCGAGGTTACACAGAAGTTTTTCGCCATGGCGGCGGCGGAGTAGGGCAGACACCAGATTATTGGGACAATGCCTATTTCGGCGGGCATTACTGGCACAACGGAACCCCCGAAGCCGTCGATGGTTATTGTACGGATGAGTTTTTCGGTTACGCACAGAAGTTTGTTTTAAAGTGTAAATCGGAACAGAAGCCGTTTCTGGCCTATATCTCAACCAATGCTCCCCATGGCCCGTTCCACAGTCCTGATTCCTTTAGCAAACCGTACAGCGACCAGAATTTAAGAGTCGCGAACTTCTTTGGCATGATCGCAAACATCGACGAAAACGTCGGAAAGTTTCGAGAATTTCTCTCAAAAGAAGGTCTGGCCGAAAACACAATTTTTGTTTTTACTACCGACAACGGAACGGCGGGCGGTGCAAAAATTTTCAATGCTGGAATGAGGGCACAAAAAGGCAGCCAATACGACGGTGGACATCGTGTTCCATTTTTTGTTTATTGGCCAGCCGGCAATTTAACGGGAGGCAAAGATGTCCAGCCAATCACCGGGCATGTCGACGTATTGCCGACCTTGATTGATCTTTGCGATATCGAAGCTCCCGAGAAAGTCAAATTCGACGGCCGCAGCATCCGACCATTGCTGGAAAATACTGCTACAGATTGGCCCGATCGAATCCTGGTCACCGATTCGCAGCGCGTCAAAGATCCGATCAAATGGCGAAAATCGGCCGTAATGACTTCCCAATGGCGCCTGGTAAACAAGGATGAATTGTACGACATCAAGGCCGATCCTGGCCAAACGAATAACGTAGTAGAAGATTACCCAGAAGTCGTCCAGCGGTTAAGAAATTTTTACGAAGATTGGTGGAAGGAAATCGAACCTTCGTTTCAAACACCGGCCCACATCTTCATTGGCCATCCAGATGAGAACCCGGCCAGACTTACTGCTCACGATTGGATTACCGTTAAAAATCCACCGTGGAACCAGGGGCAAATTCGCAAGGCTCCCCATGACAAAAAAGCAACGGGTTTTTGGAATGTCCAAATATTTGAAGATGGAGTCTATGAGTTTAAGTTGCGACGTTGGCCAGAAGAAGTTGACGCCGCGATTGACGCTTCGCTTGAACCGGGTCAACCGGTACCGGGAACACCGTCATATCGCCAGAATCCCGGCATTGCCATTTCACCCGTCAAAGCGACGCTGAAGATTGGGAACATTAAGGAATCCAGCCCGATCACGTCCGGTGACAAATTCGTTTCTTTTACCGTTGAATTGAAGGCCGGAACAAGCAAGCTCGATACACGATTCGTTTCAGCAGATGGGACCGAGCACGGAGCGTATTTCGTTTATGTCACAAAAAAGTAGCTGCATTTACGCGCCAGATGTTGAGCAAAAAATTGCCACGCAAGAACATTCGCGTCAACTAGGTCGCGCCACCAGGCATGGTCGACCAATCATAGTAGCACGACTCTCCGAGCGTATCGGCAACAAAGACTCGGAGAGGCTGTGGTTCAGCGGTGTTGCGGTAAAAACGACTCGGAGAGTCTAGCTACTTTCCGAATTCTCCCAGCCAAAGCGACAACGAAAGGGGCGAAGTCTAGTACGGTGAGAGAGCCGAACGACAATGGAGTTGACTGATACAGCATCGGGGGCGGAAACAAGAACGAGCCCAATAAAGGCTATGTTTCCAAAGAAAAAGCGAATGGGAGCGCTGGGGCTCGAACCCAGGACCTACGGATTAAAAGTCCGTTGCTCTACCAACTGAGCTACGCCCCCTAATCGCTATCAAAAACTAGCGCCACGAAAGAATTCATAGTGCCGATTTTGAGAAGGCGAAGTTTAGCAAATACAACTAGTTTGCGAAACCCTTGGAAACACCAGACCGAAAAATAACGTGTATTGAGGCGTTGAATTCCGCATATTCGGCAATCATTTCGTTAGACTTTCGAATTGACATCGCAAGTTGGTACGATGCTGAATCCTTCAGCGGATCTCGACAGTCGACTGATCAACGGCAAGATTCCCCACAGCGAAAACAGTAATTGAAGCGCGCTTTGCCAGACTTCTCGATCAGGTCAATTTGTCGGATGACCACTGCCACCAGCGGTCGTTACAGTAACGAAGTCACGCTTGGTTACGACGAGGCAAACCGACTGGCTGAGATTGGTAGACCGCAACATTGGCTGTCTTGCGTGTGGGCAGCGAGTCGGCGCTGGAACATCGACACGGATATCGTATTGAGTCGGTGTCTTTCGGTACCAGCCGACATGCCCAGTAGGTGCACCACGTTTCCCAGAAGAAATTACTGGATTCTGCTCACAGCTTTGGCTGTCGCCGGTTTCTGATTTCTGTTTGTTGGTTGTGAATTTGTTTTGCCGGGTTTGAACCATTAGTTGACTGGATTTCCGTTTTTTATCATTTTGCAATCGCATGAGCTTGCGCCGACTTGATGTTCCAATGAATGTCAGGTGTACGCGCCGGATCCGACATCCATCCGATTCATAGTCAAGCCGCACAACGACTATGTTCAACAAGTCACGTGAGTGAACGTTGATTCGACTTGTAGCCACCAACGCAACATTGGTGAAAATGGGATTTGTCAGAAGCTGTTTTTCATCCGATTATCTGCTAAGATAAGCCCTCTTGTCCACCTATCCGTTATAACTGTTTGGTGTTTTTTCAAGTGGACCACGATGCCTAAATTCAAGATGCACCCAATGATTGTCCTACTGCTGGTGGCTTGTCTGCCGTCAGCTGTCTGTGCTGTCCAAGATACGATTCCCACATTGGATTTTCCGGAGACGGCAGCGACCCGGTCCGAATTCATCAACACTAAGAAATTGAAGTTTTTGAATCGGCAGCTTGCCTTTTACGAACGCTTTTCAAAGGACACCAAGGCGATCAAGGAGCTGGCGATTCCATTTTTGCAAACTTCGATTGAACGATTTGCTGGCGTACCCAAGCACATGGCTCAGTACTCTGAAAAATGGGATGAGATCGAGGCGCAGGGGGCAAAGCTGATTGAAGCTGATTGCTCGGATCCCATTGTGCTGACCTACTACGCAGATGCACTGCGAGAAAGCAATAAATACAGCGAATCCAAAAAGGTGGCCTCTCAAGCGATAAATCTGTTTGAAAATTCAGACTACCCCTCAGGGCTAAAATTCCTGGCTCATTACCAAAAGCACCGCACTCATGGTTTCGCACTTTATCGCGGATTGGGGCCAGTGGAGGAGACATTGCGCGGGCTGTTTGAAACATCGCCAATGTGGTTTGACTTCGCAGATGACTACCAGGACGGCAGCCAAGTAGCCTGGGATTTGTATTTAGATGCTGTCTTATTTGACAGTGATCATAAATTCCTGGAAGAACCGGCCAAGCAGGCTATCGATACTTACGCTGACGCAGAAGCACCAGACTTTTGGGTGCTTTCAATGATGCGAGCGCAATACTATCGCGGTGTCGCGTGGGCGGCTCGTGGACGCGGCTTCGCGAGTCAAGTGGAGAGCGAAGGCTGGAAAAAATTTGAGAAAAACATGAAGCTGGCTGCTGTGCACGCAAGAAATGCTTACAAAGCGAATCCGGAACGTCCCGATGCGCCTGCCTACCTGATTCACATTGCAAAGACTGGCCACGATGACGATACGATTTTTCAATGGTTCGAGCGAGCCATTGAAGCGGAGATAGACTACCCACCGGCGTATCGGGAATTGCTGAGTGCGTTGCGACCTCGCTGGAGCGGCAGTCATGCGGCGATGTTGGATTTTGGCAGGCAGTGTGCCGCAACCGAGAAATATGAGACGGACGTGCCGGCTTTCTTTCTGGACGCTCTGCACAAGATCGTTAAAGACCGCAGCTCGGAGACCTGGTCGAAGCTAATCGAGGACGACTCGCTGTTTGATGAGGTGGAAAAAGCGGTTGATGGGCTCGTAAAGGATCCGAGTCGTCACGCTTCCCAAAACAATGGCGACCGGAAATTTTCCAAACCTCAAGCGGAGTATCTGACGCAATTGTTAGGCATCGCGGACAGCAGCAACCGATTTGAAAAAGCAGTCAAATTATGGCAGCGACTTGATGATGAAGTTTCCAATCAATGGCTACAGACGTTTTCGTTGAACGCAGCTTACAATCCGGGACGTGCGCAAGCGGGGATTGAGTTGGGCGCCGCGACGATGGGTGAAATCGATTCTCAACTGAGTCAACTTGGCCAGAACCTTGAGTCAGCGACGTCCGGGTTGAAGAGTATAGAAGGTTGGCTAGGCCAAGTGGAAAATGAATCAGCCAAGTTCTATTTTCGTTTGTGGGAAAAACTGGCTCGTCAAGCAGTCAAGTACCATAGTGAACAGTGGGTCGACATTGAATTTTCACCAGGCGTGCCCGCATGGAAAGATCTGCTTGGCAAGTGGACTTTTGAATCGCCTGATTCGGTCCTCGCTGACAATCGCGAGGCGGTTGGTCGTACACGGCAGAAGATGTATTACCGCTTGCAATTCCCCGGTGCCAAGGAAATTGAGTTTACGATGGCAAAGGGCGAAATTGGCAGCACGGCGTATGGCGGACTAGTATTAGGCGAGTACAGTTACCGTGATCCTGGCAGATTGTTTTATGCTGATGTTACAAGGAAAAAGTTCGGCGTGAGCGTAGCTGGAAAATCCTCAAAATCAAGGAGCGTTGACTCGCTGTCGCCAATCTTGGTTCGAATGTGGACTGGCGGGCAGTATGAGGTGTTTTCCGGTGGCAATCGCGTCCGAAAGCTAACCGAAGACAATGAGTTTAAAGATGAGGGGCTGATAGGGCTCAGCACACTCCACAAAATTGCTCGAACAGGCCAGTTGCGTTTTCAAAACATACGCGTTCGAAAGGTAACCGCGCTGCCAAAGCCAAGCCCCGGTGAGGATGAAAAACTGGTCGAATATTATTCCCAACAGATTGATAGCGAGCCGGACGAACTCAACAACTATGCTCAGCGTGGATTGAGCCTGAGGCGGCTTGGACGTTACGAAGAGGCAGTTCAAGATCTTCAACGATGCAACCGGGGCCTTAAATCATTTCGAACTAATTATGCACTTGGTCACTCATTGTGCCGAACGGGCAAATTGGAGCAGGGGATCGAACTGCTCTCCAAAACGGTTCACGAAATTAGAATGCGATTGGACGATCGGCATGGAATTTACCAACGGATTGAGCATATCTCCCTGCTATCCATTAGTGAAGCATTATTGGCTCAAGAGCTGGTCTTGAATCACCCGGACCAGGAGAATATTGGCTCGGTCAGTCGTCAATTGGTGTTGGACAGTGAGACCCACCGCAAGCTCCTTGATTTGTTCAGCGATGGAAAACTGGAAGTCGAAAACCAGCTACGTGAATTAGCAAAGCGATTGGCTGACTATGAATACGCGCTGGCAAAGGCCCTTGCGCTACACGAAATTGGAGAAACACGAAAAGCCCGTGACGCAGTTGCCAATCTACAGAATTCGAAATTGACTGAATATCAACGCCGCAGGCTGAAAGAAGTTGCAGGCGTTATCGGTACCGAATGATTGCCAAAGCTATTTTCGTATTCTCACTCGTTCAACAGTACCGCTGCAAACGCTGTGCAGTCCAAATTCGGACTGGTCACGAAACACGTTTCCATGTGCTTCGTCAAAGTCGTAAAGAAGCAATGTTCGTTCATCGACGGCAAGCTTTTTTTCTGGGCTGAAGTCGCCAGAATAACGAATGCCTTTGGATACACGAAACTGATCGACAATGCCTGAGAAAAACTTGTCAGACTTCGTGTCCATGCCGCGACCAAGCCTCAAATAGCATCCAGATGGTTTGTAATTGTGTGAATTGAAACGCTTCGACGATGCAACTTGGTGGCCATTCACAAAAATAGACATGCGATTGATGTTAAAAATGGCAGCAACGTGAATCAGTTTACCCCATTCAATTTTTTCATTTGAAACTGCCGGTTCTCGGATTCCATAAGACTTGTGAAAAGCGTTGAATCTCCATTTCCCGCGCTGAACGCTAAGCCCCAACCAACCATAGCCCTCATGCCAGCCCGCAGTGAACAAATGTCCGTTCTCTTTATTGTACGGGATGACCCACGACTCGAATGTCAAAGGGCTTCTGCCATCGAAATGGAAGTTTCGCGATAAC
Organism: uncultured Pirellulaceae bacterium; assembly: GCA_964405425.1. Lineage (GTDB taxonomy): Bacteria > Planctomycetota > Planctomycetia > Pirellulales > Pirellulaceae > Mariniblastus. The sequence goes on along the minus strand of CAYONX010000043.1, from coordinate 3,518 downwards.
GCATTGGTCGAGCTTCCATCAAATTTGACGCCAAAGTCTCCTTCTGAAGCCACTTGAGACTTCGTTAGAGGGCGAGACATCAGGGTGTGTCCAATGATCTTTCGAAAGTCAATTTTTCGAAAGCGGATTTCCGAATCGGTTTTGGCCAACATGATCGGTACTGATGGATGGACATGCTGGTCGAGCGGGTCTGAGGATTTAAAGTCCGTGCGCAAGGCCGTTCGATCAAGAACCTTCTTCTCATTAATGTATACCTGGAGCCGGATTCTATTCTTCGATTTCCATTCGACTTTTATCCAGGTCACATACTCACTATTAGGTTCGAAACTCCAATCTGGAACGGCATATTCTTTTGAATGCCCTATTCCCTCACCTTTAAACCCGTCAATGCCAACTCCGTTTCCGTCGTTGTAGCCGATAGCAACGGTGGCCATGCCCAAAGAGGCAATAGGTACCGATATCCTGATTTCGGGCTTGGTTTCACCAGTGCGATAGGTCGTCGTAATCGAATACGTGCCGAGGGCGAGAACGGGAAGAGCCAGACGAGAAAATTCGGAAGTCTTGACCACCAGTTCATTATTCTGGAATTCAAATTTGCCGCGATCCGTGTCGAGGTCCAAGTTGAGAAGCGGTAGCAATTCAACAGTACCGTCGTATTTGCTGACTTGCATTCCTTTTTGAGGCATGACCCATTTCCCAACGGGTGACTCTATGCCAAAAGGAACATGCTCAACGGATTCGGCTTGCCAAGCTGCATCAGGATTCTGTGCCGTCGTGGCGCTGGTCCAAACGAGTAATAGACAAAGATTAAAAACTAAGGTTGTGAAGAGTAAAGACTTGTTCAAAACCATAGTTGTCTCATACCAAAACAATCAGTGAAGTTGGATTAGGCGTCGATGCTGGACACAATAGAAAATTATAAAATGGTCTTACCGCCATCGCAAGGCATTGCAACAAACGAAGACGCTTGTTCACTCGGCTTTGGGATCCTCAAAGGAGGCGTCTTGATCACAGGGCTCAGGCTCGGGGGGCGTACTTGCGATGCCATCCATCCATTGCCGAAGGCCACCGGAAGAGACAATGGTAAGAGTTTAGTCTTGTGACCGTAATTTTGCAGGAATTGCGGTTCTTACTTTTGCCATCTCCAGCAATTCGCTGATTGAAACAATTGATGTGAATGATACATGTTCACAACCAACAATGAACAAGGTACAGCGAAAAAAAACACCGGTCAAAAATGACCGGTGTTTGGTTTTCTTCAAATCAAACTCGTGAGCTGGATTAGCCGCCAGTGAGCAGCAAGACAAACTCAGCTACGTCCAGAAGATTAACAACTCCATCTTTGTTGACGTCTGCTTCTGCCTGGAAACCGTTGCTCGAAATAATATCGACAAACGGCTGAACATCCAGAAGATTGACAACGCCGTCCAAATTGACATCGCCGTGCAGAACTTCTACCGTGGCACAGTCAACCAGATTGATCTCAAGTCGATCAACACCAGCTTCGATAACAGAACCGTTACCAAAGTCAGAAGCGTTGAAGCGAAGACGAATATTGTTATTCGGCGCTACGAAATCGGAAACACGGAAGCTTCGCTGGATCCAACCGCCAGAAACTTCAGGTCCATCTGGACCAACCGTTTCAACGTTAACCCATGTTGCTCCGCCATTGTTCGAAATTTCGACAACGAATGTGTCCGCATTAGGCGAGCCACCAAAGTCATTGGAATACCAACGGTAGTAAGAAACGATTGCCTGACTATCCGGGCCTTCGGTTGCATCGAGAACAGGCGATGTCAGAAGCGTGCTACCGCCGTCAACATCTGTGTTGTCGTTGCCGGCAGTATTGCCGTTGTCAGTGACGTAACAGAATCCAGCACCGGTTGCTTCCGCATCGACAGAAGGATCGCCACGATCGCCGTTGTTAGGAACACCACGCTGCCATTGACCGTCAGTCGCGTTGCCAGTAACCGTGTATCCACCCAGGTCCGTATCGAAGGAATCAACGAAAATCAAATCGATCGGATTTGCTGTCAGAGCACTTAAGGTTGCAACCGGCGCGTTACCTGGGTTTGTGGCAAGTCCATCGGTAGTTTCCACCGACACAAAGAAATCTACAAGGCCACAAGTCTGTGGGAATTGGGCCAGATAGGTGTCAGCATCAATAACAGTCATAGGAATCTGAACAAAGCCATTTCCTTCGTTGTAGTGAAGCATACCAGTGCCCGGAACAGCGTCAGTCGTGTTGGAGATGATATTTACTTCAAACGTGTCGCCACCATTTACATCCAACGATGTTGGCACTCCGTTAGGAAATTCAATGATCACAGGATCAAGCTCTGGAGCCATCATGTTGTGAGCATTAAATGCGTCTGCGATCTGATCATAGTGAGGAGTACCGTTTCCGATCGATGAGTCATCGTCATCCAATTCCAGAAAAATCAAAGTGATTTCTGGACCAATCATGGACGATCCGCCCGTTTGACCGCGGACAATCAACATTCCGATAAACAGCTCAGCAACAATATCACGTGCGTTGGCTGGATCGGTTTTACGAATTTCATTAACCGTGTCCCAAACACAACCAGCAATCAACTGACCACAATCGTGTGGGCTGGCCTGGTCGAAGCACGGATAGGTGCGAAACGCATTTGCAGAACGAATACCGCTGTTACACTGGCCTTCGAAAAATCCAAAAGCTAGATCAGGGTTATCTTCGATCAAAACGCCGATCGTATCGCCAGAACCTTCACCGAATTGCCCCTGGTTATTGCCCGTGACGTTTACAAGGTGATGACCGTATTCGTGATAAACAACATCAGGAATCGACGTGTTATTACACGCGCCAATATTTCTCATGAAGTTGATCGCGAAACCATTGTAGGTCGCGTTACAAGAAGTGATTCCACCGATGTTGTCATTGTTACTTGTAATATCAAACAATGGCTGATTTGCGATCGTTGGGAAATTTGGTTCAAACGAAAGAACAAAATCTCGAACGATATTTGCGTGTAAGTAAGTATTTACGTTACTTGTGGCAAACTCAGTCCCGCCAGGATTGTGCAAGATATCAATAGAATCGGGGGCGGCAACGTTGATATCCATAAATGGCGTACTTCCATCTGCGGTATCGTCGAATACTTCGAACCACTGACCGCGAAGCGGTGAGCGAACAGTGACGTCACCATTTGCACTTGGAAGACTGAAGTTGCCGTCTACGTCAGCAAAGGTTGAAGCACCACCGACGATTTGCACTTCAGCGTATGGCAACGCGAAAGCCACTTCCGGGTGACATTCAAGAGCAGCAACACCATCAGACGCGCGACCTGAAACCGTACCATCGACATCGGCAACAATCTGATTTTCCGAATACAGGATGGCTCCACCATCAACTGCCGCAACGACAAGCTGACGACGATAATTTTCAGCATCCGTTGGAACACTTTGCACAGCGTAAAACTTGATCGCCAATTGAGGCTCAACTCTTACATTGGTAACACCAGCCCAAATCACGAGCT
>CAYONX010000042.1:0-37816 GCA_964405425.1 uncultured Pirellulaceae bacterium | reverse complement strand
CATTGTGCGAGTAAACATGTATGTATATCTCCAAAATCATGCGTCTAAGTTAATTACCCCTTTGTTTAGAATCACAATGGACGCGCTATTGGCCGCATATTCTGAACAATAATTCCAGAAACAAATTACCGAGATTCATGCAGGCTGGGTGCACAGTTTTCCTTCAAAAAGATGACGTTTTGGGCTTTTCGCGTCGCTGGAAATCGCACAGCTATTTCTTTGCAATTTGTTCGTAGAACAGGCTTTTATGAACGGTGTCAGGCCAGGTGGCGTCTATTAACTTTTGAAGTCGCCATTTTCTGTAGCGGTAGAAGAATAAAAACGATCTGACGCAAAGGCGCAGAGACAAAAAGACCCAATAAACCAGCTGAACACTTTGCGCCTTTGCGTGAGGTCCATTACCGACACCCATCAGCAACCGTGGCGACTCACATATCGGCTTCGCTCAAAACACGGAGCTTGATTTTTATTGCTGCAAAACAGAATCCAGGTACAATCGAGGTAGGCTTCAACTAATGGAGAATTTAATGAACGAGTCTGAACAGAACACCTATTGGTCGCAATTGTTCCTGTTGGCGGTTTCCGCCTTTGGAATTTTTGCCTCTATCCAATACATCCCGACGATTTTGCCAGGTGTGGCAGGAACAATCGTGTCGTTGGTCGTTGCTTCCGTCTTTTTGTATAACTTCGGCAAATTGACTGGGTGCATGATTGCAACACCCCAAAGCTAGACTGTTGGATTCCAACCGTAACCAGAAAACAACTTCACGCCACTGACTAAAGGCAAACCGCATGAAGGCTAAATCTAAAGTTTTGATTGCTTTGTTGATGCTTGCCACGTTTGTAGGATCTATATTCTACGCCTATTACCTTGGGCAGCGTTCCCAGAAGCCATATATAGAGGGAATGGCGGCGCAAGTAGAGAACTGGAAGATGATTTACAGGGCTGAATCCGCGAAGCAATCCATCGTGATGGCGTTTCGCAACAATATTTCGCTCGCTGATTTCGAAAAACGTTTCTGTGCTGACGAACCTGTCAGTGGAGTCGGTGTATCTGGGATACTCCGTGAGCTTTCCGACCCGGACGGTAAATACACGCATATATTTACCGACAACGAAACTGGACGCGAATTTCAATTGCGTTTCGAAAACCAACAGTTGATGGGATACAATTCGGGTTACGGACTGGGGGAAGCCGCCAATGCAGTCTCTGATAGTATCGTCGGTAAATAACAAAGTAGTGCACGCGACGTCGGACGTTCGCGCGTAGTTTTGAAGTGGAGGGATGGTCGTTCTGCCTCGGCGATCGCAACTGTTGTCTCGCTAGATAGAATCCAAAACAACGCAACTCTTCGTTGGCAAACAAATGCCGTTTAACGACGACGGCGAGCTACCAAGCCAACCATTCCTACAGCCAGTAAAGCAATTGAAGTTGGTTCAGGAACACCTACTACGGAGAAATTCGCTGCGCCGAATACTGGGTTAACGGTTTGTCCAAAGTTGACGATGCCAATTGCGCCCCCAGCAGTGTTAAGGCTCGTCTCTCCACTAGCTACTGCGACGTAGTCAAAACGACCAAACAAAAACGCATCAGCACCATCGTCAAAACCTGCGTCGTCAAATGGTGGCCCCCCAGACGTAACACCAACAATGCCCTCCCCAGCAATAACTGTGAAAGCATTCAAGCCAGTCACGCTATCTGGACCAACATCTGATGCTGTACCAAAGAAGCCACCCACTGGGTTACCACTGGCGTCAACGTCTGCCCAACGTCTGGCCACCGGTGTATCACCAAACAAAATGTCAAAATCAAATGTTTCAGCAGCTGTGAAGTTGACAATACCGTTGTTGGTGAAAGACAAATCAAGCCCAGCACCCGTATCTAATTCGCTGTTTGCGACTGAGTAGTACAGATACAGTGAGCCAGTATCGCCAACATTCAGTTCAACATTGGCTGCGGAATTCGTAGCACCGCTATTCAAGTCGAACGTCGACCAGAAAAAGTCGCCTTGAGCAAAAGCGTTACATGCGTTCAGTGCAACAACCGCTAGTACCATTGTGAAGTTTTTTGCATTCATGTGAAGATTCTCCCATCAAAATGTTTCAAACCCTGGCAACTGTTATTAGTCAATTCGTCCTTTTTTCAACAAGGTGCCGGCTCTGTATCCGATCTCCAAAACTTCGAGGATCCGACCATCACGATTCATAGTAGCTGAGGCATGCTTTGGCGTAAATCTTGGGGCGGATTCAACCTAATATACAACGCCAAACTCATCAATTTCATAGTTTTCAACCAACGCTAGTCTATCCTTTTTTCAGGATTTTAGAACAGCCAACCAATTGTTGTCATGAATAGGGCGTACGATTGCGGAAATTTGGATTGGGTGCCAATTTCGCGTAAATTATTTTTAGCATGCGTGCTTCAACTATCGTTTCGGTACTCATCTTCGCAACATGTTTTTCGTCCGTGAAATGCCGAATCAAATCTGACGGCAAATTCGCAATTGCGTTCGGCACTCCTTGGCCACGGTGGCAATGTCAATTTACTGGATGTTTCGCTGCACGCTAATACGACTCATTGATGGAGTTGTGGGTTTGCAACTGCAACGAAAACTCTCAGTTCCGAATAAAGTGTATCGCTACGGCCAGCAGCCAGCGAAGCCCCGAAGTCACGGGATAAATTGATCAGACTGCCTTAGATCGTCGTTGCATTTTGTCCGAATCAAAAAATTCGCTTGAAAATTTTGAATTCTCAGTAACAGAGCGTAAAATCATTCTGTTCATTACGAGAATCCTTCATTTGCTGTTTGGATCTCATGAACAAAATGCGTACTCTTAAATCTGCAACTCAACAAGGATTCTATTTTGAAGCCAAGATCCTTGAATTTGTTTTTTGCGATCTTCAGCATTGCCGTTTTGTTCGCTACTGATGCGACCGCTCAAAAACAAAGCGATCTAAGTTGGCTTACTGAACAGGAACGCCAATGGCTACTTGAGCATCCAATAATTCGCGTCGCGCCGACGCCTGATTATCCGCCGTTCGAATTCTGGAGCGAAAAAGGTGAGTTCCAGGGAATCGTCAAAAGCTACCTTTCGTATTTTGCTGAAACACTCGATGTAAAGTTCGATGTTCGGCAAACCCTACATTGGTCCGACAACATTCAGCAACTTAAGGATCGGGATATTGATGCGGTTTCGTTGCTGGTGCGTTGGGACGAACGGGAATTTGTAACCGTCAGCGATCCCTATATCGTCTATCCAGCTGTCATCATCGTCCGCAGCGACAACAAAAAAGACCTGACGATGAAAGATCTTGCGGGCAAAGAAGTCGCCGTCCCCAACGACTACACGGGCGAGTATCATTTGCGCAACGTGCATCCAGATATCATTGTTCGAGAAGCCGATGGACCAGCCGACGGAATTCGAATGGTTTCCAATGGCGACGTCGATGCGTTTTTTGGCGGGGCGTCGGTCGTTGCCTATATGGCTGAAAAAGAGGGAATGACGAACTTGCGAGTCGCGGGAGTTTCCAACTTTAAATACTCCAACGGATTCGGCGTTCGTTCTGACTGGGCGATTTTTGCGAAAATCATTTCTAAAACTCTGGACCGAATGCCTCAAAGTTTACACCGCGATTTCCACAGCGAATGGGTAACCAGCGATTTCTTTCGACGCCAATGGCTGGACAGCGAAGGCATGTGGATCGCCAGCGGCATTGCAGGGCTATTGCTGCTGGGCACCGGTCTGGTGCTTGTTTGGAATCGCAAACAGGCGAAGTTGATTGGGGCTCTCGAACGCGAGAAAAAGAAAACGGATCTCGTCAACATGCAATTGGATAAGTCGCGGCTGGAAGCGGAAACGGCCAATCTGACCAAAAGCTCGTTCGTCGCTAACATTAGTCATGAAATTCGCACGCCGATGAACGGCATTCTTGGCATGTGCGAATTGCTCCGTACTTCGGAACTTGATTCGCAGCAGCGAAATCATTTGAAACTTGCGACGCAAAGCGCTAAAAACCTGCTCAGCTTGATCGATGACATATTGGATTTTTCGAAGATCGAAGCCGGAAAACTTGAACTCGAAGTTCGACCTTTTTCATTGACGCGTCTGTTGAACGAAGTTCATGGTTTGATGAGCGTTCAAGCACAGGAAAAAGGATTGCAATTGATCGATCAGCGTGAGCCTGAAGTCACCGACGTTTATTTGGGTGATGCATTGCGCGTGCGACAAATCCTGCTTAACCTGACCAGCAACGCGATAAAATTTACCAAACAGGGAACCGTAAATCTTCGAGTGTTCCGTGGCGATCTTGACCTAGAAACCGATTCGCTTGCAAGTAGCAATGACGAAGAACCGCAAGAGCTAAACCCGGCTCACTTGATCTGCTTCGAAGTCAAAGATACCGGCACAGGAATCGCAGCGGATAATATTGACAAACTGTTTGAGCCATTTGAACAGGAAGACGCCAGTACCACTCGCAAGCATGGAGGAACTGGCTTGGGATTGGCAATCTGTAAGAACCTGGCCAAATTGATGGGCGGGTCGGTGTATGCGACATCCACTTTAGGAAAGGGCAGCACTTTCAGCTTCACCGCGCAACTGAAACCCGATTACGAATCGTTGGTCGAATCGATCGAAAACGAATACACGACCTCGAACCATTCGAAACGAATTCTGCTTGCCGAAGATGGAGTCGTGAACCAGAAGGTGGCGATCGGATTGTTGGAAAAACGTGGGCACGTAGTCGATTTGGCGGAAAATGGCAGGCAGGCATTGGAAGCACTTGAACACAACCATTACGATGTCGTATTGATGGATATCCAAATGCCGGAAATGGATGGACTGACCGCCGTCAGAGAAATTCGTAAGAATGAAGCTGGTACGCAGCGACATCAACGCGTGATCGCATTGACCGCCCACGCCATGGTCGGCGATCAGGAACGATTCATCGAAGCGGGAATGGATGACTATTTACCTAAACCTTTCAATCCAGAAGAACTTTACGGCGCCGTTGAACGACCGGACGCCTTAACCGAAAACACGAGCTTCGAAATGGAAAAACAAGATCAGGTGCCAGTTTTGGATCGGGATATTGCGCTGGCTACGACCGGCGGTGATCAAGACCTCGCTCAAATCCTTTTGGACACATGCATCGAAGAAACCCCCAAGATGTTATCTGCGGCACGAACCGCTGTTGAGAACTCGGATTGGGCGGCTGTCAGACGCAGCGGGCACAGTTTGAAGTCCAGCTTCGCCGCTGTCGGCGCAATGGACGCGTCCGCGAAATCCAAGGTGCTGGAATTCGTCGAAGCTGACGACGCTGCCCAATTTAATTCAGCTCTGGATACCATCGAACATGCATTCACTGCTCTTCAGGGTGAAGCTAAACAGGTAAGTTTTTAGGCGATTTTGAGCGAGCCTTGCCAGCCACCGCGTCGAATTCTATTCAACTCTCCAGTGCTGCGTCGCCAAGGCTTTTTACCATGACAACGCGAGGAAGGTCGGCAATCAAGTTTTCCATTCGGCAATAGAATTCCACTTCGTCATTTTCCTGGGGTGTATCAAAACCGATGATCACCAGGGCTGCCTGTTTCGATTCTACTTTCATCGTTTCAGAAATATCTTCTGCGACCAGCACTTTGATTTCAGCTTGAATCCTGGACTGCAAAATCAATGATTCGAGATGCTGTGTTACTTCGTCGATCCCCGCTTCGCTGCTGATCATTCTAATCAAGCGTATGCTACTGCCTCGCCACGTTGGATTGCTGCGCAATAAGTGCGCCAGCAACAACATCAGTGCTCCGTTGCGTTCGCCGCGCCACCAAATATCGATGGTCCCTTTAGGAACGGCCCACGGATCTGCTTCTTCATCCGTGTTACGCATTACGACGATACTGTGCTTCAAATTTACGACCGTTCGCAACGTACAACCGAACCATTCGGCGTCCGTATGTTCGGTCGGCCAATTGAACAGCAGAGTATTGGGCCGCAGCGAACCGAGACCGTGACATTGCACCAGAGATTCGATACCCTCCGATTGATTGTTGGCAACGACGACGGCGGGAAAAGCCTGCAGCGATTCGTCCTTTATAAATTTATGCAGGATTCGTTCCTGGCGATTGCGCCGCTCGAGCAACTCATCGACGTCGCCCATAATGACTTGACCCAGTGACAAGATCCCGTGCCCGGTGGTGAACCAGTGTCCAAAAATCGCCAGACGAGGCTGCGTCCAGGTCTTGCCCGTGAAAGCCAGGATAATGGGTCGCCAGTTTTTCGGATGATAAAGATAATCTTCCAGCTTCAACAAATTGCTGCGGGCGCGTTCAAAAGCCAACCCGCTTTGCAAATCGCCCCAACGAGCCACAACCTGTTTGTTATTGATGTACTGGTGCAACGTCCACATCACCAGAATCGAGATCACCGCCCAATAGGCATTTATCAAAAACATCACAGCCAGACAGCCAACAGCGCCCAACAATGACAACGACCAATGGCCGTAGCGGAATCGCGGCCGATAACTTGGGTTCTTTGCAATGCTTTCGTAAAACGTCGCAAGATTCAACATGCCGTAGGTAATCAGAAACGACATCGTGATAATCGGGGCGATCGAATTGATATCGGCTGTCAGAATCGAAATTTGAGCAAGCACAAAAGTAAAAACAATCGCTCGCCGAGGTTCATTATTGGGGCCGCTGCCGGCGCTGAAAAACGACATCCGCTTAAAAACCATGTCTTTGGCAAACGCCTGCAAGATCCGCGGCGCCCCCATCATGCTGCCCAAAGCTGAAGAAAGCGTAGCCGCCATTACGCCCATTACAATTAACAGTGGCGAAATGGACACGTCGGACATCACTAGATTGTTACCAATCAATTCTTGCCGAGGCTGTGTGCCACCAAGCAACAATACCATCACCAGGTAAATTATTCCGGTAACGATGATCGATAAAAATGTTCCCAGGGGGATCGATCGCGCCGGATCCTTCAAGTCTCCCGACATATTGGCTCCGGCCATGATGCCGGTAACCGCTGGAAAGAAAAGCGCAAACATCAACCACTGGTTTTCACCGCCCGTAAATCCGGACTGCAAATTCTCCTGAAAGACCACGGGATCGAAGTGAGTCGGAACACCCGCGACAAAAGACAGCAGCGATAAAGCCAGAACCACCAGAATCCCATACTGCAATGCGATCGCCCAACCGGCTCCGATCATGACTGCGGCGAACACGGCGATATTGGTGACCGTCGCGATAACCGTGATATATTCTTTGAGTTCCGGAAACGTGCCGACCACCGCTTCGGCAAAACCTAAACAGTAAAGCGCCACCGAAATCGCCTGGGCCAGAAAAAAGACCACACCAATCGCACCACCAAATTCAACACCCAGCGATCGACTGATCAGAAAATAAGCGCCGCCGCCTTTTACACGCGTGTTGGTTGCGATACCGGCCAACGAAATCGTCGTCAACAATGTGATCGACTTGGATACCAGAACAATCAATACCGCCCACAGTATCCCGGCTTGACCAACAACATAGCCAAGGCGCAAAAACATGATCACGCCAAGGATCGTCAATGTGCAAGGAGTAAACACTCCGCCAAACGTGCCAAACAATTTGGTGGGACGTGAAGTATTTAAGGCGTCGTTCAATCAGAATTCCTTAGGAGTCTCTGAATCGTTGGGGCAACAATAAGAGGGACATTGTAGTTCGGAAACTTTCCAAAAAGAAAGCTCGTTCAGCTCGGCCGACAATTTCAGCCTAAACAGCCTATTTAATGGCGATGGCTGCGTGCAGAGGCTGCAAAACGTTTTCGACCAGATAATCTTGAAGAATCGTTGACGCGTGCTGCTGCAAAGACTGCAACGCTTGTTGATAAGTCGTGTCGGCATCAAGTCCGCCGTAACGGCGAAGCGTCAAATAAACGCTGATTTGCTCCTCTGGAAATTCTCCGGTCCGAATGTGGTAGGCACTTGTCCGCGATTCAACAGAAATCCGACATTGAGTCCGACAATCTTCGCCGAGCGCAAATTGAATCGACGGATCATTAGAAACGATTTGAAAGTCCGGGATCTCCGCAACTTTTTCATAGGCAGGAATCAACCCAAGAGCTTCAGCGATCAATGCATGATGATTGCCGCGATAAGTCAAATCGAAGCCGAACATATAGTCCAACGATTCGCAATCCAATGGACTAACCGACAATGTGTACGGAACTGATTCCAAAACCAGTCGCTGTTGTTCTTGCGCCGATTCGATAGTGTCGGGATTAACAAAGCCAGTGCTGATTCGTTTCGCTTCGACCCCCGTCCAGCGGTAGGACCCTGAATCCTTGTCCTCTTCCAGAATGTACTCGCCTTTTTCGCGACTGTAAAAGTTCTTCATCGTCGGATATTGTTTTTGCAGTTGCTCGAAAAAATGCAACAACGTGTCACGGCCGCGTGGCAATTCCATTTCTGTATTGAGGCACAAGTTGACATAAAATTCATCACAATAGGAACGAAAGAGACTCATTGAGATTCCGTCGAGAGTACTAGGAGCGAGAGGATTACAGCGAAGCGTCGAATTGTCGAAGTATAGTGTCGAATTCTTATTTCTTATTCACAGTGCAAGAAAATAAGTGTTTACTCGATACACTTGCTGCCGCGACCTTGAATTATTACGATTAGGCCTGACAGGTTACACCTGCAATTTACCGGAACCGACAATTTTATGGATTGTTTTCGACTTATTTCTTTTGAGTCCGACTTGGGATGGGTTGGACTATTAATCACCAATAGCGTGATCCAACGCATTAAATTTGGTCCGGCGCATGAAATTCAGCTGTTGAAGAGTTTTGACGAATCCTTCGACGTCGTAACCCCAAATCGTGCTGAAAAGTCCTGGGCTCGCAAGCTGCAAAAATACGCGTCCGGCCAACCGACAGACTTGGAATCGATTCCAATTGATCTGGGGCACTATACACCATTCCAATCGCAAGTCTTGAAGCTTTGCCGCCAAATTCCTTTTGGACAAACAATCAGCTACGGCGAACTGGCAGACAAAGCGTCCAGACCTCGAGCTGCACGTGCCGTTGGTAGCACCATGAAAAAGAATCGCTACCCGCTGGTGGTGCCATGTCATCGTGTCGTCAGCAGCAATGGAATCGGCGGCTATTCAGCAGCATCAGGCATCTCAGTGAAGCAGCGATTGCTTCAACGCGAAGGTGTTTGCATCTGAGAATGCTCGATTCGCGGGGGTTTGCGGAAGCAGGCCGTGCAAAAAAACAGGAATTGCATTGTGAATACGGCAAAACCAAACAGCCCAATCAAAAACGGCACAAAAAAAGCGATGGCCGAAACAGCCATCGCTTTTATTGAATCCCTGAGCACTGTGGCGGCGAACCACCACAGTGCTCAGTTGAAGCTCAGCCGTGAGCACCTGCTGAAACGGTCGACCCAGAAACCAAATGTTTCAGCGGGTTAAATATGCTCTCACCCAGGAGGGAGGGTTTGCGTCAGGTTCCCGCTTCCCGACACCACCGACTGAACAACAAACTTTTTCTTCATTCACCACGTTAGCCGCGATGCAGGGGTAGATTTACAGACGTCAAACAAGTGCAGCAAGGTCGATTCGCAAAAAATACTCCAGCAGGAAAAATAGTTTGCCAAAATACAAGCTGACATTGCCAGCGGTCGCCACCACAAACCGAATTCAGTGCGAAAACCCACCGTGTTTTCGCCTGCTTTGAATTGAAGACAGCGTTTGCCCCAATAAAAAAAGCGAATTTGCATTCGCTAGCGTGCACTTCAATAAATGCTACCGGTAATCGTCGATACGATAAGATTCCGGTCGCTGCTCATCGAATTTGCTTCCCGCGTTACACAAAACGGTTTGACAGATTTCTCTATCTGTCAGTTTCTTTTTGTCGTGACCAAAAGGACCGGTTGTTCGTTCACCGGCTCCAACAATCAAAACGACGTCCTTTGGATCTGCCTTGGACAACACCCATTCAATGGCGTTGCATCGGTCAGGCATAACGCGAGCCAATGCCGGATTTTCAAAACCATCAAGAATTTGATGGCATGGTTCGTAGTCGATCTTCTTGGTCGAAGTGAGTTGCGAAATAACCGACTGGTCAATTTTCCGCTCGAGAATTTCTCCAAGAATTCGCCGCTCGTCTGCAGTCTGATTTTGAGCCGTTGAACAGACGCACCAGATTCGGCCTTCACAAATCGGAGCAATGGCTGCAATCGCACCATTTAATTGATTTGGCGATACGGACGAATCGATCCAGACACCAAATTCCTGCCCACAATCCACTCGCTGTAAACGGCCGGGGATTCTCGCCGATTGCAGGCCAGCCGCGATGACCTGTAAGTCGATGCCAATAGTCAACGCAACCGTCGCTGCGGCCAGACAATTGTAAATGTGATGCTTGCCGATAATATTAGTCCGAATCACAATCGAATCTCCACCAGCGGAAATGACAAATGTTTGATAGCTGCGATTGCGATCAATGATCTTGGCCGTTACTTCCGCTGGATTATGCATGCCAAATGTCAGCATCGGCGAAGATATTCCATTGATTACATCACGCGAATACTTGTCATCTGCGTTCACAACGGCAAACCCGGTCGGCTTCAAATAATCCATGATCCGGTAAATCGCTCGCTGACAATTACCCAGGTTGCCATGCACTTCCAAATTGTTTGGTTGGACGTTGGTTACAATCGCCGCGTCAAGACAGATGCCCGAATACATTCTTTGTGCAAGTGGAACGCTTGGCATTTCAACGACTGCATCGCTGCAATTAGCAATGCACATTTTCGAAAGTTGGCTGGCGACCGTTGGTGCATTTATTGGACCTGGCAACTGGCGATGGGCATCGCCGCAACGAACTTCGATCGAGCTCGACAAGCCAGCTTTCCTTCCCGCAATTTCAAGAATGCTGTGAATCAGATGGCTGGTAACGGTCTTGCCCACCGAGCCCGCAACGCCAATCAAATTTACCCGTTGGCTGGGATCGCCGGACAATGCCTGACATATCTGGGCGTACGCAGCTCGCGAATCCTTCACGACGAATTGCGGAATTGAAACCGGCAAGAGACGTTCGCAAACGACTCCGCGCGCACCGCGACTGGTCGCTTCGTCTATGTAATCATGCCCATCAACATCCGCTTCGTTGATTGCGAAAAACAAGTCTCCTGTTTCGCATTCATCCCAGCGACCACAGGCGCTGCGTACTACGAAATCAGATTGATTGACGCCAACACTTTTAGCGTTGGCCAAAATGTCATTAAGTTTGACACCTGCAGATTGACTCTGCGCCTGGTTCCATCGCATCTACAGGCCTCCTTGCCTGAAAGGGCTTTGGTAATTCACTTCTACTTCTTCATCTGCTGCTTCCATGCAGCATTTGGAATTCTCAACATGCGGTTTCCAAAGTCAATATTGATCGACTTTGAGCTTTTTTTATGCCAGCACTTCAGGCATCATGAATGCAGACCCGTTCAAAAATTCGAATGAATCCATGGCCGAAGAAGACTTTGATATCGATTCGCTGGCAAGTTACCTGCACTTGACGCCAGACCAGGTTCGCAAAATGGCCAGTCGTGATCGGCTGCCAGGCCGGCGTGTTTCTGGCGGCTGGAAATTTTCGCGGGCGGAAATTCATCATTGGCTCGAACAAAAAATCGGAGCTGCGGACGAACTTGGCTTGAACGAAGTCGACCGGGTCTTAAGCAAACAACCGGTGCCCGCCGATCAGCCGATGCAACTGACGCAATTACTGACGCCTGATCGGATTGCCGTCCCACTGAATGCTCGCACAAAAAATTCAGTAATCGATTCGCTCTGCGAATTTTCGTTGGAATCCGGAGCATTGTGGCAACCCAAAGAAATGGCCGAAGCCATTCGACGACGTGAAGAATTGCATCCGACAGCATTGGAAAACGGCGTAGCATTGCTCCATCCCCGACGTCCCCAGCCTAACTTTTTTGGGGAGTCATTTGTGGCATTGGGGATAACGTCCAGTGGGATTCCATTTGGAGGCCCCCGGGGCGTTTTAACCGACATCTTTTTTCTGATTGGATCGGCAGATGAGGCAATTCATTTAAGAATACTGGCTCGACTTAGTCGACTAATTTATGTACAAGGATTATTGGATAATCTTCGTTCAGCTTCAGATGGTGCTCAAATCTGGCAGCTGCTGTTAGACGCAGAG
Source organism: uncultured Pirellulaceae bacterium (assembly GCA_964405425.1). Taxonomy (GTDB): domain Bacteria; phylum Planctomycetota; class Planctomycetia; order Pirellulales; family Pirellulaceae; genus Mariniblastus. The sequence goes on along the minus strand of CAYONX010000042.1, from coordinate 25,615 downwards.
TAATCGTCTGAATTTTCAGACGGGTTTTCCGTGCCGCACCTGGTGGATTTGCCAGTCGCGGACTCGACAAAAACTGATAACGGAATATCGGGACATGAATAATTTAAAAGTCTTGATGACAGGTGACTATTGGCACGCGGACTTTCGCAGCGTGATTGCCAATGCGGCTTTCCCAATCACCATGCAAACTCTCAGTTCAACCATCGACGTCGAAAACGACGATCGCGATTTTGATCTTGTCGTCGTCGCACAATCGCGTCGAGGACAATTCGAGATTCCGACCATCGAAAAGCTGTTGGCCAAATACGTCAATACACCAGTCGTATCGCTTTGCGGCAGCTGGTGCGAAGGCGAAACCAGATCCGGTTCTCCGATCGCTGGATTGGTACGCATTTACTGGCACCAGTGGCTCGGACAAATCGACAACTTTGTTGCTCAAATAAACGAACAACAAATTGCGACCTGGCAATTGCCAAAGATCGCCACAATTCCGGACAGGGTCCAGCACCAAACCAAACCCGATATTCCGATCGTTGACCGAAGCGTTCGTGTGGGAGTCAGCACTTTCACCCAGGAAAATTTCTTGACGATTCAGGACGCACTTCAAGTGTCTGGCTACCAATCTCAATGGATCGAAGGAATCGACGCCAATGACATTAACGACTCTGATTTTTCTGCAATTTGCGTGGATGGAAACTCGCTAACGGTCGCCTTTCAAAACCGAATCGAATTGCTACAAAACTATTTCCCGCACACGCCCATCATTCTGATTTTGAATTTCCCACGAAGCAGCGAATTCGCCATGGCTCGCGAAATGGGAATCAGTGAAATCGTTTCAAAGCCATTTCAATTGTGTGACCTGAAATTCGCTGTGCAACGCATGTTGCCATCCAGAGCTGCCTAGTTATTGGAACGAACTTGCCGCCAGACATGCGGCAAGTATTAATTCCATGCGTGTCTTCTTGTAACAGCTTCCCCCCACACGGTTTTTGAATACAATCGTTGCGTGGTGCTAACGCGCCGATCTCAAAGTTGCCTGTGACTTTAAATCCGCAATGACGAGCCTATGAACGAAACTGCAAATAACCCAGACGTCGATGCGTCTGCATCTAAATCCACCGACCAGGCATCCGCAGAATTTGCTGACCAGCGAAAACTTGCCCTTGGCTGTTGTTACCTGACCGGCGCTACGGCCAGTGGAAAATCAGCAGTCAGTATCGAGCTGGCAAAGATGCTCAACGCCGAGATCATTTCGCTGGACTCGATGGCGATCTATCGCGGAATGGATATCGGCACCGCTAAGCCAGGGCCTGATCTACGCGGACAGATCCCCCATCATTTGATTGACATCGTTGACCCGAATGAATCGTTCAGCGTCTCTCAATACCGCGATGCAGCGCTGGCAAAGATCCTGGAAATACGTTCACGTGAGAAACAAGTGCTGTTTGTCGGCGGAACAGCACTGTACTTGAAGGCCTTGGTGCGAGGTCTTTTTGACGGTCCGCCAGCCGATTGGGAGTTTCGTAAAAAGATCGAAGCGGATCTTGCAGATTGCGATTCCGAAGAGTTGTTCAAAAGGCTGCAATCGATTGATCCTGTGTCGTCTCATAAATTACACCCGAACGATCGCCGCCGAATCATCCGCGCTTTGGAAGTGTACTATTCGACTGGCACACCGATCAGTCATTGGCAAATGGAATTTGATCAAGCCACACCGCCCGATGAATGCAATGTATTTACGCTGCGTCACCCTAGATCCATACTGCACGATCGAATCGAGCAACGAGTTGGCAAGATGTTTAAAGATGGCTTGATTGACGAAGTATCCACATTGCTCGAAACCTGGCAGAAAATTGGCCAAACCGCTTCACAAGCAGTCGGCTACCGCGAAGTCATCTCGCATATAAATGGTGACATGGATTTTGAGACAACGTTTGAGAAAGTTCTGGTTCGGACTCGCCGTTTCGCAAGGCATCAGGAGACGTGGTTTCGAGGATTAACGGAATGCCGAATTCTCGATATTGAAACACCAACGGATGATGTCGAAATCGCACGGCAAATCCACGAACAAGTTATTGCCCAACCAGTTTGAATTTACCATGACGATGTTGCCGGGTTGAAATTTCATTCGATCAGGCATTGGGCGAGAGAAAATGTCACTGCCAACGTTTGACAACCTGCACCGCTTCGGCAATCTTCTCGCCGAAGCCAACCGCTTGCCAATGTTGATCACTGGGATTGCTGGTGTCGCCGGCTACAACGCGTTCGCGTTCTTCCGTCAAAAATATGGAGACGCGGTCATCGGTCAACGGCCCAAAAACAATTGGCCACTTTCGGGCGCAGGCATTGTTGGTGTTGATCTCGACAACCGACAGGAATTTCAGGAATTTTTCCGACAGTACGATTTCAAGACCGTTCTGAATTGTGGTGGCAGCTGCGCACTTAAAGGCTGTGAACTCGATCCCGCGATGGCCAATCGAGTGAATGTCGAAGGCGTTCGAGTCCTGGTCGATAACTTGAAGGACACCGATATCCGCTTCGCACACTTGTCGATAGATTTGGTTTATTCGGGCACGCGTGGCGGTAACCACATCGAGACCGATGCAACTGACCCCGTCACCGTGTATGGGACAACTATGGTCGCCGCAGAGAATTTGATCACCGAATCATTGCCCGCAGCATGCATTCTGAGAATCAGTTTGCCGATGGGGATCAGCTTCAATGGCCACGCGGGAGCGATTGACTGGATCCAGTCACGGTTCGCCAAAAACAAACCGGCCACACTTTACTATGACGAAGTTCGAACACCGGTCTATGTAGAATGCTTGAACGAAGTGATCGAGCAGACCCTTTCATCATCAATGTCCGGCGTTTTTCACGCAGGTGGCCAAAATAAATTGTCACTTTACCAAATCGCGCAAATCGTTAACCTCGTTGGCAATTACGATCCGGACCTGTTGGAAGGTTGCTATCGGATCGAAGCTGGTCCGATTCCTCCTCGGGCGGGAAATGTGACCATGGATAGTGGCGTGTTGGAGCAATCATTGGGACGTAAGCCGTTTGCTCAATGGCCCTTAAATCCACAATTCGTCCCGCAAGACAGACGATGGCATTACCACCGACCGGCGGCAATAAACCCCTCAAATAGGATTGTTCCCGAATTATACTTTCGACCGAATTTCCCTTAATCCGGTCCTACTAGGCACAAAAGGTTAGACAATCGACATATTTTGGTGTCGATTGGTTACAGACTACGCTGGTGAGCCTACGAGTCTGATTGAACCAGAAATACGCAGTGAATAGAATAACAGGATAGGCATACGGGATTCGGATCCCCAGAGCTATGATTAATGACGCAAAAAAATTGCGTCACATTTAAGGCACATCGCAATGTCGGACAATTTTAGTTGGAGCGCAAGCGCCGGTCGGTGGATGGGTATACCGGTACGTATCCACTTTTTGTTGTTTGTGTTTATAGCAGTCATCTTTGCTGTCCAATCGAACTATCAACACTCCAATCTTATCAGCACTGCGATTGTCACATCAGGTTGTCTGATCGTTTGCATCCTGCTGCACGAATTGGCTCATGTTTTTGCATTGACCAATCTCGGCGGACACATCAACAACATCGTCTTCACACCTTGGGGCGGTAATTCTGATTTCTCATTGCCCGAAAGCAGTCGTAGTCGGGCTATTGTTCATTTGGCCGGCCCATTTTTCAGTGCCTGTTTGTTCATGCTTGGTGCGTTTCTCTTAATCCAATCAGATTACGCGAGACTCTCTGAATTGATTGTGCCGTTTCGACCAACGGCATTTGCCATGAATCAATGGGAAGTTTCCCTTTTGAAAATTGCGACCTGGATTAATTTCCAGTTGTTTGTCGTTAACCTGATTCCGTGTTTTCCTTTCGATGGCGCCGGCGTTATTCGCGCTGTCATCGACAAGATCTCAGATGGAATCTCAGTCGCTCGCCGGGAATCAACGTTACGTGTCCTGGGCCAGGCAACTGGATTAACGATGATTGGGTGTGGCTGGTTTTTGAGTGGTCACACGGGCGGTCCGATTCGTCCAGTTTGGATTATCTTTGTCGCCTCTGGTTTGGCATTGATATTTGCGGCTCGACATTCGTATTTCCAGCAAATCGCATTGGTCGACGATCAATGGGATGACGCAGAAGAAACAGATTACGATTCTATTTACGGCGATGCATCATTTTTTGATTTCCCAGAAGACGAGCAGGACAACTATTCACAATGGTTAATCGAGAAACAGGAAGAGAGAGATCGCATGGAACGTGATCAAGAAGACCGCGAATCAAAAATCGCGGACGACATTCTGAAGAAGCTTCACAGCGACGGAATTGAAAGCCTTTCTGATGAAGAGAAAAGTATCTTGAATCGGGTAAGTGCTCGAATTCGCAGAAAGCGTGAACAAGAAGGCGTTGACCTGTAGATTAGCTTGCCTTATTCAGCATTGCTGCTTTCCCCGGCCCCAATCTACTGCTTGGCTGGCGGCCTGATTTCATCCAGCAGCCAACCTTGAATCCTGCCACCCACGCGCAGCGAGCTTGATCGCTCTACGAGAAAGATCGATGCCGCAAAAGTTGGCAGCGTGACCAGAAAACAGCGCCGAACCAAATGAGCCCTCACCGCATCCAAGATCCAAAATCGGTCCTGCCTCGACACACGCCGTCGAAGCCAGCGCCTTGAGTGCTTCGACCAGTCCTTTCGCGTGCCCTTTCTTCAGCCAACGATGTCTCGCGAGCACTGCGTCAACGGCGTCACCCGGATTCGACGATTTCTTGTCCTGCGGCTGAGTCAGGTTCCAGTAACCTTCTTTTGCCTGGTCGAAGCTGTGACCACTGTCACAACGCAGTGTTCGGTCGTGACGATTCAACAACTGTTTACAATTTCGAACGGTGCAGCGGAGTTCAATCATCTCCGCATTCTAACATCGAATGGCAAGTTGGTTTACGAATACGAGCACGACGCGCAAGCGAGTGGTTTGACTGCGCAAAAGGCACTGTCGAACGTTCACCAACGTGTTGAGGCTGGAGTAACGCGCGGTTGAACCACTCGCGCTTCGGGCTCGTATTGTCAACTGAGCAGGTTTGATCGCTCATGCTATGGGGCTTGTGTAAAACTACAGAAGACCGATGCGCTAGCTGACTCCAGTCGACACTACAGCAGGGTTCTTTCGTCGCACTCCAACCGCATCGTGCAAACTGCGAGGCATTCAAGCGAATCCAATGCTTCCGCGCTGGTCGTTTCGATTTCCAGATACGCGAACGCTTGTCCTGACCCGGAAACCACACATACATTGCCATCGGAGAAAAACAGGGCAATCGCGTGGTCGAAATCCACTTTGCCTCCTTTGCCGCTGCCCACGGACTTGGAATAGATACGCACCTTCGTTAGCGGCACGTATTCACCCATCCTGATGCTACACTGCCTCTCCAGGAAACCTTCCCGACCATTTTTGGTCAAACCGTATTTGATTCCCTGGGGCGCGTCGCCGAGTCGCGCCGTCATCAACTGGTAGTCGAGGTGGGGCTTGGTCTCCCTGTGTTCCATCCAGATCGACAAAAACCGTCGCTCGCCAGATTCCTTATCTTGCGTCCACAACGACAAGGGGCCCGTTCGGATTGAACTCCGCGGCAAGTTGATATTAACGCTCGGCGTGTACGCTATGCCAAGCTTTGTTCCAATTTGGCCGCAAAGCGCAGCAACACTCTCGTCGTCCATGAAACAGCTTATGTCCATCGTTCCCCCCTCATGGATGGTCAGACCATTCGGAAATTCTGGCGAAGTCACTGGTTTCGACGGGGTGGCTGAAAATCGGATTCTTTCAGCGTCCTGTTATTCATCAGCAGCAGTTCGATATCGTCTACGGCGACGGCGATGACGAATCGTTTGTTGCTCTCCTTCGACGAACCAGTATCCACCGAGCACCTTATAAAAGGTCAACAGGATTAACGCTCCGCCGGCTCCAACGGCAAAGCCTTCCAGACTGATGGGCTGGATAAACTGACCGGGATAAAAGAACCGCAGCAGCGCACAACCGATTAGCGTGCCAGAGATTCCCATCAACAATGTCGCAATCGTCCCGCCCGGGTCTCGGCCTGGCATAATCGCTTTTGCGGCCAAGCCAACAACGGTTCCAAAACCAATCCACGTCAGCCCCAGGTTTGCCAATGCAGCCAGATTCTCAAAATCCATTTTGATTCTCGTCCTAAATATTCTTCACCGAAGTGTTCACTGCAATTGCCTGCACACCGCAAACCTTGCAGATTAAACATGTTTTAGCCGAATTGGCGATGGTCAGCCAATATCAGTTCTATTTGACCATCAATCCAAAACACCTACAATTTTTTGAATAATTCAATACAGGTAACATTCGATGAATAGGTCAATTTTCAGCTGGGCAGTGTGGACGATTCTGCTTGCATTTTCGCCAGCGGCGATGGCACAACAGATCAATGTAACGACGCCAGCAAATTCATCGGGCAGCTCCTTTTTCGAGAGCATCGGTACAAATTTTGGCTTTCGCTTGCCGGCTGGAACTGGATCGGGTTCACGCGTCGTAGGCTTGCTTCCCGGCGGTCAAGTCATTCCCAATGTGACGTTTTCACAAAACGGATTCGGTTCCGCGATTCCGGCCTTTGGTGGATTCGATCCAAACGCAGGCTTGCGATTCGGTTTTGGAAGCGTCGGTCGAGGCGGCGGCGGATTCTCGCTGGGATTCACGTTGGCACAAGGAAGCAGCAGAACTTCGGTGTCTAGCGCACCAAGCATCACGATTCCTAACGGCGGAGTCGGGTTTATTACTGATGGTGCCTTGCGCCCGTTTGTAACCGGCGTTACGCCAGTGGTTGCTACTGACAATGCCGTCACTCGCGGAATCGCAAGTGGCCACTTGCGACCGTACAACCCGTCCAAAAACCAACGAACCTACGACCCCAACGTTTCAACAACTGACAACCGCGTTAGCTCTGCAAGTGTCGGTGCCCCCAGCCTGGCCGAGATCAAGAATCGAAAGGCAAGCCAAACCAATCAACAATCAGACGCGTTTGCCAGCTTCGTTGAAGCCGCTAGACAAGCTGAAAAATCGGGCGATTGGTCGGCTGCAAGAGTCCAGATATTGAAAGCACTCAGACATACGGATGATACAAAACAAAAACGTGAATTGAAGAACTGGCTTCAATATCTAAAACGGCGTTAGGCTGGATTTCCTATTGGAAAAAAATACTCGATCAGGCTAAAGTCCCCACTGATCCATTCTTTCCTGATTGCCAAAATTTTGATCGCTGATGGCTGCTTCGTCGCCAATCCCGTGGAAGAAAACGCTCATCGCCATCGTCAAGATTGCGGTGTCAGTCGCCATTCTTGCCTGGCTGTTTAACAAAGCACAACAGGACAATCAGTTCACCGAAATCGCCAGTCGAGAAAAGAACTGGTTGTGGCTGGCAACCGCTTTGACGCTGGTTCTGCTGGGACACATGATCAGTTTTGTTCGTTGGCGGATGTTGGTCAACGCGCTAGACATTCCCTTCAACACCTTTGACGCTATTCGAATTGGATTGGTTGGTGTGTTTTTCGCATTGTTTGCCTTTGGCCTGGTGGGCGGCGACAGTCTTAGAATTTACTATGCCACTCGAGACGCAAAACAAAAGCTTGCCGAAGTTGTATGCAGCGTCTTCACCGATCGCGCAATCGGAATGTTAGTCATGTTTTCGATCGCCACCGTTGGGTTCCTGTTCGTAGACATCAACGTGGAAGGTGCTGAACATCCCGAAAAACTGACAACCATTCGCTATTTATGCATGCTGATTTCACTTGCCACCGCAATCGGCTGGGCGGTCGTGGTCGCGTTTCTTTTCTCGCCTTCGATTCTGTCAGCCGGACCGATAGACAAACTCAAAAACCTTCCAGGCGTTGGCAATATTATAAAACAATTTTCGGAAGTGATTCTGTTGTATCGCAAACGAGTTCATGTGCTTTGGGCCGCAGTCGCATGGAGTGTCGCGGTCAACCTTTGCTTCATCGGAGCAATTTATTTGATCGCCGTTGGCCTGAACGTGACTCACCCGCCGCTGGTGCAACATTTTGTAATTGCTCCGATTTCCACCGCAGCCAACGCGATCCCATTGCCAGGCGGGCTGGGTGGCATGGAATTTGTCCTTTCCTATTTTTACGATGCCGTTTCGTCAGTCACCTCGCAAACAGAGCATGGAATCGCCGTTGCATTCGCGTTTCGCATAGCGTTATTGCTAATTGCCGCCTTTGGTGCTATCGCTTGGTTTGCGAACCGAAAAGTCATTCGCGACATCGTTGATTCTTCGGAAAAACAAGCTGAATAGATCGACTATACAGGCCATCGTGAACTGGGTTACTGGCACGGATTCGGCTTTATCCATTACACAAAAACATCTAAGGTTGTGTTCGTAAGACGTTGTCCAGTAAGAGTTTCAATTGTCTCAATCGCCTAAATTCTCACCGACCCGCATCGCGCTGATTGCAGCGGGGCTACTTGTTTTGAGTGCAGTCGCGATGCTGTTTGACGTCGATATCACCCGAAATCGCCGATCTAATTTTATCCCTGGCGACCTGAGACGAATCGTACAGCTATGCGAGATATTCGCACACGGATTCGGAATCGCGCTGGTCATGTACGTTGTCTGGGTGGTCGCGCCGGCCAAACGTAAATGGCTTCCAAGACTGGCTGCATGTGCAATTCTGCCAGGACTGGTGGTGCAATTTGTGAAATTGTTCGTAGTTCGCTATCGCCCGGCTCATTTTTTCCCTGAATACGCTGACCAACTCTCAGAAACCTGGATTGGCGTCATGCCCGGCGGCCAACTCAATTTCGAATACGTCACGCAGTCATTTCCGTCTGCACACGCGGCTACAGCCGTTGGACTGGCGACAGGAATGATCTGGCTGCTGCCGTCGTGCCGAAAGTTGTTTATCGTGCTAGCTTTTCTGGCCTCGATACAGCGAATTGTCGCGGGCGCTCACTGGCTTAGCGATGTTTTCGCTGGAGCAGCCATCGCTGTCATCGTTTGCGGTTTTGTTTTCCATAATCGACAAACTAATCGATTACTTACGCGAATCGAAAACAGCTGGGATTCGTCCGATCCAGCGCCGAAGTCGATCGAATTGGCCCAAGAAGCACGTGCCGAAAAATCTCGGGCTGCCTGAATTGCTTCGATCGATTTCCCGCGTATAATTCTTAACAGGCAAGGCGTTTTGGGTCACTCTAAGGAGATCAAACATGCGCCGTAATCAATCTACTCTCTCAATCACAATGTTTTCTTTTCTGCTCACTTCCGGCACCGTGACATTTACGCTGTTGTTATGTGCGTTGCCGTTGGTTCCTTGTGTAACCGGTGTGTCAGCAAGTGCGTTGGCGTCCGAAAATTTCTACGCCACATCCGAATCCAACGAATCACTTAAATACATCGGTGACTACCGGAAAGATGTAAAAGCATTCGTCAAGCGTTCCAAGTCCAAAGAGGATCCGACTCAAAGATTTGGTGCGATCGTTGACCTGTGTATGCTGCACAATCAAATCGTCAGCGATCCACGTTTCGGGTCAAATTATCAGCTTCAAGGCTTCCGCGCAGTTACAGCAGAACGTTTGAAGAATTGCCGCAAGGAAATCAAACGCGAGATCAAACGGCTGGAAAGAGCGCAAGCAAAATCAGCGAAAAAAGTTGAACGACAAACTGAATCGGAAACCTCATCGGATTCGCCCGGCTCAGACGACTCGCCCGGCTCAGAAGATTCGTGCAGCGATCAATTGCTGGATCAACATCAATTGAATCAGTGGATGATCCAAGACATGCAAACAATCACTCAAATTGCCGGCGGGCCAATCCGATTGTGGAACTACACTGGCAGCCATCACGGCCCAGGTATTTGTGATTTTGGCCCTGATCTGGTCAGACTGATCGAAAACACGATTAATCCAGATTTCTGGCGATCCAATGGTGGTACAGGGATTATCGAATACTACCAACCGCTGCGGATCCTTGTTGTCAGCGCCTCCAGTCAAGTCCATGACAACATGGCGGATTTACTGAGAACTTTGCGAGCAAACGGTCGATAATCTTCATCCCATTGATTGTCGAAGCTGCCTGCCTGGTGCAGCCCACCTGGTCGATCGATCACCGATTTTCATTCGACGTGCCAGCGAACAGTCTCAGCGATGATTGCCCATGGCGGTCAGCATCAAGCTGCGCCGCCCACCGCGATCACGATGCTCACAAAGATAGATTCCTTGCCAAGTGCCCAAGGCAAGCCTCCCGTCCTTGATGGGGATCATTAACTGGTTCCCAATCAACGACGCTTTGACATGTGCCGGCATATCGTCCGGCCCCTCGCATGTATGGATAAAAGGAAACGACTCGGGGCAAATCAAATTCATCGCCGTTTCCATATCTCGGCGTACGTCCGGGTCAGCATTCTCGTTGATCGATATCGATGCCGACGTATGTTGAACAAACACCTGCAAAAACCCGATTTCGATTGCGCCGATATCCCGCATCTCCTCAACGATCTCGCGTGTGATCAAATGAAAGCCACGTGACATCGGAGGTAACGTCAGAAGCTTCTGTTTCCAGATCATGATTCCAGCTTACCTGGTTTAGGTTTCATAAATGCAAAAAAGGACGGTTTTCACGCCCCACGTGTATGTTGGCCGGTACACCATTTCACCGGATAGACAGACTTCTTTTATCCGTCAATCACTAACTAATCACTACGCTTTATTTTTCGTCAAAAGAAAATTAATTTTCTTGACTTCGACCTACAGGGGTTAATAATGAGCCCGTAGAGCAGTTCGTAAAAGGCAATTTAACTTTGGCGAAATGCTTGTTTGAATTGATTGATTTCTTTACTGATCGCAAAGTCGTAGGAAGCGAAATTGCAGCAACGGAATGCCCATCAGGTGATCAGCCACCATACTACAAAAAATCAAAGGTAAATACGTATGTCAAGCGACAAGAAAATCACGAATGTTTTCGAAGCCATTCTTGAATATGGACATGATGAAGATTTTGTTCCAGCAGAGTCTGATGGGTTCTCTGCAACTGACGCTCCAGCTGGTTCTGATGCAAAAATCGAAACCCTTCGCCTTCGCGTTGAAATGGGCCAGCCACTGTGGCATGGGCTCGATCGCGAAGATTACGCTGGATTGAGCGGTGCTGTTCGTCCTCGCGACTAACTCGCCAAATCGAATAAAACAAAGAAGGGGGTGCATTTTGCACTCCTTTTTTTATGCCAATACCGTTCAATCGAGATACCGTTTTCCAGTTTTTCGTGACCGACAAGGCGCTAGCCCAATGGCACTTACTTTAGGCACGAATCTCGATTGGTGAGAAGTTTAACGACAAGCCGGAAGGCGACCGTGTTTCCCCACCCAAGACCAATCACCGACGCCTGCCGGCTAATCGTTAAACAGGACAAGCATCGTTCAGTTAGGGTTTTCGCTTTTGTGAACACAACAAATGTAAAGTAAGTGCCATTGAGCGCTAGCCGGCACTAGCCGTCGGTTCGTCACGTCATTCGCACGGCGGTTGACGGCGGTTTGTATCTCGCCGCTCCGCCTTTTCGCAAAGCAACTAGATCAACTCGAAGAAATCGCTTCTTCCAGCACTTGTTCATTCACATAAATCGGCAGGGGTGGATTACAGGTGACAGCCACCGCAATGGCGTCAGATGGACGAGCATCAATGTCAATCAGCTCACCTTCGTACTTCAGCCGCAAATTCGCGTAATATGTATGGTCGCGTAAATCGCTGATCAGCACGCTATCCAGCTCTGCTCCCATCGTATCCACAATTCCAACAAGCAGATCGTGTGTAAGCGGGCGCGGCCGAGGTATCTCTTTGACTCGTCGATCGATACTGGTCGCCTCAAAGATCCCAATCAAAATCGGCAATTGCCGGTCGCCTTCAACCTCTTTCAGAAACACAATCTGATTTTCATTGATCTCACTGATAATTATACGATTGAGTCGCATTTCAACGGGCATAACATTCCTGACTTGATTGCCTTGTTTGCATTTGGGACGCTCAGAATTATACGAACTTTAAACCGGTTTCCAAATTGCCCTCAAAATTCTAGTCTATGCGATTGGCATGGAACCCTCGTAGAGAAAAAACATGATAAAAGTTGGAATTGCCGGAATCGGCTTTATGGGCTGGATCCATTGGTTGGCCTATCAGGAAATCGAAGGCGTCGAAGTCGTCGCAATTTGTGACACCGATCAGAAAAGACTCTCGGGCGATTGGACAGGCATTAAAGGGAATTTTGGTCCTGCCGGTATGCACGTCGATTTGTCGAATGTAGCTGCCTACGACAACCTGGACGCAATGTGTAGCCATGATTTTGATTTGCTGGACATTTGTCTGCCGCCCTCGTTCCATCCTGCTGCGATCGAACACGGCCTGACGTCCGACAAGCATGTTTTTTGCGAAAAGCCATTGTCGTTGTCAGTCGAACAATGCGACCGGTCGGTTTCAGCCGCAGCATCAGCTGATCGATTGTTGATGGTCGGCCACGTACTGCCCTATTTCCCTGAATACAGCTATGCCCGCAGCATCGTCGAATCTGGCGAATTCGGAAAACTAATTAGTGGTCATTTCAAAAGGATCATTTCCGATCCGACCTGGTTGCCGGATTTTTTCGACGCGAACAAGATAGGCGGCCCGTTGTTGGATCTGCACGTGCACGACGCACACTTTATCAGACTGATCGCCGGGATGCCTTGCGGAGTCTATTCAAGTGGCACAACGAAAAACGATTTAGTCAGCTTTTGCCACAGTATCTTTGAATTCCCGGACCCCAATCTTTCGATTGCAGCCACAAGCGGAATCATTCAACAACAAGGCCGACCGTTCACGCATGGATTCGAAATCCAACTCGAAAAAGCGACGATGCATTTCGAGTACGCTGCCCTGGAATCTGGCGATCAAGGGATGCCATTGAAGTTGATGAAAGAAGACGGAAGCGTTGAAATGGTTGACGTTGGCGATGGCGATCCAGTCCACGCGTTCGCTGCGGAAATCCGGGACGTCATTAAAGCATTGAGCGACAATCAACCCATGGATTCACTGGGAGGAGCGATGGCTCGCGATGCAATCAAAATTTGCCACGCGGAAAGTCAGAGCGTTTTAACCAATCAAAAAGTTACAATTTAGCTGTCATTCATTGTTTGATTTTCGACATCTTCAACTCACGCCCGCCGTCAAGAAATTGAATGTCGTTCATGAACGCTTGAATTAAGACCAAGCCACGCCCAATGCCGTCCTTAAACGATTCAGGATCTTCGGCTTGCGGCAGCGCGGTTGTATCAAAACCGTTACCTTGATCTTTGACGATAAAGTCAACTCGTTCAGGCTTGACCGTAAACCGAAAATAAACTCGTCGATCCGCAAAATCAGGACGCTGAGCACGTTCGTCTACAAACGCCGGATCGACAACTGGAACTTCTTCGCGTTTGATTTCAAGATTTCCACGCAGCATCGCATTCTGCAATGCATGTTCGACTGCGACACACATTCTCACCCGGTCCGTCGAATTGAGTAGCTCCTGGCTGGAAACAACTTGCTGAACCAAATCAATCAGTGGATCGATTATCTTCAGATCGTTTTCCAGATCGAATTCGAAATCGACTTGCCGGGCACAATGCATCAATTTTTTGTAACGTTGATCCGAATCCGACATCGCCAGGATATGCATCACCGTTTCAACAAGATTGTCAGCCAGGTCGGACTTGGGGACATAGCTGGCTGCACCGCTGGCAAGCGCTTGTGCAGCAATCACCTCGCTGCCATGAGCGGTCATTAAAACGACTGGAACATCGGGGTACCGCTGGTTAATCGAATTAACCAACTGCAAACCATCCAGGTCAGGCATTTGCAAATCTGTTAACACCAAGTCCGGTAACTCATTACCGATTTGCAACAACGCTTCGTTGCCACCTTGGGCATAGCAAACATTCAAGTCAGGGGCGTTTTCCAACAAGCCACCAGCCAGTCGTCTGTCGACTGCCGTATCATCAACTACTAATACCGTTGGCATCTAACCCTCCGTAAAATTCATCAAACGGGCTCAAATTGACTGCCTCGTCCCCGCCTGCCGTATCGCGATTTGTCCCGGACTTTCGTGATGCACGTAATTTTGCACTAGTTATTTGTAAAACGCTGGAATTCGCTAGTCAACTGATTTATGCCATTTTCCAATTTGTCGGTTAAAGTAACCGCCCGTTCCAATTCATCTTCTCCCAATCTTTCGATATCCTCGGCGATTTGGGCGACTTTGCTGGCTCCCAAATGGTGCAAAGTTCCTTTCATGCTGTGCGCGACACGTTGGGCCGATTCTAAGTCTGATTTTACAAATCCTTCCCGAATGCGCTGAATCATAGAATCTTTTTCAGCGACAAAAATGTTGATCAATTCGATCAGCAAATTCCGATCTCCGCCGACGGTGTCAAACGCCACATTCCAATCGATACCACTAGAGTTGCCGATCTTGTGTACTGTCGTTTCTGCCAATTCACGAGAACGCGACTCCATCAATCGATCAATCGTCGCGACAAGATCCTGAGCCCTGAAGGGTTTGGACAGGAAATCATCCATGCCGGCTTCAAGACAACGTTTTCGATCCGAAGCCATCGCATGAGCTGTCATCGCAATGATTGGTAATGTCGATCCGCTGGTATTCGAATCTCGAATGGCCTTTGTCGCTGCAATGCCATCCAGTTCCGGCATCTGCACATCCATCAAAACCAAGTCAAAATTTTCTGCGCCATTCCCTTTCAATGCGTCGACCGCCAGTTGCCCATTCCCAACCACCGTTATTTGGTGATCGTATTTTTGCAAAATCCCAACCGCCAGCTTTTGATTGACGGGATTATCTTCGGCCAACAAAATTCGATACGGGCCTCGAAACGAAGCCTGAATGATTTCCTCGCCCGTCAGAGACTCAGACAGCGGATTCAAACAATGCGCAATGGCATCTCGCAATTCGGAATATTTCGCCGGCAATAATATTCGCCGGGTTTCCGGACTTTCATCCGCGATATCCAATCCCTTTGGAGTACTCGATTTTACAAGTGCAATAAATGCCGGGTTTTCGACTTCGGTATCGGCAAATATCTGGCGAGCCAAAGTACTGCAATCACAATCTTCATCGATCAAATCGTCATCGAAATTGGCCTCCGCCAAAACGACTTGGATTGGATCGCTGGCAAAGGACATTCCTTTGGCCAATTTGACGGCCTGTTCGTTGTCACGAACGCAATACGTTTTCATTCGCCACGAATTCAGAACGCAATCCAGGCTGTTGACCAAATTCGGATTTTTCGCCATCAACAGAATCGGGATGTTGTTAAAGTCATCCGGAATCGCTGGCTGCAAGGGTTGGTTTGCGATTGGGAACTTCAACGTAAAATGAAACTGGCTTCCAACATCGATCTTGCTGTTAACATGCAACTCTCCACCCATCAGCTCAACCAGGTTCGAGGCAATGGCCAAACCTAGACCGGTGCCACCGTATTTGCGAGTCGTCGATGTATCTGCCTGGATAAATTCGTTGAAGATCTCCGACAACTTTTCTTCTGGAATCCCTATCCCTGAATCTTGAATCAAGAATTTCAAAGTAATTTCGTCATCGTCGATGGCGACTCTTTCCACATCAACGCTTACTTCGCCTGAATCGGTGAACTTGATCGAATTGCCGACCAAGTTCACGATGATTTGTCGCAAACGCTGGGCATCACCAAGAATCTGGATTGGAATTTCAGGATCGATGTTACAGATCAGATCCAGTGTTTTGCCATGCGCACGAAACGCAAGTGTACGTAACGTATCGCCCATCCTTTCCCGCAAATCGAACCACTCGGTGTCGATTTCCAACTTGCCTGATTCGATTTTTGAGAAGTCCAGAATGTCGTTGATCAACGACAAAAGCGATTGTCCGGAATCCTGAATCATCCCAAGGTATTCTTTTTGGCTCTTGTCCGTCCTGGAACTCAACAACAAATCCGTCATCCCAATCACTGCGTTTAGCGGAGTTCGGATTTCATGACTGACGTTTGCCAGAAAATCGCTTTTTGCCTGGCTGGCAGCGACCGCGATATCTTTGGCTTTCTCCAGCTCAATCTCGGCCTTCTTGCGATCCGTCACGTCCCAAAACATGCCTTGAATTCCAATCCGGCGACCACCCGCAGCGGTTACCGGAGCTTTGAGAACTTCGACATATATATATTCGTCGTCCTCCTGCTGGTGAAACTCAATATCATGAAACGGCAACCCGGTCTGCAAAACCCATTTGTCGTCTTTCTGATATTTCTCAGCCAGTTTTGGATCGAACAGATCATAGTCCGTTTTCCCAATCAGCGTTTCGAATGGCTTGCCAACCGTTTCACAATACTTGCTATTGACGAAAACAATTCGACCATCGCGATCTTTGCGAAATATGTTTACGGGAAGACTCTCCACCAGCGAATGATAGATCGCTTTTGATTCTTCCAGTTCAAATTCTGTTCGCACACGATTAGTGACGTCCTTTGCGATGCATCCGATGGCCGCCAGCGTGCCTTCATCATCGGTGATTCTGCGAAAGTCACCCTGCAAATATCTGATCGAACCATCTGGCTGAACGACGCGAAACTCCAAACTAAACCGCTTTGTTTCGTTGATGCCCAGAACCGACTGACGAAATTTGTCTCGATCTTTTTCGTGAATACAATCGATCCATAATTCTTGCTGCGCGGTGAGCGCCTCAATCTTTCGTCCGTAGATCGTTTCAGCAGCCGGATTCAGATACAGAACGCGTTTAGCATCGACTGATATCGAGAACACCAAATCGTTGACCAATTCCAAAAGTCTTTGGATGTACGATTCGGCTTTCGGATAGGGAGCATGCTTCGAAGCACGGTTGCGTGCACCTCCGCCGTTGGCTGAAGATGTGTTATCGGTCACCGACCATTACTCCAAGCTCAATTGTCGTTGAAGTTAAAAATATCCTCTGCAAGCTTAGCGTCATGCTTGAGACTTCCGGTTTAATCTTCACATTGGCTGATTGAACGATGAAGTTCGTTCACACAGTCGCAAATGTGCAAAAGTGCAAAAGCGTAATATTGATTTGAACCCTTGGCAGAAAATTGCTGCGATCTTGTCATACGCCAGACTCGCAGTTTAACGAATAATTTCGAACTCAACAAATTGGCCGTTGTCTACCAATAAAAAAACCCATCCTGAATTGGATGGGCTTGTTTTAGTTCTTACGGCAGGACTTTAAGCAGTTTGGGTAACCGCTGACAACGCCGCATCGTAGTTTGGTTCCTGAGCAATTTCAGGCACCAATTCGGTGTATACCACTTCGCCTTGACCGTTAATAACAACAATCGCGCGGCCCAACAGCCCGGTCAGCGGACCATCAACGATGGACATTCCGTAGTCTTTGCCGAATTGGTTGCATCGGAAAGTCGAAAGATTGGTAACGCCTTCAATCCCGTCACTTTCACAAAATCGCTTTTGAGCGAATGGCAAATCCCCAGAAACATTTACGACGACCGTGTTCTCAGCGCCAGCAGCTTTTTCATTAAAAGCGCGAACTGAATTTGCACAAACGGGCGTATCCATGCTGGGAAAAATACTCAGCACTACATTTTTTCCGCTAAACGAATCTAAAGTACACTCGCTCAAATCGCCCGCGATCAATGTGAATCCAGGAGCCGGCGAACCGACAGCTGGCAGATCACCGCATGTATTACAGGCGTTACCTTTCAAAGTTATTGAAGCCATTTTTTTCTCTTCATTAATTGTTAAAAAATTTATAAGTTTCGATTAACCGCCGGCGCCCACGGGTTCTTCCAATTCCAGTTCAACACCGCCGTCTTCCATGTCTTCCATTTCGCCTTCACCGCCACCATCGTCAACTTCCAGGTTGAAGTCATCATCCATATCCATCAAGTTGGTTTCTTCACCGTCAACTTCCAGAAACAACTTGAGTTGTTCTACTGGCTTTCCCGGTTCTATGCGAACTTGCGATACCAGGTAGCCTTCAGCTTCTGAACCTTTTAATTTTTGACGCGACGTAATCAATTGCACCTCACCATCAATCTCAACTTCTGGAGCTGCAATCTCGATAACAGGAGTAACCGGTGAGCCAAGTTTTTCTTTGACCAATTCTGATTCCATCGCCATCGACATATTCTGCTGCTGAATCTGAACCTGTTCGATCATCGCTTGAATAGAAGGACCAGCCGTAAAGTAGGTGATCACTGCGCCAACGGCACACAGCGCCAACAAAGCTACACATCCGATTCCAAAACATGCCATCCAACTTCGACCTGATTTACGAGGCTGCTCGTATCCAGGATTATTGACTTCTTCAATATTCATTTTTATTCCGTATCCAGTTAAGGAAATCCACAGTTAAAGAAACTCAAATTTGATTCAGGGGAGGCTAAAAACAGTGCCGGACAAAATAAATCGATATTCTGTCGGCCAGTTCACGCAATAAGAGAATGATAGCAACTTATTGCCCATACAAAAAGCGATGGTATCCCCGCACAGCACGAATCGACTATCGGCGATCGCTTGCTATTGCACACGAAACTAATTCGCTGGGCATGGCAATAAATTGGCCATTTTCCAGAGTTTCTGAGCCTGTTGGCAGGAATAAGCAAGTAATTTCATCACTCGCGGTGGACGTTCAAAAAAGGGAGCTTAAATTCCCAATTGCGTTTGCCGTCAGCAAACGCAACATCCGCCCATGCGGTTTCCTGCCAATATGAGACTTCTGCAAATTCGAAATTTCTGTCAACCAATCCTAACGAGGTTTGACTTCAACGTTGTCACGCTGGAAGCCAATATCGCTTAGGGCTCGGTAAACTTCTTCAAGCGTCTTTTCACCGAAGTTGGAAATGCTCAACAACTCGCTACGAGTCGTGTTCAATAGATCGCGAACTGAGAAAATTCCTCGCTCTTCCAAACAGTTCGTCGTGCGAACGGTCAGGCCGATTTCAGCCGTACTGAGATCAAGCTTTTCGCGAAGATTTCTGGTTTCTTCTTCGGCTGCGCTAAGTGGAATTCGTGTCCGTGCCATGGGGTTCCCTCCCAAAATGATGAATACAAATCAGCACGATCGTCCTCGTGCTTGTCTTGGTTAGCCTAAAATATAACATAACCAGTTTGGTTTTCGATTGGGGAAGCGATTATTTGCGAACACGTGCTAGCGGTCCTGGCCGGATAGCGCCCAATAATCGAGCAAACGCGTTGCAACTAATACCAACATGAATTCAACACAGCAATTACTCGAGCAGCTAAACGAAAGCCAACGGCAAGCCGTTACGCATATCGACGGCCCACTTTTAATGCTTGCCGGCCCGGGCAGTGGAAAGACACGCGTAATTACGCATCGCGTGGCTTACATGATTGAACAAGGAATACCTTCGCACTCGATCGTCGCTTTGACGTTTACCAACAAAGCCGCTGATGAAATGCGTTCTCGTATCGATCGTCTGGTAACTGGTGGCAATATGTGGACGGGAACTTTTCATCGTTTCTGTTCACGACTGCTGCGCAATTACGCGTCGATGGTCGGGTTAAGTGAAAATTTCACGATCTATGATATGGGGGATTCCAAGAAAGTCGTCAAGCAGGCGATCCAAAACGCAGAAGTCGATTTGAAACACCATTCACCCGATTCGATTCTTGATCGCATCAGCAATATCAAAAGCAGTGCGATCACCGCTGGCAATTTTGAACCTGCGCCAGGTGATTACGTTGCGTCAATTGCAGCCAGAGTTTATGTGGAATATCAAAAACTGTTGCAGATGGCCAACGCCGTCGATTTTGATGACCTGCTGTTGTACGCCGTTGATCTACTTCGCAACAGCCCGGAATTGCGTGAATCACTGGATATGAAGTACCAGTACATGATGGTCGACGAATACCAGGACACCAACCTTGCCCAATACCAATTGGTCCGACTTCTCAATCACAATTATAAAAACCTTGGCGTCACCGGCGATCCTGATCAATCGATTTACGGCTGGCGCGGAGCGAATCTGAACAACATCCTGGAATTCGAACAAGATTACCCGAACTTGAAGATCGTTCGTCTGGAGCAAAATTATCGCAGCACAAAATCGATCCTCTCGGTGGCGGATCAGTTAATCACGTTCAATCGTCGTCGCAAACCTAAATCGTTGATCACTGACAAGGAGCATGGCAATTCCGTAAAACTGATTGCCTATCCGACGGTACAAGACGAAGCTGCCGACATCGCAGACTCAATTGCGTTGGCGGTACAGAAAAATGAGTATCGTCCGCGCGATTTCGCAATCCTGTACCGCACCAACCGATTGTCACGATCGCTTGAACATGCATTGCGCGCGATTGGGATGCCGTACCAAATCGTCAAAGCACTTGAGTTCTATCAGCGACGCGAAGTCAAAGACGTTTTGGCCTATTTGCATTTGGTCAACAATCCCAGCGACAACATTGCGTTTGAGCGTGTGGTTAATGTCCCCAGTCGCAAGATTGGGAAAGTGACGGTCAATAGAATTCGCGATTATGCCATGGAAAAGAGAATCCCGTTGCTTGAAGCGGCGCGTCAATGTGGCTTGATCGAAACGATTTCAAAAGGTGCTGCCGTTAAAGTGGCCAAGTTTGTTTCGCTGTACGACGAAATTTCGGAAACGCCTTTCGAACATGTCGAAGAAGTCATGAAAAGTGTGATTTATAAAACCGGGTACCGCGACTGGCTGACCGACGACGGCAGCGAAGAAGGCCATGAACGAGCCGCCAACGTTGACGAATTGCTGGTCGCAGCACAGGAGTTTGATAACGAACACCCCGAAGACGGCGGGCTCGAACGATATCTCGAACAAGCTGCTTTGGTCAGTGATTCCGATGCTTGGGAATCAGACTCGGATTATGTCAGTTTGATGTCGCTGCACGCCGCCAAAGGCCTTGAATTTCCGTGCGTTTTCATCGTTGGACTCGAAAGTGGGATACTGCCTCACGAACGCAGTGCTAACGATGTCGAACAATTAGAAGAAGAACGGCGGTTGCTGTTTGTCGGCATTACTCGTGCAATGGAAAAGCTGCAGCTCAGTCATTGCTTGAGCCGTTTTCGCAAAGGCAGTTTTTGGCCCTGCATTCCAAGCAATTTCTTGATCGAGCTACCACGAAGCGAGATGGAGGTTTTCACTCCCCAGGCCACGTCAAACTTTCAAGACGACCTTGACGATGTTCCCTTCGACGTCGATCCATGGATGCACGGTAGTGTCGACGATGGATACAGCGCCGATGAAATCGATGCCCGAGGCACTGAAGATGGAGAAGAAGAAAGCGCCAACGAATCGAAGCCGCCATCCGACCCTCAATCCAATGCAATGTTTCCTCGATTGATGACTGGCGCCGATTTAGCAAAGAAGCAGGAAGCTGTGACCCGTCACCACCCTTCGATGTACCAGGCGGGCATGGCGGTCCAGCATGAAGAATACGGAGACGGTGTTATCGAATCCATCAGTGGCCAGAACATGAAGACCACCGCGACTGTCGATTTCGCTCATCTCGGCAAAAAGAAATTCCGCCTCGCGTTCACAAACCTGTCCATCGTCGGTGAGGATAGCTAGTCGACCAACTCCAAGCTTTGTGCTTTTATCAAACATCCGATCTCACAGCCTGGCTTCAATTCCAAATCGTTGACAGACCGCATGGTAATTTCCGCCCAAATGATTTGGCCGATATCGATCGCGATAAACTGCGCCTCATTGACCGCAACAATCTGCCGCACGATTCCATTCAAGTGATTACGCGAACTCAGTCCATCCACATTACCGCGACTTAACGTGACATCGCTGGGAGCGAACTGCAAGAAAGCGGCTTCGCGTTGTCGGTAATCCGAACGTGGCAAATGCAAAATCTGGTCACCAACTTCGCCCATCCAATCGCCATCGCTCTTGCGAACATTCTCCAACCGCAACAAATTGACCGGTCGCATGGAGCTTTTCCAACCCATCGGCCGAGTATGTGACAACGCTGTATCTGGAACGCCTTGAGTTACCATGTGTCCTTCGTCCAGCACCACCACCCAATCCGCGAGCCGGCGCACATGACTTTGGCGGTGACTGACGAAAACGACCGGTATCTTCAACTCTTCAATAATCTGATTCAAATAGGACATGATTCGCGATTCCAGCCCGGCGTCGAGTGCAGAGAAGGGCTCATCCAACAGCAACATTTTTGGACGACTAATAAGCGCTCGCCCAATCGCCACTCGCTGGCTTTCACCGCCCGATAAATTGCTTGGGTAGCGATCGAGGAACGGATCAAGTTCCAGCACATCGCATATCACATCAAAGTGCTTCTTTTGATTTGAGTCGTTTGTCGCAGCGCCGTAATTTAGATTTCTGCGTACATCCATGTGTGGGAATAGCAAATAGTCCTGAGACACCAAACCGACGTTTCGTTTTTCGACCGGCAAATTGATTCCTTGATCGCTGTCAAACAGGACCGTTTCGCCAAGGCGAATGTTACCGGTCGTCGGTTGCGAAAAACCAACCAACATTGAAAGTATCGAAGATTTGCCGCTGCCCGATGGGCCAAACAACGCAACCACTTGTTCCTGAGTACAGAAATCGACGTCCAGTTCGAATCCGCCCTGAAACGCATGGCAACAACTAAAACTAATTTTGCTCACGACGACTCCGATTTCGCTCAAGTAACTCGCCAACGAGCAACGCCGCCAACGCAAGAACAATCGACAACACAACCAGCCGCCAGGACTGCTGCATACCGTCGACTCGTTGACCAAGGCTGTAAATCGCCAAAGGGATCGTACGTGTTTGACCAGGAATATCGCCGGCCAACATGATGGTCGCGCCAAATTCGCCAATGCTGCGAGCAAATGCCAACAAACACCCGGCAACAATGCCGTATCGGGCAAGCGGCAAGGTGATCGTAAAAAACGTACGTACACGACCAGCCCCCAGGCTCCGCGCTGTCATTTCATACCGCTGGTCGACGCTTTGAATGGCTCCTCGAATGGCTCGCACCATCAGCGGAAAACTCACGACTGCTGCTGCAATTGCGGCACCCAGCCAGGTGAACGCAACTTCAATCCCAATCGAAACCAGAAACGATCCGATCGCCCCCGCCGGCGAAAACAACAGCAACAGCAAATAGCCGGTGACCACCGGCGGCAACACGAGCGGCAAATCGACCAATCCCTGCAAAAGAAAACTGCCGGGGAAGTTCCATCGCACCAGGACATAGGCGACTGCAATCGCAATCGGCAAGCTAAACAGGACCGCAACCACGCCCACTTGCATGCTCAGCAACAGCGCACTGGTTTCTTCTGGCGACATCATTCTCCTTGCACGCTGATAACAAAGCCGTGTTTTGCGAAAATAGATGCACCGATTTCCGAATCCATAAATTCCATGATCTTATTTGCCGCTGAATTGTGTTCGCCCTTGTTTGTCCGCGCGATCGCGTAATGAATCGGTCCCGAGGCCTTTGAATCGACTTCGAAAACCATTTTAACCTTGGTCGCAATCGCCGTATCGGTTTTGTAGATCAAGCCGATATCCACCGCTCCCGATTCAACCATCGCCAGTGACTGACGGACATTGGCACCGTAGACCAATTTATCTCGGACGTCTTCCCATATTCCAACATGAACCATGGCTCGTTTGGCATAAATACCCGCCGGTACCGAATCCGCGTCTGCGATAGCGATTTTACCGATCCGATCGTCGGCCAAGTCTGATAACTTTTTGGGAACCCACGAATTGTCGTCCGATTCAGGACAAACTCCAACCAATCGATTGCCAAAGATCGTACGCAATTCTTTCGCTTTGCCGAATTCTATCAGCTTGTCGCCCCATTCCAGGTTGGCCGATAAAAACAGATCGGCAGGTGCTCCGTTCAAGATCTGATTAGCCAAGGTTGCGGAGCTGGCGAAACTGAGGCGAGTCTTCAAACCCGTTTGATCTTCGAACCGATCGCAGATTTCTTCAACGGCCTGGGAAGTGCTCGCGGCTGCAAAAATGCAAACGGTATCGTTGCTGGCCGTTTGTTCATGGCAACCGGCCATGAAAAACAAAACAGCGACTGCAAAAATTCGATGGAGCAACAAAACGGATTCCGTGCACTTTGGTGATTCTGGTGGAGCCATATTTTAGTGGCTTTAAACCAAAATCCATCCACTTGCTGATATTCAGTCGAAGGTTTTCAGAATATAAATTGGCGAACCTAGTTGGCTCAGCCGACTCTTGTTCGTTAATCAGGAACCGCAAATGCTAAGTAAGTTGATTGACGCATATCGTACCGCCTACTCAGATTTGCCAGCGCAAATCTGGATGCTGTCGGGTGCGCTGTTCATCAATCGATTGGGAACGATGGTGTTGCCGTTTCTGACTTTGTATCTCACAAAATCCGAAGGATACACAAACGCTCAGGCAGGTTTTGTAATCAGCATTTACGGTTTTGGCAGTGTTGTCGGCGCCTACCTTGGCGGACGACT
Organism: uncultured Pirellulaceae bacterium; assembly: GCA_964405425.1. Lineage (GTDB taxonomy): Bacteria > Planctomycetota > Planctomycetia > Pirellulales > Pirellulaceae > Mariniblastus. The sequence continues at coordinate 1,061 of CAYONX010000042.1, read as the reverse complement.
GACCGGTCATGTAGGTGCCATTGGGCTGCAGGTGGTCCTGCTCTTGCTTTCAGTGCCGGTGTATCTGGCCCTGCCGTTTTGCACGAGCTTTGTCCAACTGGCGATTGCGGTTTTTGCGTTGAGTGTTTTTTCAGAAGGCGTCCGCCCGGCCAATGCTACGGCAGTCACTCAATTCTCCACTCCGGAACAACGCACGCAAGCATTCGCGTTAAATCGAATGGCGCTCAACCTTGGCTTTTCGTTTGGCCCAGCGATCGGAGGACTGCTGGTTTCGATCAGCTTCTTTTGGATTTTTGTAGCCGACGCGATCACAACCGCAGCATGTGCGCTAATTCTGTTGCGATTTTTTGGCTTCCGGCGCCCCGTCAAAAAATCCGAAATCGTGGACCGTGACCATTCGAATCTCGGATCTCCAATTCACGACCGAGTATTCTGGATTTATCTTTTGCTGACGTTTACCGGTGCCGTGGTGTTCTTTCAATTCTTCACTACCTACCCGCTGTACTTGAACCACCACTATGGTCTCAATGAATTTCAAATCGGCTGTATTTTCGCAGTCAACACCGCGATCATCGTTTTGTTTGAAATGGTTTTTGTCAGCTTGGCAAAAAATTGGAATCTGATTTTGTCAGTCGGCTGGGGCACTTTTTTCGCCTGCCTCGGGTTTGGAATCCTTCCCCTTAGTACAGGGACCTGGTTTTGTGTTTTAGCGATGATCATCCTAACCATCGGCGAAATGCTTGCCGCCCCAATGTCGTCCAGTTGGGTTTCGCAGCGCAGCGAAAATCGAGATACCGGATCTTATATGGGCTGGTACACGATGTCTTATTCGCTGGCGTTTATTGTTGGGCCAGCGATTGGTGGCGTCGTTTACGAATACGATTCAAGCTTGTTGTTTTATTCGTGTGCCGCAATCGGATTAATGGTCCTGATTGGATATGGCTTGCTGAATCGAAGCGTGGTGACGAGTGCAGCTACGCCCAACACTAGCCAAAGCGATGTCGAGCAAAACGCAGTCAAACAAAACGCAGTCAAATAAAACGCAGTCAAATAAAACGCAG
>CAYONX010000041.1:23367-37925 GCA_964405425.1 uncultured Pirellulaceae bacterium | reverse complement strand
CAACATAGTGTATGTACGACACCGTGTCGTACCTATTTGAATGCTAACGAATTGATATGGAATCAGCAAGTATTGACCACCAAAGCATTTACGCTGCCGTGACAAAACACTGACTCCTCAGACACTTACAACTCAATCACAACTTTTGATTTTTTGCGAGTTGATTGGAACCATTTGACGTCTGAGCCATGTTTCAACTTTACGTGGTTGGATTGGTCGTCATTTAGCTTCAAAAACAACTTGTTTTCAAGTTCAAACGTTTGAGCCTGCGCGGCCCCGCTTACTTCGAAAAACAACCATGCCTTTTTGATATCAAGCTCACAACCGACCCAGCGAATCGGCAACACTTTCTCTCGATTCGATTGGGCGGTAACAAGAAATTCGGTTGACAGCCACCGCGCCGCATAACGATCGATCGATGATTCGCTCAACCTGAAAGTGTCCTTGGCGTCATCGCTCGCTGCATGCACTTGCCTGAGCACCTGGTCCAAATCTTCTGGATGAACGCACAATGCGATTTCGAATTTGCCTGTCTTGGAATTGAATTCGATCTCGGCCAAAGTCACGTGATTGGGATGCAGCAAAGCGGCGCTGACATGATTATCAGCGCTAGCCACCAACATCAAGCTGGTGAAGATCAGCAACCATTGACTTAAACGGCTCAAGATTTAATCTCCACTGCCTTCTTCATCTTCGTCATCACTCTCATCCTCCATCCCTTGCGATTTTTGCATTGGATTAAGTTGCTTTCGATCCTTGAACAACTGGAAACGAGACTTACTAATCTGTGGCGGAAAACTATTGTTACCAACATTCACGTCCGCCGTCTCCAACCGAGGATCAATCTGCAGACTAACGATTTCCTTCTCAGTAACAATCAACTTTGAAATTTGCTCGTTGTTCTTGTTCCAGATCTCGGCTGGATATCGGAAAGTCTCTTTCGAATCGTCTGCGTAAGTCACTTCGATGATTAGCGGCATTACCAACCCACCAACATTTTTGACACTGATCAGATAGTAATTGCGAGCTTCTTTCAGCAGATCTTTATCCTGATCTTCAAGTCGCTCGATGAAGCGTTCGTATTCGCGACGGTCTTGATCCGTTACATCCAGTTCGTCAAACGAATTGTAAAAGTCTTTCAAGTTATCAAAACGATCCAGATATTTTGCCAAATCGGCGTTACGTTCTTTGCTAAGCGTCAGCGGCTGTTGCTCGCGATCTTCTCGCTTCAAGCCTTTTTCGACTTCCGGGTAGCGCGTATCAACATTCAACTGTTTAACACCGACCAGTTCCAAATCGACGTGATCGGTTGTGTAAAACCAGCCACGCCAAAACCAGTCCAGATCGACACCGGACGCATCTTCCATCGTCCGGAAAAAATCCGCTGGCATCGGCCGTCGAAACTTCCAGCGATTGGCGTATTCTTTGAAAGCATAGTCGAACAATTCGCGGCCCATAATCGTTTCACGCAAAATGTTCAACGCCGTTGCAGGTTTTGAATATCCGTTGGGACCGAATTGTAAGAGCGATTCGCTGTTGGTCATGATCGGGACCTGGTTAGGGCTGGCCATGTAGCGGACGATGTCTTTCGGTTCACCGCGCCGCGACGGATAATTTTCTTCCCATTCCTGTTCAGTCAAATATTGCAGGAACGTGGTCAGTCCTTCGTCCATCCATGTCCATTGCCGTTCGTCACTGTTGACGATCATCGGAAAATAATTGTGGCCAACTTCGTGGATGATCACTGATATCAATCCGTATTTGGTGCGTTTGGAATACGTCCCATCTTCTTCTGGCCGTGGTCCATTGAAACAAATCATCGGGTATTCCATTCCGCCAACGGGCCCGTTAACCGATATCGCAACCGGGTACGGGTAATCGAAAGTGTATTTCGAATAGACGTTCAATGTGTGTGCGATCGCGTGAGTCGAATACTTGCTCCACAGCGGCTCGCCTTCGTTTGGATAAAATGACATACACATCACATCGTTGGTCTTTAATTTATGCTTCATCGCATCCCAGATAAATTTACGACTGGACGCGAACGCAAAATCCCGAACGTTTTCCGCTTTGAATTGCCAGGTCTTGGTTTGTTCTGATTTACTGGATTCGTTGTCTTTGGCTTCTTCGGGCGTCACGATAAACATCGGCTGGTCAGCCGATTCCGCTTGCGCCATTCGATCCTGCTGAACTTGTGTCAAGACTTTATCTGGGTTCTGCAGAACACCAGTCGAAGCAACAATATGGTCGTCAGGCACCGTAATATTGACAACGTAGTCGCCAAATTCCAAAGTAAATTCGCCGCGGCCAAGAAATTGTTTGTGCTGCCAGCCCGTCACATCGGTATACGCACACATGCGCGGAAACCATTGTGCCATTTCGTAAATATAGTTTTCATCTTCTTCGAAGAATTCATAGCCCGTTCGGCCACGGACCAGTTTGCTGTTATTGATCTGGTAATCCCAATCGATTTCGAAGCTGAATGATTGTCCGGACTGCAGTGGCTTTGGCAAATCAACTCGCATCATGGTTTTAACGATAGTGAAATTAAGATCTTCTTCTGACACACAATCTCGACAGCGTTTAATGTTCAAGCCACCTTCGAATTTCTCGCGAGCAAGCATGCTGCGGAAGCGGCGGAATTCAAGTCGATCGATGTCTGACGTCGTCCTGGCTAACACTGAATCCGAATGTGGCTCACGAATATTGGCATCCAATTGCAGCCACAGATACGAAAGTGCATCTTTGCTGTTGTTGGTGTACGAAATTTTCTCTGAGCCGTGCAAGTGTTGTTTTTGATCGTCGATACGTACGTCGATCACATAGTCGACCGATTGCTGCCAATACTCGTGGCCAGCGTTGCCTGATGCTGTACGATAATCGTTTGGCGTCGGCAGAATCTCTTCCAGCTGACGAAACTTATCCTTCTGGCTGAATTTTTCGACCGGCTCTGCTTGCTGGCCTAAAACCGATTGACCCGTTAAAACGAAGATTAACAATACGGTTGATGCCGTTAGTTTCATGTTGAATCGCCTAAAGATGATTAAATTGCCTGCACCTAGTATAGCCAAAAACGGCGGATGACTTTATTAGCCGATTCACCAATCAATATGTTCAATATATGTACGGAAAACAATTCTTATGAAGCTCTATCAGCACCAATTTGACAACGTCGAAGATTATCTGCATCACCGCAGCCCGTACTTATTGATCGAAAAAATCGAATCTTTGACCGCAACTTCGATCGTTACCGCTGCGACGGTCAACCCAGATGCGTTTTTTATCAAGGGCCATTTTCCCGGTGCGCCGATATTGCCAGGAGCGATGATGCAGGAAATGACGACCCAGTCGGCAGGAATTTTGATCGCTGCAGAACATAACCCGATGGCCGAATACAACACTCATGATCCGCTGTTCAACGAATACGCATTGGGCGTGCTGGTGAAGGTCAAGAATTCGCGGTTTCGCGGTTTTGCACGGCCTGGTGATCAATTACAGATCCAAATCGATGTTTCCGAAACCGTCGGCCAGGTTTTCGATTTCAAAGGTCAAATTAACGTCGATGGCAAAACGATCATGAGTAACGAATTTCAATTGACCAACATTTTGTCAAAGACTTTGATTGGTGCCTGATGGAACGAACAAAGCGAGAACGATCCAGGCGTCACGAATTCATTCGGTCGCGAATTCGAATATAGTTCTCTTGCGGAACCATTTTGTATTGCCTGAATTCCCCAGCCACGGCCGCATGCGCATCGTCCGCAAAAAAGTCCAGCGTTTCGGCACCGTGATCTATTAACAAGCAAAACACATTTGCCGATCCAGCCACAATTGCCCAGCCAGCGGGACTGTTGTTGTGGATTTTTCCCGACCGAATATTAACGTCGGCTCCATTTTCGATAAGCGCAATCGCTGCTTCCAAATTGTCCTGCCATGCGGCCTGGTGCAACGGCGCCGCATCGTCGTAACCGCCTCGAACGTTTACGTCGCTTCCTGCCTCGATCAACATTTCGATCATCTTCGGCTGGTTACCAATAGTGGCCGCGTGCAGCGGTGTGCTGTGATGGCCAACGGTAAACGTCATGATGTTGTGAACATCATGCTCGGGGCCCGGAGGAAAGGTTGTCTGATCGATGCGCTGTTGAAGAATTTTCGGATCGACCTGGATCAATTTCTTGACCGTCATTTGGTCACCAGAAATGATTGCTGAAAAAATGTCGGCAGTAGCTCCTTGCTGGAACAGATATCTGGCGATTTCCGGCCGTGCGGTTGCCAGGTATTGAACGGGCGTGCTGTAGTGGTCCAAACAACGAGCATCGATGTCCGCGCCACGATCCAACAACAATTGAGCCGCCGCCGTTGTGCCAGCAAAATGCAGCGGCTGGCATCCATCGCCTCCCGGCTCTTTGACGCGTGCTGGATTTACTTCCAACAACGATTCAATGTCATCCAAACGTCCCAGTGCCGCTGCAGTATGAACGTCCATTTCAGCACCGTGCGACAGGAAATATTCTGCCAGTTCCATTTTGCCGCTGTGGATCGCAGTGTGTAATGGACTCCATGGCCCCATATCCCAATCGCTGCATCGATTAACATCGGCGCCCAGTTCAAGCAAAGCACTGATGATTTCGCGATCGTCTTTGGACGCCACACACGTCAACGGCGTGGCACCGAAACAAGTGTAGTCGTACGATTGAAGCAATTCGGGGTGCTTACCAGCAAGCGATTTCATTTCCTTTAATTGCCCAGTTTTAATTGCCGCAAAGAATTCGTTTTCCAGTTCGGTATTTTTCTTTTCCATCATTCTATTCACTGTACAACAAGTTCGATCTGGTTGATTCAATTGCGTTCTATCACGACAATGAATTCTTTATATCGCAATCCGATTGTTCGTGCACGGCACAAGGCTCTTTCGTTTGTCAGAAGAAAAAAGAATTTCCGTCGCTTTAGCTGAGCGATCCTATGAGATAACCGTTGCTCCTGGCGCGTGCAACCGAATTGCTGAAACGCCCGAGTTAACCGGCTTGGGCCATGTGTTTGTCATTTCAGATGACAATGTTACCGGACTGTATTGGCCAACGATTGAGCCGCAGCTGATGAAAGTTTGCGACACAGTTGAGTCGATTGTGATTCCTGCCGGCGAGGCTTCCAAGTCAGTCGCACAACTGGAGCACATCTGGAATCAATTGCTCACGCAAAATGCCGACAGATCGTCAACGATTATTGCGCTCGGTGGAGGGGTCGTTGGAGACCTTGCCGGATTCGCGGCCGCAACTTTTGGACGAGGCATCAATTTCATCCAGATCCCAACCAGCTTGCTCGCACAAGTCGATAGTAGCGTTGGAGGAAAAACGGGAATCAATTTGCCAGGTGCCAAAAATATGGTTGGAGCATTTTGGCAACCAAAATTTGTGCTCATTGATCCAAACGTTTTAGCTACTCTTGACGAGGCCAATTATCGCAGCGGACTGGCGGAAGTCGTCAAGTACGGCGTCATCATGGACGCTCAATTTTTTGCGATGCTCGAAAACAACGTTTCAGCAATCATGGATCGCGATCCTGAAATCCTTACCGCAGTCATCGCCAAATGCTGTGAATTGAAGGCAGAGGTTGTCAAAGAAGACGAACTCGAAACGTCCGGACGGCGGGCGATTTTGAATTACGGGCATACGTTTGGGCACGCAATTGAAAATGTGTTTGGTTATGGAAAGTATCTGCACGGCGAAGCGGTTGCGATCGGTATGCATTGCGCGGCTAAACTCGCTAAAAGGCTTGGCATGGTTGAAAGCAGCTTTGTCGATCGACAACGCGAACTTTTGCAACAAATTGAATTGCCAACCGCAATTGAGCCCGGCAACGAGAAAAAACTTTTAGCAGCAATGCACCGTGACAAAAAGGTAGCAAAGGGTACATTAAGACTCATCCTGCCGACGCAACTTGGTGAAGTAAAACTCATCGATTCACCAGGGGATGAAGTGTTAGCCGAGTGTTTTGTGGACGGCTGATGTTTTTGCGAATCGCAATTTGAAGAAGGGCTTATCTTGAACCAAACTACTCCCGACGTCAGCAACGACCTGAAAACCATATTGACGTTGTCATTGGTACCGGGGGTCGGCCCCAAGACTTTGACTTCGTTGCTCGACCATTTTGGCGATTCGCAATCTATCCTTGCCGCGGCCCCTGACCAACTTCAACGCGTATCGGGTGTCGGTCCAAAACTTGCGCGAGAATTATCGCTGGCATCAAAGACGATTCGCGCCGATGCCTACATCGATCTGTGTGCCAAAAACCAGATCGACATCTTGAGTTCATTCGATTCGGTGTACCCCAAGCCGCTGATCGAATTACCCAATCCACCAACAATCATCTATAAGCGTGGTGACTTGGTCGAAGAAGACTCACTGGCGATCGCTATCGTTGGCTCTCGCCATGCAACACCCTACGGCAAACGCATCGCAGAACGATTGGCGCGTGGTTTGGCGATGGCGGGCTACACAATCGTTTCCGGATTGGCACGCGGCATTGACGCTGCGGCACACAAGGGCGCCCTTGAAGCGAACGGCCGAACGATCGGTGTACTCGCCAGCGGATTGTTGAACATCTATCCGGCTGAACATGCTGACCTGGCTCGGCGCGTCAGCGAAAGTGGAGCATTGATCAGCGAAAGCGCCCCGAATCATCCGCCTAAAAGTGGTTCGTTCCCACAACGCAACCGAATCATTTCTGGCTTAAGCCTGGGCACCATTGTCGTTGAAGCCGCCGATCGAAGTGGCGCTTTGATAACGGCACGATTGGCTAGTGAACAGGGCAGGGAAGTGTTCGCGGTTCCAGGTCCGGTCGACAGTCGCATGTCCCGAGGTTGCCATCAACTGATTCGCGACGGAGCCAAGCTTGTTGAATCGGTCGACGATGTTTTGGAAGAACTTGGACCGCTGGCAAATCCAGTCAAAACCGACAGGGGCGACAACGTCCATCATCCGCGCGAACTGAAATTGAATGACCAGGAACGAGCCGTTCTTAACGCAGTGCCTCAGATGCCGATCGAAATCGAAGCGGTTGTCGAAACGACGGGCCTGCCAATTGCTCGAGTGTTATCAACCATCAGCGTGCTCGAAATACGCCGATTGATTCGGCGGATCAGTGGAACAAAAATCGCAAGGATCTAGAACTTGCGATTTGACAATCAAACCGTTTGTCGTTTCCGGAATTCGATCACATTGCCGGCTTCATTGTAGCAAACATGGTCGACAAATTTCTTGATTAGCAAGACTCCACGGCCACTGGTCTTTTCCAAATTGCAGTCGTCGCATGGATCCGGCACATTGTCGGGATCGAACCCGGATCCTTCGTCTTCGATGCGAGCATAAAATTCGTCGCTGCTGATAATCAGCAAGACCTTAACCGATTTCGATTCGTCGTTTTCATTGCCATGCTTGACAGCGTTCATCAACGCTTCTTCGGTTGCCATGTGTACGCCAAAGGCGTCTTTATCGGACCAGCCAAGTTCATTCAATTGTGACACGGTTTGACGAACGATAGCCGAAGCCGCATCGACATGGCTGCGAATCGTCTTGTCGAACTTCCAAATCGCATTCTCAGGTTTTGGCATTTGGTGTCCCACCAGAATCACAGCGAGACTACTTGGATTCAAAAGAGTCGATTGCGTCGGATTGTTGATCGGCAATCTTAAACAGACCATCCAGGTTGGTAAAACTGAACAAATCCTTTACTTCCGGGCGAAGATTGCTGAGCTTTAACTGGCCACCTTGTGCGCGAACTCGTTTTTCCAGAACGATCAGTTTGTTGATCGCGGCGCTGGAAAAGAAATGCACATTCTCAAAATTAATCAGCAGCTTTTTTTGTTCGTCGTCATCAGCAATAGAAAGCAGTTCTGTCCCCATCTTTTCAATGCGGGCAGGATCCACCACTTTGTCATCCATGAATTTGACGACCGACACGTCATCTACATTATCAAGTTCAATACACTCAAAATCGGACATCGCAAATCGCTTCCAAATAAGTCTCAATAACAAACCGTTCGCAACTTACCGTTACAAATTCGCAACATCGATCACCTATTTGCGACTATCCGCAACAATCAATAGAGCTGGTTTTCTGTTCGCTTCATCATAAGCACAAGCGTCAGATAATCAAAGCCAATGCAGGCGATATCGATTTTCGCTTGAAATTGTGCGGCGAAAACCAAATAGAAACTTGGGGCAGAGTGCCAAATCGAGAAGGGGAGTACAACGCCCGTCGATGCGCCGGCGAATGACCGACCAGAGGTCATTCGCCAGGCGCAATCGACAAGCAGTGTTTCAAAAATCGGAGAACTGGCAGATTCTCTTTAGCTTTTTATACCGCTAATCCAGTCTGGCGACCCCAAACAAAAACATAACCGAGCCCAGAAAGATTGGCGGCCAGCAAAACCATTTGGGAGGTGTAACCATCTTTTGCGATCCTGCATAATTTCCGGCAACCGCTGGTTGTGCGTAAGACGCCTGATATGCCGGCACTCGCTGCGAACTTCTCTGGTAGCTGGGCGTCGAGTATGGGAGCACGTTGGGTTGAGCCGTCGTGAAATTACGGCCAATGGATTGAGATCCATTTGAGTTAGCAGCTACGATATCTGAACCTCTAAAATAGCCGTTAGTGGTTGCCTGGTAATTACCAGGCACTACTTCATAGTCATAATTTAGTTGCACGCGTTGATCCCATGCCTGTGTTGCACGGGGTGTCAACACATACGATTCAACCAGGTTTAATTGGACGCCAACCAGCACTAACAAAATGCCAGCCGTCATTAAAGAAGTTCGGCTCATTTTTTTCACCATCGATTATGCAGTCATCGAAAGCGTATGTGTGCCAGAACTCCTTTTCTATTTCACATTCGCGGTATCAATCTTTTTTATCGCTAGGACCATTCGTTTTCTTGATTAATGCTGTCAATCTCTTGTTGTGATCTTTTCAAGATTTAGTTGCAATGTTCAGGTTGTGCGACTTGGGCAATTTTTGGTCATCCGAACGTTCAATAGGCCAGTTTTTTTGACGATTTGCGGTCATATCCGGCTCGTCACAGCAAAACTGATGAGGCAACAAAATGAAAAAACCACTATGGTAGAAAACTGTTTTTCGCCGAGCATTGGATACTGCGCCGCAACGGGCAGCCATTTTTCGAATGAATGATGAATCAGCCAAAAAAAAGACTTCACTTTGGTCGCCAAGTTTCCAAGGTCTGTTATGGACCAATTGGCTGACGGCGATCAACGATAACGTTTTTCGATGGTTCGTAATTGGCGTTGGCAAACATCAATTTCCTGTCAACGAACACAGTAACATCGTGATGTGGGGGACGGTCCTGTTCGTGGCTCCCTATTTGTTTCTGGCATCGCCGGCCGGTTGGCTCGCTGATCGATTTAGCAAACGAAAAGTCATCATTGGCTGCAAATACGCAGAAATTGTCATCATGACGCTTGGGGTATTGGCCGTTTGGTTCGATAGTTTCTACATGCTGCTGGCCACCGTATTTTTAATGGGCAGTCAAAGCGCGCTCTTTGCGCCGGCAAAAGTTGGCACCATACCAGAACTGCTCGACGAGAAAACGATTTCCTCTGGCAATGGTGTATTTAACCTGGCGACTTTGTCAGCAACCGTAATTGGTACCGCATTGGGCGCCTTGATCGCAGATGCTACAGCCGGAGGAACACAGCATCTTTATGTCGCCGCGATTACGATGATTGGTGTTGCAGCGGTTGGAACGGCACTTAGCTATTTGGTATTCACATTACCGGCCGCCAACGCCAAAGCGAAATTCCCCGTAACGATTATTGGTGAGACGGTTCGCGACATCCATGAACTAACCACGATGGGGCGTTTGTTTCGGGTTGCTTTGGGGGTCATTTTCTTTTGGACCGTTGCCGGGCTTTCACAAATTAATATTGATGCCTTTGCGGATGAAAGTGGTGCTCTGATCGAATCCGAACGTACACCCTTGCTACTTAGCCTGACACTGGGTGTCGGTATTGGAAGCGTACTTGCAGGAATCGCATCGGGAGGCCGGATTGAACTGGGGCTGGTGCCTTGGGGCGTACTGGGGATTGGTGTGTTTAGTATTGCATTGCTTTTTGCACCTGAATTCTTCTTTGTCAGCGATTCCCTGGTTCCGCTGATCATTGCGTGCATATTGCTGGCTGGCCTTGGAATCAGTGCCGGATTTTTTGATGTACCATTGGCATCGTATTTGCAAAAGAAGAGCCCAATTGAGCGACGCGGTGCAATCCTGTCGGCGACCAATTGCCTGGCGTTTACGGGAATTATGATCGCATCGTTGATCTTTGGACAAGTTCTGCGAACAGAAAGTGATCCTGGAACCTTGTCCGATTTACCGAAGGCCTATCAGGTATCGGCCAACGAAAAATTAAAAGACCAGAGGATATCCAAATGGCTCAACGAGAGTGAAGAATCATTCTTTGAAGCTGACAAACTCCAAAACGCGGTTCCGGTTCAATTTCCCGATGAAATTGATTTCGAAACACGACGACAATTGATCACAAACCTTGTCTGGAACGACTACAAACGTTTACAAGACGACGACAATCAGCAAATTGCAATTGCAAAATATGAGAATTTATTTAACAACGAAGACGACAAGCGGCAAGCAAAAATGGTTGTCCGAATTGCGTCACCGCAACCGCGTTTTTCTGCCCGTATGATTTTTTTGTTTGTAGGATTAATGACTGTACCTGTTGTAGCTTACGCGGCCTGGCGCCTGCCTCAAAAGATGGCCCGAATGTTTTTCTGGTCGCTGCTGAATCTGTTTTATAAAACAAAAGTGCGCGGGCTTGAAAACCTTCCCGAATCTGGCCCCGCGATACTCGCCTTCAATCACTGCAGTTGGCTGGATGGAGTTACGATTTTGTCGCTTCAGCCACGCCGAACCCGAACCATCGCCTGGGGCGGAAATTTCAAGCACCCCATTATGAAATGGTGGGCCGATTTTACAGGCGTTATTTTGATCAGTGGCGGACCAAAATCGATTCGACGTGGACTCGAAGAGGCTCGCGAAGCGCTGCGAAGAGGTGAATGTGTTGCGATTTTCCCGGAAGGCGGAATTACGCAAACCGGACAAATTCGATCCGTCAAACCGGGCCTGATGAAAATTCTCGAAGGCGTCGAAGACGTCCCGGTCATTCCGTGTTATATCGACGAAATGTGGGGCAGTATCTTCAGTTATAAAAATGGCAAATCCCTGAACCATTTGCCGACTTCACTGCGCCGCGCGATGTCGATGCACATCGGCGTTCCAATGCATCCCAAAACAAAATTTGACGTCTTTCAAGCCATGCAACGATTGGCGACCGAATCGGTTGACCACCGGATTGGCCGATTCTATTCAGCACCGGAACAATTGGTTAAGAAATGCAAGCAAAGTAAGTCCAAAGTCAAGATTGGGGATTCCACCGGACAAACTGAAACTGGTGGAACGGCATTAACTCGAGTGTTAGTCCTGAGAAGGCTGCTGCGAAAATTTGTGCTCGACAAAGGCGAACAGAATGTAGGCATCTTGATTCCGCCTTCAAATGGCGGGGCCATCGTCAATTTTGCTCTGTCACTCGATCACCGCGTCGCCGTCAATTTAAACTACTCCCTTTCTGAGGATTTGATCAACCAATGCATCAAGCAAGCCGGCATCAAGCACGTGCTGACCAGCCGCAAAGTGATGGAAAAATTCGATTTCAATCTCGACGCTGAAATCGTATTTCTGGACGACTTCAAGGAAAAAGTCACCGGGATAGACAAAGCCATTGCCGCTTTTCAAAGCTACGTGGTTCCAGCAACGGTTCTTTCCAGCTTGCTTGGCTTAAAGCGAATCAAACCCCACGATTTGTTGACCATTATTTTCACATCTGGATCGACGGGCGTGCCCAAGGGCGTCATGCTTTCCCAGCAAAACATCGCCACTAATATGCGCGCGGTGGATCAAGCCGCAGGTTTCGGCCCCGAAGACACGATGATTGGAGTCCTGCCTTTCTTCCACTCCTTCGGCTACCTGGCAACCCTCTGGGCGGGCGTCGCCTGTGACATGCGAGTCGCTTACCATTTTAGCCCGCTGGACGCCAAACAGGTCGGCAAGCTGGCTCGAAAATATGACGGCACCATCATGGTAGCAACACCAACTTTTCTGCGGTCGTACATGAGACGTTGCAGCAAAGAAGACTTCCAGGCACTGGACCTGGTGGTTGCTGGCGCGGAAAGATTGCCGCCCGAATTGGTTGAGGCATTCGAAGAAAAATTTGGTGTGGTTCCAGTCGAAGGCTACGGTGCAACGGAAACTTCGCCCGTCGCTGCGGTCAACATTCCTCCGTCAAGACAGTACGACAGTTTCCAGGTCGACAACAAACTGGGAACGGTCGGTCGTCCTGTCGCCAATGCTTCCTGTAAAATCACGGATCTTGATACGGGTAAGGAACTTTCCACCAACGAATCGGGCATGATCTGGATTAAAGGCCCCAACGTCATGCTTGGCTATCTGGGCCGAGAAGATTTGACAAACGAAGTCATTGTCGATGGCTGGTACAAAACGGGTGACGTTGGAGAGGTCGATGAAGACGGCTTTATTCGCATCACCGGTCGAATGAGTCGCTTTTCGAAGATCGGCGGCGAAATGGTACCACACATCAAAATCGAAGAGATTCTTTCGCGGCTGTGTGACGAAACTCCAGACGATCAGTCCGACAACGATCAGCCCAACGTGGCGGTCACCGCTGTCCCTGACCCGAAAAAAGGAGAACGGCTGATCGTCTTGTACACTCATATCTGTATGAGTGTCGAAGACTTGCAAGCCGGACTCAAGGCGGCCGGACTGCCTAACATTTTCGTGCCCAGCGCCGACAGCTTTCTCCAAGTCGAACAATTGCCGCTACTAGGAAGCGGTAAGTTGGATCTCAAAAGCCTGAAACAAATGGCATTGGATTCGCTTGCTGACGGCTAACGAACATAGAACCGCCAACGAGAATCGAAAATTGAGATTCAAGAATCGCAAAACTTGAGATGCAACCGATTCCGATTCACGATCAAGCAAATCATAGGTCAAGGTTTTTTGCAAACCACTTGGCCGGGCTTTCCGACGCACCGTAGGAAACCGTAACTCGCGGATTGATTTCCACGGTGACGTCGCGGTTGCCAAGTATCATATCCACTCCGATATACCCGCGGAATGTCGGGATGGCTGGCAGTAATTTTTCAGCAAGCGTAAATGCACGGCGGACATGATCTGTCGTCAAATCACTTGTGCAATGCGAAAAGCTTCCAATCGGTTCGGGACAAAAATGCTGCCGCTGCGGCTTCAATATTTTCTGGTGTCCAGTTCCATTGCTCAGCAGACCGACGCTAACGCTGACGCCTTCAACAAATTCTTCGATTCGATATTCTTGGGTAAGGAACTTTGTTGATTCTGTGGATTCAAGGTTCCGCTCACAAATCAATTCATTCCCCTGGCCGCCACATCCATCGACCGGCTTAACAATCAGGGCAGCATCTTCATCTGACGCCAATTGTTTATGCCACAAATCTCCGCGTGCCCCTCTTGGAACGGGAATCCCATGCGAATGCAGGAAATCCTGCATGCGATTTTTGTCTGATGCGAGTGCTGTAAATGCCAGATCGGGATTCAACCATTTGTTTTGGTGGTTCTGTATCCACCCCAGGCAATTTGACAAGCGTCCGCCAGTTTCCGGGGCAATGACCGCAATGAAGTCGACTTCATCAGCCAGTTCGCCAAGTCGTTGGTCAAGCGAATCTGAGCGTCCGATCGTCGAAGGCTCGTTTGGCAATCGCAAATCGACTCGGCTATCGATCGTGCTGTAGACATCAAACCCTGCGTCAAGAAAATCGGTCACGACACAATGCAGCATTTGCCGCCCCTGTTTCAACAACCCGGGTTGGCTGACTGGATCGACTCCTTCGCACCAACAACCTCCGCCGGTGAGCCATTCAAAAACCAAAATACTGCGATCGTGACTTCCCATGAATTTATTCTGACTTTCCTTTTACTTTGAATGTGCGTCGTCTACAATTTGACGAATTCAATTCGCAGAACGTATGGGTATTTAAGTGTCGACGTTAGTAACTCGCAATGAAGATGATATCTTGTTGGTGTATCTTCAGGAAAAGGGAATCATCGACGAATCCCGAATTCAGGAATTGGGGCAGGATCTGATTAATCTGATCAACAACGGCAATCACTCTAAAATACTGCTGAACCTTGAAAGTGTCAGCCTGATGTCGTCGGCAATGATTGGTAAGCTGATTTTGTTTGGCAAGAAATGCAAGAATTCGGATATTGGTTTGCGAATCTGCAATATCAACCCGAACATTCAAGAAGTTTTTGACTTGATGAAGCTGGAAAAGATTTTCCAAGTCGACCAGGACGAAGCTCAGGCGATTTCTGCATTCAACAAAAAAGGTTGGTTCTAGAAAAGGTGCGAGAATACATCTTGCCCGCCAACGGATTGAACATCAGCCGGCCATCGAAGATCCACTTCATCAGTCAGCCAATT
>CAYONX010000041.1:0-23267 GCA_964405425.1 uncultured Pirellulaceae bacterium | reverse complement strand
ACCGGGCAATAGCGACTAGATCTCGTCGTCGCTACCGCCAAATCTGGCCACACCGGTGGTTACGACAAAACCCAACGCAATGAGCGCAAGTGATGCTGCGATCTGACCGGGGCCTGGCCTGAAAAATTCCGTCGGCCAATCTTCGGGATCAATGTCGTCGATACTTTCAGCTGTAACCACGGAACCCTTAATCATCTGTCCGACTTCCGGCTTCACGCCTTGCTGAAACGGCCACAAACCGACGACCGAACCAATCAGCAAGCCTAACAGCAAACCCAAAGTTGCTTTGCGATAACGCTTCAACAACCATTGAACCAGGTTTCCAACCAGCACCACTCCAACAATTACGCCAATGCCCACTGGCAACACGACCGAAAGCGCCGGATCCAACGCAGCAGAAAAATCTTTCGCTTTGATTGCTTCTTTGAATGCGTCGATGGCAGAAAGTATTGGCACGTATTGTCCCAACAACAGCAAAATGTAACCGCCTGACAAACCGGGTAAAATCATTGCACTGGCACCCGCCAAGCCTGCGACAAACAACATCGGTGTATTGGAGCCACTGGAACCGACAAAATTCATTGCCTGTAAAACGGCAAGTGCGACCATGCTTCCAAACGCAAGGACACCGGTAACGATCATGGCTGGGTTGGCAGGCCGCGCCAATCTCCAGACCATCGGAACCCCGCCAAGCGTTAAACCAATGAACAGGCTATACATCAGCCAGCGTTGATTCACCACCAAATCTTTTAGAAAACCGGCGCCCAATAAAATTGCCAGTCCTGCGGCAGCAACGACGGTACCCAACACTAACAACGATTCAAAACGGAAACGAAATTTCGTTAGATTGGCAATCGCTTCAATGAATTTGGAATAGATACCAGCAGCCAACAACATCGTGCCGCCACTGATGCCGGGCACTAAATTTGCTAGCCCCATTAATACCCCACCAAAGGCCGAGCGAAAAACAACTGTGCTGTAGCCAGCAGCTTGCCCAAGTTCCGTAGACTCTTCTGGTTTTGTTTCAGTATTCATTAATTTTTAATTCAATCGTGCTCTGGAGTGCGTTCGTATCATTTTTCGTTATTTGAATGAAGAACCATGATAAGTGATCTTCAATTGATAATCTCGCTTTAACCCGAAAGTTAGGTAAAGAGGTTTTCAGGAACGAATTCTCACGCTTACCCTTAGTATTAATTAGCTGACAAGCGTGATAGGTTACCTGAAACCAAAAAAAGTAGGATGTGATGAGATTTTGCTTCGAGAACCACAACCGGATTTTGATCGCATCTCCAGCGAAGTTAAACTTGTTCCTGGAACTGCATCGACGTCGTGACGACGGATTCCACGAACTTGAAACCGTGATGACTCAACTTGGCCTATTCGACTTCCTTTTGTTCGATCGAACGGACAACGATGCGTTCGAGCTGAAGGTACAAACCAATCGTCGATTGAAGCACCAAATTGTTCCTTCGGACGAAAGCAATCTGGTTATTAGCACTCTTCGTTTAATGCGTGACCTTGCGGGTTGTGGAAGCGGCGCGGCTATTAGGTTATTCAAGAATATTCCGGTTCAGGCAGGAATGGGCGGTGCCTCTGGCAATGCCGCTGCGGCAATTCTGGCGGCCAACCGAATGTGGGGTTTGCGATGGCCAATGCGGAAACTGATGTCGATTGCATCACAAATTGGAAGTGATGTGGCCTTTTTCCTTGGTGACAGTTTGAGCAGATGTACTGGCAAAGGCGAAAAGGTTCACAATCTATCGACCACTTGCCGTTTCAACATAGTGGTGGCGCAACCTTCGACTGGCATGTCAACCGGAGAAATTTATTCTCAATGTCAGGTGCCCGAGCAACCCATACGCAGCAGACGAATTCTTGACAGTCTAAAGTCAGGCAATCCAACCTCCGTCGGCAATGCTTTGTTTAACCGCTTGGAGTGTTTCGCCGAAAAAGTTAGCGATGACGTTGCAAAAATGCGCAACCAATTCCAAAAGACATCTTGTTTAGGCCACCAATTAACTGGCAGTGGTTCCTGCTACTTTGGAATTTATAGAAACCGACGAACCATGAGAGCTGCCGCCAGAATTCTTGCGAGTCGACTCCCTGAGATGAATATTTTTACTGGGCAAACTTTGATTTAGCGGAACTTGTGAACGAAGCATCAGGTGCAAACGTGCAAATAACTGAAGTTCGAATCAAATTGATGGAAAACTCAGAAGACCGCCTTCGCGGATTCTGCAGCGTTACGTTTGATGATTGCTTCGTCATCCGCGACCTTAAAATCATCGAAGGCAACAATGGCCCGTTCGTGGCCATGCCCAGTCGCAAGTTGACTTTCAATTGTCACAAATGCAGAACCAAGAATCATTTGCGAGCCCGCTTTTGCAACCATTGCGGCTCAAAGCAAAAACCTGACCACGTCAATCAGGATTCAGACGGTCGTGCCCGCTTGTACGCAGACATCGCTCACCCGGTTAACGCGGCGTGTCGCGAGTTGATCCAGGACCGGGTCATCGAAGAATTCAAAGCCGAATTGAAATTATATTCGCAGCCGGGCTACACTTCCCGCTATGACGATGACTACAGCTCCACCAAAAAAACCGAATCCAGTGATTCTAATGCTAGTGAACGCGTTGATTCAAAACATCAGCCGGTTGAGGGCTCACATGCTGACAAAAAACCCGATTCAGAAGACTCGTCTCAGTCGGCCGGTGATTCATCTTCAGACAACCCCAGGTCTTCATTTGGCGAAGGTATTTTGGACTAATTGGCCAAATTCTGACCGATCGAGCTGTCCACTACCTAGTCAGGAAAATTGGGGCTCAATTTGAGCACCTTCAATCAAAAGCGCTGGTCTCTATTTAACTTTGGCAGAAATAGCCAATTATTACCCGATCCGGATTAGTTGAATTCGTTTCATTCCTTCAAATCGCCGACTATACTAACTAAAGCTTTGGGCAATTTCGGCACCCCTTAAAATTACCAACCATTCTGCACCGATACTCTGCACTAGCGGTGCGGCTCGAACTGGAACCAATGATGCGGCAAACTACGTTACTTGTGATATTCACCGTGTTAATAAGTGGAATTCACTGTGCAAATCTAAATGCTCAACCAAAACGGTTGGCTCCGGGAGTCCTGAAGGTCATTCCGGCAAATATCGATGCGCGAGACAGCTATTCGTTACCCATGCCTTTAGAGGGAATACAGGCAGAAGCTTTTACTCCCAACTACGCTCCGATTCTCAATACGCTGCACGGCCAAACCAAGAACGTTGTTTTCTTTCGTAACGTCTGGCAATACGAGTTCGGGTTTACCGGTTTGCGACAAATCAAACTCCGTCTAACCGATTCAGTAAACAGCCCAAACGGCGCTGAAAATGTCTGGTACATGGTTTATCGAATTCGCAACACGGGCAAAAACATCTCTTACGAGAAAGTTCAAAAGGACCAGCGTTTTGAAAAATTGTCCAACCAGATCAAACGCGACAGTGAAGACTTTAAAGTCGCCAGCAAGTTTATCCCACATTTCTATCTGAATGGCTGGGTAAAAAAGCCCGGGACCAGCCAATACAACGAAGTTCGTTATCGAGATCAAATTTATCCAGAGGCTCTGCGATTGATTCGCCAGGCAGAAGATCGTAATCGGTTTTTGCTGGACAAAATCGAATTGATGTCCGTCAAAGTTCCTCGCGTTAAGACGGCTGCCGATGACGGAATCTGGGGCGTTGCGATTTGGCGCAACGTCGATCCGAATATCGATTTTGTGAATGTGAACATCACCGGATTGACCAACGCGTACCGGATCGAAACCACCGCTGATGGAACAAGGAATTTTCGCTATCGCAATCTGCAGCTAAATTTCTGGCGACCCGGTGATTCAGTACGCCAAGCTGAAGACCAGGTTAGCTACGGGATTCCACTTGTAGACGACCCCATTCGTCAGATCGAAATCTGCAATCGTTACAAATTGCCAGGCCCTCTCATTCGTGGCTATCTCACCAGCAAGTCCGCAGACCAGAACGTGTTGGCAGTGGAAATGGACGCAGACATTCAATTTTCGACCTTCAAGTCGACCATTACGCCTACGCTGGACCAAGGCAAAGTACCCGAGAAAATCCTTCGAGCATTCCAAATTTCAGGGATCCAGATCGCCCCGGGCGCCAGTGTAAACACGAGTATTAAAGAGCGAAAATGGACCCTGTCGGGCAAGTACAACGGTGAAGATGTCGCCTTGGTCATCCAGGTCGAGCCGCAGTATTGGGAGCCCGAGGGGGAAAAAATCAGATTTATTAACAGCCTTGATAATTTGTGGAAATACCGCTAAAATTCGCCGCTCGCTTTGAAGAAACCAACAAAAAAATAGAGTAGTAAAATGGCACATAAGAAGGGTCAAGGTTCCAGCCGTAACGGTCGCGACTCAAATGCACAGCGACGCGGTGTTAAGAAGTTTGGCGGTGAAGCTGTTAAAGCCGGTAACATCCTTGTCCGCCAGGTTGGCAACAAGTTCCATCCAGGTCGCGGTGTAGGACAAGGCAAAGATTACACTTTGTTCGCCTTGGTCGATGGCCACGTTATGTTTGATCGCAAAGGTCGACGTATCAATATTGTCACCGCTGACAAGTAATCAAGATACTCAATTCGCCGAACCACAGGATGCCAAACGGCATCCTTTTTTATTTTAGAGGCTCCAATGTTCGTAGATCGAGTTCGCATCGAGGCCGTCGCCGGAAAAGGTGGGGACGGATGTATGAGTTTTCGCCGCGAACGATTTGTCCCAAAAGGCGGACCCGACGGCGGTGATGGTGGCGATGGCGGTGATGTTGTGATCGTCGCCAAAGATGGAGTCAATTCGCTGGTCAACCTGAACCGACGAAAGCAGTGGAAGGCAGAACGTGGGACACACGGCCGAGGTTCAAAACAGCATGGCAAGTGCGGACAACACCAAACCATCGATGTACCTCCAGGGACCATCGTTATGGACGCCAAGCACAAATTTGTGATCAAAGATCTTGCTGTCGCGGGCGACAGTGTCATCGCTGCAAAAGGCGGTCGAGGCGGACGCGGCAACACACGCTTCAAATCGTCCACTAATCAGGCACCGCGAAAATGGACGCCTGGTGCTGAAGGCGAATCACGGGATCTAATTCTGGAACTCAAAGTCATTGCCGACGTCGGACTCATCGGTAAACCCAACGCCGGAAAAAGCACACTGCTAAGCCGAATCTCCAGCGCCAAACCGGAAATCGCTGACTACCAATTCACAACCAAATATCCCAATCTGGGTATGGTCGAAGTCGACTGGGAGACGACTTTTGTCGTGGCCGATATCCCTGGTCTGATTGATGGTGCTGCCGATGGAGTTGGACTGGGACACGATTTCCTGAAACACATTGAACGTTCAGGCATTCTGATTCACCTGGTCGAACCTAGCCCGATGGATGGCTCCGATCCGATCGAAAATTATTTCAGCATTCGTCGTGAGCTGAAAAAATACAATGAAAGCCTGATACAACGTCCCGAAATTCTGGTCACTACAAAAAGCGAACTTCCAGAGGCTGTGGAAATTCACCGTGAACTGGAAAAAGCGGCTGATAAAGAAGTGCAGCTGATATCGGCGGTAACAGGAACTGGATTGCCTGAATTAATCCGTAAAATTTCGCAATTACTCAAAGCTGCGGCCAACGACGACCAACAGGCCACGGCCTAAGACCAGGGAGATGCCGCGATGCAAATCATCTCTGTGGATATTGGCAATAGTGCTGTCAAAGTCGGTTTTGAGAAACAGGATTCGAGTTTTGCACATCATCGATTTGAATCACTGGAAAACATCAAAACTGAATTATTGCCAGATTCGCCATGCTTGTGGTCCGTTTGCAGCGTCAACGAAAATACCTGTTTACAACTGAAACAGTGGCAGAATTCAAATCGACCTCGTGATCATTTTCATGTTATCGGGCCCGACGAAATACCAATCGAAAGCAATGTCGATGATCGAGCGTCGGTGGGCCGAGATCGACTGGTCGCTGCCTGGCGGGCCAATTCAATGCGTCCGGAAAACGAAGACCTTGTCATCGTCGACGCTGGCACTGCAGTCACAATCGACTATGTGGACAAATTTGGCGTCTTTCAAGGAGGCGTAATTTTCCCAGGAGCCATGGCAAGTTTATCATCGCTTGCAAGCACGACACATAACTTAGAAGACTTCACGCAAAGCCAACCCAATCTTAACAAAATCTTCGACCAACCCATCGGGAAAAACACACGTGACGCCATACTAAGCGGTGTTTTACACACTCAACTCTTTGCCATTGTCGAAATAGCCCAGCTAATGGCATGCGACCAAAACGTCGTCACAACGGGTGGACAAACCGATTTACTAAAATCACACTTACCAAACTCCTGGAAGATTTCTAAACATCTGGTATTGCAAGGTGCAGCCGACATTGGAAGATTACTGCCCTGACGGCAACGCTTTTCTTCAAAATATGTCTTCTCATAAAATACCAACAGAACGTTTTTGCGTCGCGACACCGACCGGTCGCGGGGCCGTAGCCACTGTATCCGTTTTTGGAATGGGCGGGTTGAAAATCGTCCGTGAACATTTCAAGCCCGTTCGAAAAAAGCTGCTCTCTGAAAATGATGTTGGCCGCATCGTCTACGGCAACTGGAAAAATGAAAATGGTCCTGGCGAAGACCTGGTCGTTTGTATACTTGATGAACAACGCATCGACATTCATTGCCATGGCGGTGAACAAAGTGTAAAGCTGATTGCGAAATCGCTGATCGAATTTGGGGCGGAGCAGTGTGACGTTCCAGAATTCGCCGAATTGGTTTTGAACAACCACTATTTTGCTGATTTGCAGCTTGGGATCACACAAGCCAAAACTACATTGGCGGCCAAGTGGCTTTTCGACCAACCACATTGGCACGAGAAATTCTTGACTCGCCTTTCGCATTATATCGACAAACACAAAAAGCAATCGGGCTGTCGACTGATCGACAACGTCATGCGATGGCAGGATTTTGGCACCCGAATCACTTGCGGCTTTACCGTTGTCTTGTGCGGAGAGCCGAATGTTGGAAAAAGCAGTTTGGTGAATTCCATTCTAGGCTTTGATCGTGCGATCGTTCACAACCAGGCAGGCACAACCCGTGACTTAGTAGAAACCACAACTTCGCTTGACGGCTGGCCCGTCCGTTTGGTCGATACGGCAGGCCTTCAAGAATCGACCGACCAATTGGAGCAAATGGGGATTGAGCAGGCACGGCAAAAAACAAACGAAGCTGACATTGTGGTGTTGGTTGTTGATTCAACCAAAGCCGATGAAAAAACAGTTGAAGAACAATTCGAATATTTTCGACCGGACGTGGTGGTTGCCAACAAAGCTGACCTGCAAATGTTCCAAAGCTCGCTCGTCAATGTATCGGTTTCTGCGACCGAGGGTACAGGTGTCCAACAGTTAATCGAAATTCTCGCCAACCGCATTTCCGTGCAGGCTCCGCCCCGGGACCAACCATTTCCGGTTTCTGTTTTTCAGGTTACAAGCCTGTCGACGATGAGCCAGTATTTTGAAAGTTATTACTGGCACGCAGCACGAACCCTACTCGACCGCCTGCTACCGAATCCGAATTCTTCAAACTTCATATAAGCTGCTGCCTGCTTCCATCAAAAATCCGAAAGCTCTTCCAAATCAGAAGCGATGCTGGTTTGAGGCAAATCATCCAAGGTCCCCAAACCAAACAGTTGCAGGAATCGATCAGTCGTTCGAAAAACGATCTCTTTAGGCTTGGCAGAAGCTGAATCTGCTACCAACAGATCTCGACGTGCGAGTTGATTCAGAACACCGCCACTAGGACGCGTGCGAATTGCGTCAACTTGAGATCGAGAAACCGGCTGGTTGTAGGCAACGATCGCCAGAACATCGATGGCGCTTTGGCTCAATTTTGCTGGTCGGTTACGACCAAAGTAATGATTCTGAACATCGAGCATTTCATCGTTCAGTTTCATCTTGTAATTCTTGTCTTCCAAAACCACTCGAAACGGCGCGTCAGAATCAACATAATCCTGATTCAGCTCTTTGACAATGTTTTTGATTTCCTTCGGGCTAACATCTCGCATCGAAGATGCCAGAATCCTGGCCGTCAGATTGACTCCCGATGGTGCTCCAACAAACAGCATCGATTCAACAATTGACTTTGGCGATACGGGACAATTTGAATTGTCCTCGGTATCGATCTGTTCAAGTGTTTTTTTCGATCGGGTTTGCTTTTCTGCCGCAACTGGCTCAGCATCTTCGATCGGTTCTTCAAATGACTCGTCCAAGGGCTCCGAATCGGCTTCAAGAGCCCCTTGCTCACGCATGACTTGCGCATAAGCCTGGCTAAGTTGATCTAACGAGAATTCCGCAGACTGAGTCTCGTCCTGTTGGGGTAATTCTTCGTCAGGCTGTTGCGATTTTTGTTCTTTGCTGGCCATGCCGTTACCTTAAAGGACATGTTAAAACAGATGCAAGGCGAATGAAGACAAATGAAGGCGAATGAAAGAGTGAATCTGCTATGAACAAGCAATTTTCGATGCTGCTGGTGCTGGCCATTTCGATAGTCGTTCCCCAAATTGGGAATGCTCAGACAGCAAATTTCTCCAAGTCAAAAGTAAACATGGTGGCGTCGGTTCATCCGTTGGCGACCCAGGCAGGATTGCGTGCGTTTGAAAATGGTGGCAATGCTGTCGACGCTGCCATTGCAACCGCCTTAACTTTGGGAGTTGTCGACAGCTACAATTCCGGAATTGGCGGCGGCTGTTTTATCCTGATTCGAAAATCGGACGGAAGCTTCGAAGCAATTGATGGTCGCGAAATGGCGCCGAGTGCTGCCACCAAAGATATGTATATACGAAAAGGCCAAGCCGATTCGAAAGCTTCGGTGCTGGGTCCGCTGGCGATTGGTGTTCCAGGGGCGCTCAAAGCTTACCATCAAGCAGCAACCAATCATGGCCGACTTGATTTTCGTCAACTGATTCTTCCCGCCGCAAAGATTGCCGAAGACGGTTTCGCTGTCCCAAAATTGTATTCGGACAGAATCGGACTGGAGCTGGAAAGCATCAAGCAGTTTCCGGCCACGGCTAAGATTCTGCTGAAGTCAGATCAATCGATCTTCCAACCGGGCGAAATTCTAAAGCAGCAAGATCTGGCAAATTCATACTCACAAATTGCTCAACACGGCACTCAATGGTTTTACGATGGTCCATTTTCGGTCATGGTTGAGAACTGGATGAAGGAAAACGGCGGCATAATCACCCGCCAGGATCTCCAAAACTATAAGACCAGAATCAGGGAACCGATTCGATCGCAATACCGTGGCTATGAAATCTTCGGCTTTCCACCTCCAAGTTCCGGCGGCGTGCATGTGGCGCAAATTCTGAACATTCTTGAATCATTCGAATTGAAAAAGATCTTCCAAGAAGACCCAGCTAAATTGAATCACGTAGTAGCCGAAGCAATGAAACTTGCCTTTGCTGACCGCGCACATTGGCTCGGTGATTCCGACTTTGTCAAAGTCCCTCGGCAATTAACAAGCACACAATATGCCAAGGAGCTTGCTTCGAAAATCGATCTGACCAAGGCAAGCGAAGTTCGATCCCACTCAACGCCGCCCAATGCCGATTCCGATTTGTTTGGCCAACACACTACGCATCTGGTTACTGCGGACAAGGAAGGAAACTGGGTGGCCATGACAACAACGTTGAATACCCTGTTCGGATCAAAAGTGGTTGTGCCCGAAACAGGAATCCTGCTGAACAATCAGATGGATGATTTTTCGATCAAGCCGGGAGTTCCAAATGCTTATGGATTGATCGGTTCGGAAAACAACTCCATCGCGGCCGGTAAACGTCCTTTGTCCAGCATGAGCCCCACCATTGTTTCCAAGGATGGTCAGCCTGTACTTGCACTTGGCGCAGCCGGCGGGCCCAAGATCATTACGCAAGTCGTTTGGGCGATCATCAATCACATCGACCTTGGCATCAGCGTACCGGAATCGATTTCACGACCTCGCGTGCATCACCAATGGTCACCGGATCTTTTACAGATCGAGGCATCGATTCCTGCTTCCATGCGTTTACGAATGAACGAATTTGGCCACAAGCTCAAAGAACTCCCAACGGACTTGGCCGGCGTCTCTCAGGCGATCGGCTTCGATCCATCGACTGGCCAATTCATTGGCGCGCACGATCCCCGTGTTCCTGGTTCAGCTGCTGGCCAATAATTCAGGCTCGATCTTTAATGGAAACCCATTGCTGATCATCCGGCCCGATGTAATCTGCACCCGGACGAATCAATCGATTATTGGCGCGTTGCTCAAATATGTGAGCGGCCCATCCGGTTACTCGTGAGAGAACAAAGATCGGCGTGAACATTGGTGTCGGGATACCCAAAAAGTGATAGGCACTGGCGCTGTAAAAATCCAGATTTGGGAACAACTTCTTTTCCCGCCACATCACTTCTTCGATCCGCTGCGAAACTGGATACAGGACCTTATCACCCTTTTCTTGACCCAGTTTTTCGGCCCAGCCTTTTATCACGTCACTGCGAGGATCGGAAACCGTATAAACGCGATGCCCAAAACCCATAATCTTGTCTTTGGAAGCAAGCTTTTCCATAATGCCCGCTTCAGCTTCTTCCGCGTTTTGATATAGCTCGATCAACTCCATCGCCATTTCGTTCGCACCGCCATGCAACGGGCCACGCAAAGTCCCAATAGCACCCGTCAACGCCGAATAGATGTCTGAAAGTGTGGCCGTGCAAACTCGCGCCGTAAATGTAGACGCATTAAATTCATGCTCAGCATAAAGAATCAGCGACACATCCATCGCCCGCTGATGCAACTCACTGGGTTCAGCGTCATGCAACTTTTCCAAAAAGAAGCCTGCGATACTTCGCTGGTTCGAATCGAATTCAATTTCAGTATCATCGTGGGTGAATCGATACCAGTACAACAACATCGACGGCAAGCAAGCCAGCAATCGTTCAGTTTTCTGTACCTGATCGCCAAATTCATTCTCTGGCTCCAGAACACCCAGCATCGAACAACCGGTTCTCAAAACATCCATCGGATGAGCGTCCTTTGGAATATTTCTGAGTGTTGACATTAATGCGTCAGGCAAATGTCGGTGATTCGCAAGACGGACAATGAATCCATCCAGCTCTTTCTGATTGGGAAGATGATCGAACAGAAGCAGAAAAGCTACCTCCTCAAACGTAGCGTTTTCGGCTAGATCGTGAATCGAATATCCACGATAGTTCAGGCCTTTGCCTTCTTTGCCGACCGTTGCAATGGCAGTCTCTCCGGCAACCACGCCGGCCAAGCCACCGGCCTTCTTATTTTTCGCAGCGATATCAGTTGTCATTTTTGTTATCCTTTGAGCTAATGGCATCTAGTTGTTTTTCGTATCGATAATAATCGAGAACATCATAAAGTTGTTCACGTGTTTGCATTTTGTCGGTTACTGAATGTTGAGTTCCTTGCTCACGAATCTCGGCATAAACCATCGCCGCTGCAGCGTTCATCGCTCGGAAAGCTGACAACGGATACAAAACCATCGCAATGCCAACTTTACGCAATTCGTCGACGCTCATCAAAGGGCTTTTGCCAAATTCAGTCATGTTGGAAAGTACAGGCACTGGAATCTGCGAAGTAAATTTCTCATATTCTGCCGGATCAGTAATTGCTTCCGCAAAAATCATATCGGCCCCGGCTTCAACATATTGGTTGCAGCGTTCGATCGCCGCTTCCAGTCCTTCGCTGGCCAGTGCGTCCGTTCGAGCCATAACCACAAACGAGGCATCGGTCTTGGCATCGACCGCCGCTTTCACTCGGTCAACCATCTCTTCGGTTACTACAATCGACTTGTTAGGGCGATGACCACAACGCTTTGCCGCCTCTTGATCTTCAATATGAATCGCAGCAGCACCCGCCGAGATCATGGATTTTACTGTGCGAGCAATACACAACGCATGCCCCCAACCGGTGTCGACATCGACAAGTAACGGCAAAGACGTAGACGAAACGATTCGCTCCACATCCTGCAGCACATCGGACAATGAAGTCATGCCCAGGTCTGGCATCCCCCACGACGCATTGGCGACTCCTGCGCCTGACAGATAAATCGCGCGGTATCCAGCACGCTCGGCTTGGAGCGCAGAATATGCATTGATTGTGCCGACAATCTGAAGCGGATTTTCAGCTTTCAGCGCAGTTCTGAATCGCTGGCCGGGCGTTGTATTCATAAATCTGGATTGGGTTGGACACGAAACAGGCATTTTATCGATGTTTGCATCTTTACCGCAATTCGAATTACCCTTGCCACTGGAAAGTATTCAAAAGTCCAACTATTGCAAAACTTGATCAAAAAATGATAATCCGCCTTAACGACATTTTGGCGTACGGTAAACTTGTTAGCCACCAGAAAACGACAATTCGTTCCTCGCCGTCAACTCAAATTTGAACGGCATTCTTTCAGCGGTTATTAAATTCAAGTGCCATGGCCTCCATTACCAAATCAAAGATTGAATCAATTAGCGGCGGAAAGTTCCCTGAGGGCGTCTTACGTAACGCTGCTCCGGCTCGTTTGTATCAGGATGCGATCCTGTTTGACGCCGCACAAATCACCAGTAGCGGCGGACTGGCAACCAAGAGCGGCGTAAAAACCGGACGTTCCCCCAAGGACAAACGAGTCGTTGATCAGAAGTCGGTACACGATGATGTCTGGTGGGGCGAAATCAATATTCCTGTTAGCGAAGATTCCTACCAAAAGCTGCGCAAGACTGCTGTCGACTTCCTGGACCAAGCCGATCATCTTTATGTTGTTGACGCATTTGCCGGTTGGGATCCAGCAACCCAGATTAAAGTTCGGATCATTTGTTCACGCGCCTACCATGCATTGTTTATGCACAACATGTTGATCCGCCCGACCGCGAAACAACTCGAAGAGTTTGGCGAACCCGATTATGTCATTTTCAATGCCGGCCAACAGCAGGCTGACGATTCCATTGATGGCGTGACTTCCGATACATGCGTTTCTGTGAATTTCGATCGTGGAGAAATGGTTATCCTTGGCACTGAATACGCGGGCGAAATGAAAAAGGGCGTGTTCACGATCATGAATTACTTGATGCCCAAGCAAAACATCCTTTCCATGCATTGCTCGGCCAATGAAAGCCAGGTGAAAAAAGATGTTTCACTTTTCTTTGGTCTCTCTGGAACCGGGAAGACAACTTTGTCGGCAGACCAGAACCGAAACCTGATTGGCGATGACGAACATTGCTGGACCAAAACGGGCGTGTTTAACATTGAAGGTGGATGCTACGCCAAGTGCATTAACTTGTCGGCGGATAAAGAGCCGGAAATCTATAACGCGATTCGATACGGTTCGATTCTGGAAAACACAGTTCAGGAACCAGCAACGCATGATGTTGATTATTACGACGTCTCTATCACTCAAAACACACGCTGCTCATATCCGATTGATTACATCGACAACGCGAAAATCCCTTGCGTTGGCGGCCATCCAAGTAACATCATCCTGTTGACCTGCGATGCGTTTGGCGTGTTGCCACCGGTCAGCAAATTGACACCGGAACAAGCGATGTACCATTTCATTAGCGGCTACACGGCGAAAGTCGCAGGAACGGAGATGGGCGTTACTGATCCTGAAACCACTTTCTCGGCCTGCTTCGGTGCTGCTTTTCTGGTCTGGCATCCGACCAAGTACGCTGAGCTGTTAGCCGAAAAAATGAGAGAGCACGGCTCGTCCGCCTGGCTCGTCAACACCGGCTGGAGTGGTGGTGCTTACGGAGTCGGCAGCCGCATCAAACTGCAATACACGCGGTCAATCATCGATGCCATTCACGATGGATCCTTGCATGGACCACAATTTAAGACGGATCCGGTTTTTGGCTTGTCGTATCCGCTTGCCTGCCCGGGATTGCCATCCGAGATTCTGAACCCGCGAAACACGTGGTCAGACAAGGATGCTTTTGATTCCACTGCGGCTCAATTGGCCGCCAAATTCAATGAGAATTTCAAGGAATACGAAGACCAGGCCAGTGACGCAATAAAATCAGCTGGTCCCATTGTTTAGGAATTAATTCGGATCGCGTGCAACCAACGATTGAAATGGCTCAGTGATCGTTCGCTTACGCTGCTTGCAACGAGCGAGTATCTTTGGCCCAATTAATCCAGTCGGTGATCTCTTCCAGGTCTGGCTGCTTGCCGCCACGAATAATCTTCAACCCTTCCTTGCTTTCGGCGAACGGCTGAATGATCGCGAACAAGTTCTGTGCGCTTCTATCGGCCAAATCCTCAGGCTCGGTAATTCCACAAGCGACCAGCAGCTGTGAGTCATGTCCTCGCAAGTTTGGAATTCTGCAAACCAATCTGGCTTGATGCTGCCAAATTCGAATGACTTCAGCCGTAATGCGTTTGTAGTTGATTTTCGGAGCCATCGATTCAGCGGTTTGCTTCAGAAAATCTCCGACGGTATGGATTCCAATCTTGGCGAATCTTTCAGCAGTTTTTGGACCAATCGATGGAGCTGCTTCGAGCTGCTTCGACATGTCAAGGTAAAACTTCAACTCACGAGATTCACGTTGGGAATTCGCGACAATCGCAGGCTCCCGATGGGATTGGGCGCGAGTGGTGTTTCGATCGACGGTTTTTCGGTCCGTTTCTCTTGGTTCCCGGTAAGGAACTGATTCGCGATTCTGACGGCTAAATCGACTGACGGAATTCTCCAATCGGCCGTCCCGGTGACTGCGATCTCTTCGTGATCTTGGTTCGCGGGAAGTCGTGTAATTCGCACGCTGTGTTCGCTCACCCCGCTGACGACCAAATGACTGGCGCTCTGGCCGATCACTTCGGGAAATGTGAGAACTTTGAGAGCTGCTATTGGATTGCCAGCGGTTGCGGCGACTGTACCCACTTGGCATACGCCAGCGAACACGTGTTTGGCCCAGTGAATCGTACCAGCCATTAATGGTGTCTCGATTGTAGCTTCGCTTGCGATCCGCGTACCGACCTTCACCGGAATTCAAATACCGTGAAATACGGTCAAGTAATTGTTGGCTGTGTGTGCTTTCCAGTTGTTCGGGTTCGTGAATTCCCAGCACGTTAAGGATTTGTGCATCTTCAACATCAAGGGCTGGAACACAAATCAGCAACCACGCGACCGCTTGCCACTGATCAACGTCCTCTCGTTCGATTCCAAATTCCGCAAAATTCTCAGGCAACTGGTGCGGAGTCAATTCCAACAGGTCGCTCAGAGTTACGATTCCAACCTGATTCAAGCGTAACAATTGATCCTCATTGCAAATCCCGACAGTTTCCAATCGGGCGTTTTCATCAACAGTGTTTTCACTATGCCGAACACTCAGCACTGGAGCAGGCGAATCGGCAAATGGCTCCATGCTTAAGCCTTCGTCAAAATTGGCAGGGGAGTGATCAATCGTTAGACCCGTCGAAGGATATTTAACTTGCGGATAGCCGAGGGGGCGCTGCGGAGCTTCCGCATGTCGTCGGGTTGTAAACGGAGTCAAAAACTCGGGCTCACGAACCGGAACGTCGCTATTGCGGTCCGGATTCCAAAGCGGAACGCTTGGACTAAAACTGGTATCAGGCAAATCCATGATCGTGACTCGACGACTGCGACAAAGCTCAAGAGCTGTCTGATCGGAGGTCATCGCCAGAATCTGTTGCGGTTGGTCACTAAAATCAATCAACACTTCCAACGTCTGGCGAATCAGCTCTGGATCAAGATTGACAAAAACGTCGTCCAAAATCATTGGCATGACGATGCCTTCAAAACGGAACTGCTCCGCTGTCGCCAGACACATTGCCAGCGTCACCTGCTGTTGCAATCCCGAACCAAGATATTCAAACTCAATCTGGTTGCCGATTTTCTGCTCCACCTGGATGGAAGAACTGGTTCCCGTCAACTTCGAATTCAGCCAGAGCTTTCGAATTTCACCCTTCGTCAAACGAGCCACCAATTCGGAAGCGCGAACGATAATTGGATTGGCAGGAATATTGGGGATGCTGGCCAGTCGGTCAAGTTGGCCGCGAATTGAAACGCGCTGCCCCTGAACTCGTTGCAATTCGGAATCAAGATGGATCAGCTGGTCACGCCAAGCTGACGAAGACTCGATGGACATTCCTTCTCGTTGTGCACGAAGATCCACCAGTCGTGACTGAAGTTCGTTTTTGTCGTTCTCCATGGCAACGAGTTCGCGAACCCGACTGGAACGCAAATTCCCCAACTCGCGTAACCGGGAAGTGCTCGCGTCGCTGTTAACGCGTACAACTTCCGGAGTAGCTGTTTTTAATTCTCCAACAAATTTACGACGCGCGTGAAGGTAACCGTCATGCTGTGCACACGCACAAAATTCGTGATCAGCATGGGAGATTGCATTAGCCCCAGCCGGATCAATCTGATGGATATCTTCCAGGATCGTTTGACGATGCTTAACCAGCGAATCGACATTCTCGCCAATCTCGTGGTAACAACGTCGCAGTCGTTTCAATTCAGCCGCCGCTGTTCGTTGGCGTAGATTCTTGTATTGCGATCCAAGTTCATCACAGAGCGAGTACAGGTCGCTGCGCAGTTGCCCGAAACAATCCTGTAAATTTTCGATAACGCTATGTGCGCTGCGAGCGTCTTGCCTACTGCGGAATTGGTGAATTGTGCTTTCGGCACCGTCGATACGAGTCTCGATCCCGCGAAGAATCTGTCGTGACCGATGATAAGGATGCTCGTCCGATTCGACTGTCATTGTGTTCCAGGCAGTCATTTCGTTCTTCAATTGAACACGCTGCTGCTGGACGTCAGAATGCACGTTTCGCCAGCGACGAATCTGGTTGTCTACTTCGTCCAGTCGGCGATACAGTATCGACAAACTGTCACTTTGTGCGAACGGACGCGAGACATATTCAACACGGTCCTGATCTTGTTCAACGCGGGCTCTTAATGCTGTGATTTCGACATCCAGTTCGGCAATTTGTTGCCTTGCCACAGAAAGATTCTGCCGCTGCAACCGTGCTTCGAGCTCCACAATTTCCGTGTCGATTCTTGTAAGACGGTTGCGCGAATCAGATTCGGATCTTTTGATTCCCAATGCGATCTCTTCTCGCTTGGAATTCAAAGTCAGCAACTGTTTTTCAATATGATCCAATTCCCTGCGAAGATCCGTCTCTTGCCGGCTGTTTGCAGTCCGTTCGTAATCATTGCCAAATACGGCTTTGCCAGTCGCAACGCGAAACCGCTGCTGCAACAAGTCACTAACTTCGCCAGCGCAACGGGCAACGTCATTGCCACGGATGAAAAACACCGAATCAAATGCTGTCGAGCCAATCGATTGCAAGACAGAATTTAAACTTTCGACGTCTGCGCGCGTAAAACTTCTCGGCTCGCCTTCCCGTTCTTTAGAAACCAATTGGTTTGCCGACGTGTTATCGCGCATCAATTTGGCGGTTACATGAGCGGAAGTGACATCCAAATGACCTCCCACAGCCGAATCATCCGCTCGAAAACCATACAACACATTGCGGATGTAGCGGGCCAGCGTTGATTTGCCGGACCCGTTGCCGCCGTGGACCAGGTTGAATCCAGATCCCAATCCTGTGAGCTGGAAATTATTGAAGATGCCGTAGCGATCTATTTGCACTGCGTTCAGTTTCATAACAAACTCCATTTTGTTTGGCCTTCCATGTTGGCCACGAGGTGGGAACTCTATGCATTCCGACACCATTTCGTTAACTGTTTTGCGGTTGGAGGTGAAATTTAACCTAAGCC
Organism: uncultured Pirellulaceae bacterium; assembly: GCA_964405425.1. GTDB lineage: Bacteria > Planctomycetota > Planctomycetia > Pirellulales > Pirellulaceae > Mariniblastus. The sequence goes on along the minus strand of CAYONX010000041.1, from coordinate 5,420 downwards.
AAATCGAACACCTATATCATTTGCCCGGCGCAACGTGCTAGCGGATCGTTCACATCGGCACGTGACTTCGATCTGATTCGGGCTTCCAATGAAATTGATATGCATCTTTCTTTTGTAACCGCGTCAAAAGAATGATCTGGTGCGTATGGCCCTGAAAGTGAGTTGCGGTATGCAAAAGTGCATTCATTCGGTTGACGTTAAATCCTTGAATCACGACAGGCTCCAACAATTGCACTTTCTGCAAACGCAAGATCGCAGTCTTGGCATCAGCAACCGCCAGCCGAACGATATCCAGCAATTCAACCCTGTCGATCGATCGGGTTGCGAATTCCATTGCACGGTCCCGGATATCAGGTTGTTGATTCAGCGATGCTACACACCATTGCCTTAGATTGCCTGAAATGTGCAGAATCAGATTCCCGATACTGTTCAAATCTGGCTCTGGTCGCCACCAAATTTCTGCGTCGCTTAACTGATCCAAACAATGTTCTATTTTGTCCATGGCTTGGTCTAACAGGCGAACTAGTTGTACACTGAACTCGCTGGCAAATTTTTCATTCATCAATGACGTCCCGCATTTAAGGTTTCTCGAAAAGTATGCACAACATATTCTTCCGTTTGCTCTGTCTAATTCTTGTGCTGATCCTAATCGTGGTGGCCATAGGATATCTATTGCCAAGGAATTATGCATTAGAAGCTGCGATCGATATTGATGCTCCAGCGAATCAGGTTTTTCCGATGCTCGACGAACTTCCAAACTGGCAACGGTGGTCGACGTTCAGCGAAGAACGAATTGAAAGTCTGAAAATAACCTATGGATCAAAACGAACCGGCGAAGGAGCAAGCCAAACCTGGCAGGACGCTCGTGGAAGCGGAAAACTCTGGATTACAAAAAGTGTTGCCAACGAGCTGATTGAATACGATTTAAACTTTGGCGAATTTCCTACGATGAAAAGCCGTATTGAACTTGTACCGGTCGATAACCGAACCCAAGTACACTGGACCAGCAATGGACGATTGCCCAGCGGTGCGTTTTACGGATACTTTGCGCTGTTGTTTCCAGGACAAATGAATTTCGAATACCAACAATCTTTGTTACGCATGAAACAGGCGATCGAACAAAATTAGTCGCTGAATCGATCAGCCCTTACCACATCTCGCCCTCCACCTACATCCACTCTGTGGTCATCTTCCTGTAAATCGCAGAGGAAATTAACGCACGCGTGCGTTAATTTTTCCCGAAAAATTTCGTGTCAACAAGCAAAAATGTCGTCAAATCCAAAGGAATTTTAACCATTTCGATCTCGACCTTATTTGGCAATCGAAAAATCGTCCATTGATAGACTGTCAAAAACAACATGAGTTTGTTGAATAAGCTGTATTAGCGGCTAAACTAGGAACCACGCAAACTTGTTTTCCCAACTGTACTAATTTTGAAGGATTTCGCGAAATGAGAATTCAAAAATTGTTGTCTGTCGCACTCGTCTTGGCGGTTTCATCGACGCTAAGCGCTCAAATCGACGTAAGCCGTCCTCGTAAAGTAACTGGTGAATTGCAAAGCCTAACAAAGCATGTCGGTTCGCTGGCGCCAGTTTCAGGTGATGCTTACGGAATCTTCCCTGGTGGCTGTTCGCTGGACCCACTTGTTGGTGGGATATTCGAGTGTTTCAGTTTTCTAGGTGATGATCCTGTTACTGGTCAAGTATTTGCTGTTATCGACGGCATGGAAAATCCAGTCGGTGTCGACCTCGTCGCCGGTGAAGGAGTCGTCTCTGGCGATACTTTGACATGTTTGGGCGATGATGGCAGCGGCTCTGGAGCCGAGCGTTTCGTTTTGGAATTGACACTAAGATCTGAAAGCGCTGTTACTGCTTTAATTCCTGGTGGATTCACTGGAAACGGAAACGCAATTACTGAGCCAGCATTATTCATGGGTCCATTCTTGGGCGCTGATGATCTATTGTTTGACGCTCCTCCATTCGTAGAATCTGGCTTGGTTGACTTCTTTGACATTAATGGTGATTCATTGACTGGTGGCGTTCCTGCTGATCTTGACATCACTGTTTTCTTTCAAGACTTGGTTACTAACCCAGATGGCGATTGGCCAGGAGACGTGGGCGTTGCTTTTGGCGGCCCAATTGACGACACCATTTTCGGCTTGAACATGGTTGTTACCTACACTGCTATGTCAACTTGTCCGGCCATGGATGGTTGCCCGTCAGGTTTTGCAGTCGGCGACGTTGATATGAACGGCTCAGTCGATTTGCTTGACGTTGGCCCATTTGTTCAAGCAATCTTAGATGGCGTTTTTGTCTGCGAAGCTGATGCCAACGAAGACGGAACAGTCGATCTTCTTGATGTCGGTGCTTTCGTTGAATTGATCCTGGGTGGCTAACATTCAGATTAAATTTGATTTGAATCAATCAAAGATTAAGGGTGCGATCTTCGCACCCTTTTTTCGTTGTTTGACCTTAATCCACACGTTAATCCTTCTCAATCGCCGTGTTTTCAGCAAGTTGGCTGAATCCGCCTTGCCTCATATTCTAAAATTGCTGAAATCTCCAGCTTTTTTGGTAAGATATATAGATCGGTTTTGCTATTTAAAAGCCAAACCAGTTCATTGTTCAGGAATACCTATCGATGCGATCCCGGATCTTCATCACCTTTTGCTGTTTACTCAGCGTGATTTCATTTTGCGATTTAACACTTGCCCAGATTATCGGCGGCGGTGGTGGTGGTGGTGGTGGTAACGCTTCGTTGTTTGCCACTAACAATTCTGGCTTTGTCCAAACCGGCGTCAATGGTCCGGACAACCTGATTCTCTTCGAAATAGAGCTAACACCACTGAAAGATCCAGATCTGTTACCACCTCTCGAATTTACGATCATTGGAAACCTGCAGTCCGATCAAGACGCCGATGGCGACGGGGCTAACGATAGCTTGGGTTCGTTCTCTGGCCTCGAATGGTCAACGGGCTCACCAGGCGTTGGCACGCTAATCGGTTGCGTACTCAATGAGGGAAATGGCAGTGGCGAGTTCTATCAAATTAATCCGCTCACGGCAGAAACTTTGCTAATTGGTCAATCGCCGATGGTTGACGGAGAACAAGCCGATTTTTCTGACCTGGCCTTTAACCCTGTCGATGGCTTGATGTACGGTTTGATGAACACCATCACCGACGACAATGGTAACGGAAACCTGGACTTTGGCCCTGTTACGATTTGGGTCGATACCGATGGCGACCTGGTTCCCGACACCCAGCAAGGCGGTACGGTTCGCACAGATCCATTCTGTGCTGGACAACTTTTCACACTGGCCAGTGGAATGACGTTCCTTGATGACGGAACTCTATTCGTTTATGACAACATCGATGAAGAACTACTGGCTGGTGGCCTGGATTCAAGCACACAACTTTCGAACGCCTGTGTGGTTGCATTTGCCGATAATGACACTGGTTTCGACAACACCGAAACAGCTCAAGGCAACGGGCTTGGTTGCGCAAATGGAGCCGTGATTCTAGGTAGCGATGTTTTTTTAAACGGCAACGATCAGGTACGAAACACCGTCGTCAGCTTCTACGAGGTACCCGAGCCGATGCAAATGGAGCCGGAAATCGTCAATCCAGTTGGCGTTTTTCCAGTCGAATTCTTCCAAACCGGCTTCCAAGCTGCCGTTTCTATTGGCGACCTGGTTGGCGCAACGGCAGACCTTGACGATTTACCTCCGACGTTCCCTGATGCATTGATCGTCAACAGAGGCATTCCTTTAAAAAACGCCGTTTTGGAAGGCATCGTTGCGTCGGACGATTTTCGTTACTGCATTGCAGCTCAATCGCCGGTAACCAACGCGTCTCCAGTCGACGTGACAGTCGTTTTCACGATTCCAAACGGAGCAAACGTTACGACCCTGGGCGTCAATGTCGAGTCCAATTCCAATGCGCCAAACATCGAACACTCATTTGCCGTTGCCAATGTGAATACACAACAATTCGAACCGATCGGCTCAGACGACGTAACAATCAACTCCGATGGCATGATCAACATTGACCTGTCGCTGAGTATCAGTGACTACGTCGATCCTTCCACTGGACAACTGGTTATACGCATCGGAAGCGACTCGACCGGGATAAACGTGTTCTTCCCATGGCAGGTCAAATTCGACAGCATCATTGCGGTTTCCGAGTAAGAAAGAAAGACGGGCAGCTCGTTTGGCGTGCCCATGAACAACGCTGGTATGCAGTTCCATGGATGGATGGCCTTGCTTCGCGCGTCGTCAGGCACGCACCTACGGACACCTACCGAAAGTTGAACTGAGACCAAGTAAGCAATCGTTTGCCAGCCAACGATTAGCCTTCGTCAGGATTGCCGATCCTACTGAGATACTCACCCAATCGGGCTTGGATGTCCAACAATTGCTGCCAATGCTTTTTCGACATTTCGACGTGCTGTGCCTGCTTCGAGAAAGCAACTTCACCAACTAGTCGACGTAGATGCATGTGGAAAAAATCGAGAATTTCCGACATCTGCGCCGCTTGACCAGGGGTCATACGATCTGGCAATTCTGGAGGATCAATATCTAAAAGAGCAAGTTGGTAATTAGGATCTTCTTTCCATTGTTTGCGGATCGGGAATTCATCCTGAGAGCCCGATCCACTGGCGGCCATGTCAAGATTCTTGCCGAACTCGCTGCCTTGCAGTTTCTTCAATCGATCATTGATTTCTTGGCGGGAACCAAAAATCAACGTGCTGCGTCCAAGGGTAATCATGTCACCATGGCGAAGGATACGCAGCTGTGCCTCTTCGTTATTAACTTTGGTCCCGTTTGTACTTTCCAAATCCGTCAGGACAAGATCATTGTGGTCCAACTGAATCTTCAAATGGAACCTGCTAATCCGTTCATCGTTCAGTTGAATTGAATTTCCTTCTTCCCGGCCAATCGTAATTGGGGGAGTCATGTCTTTGTATTCTCGTCCTCTATCAGCTCCATCTAGGACCCTGAGAGTGACTGCGCTCATGTTGTACCTCGGCAACGGTGTTCGCCCGCCGTTTGCTGCAACGTCTGGGAGTAGCCAAATCGCCGCATTTTTTTCGAATTATGTAAATAGTTTACCACAAAACCAACTTGAATTCGAAGTGTATCAGCCACTTGAGTGCAAATAAGGGATAGGAAATTCTGGTAAGTTTTCTTCGCTCGGCAATATGAGATTTGTTAGCCAGGTCATTTGTTTGCCAAGTCGAATCTCATATGCAGCCGATATCTATGAAGAAAATAACGAAAGTTCAGCCACCTGTTGATCTCTGGCGCAAATTACTTATTCTGATGCCAGAGGGCTTGGGCTTGATCTGATGACCAGAACCAGCCCAACCACATGCACCCGTAGCTCAACTGGATAGAGCATCGGTCTTCGGAACCGAGGGTTG
>CAYONX010000040.1:35444-37932 GCA_964405425.1 uncultured Pirellulaceae bacterium | reverse complement strand
CGTCGCTCCGCGACTTGTTTGCGCGGGGAATGTCACCTTGGGTTGAAACCCAAGGCTATAGAATGTCGTCGCTCCGCGACTATCGGACTATTGTGTTGTTTTAGCCGAACGGTACCGAAATGGGAAACCGATTTCGAAATGGGAAACCGATTTCACTGACCAATACGAAAGTGCGAAAACAGGTGTACATCGGGAAATTTCTTGTGATTCAGCCTCGTGCTCGCTGTTGCTGTTGCAGCAGTGCTGATAACATTCTCACTTAATGATTGTTACCTTTTTTTAAACTCATTGTTTTCCTAAATAAAGATCCAAATGACTTTGGCGGGCAACAGCACAGACGAATTGGTTAACGAATTTGGAACCGAGCTGCGGCATTGTCGTCAGGTCTACAGCCGCTCGGCCGCCATCATCGCCTTCGATAACAATCATCTGATCCAGCAAACGTCCAGCCAGTTTTTGAAACTGATGCAGGATCTTTATCGGGGATTAATGCTGAAGCTGTTCTTCTCCTTGGCGTACGTCGATGGCGAATTGAGCAAAAATGAAGAGAAGCTGGCAAACATCATTCTGTTTCAGTTGTTTCAAAAACAACTTCGCGGTAAAGACTTACGAGTCGCTCTTGATCAACTTACTCCGTACTCGGAATCGCTGGACTGGCGGACGCTGGTCGCGCCATTTGCGAATTACGAGCCGCTGGAAAACGAAATTGTCAACCTGGAAACGTCGATTGTTCGGATTGGCAATTTGATCGTCAAGGCAGATGGAAAAGTCGAACAGATCGAAAAGGATCGACTGAACGAAATTCAGAGCATTTTGATGCAGCGATTGAAAGTTGGACAACACAACCAACCCAATCACAACCAACCCGAACCGCCTCCTTACGAAACTGTAAAACACGCTCAGGAATCGCTTAAGCCCGGTCAAACGCCGCAGCCGGAAGAACCCGCGACCGTGATTCAGGAGCCGGCCGAATCGCTGGAGGATGCGCTGGAGAAGTTAAATGAATTGATTGGTTTGGAAGAAGTCAAGACCGAAGTCAATCAACTGATCAACTTCATCAAGATCCAGCAGATGCGGGAAGAACAAGGACTGGCAAAAAACAAGCTTAGCTTGCACATGGTCTTCGGCGGCAATCCAGGCACGGGCAAAACGACGGTCGCTAGATTGCTGGGCAAGATTTATGGTGCGATGGGCGTGCTCAAGAAAGGGCATCTGGTCGAAACGGATCGCTCTGGATTGGTCGCGGAATATTCCGGGCAGACGGGCCCGAAAACCAACAAGGTGATCGACACCGCGATGGATGGCGTTTTGTTTATCGACGAAGCATACAGTCTGATCGCGGATTCAGCCGAGGATCCGTTTGGGCACGAAGCCGTACAGGCGTTGCTGAAACGAATGGAAGACAATCGCGACCGACTGATTGTCATTTTGGCTGGCTATCCGAACGAAATGACCCGCTTGCTTGAATCCAATCCGGGCTTGTCGTCCCGTTTTGCCCATCGAATCGACTTCGAAGATTACACGCCAGAAGAATTGACCGGGATCTGGCACTTGATCGCGAAAAAGAACCAGTACGAGATGCAGCCTGAAGCGACCGCCAAATTGTTGATCGGTTTGCAATGGCTTTTCGAGCGACGAGACAAGCATTTTGGCAATGGCCGTCTGGTGAGAAATGCATTTGAGAAATCCATTCGTCATCTTGCAGACCGGATCGTTGAAATCACTCCGATCACAAAAGAATTGTTGACGCATATCGAAGCAGATGATGTTCGTTTTGCCGATGTGCCCGAAGCATTGCTGTCTGACAAAGCCATTGAACAGGCAAAGTTCAGCGTCAAATGTCCTGGTTGTGAAACCGAAAGCCAGATATCAACGGAGCACTTGTGCCGCAGTTTTTCATGTAAAGAATGCAAACACGAATTTACAATCAGGGCAGCAACGCCATTGAATGCGAAAGTCGAGGAGCAGGCGTGAGCGATCACACACTACAAGATTCCATCGAAGTCGAATTCGAATTTAATGCAGCCATCGCAACGGTCTGGCAAGCAATCACAGATCCGCAACAAATGCGCCAGTGGTACTTTGAACAAATCAATCAATTCGAACCGATCGTTGGTTTCGAAACCAGGTTTGATGTTCAATGCGATGGGCGGAACTTCGAGCACTGCTGGAAAATCATCGAAGCACAACCCATGTCTGTTTTGAAATACGAATGGTCGTACACCGGATACGCTGGTGAATCGGAAGTTCACTGGATGCTGACAGAAAAAGGGCAGGGCACTCAATTAAATCTCGTGCAAATCGGGATAGAAACTTTCGATCAGTCCGATCCGATTTTCAGCCGGGAAAGCGGCGAGGCCGGCTGGGACTACTTCATTCGCGAAAGCCTCGCGAATTTTCTTCGGTAGTAACGCAACGCACCACGATTTAATTGACCGTATCCGCAGTGGCTAAAATACGGCTTAAAGTTCGTGGTACTTGTGTTCTA
>CAYONX010000040.1:21320-35344 GCA_964405425.1 uncultured Pirellulaceae bacterium | reverse complement strand
TTTTCCAAACCGAGAGCAGCGATGATGCTTTCGGAGCCGGAAGTCAGGCCACGTATCTTATGGGCGAGAACTTGTTTGTCGGAACCAGAAGCTTTTTCAGCGCGTGCTTTCAGCTTTGGCATTTTTTTTCGGCGATGACGACGACGACGCAGTTCTCTTTTTCTTTCGCTACCGGGCATTTTGATTCCTAAAAATTGTATTTCGAATTCAAAATTTTAGTGGAAAGCCAACTTTCGTTCAACGATCAATTCCGGATTTTGCAATCAGCACAGAACGCAATTCCGCGACTAAAAAGACCGATCCGGTAATACAAACGACATGATCGGGCGAATCTATCCGTTTCGCTTTTTCCAAAGCTTCAGCTGGCAAAGTGGCGATTTCGATCTGCACTTTCGAGCCAGTCTCCAAATTCTGAGCGATATCAAGGACTTCCTGAGCGCTTCGCCCGCGTGGGTTTTCCTGGTACTTCGTCACAATCACTCGATCGAACATTGGCAATAATGGCGACAATATTTTCTCGACGTCCTTTTCGCGGCTGGCGGCAAAAATCATGGTTCGCGATTGAGCTTCAGCGAATGCGGCAACACTCGACGCAAGAGTTTCTGACAACGCGGTCGCAGAAGCTTCGTTATGTGCCATGTCCAATATGAAAGTCGGATCACCCGAAATAATTTCGCAACGCCCCGGAAGCGAAGCACCGCGAATTCCGCGCGAAACATTTTCTTCTGAAATTTCCCATCCCTTTTCGATCAGAGCCTCGCAGGCTGCGATCGCCAGCGCCGCGTTTGTCTGCTGATGGGCTCCCGCCATCGAAGGCTGAAGTTTACTGATCTTTTTTTCGTCATCGGCGGCAATCTGCGACCAGTACTCGAAATCGGATTGGCTCGAATCGATACGAAAGTCACGATCGAGCTGGTACAACGAACATCCAACACTGTGTGCGATATCGTGAATGACACGCTTTGGTAATTCGTTCGTTTCGCCACAGATGGCAGGGACGCCCGGTTTTAAAATGCCTGCCTTTTCGGCTGCGATCTTGTCCGTGGACGCACCAAGCTGGCGCGTATGATCAAGACTGATATTGGTGATCACGCAAACTTCCGGCTGGCAAACGTTAGTCGAATCGAGCCGGCCGCCCATGCCGACCTCCAACACGACTGCGTCTGCACCCGCGTCGGCAAAAAACTGAAACGCGACACCGGTGATGACTTCAAAAAACGTCAACGGCTTGCTGCCGTCGCGATTGGCTTGTGCATCCATTTGGCGTAGCACTGGATCAAGCTTGGCGAGGACCTGATTCAATTGCTGGTCACTAATCTCAAGGCCGTCGAGCTGAATTCGCTGGTTGATTCGCTCAAGATGTGGAGATGTATAGATTCCAACCTTGTAGCCGGCCTGAGCCAAAATCGAGCCTGCAAAAGCGCATACAGAACCTTTGCCCTTGGTTCCTGCGACATGGACCACCGGACATTTCAAATGTGGATCGCCAAGTTGCTTCAGAAACTGAAGCATTTGGTTCAGCTTAAAATCGTCCGAGGCTACCCGGGTTTGCTTTTCATAGTTGATTCGGGCGAACAATCGTTCAATGTGATCATTCGAATTCAATGTCAATCCAACCGCTTTAGGCCTGAGGCCGTTCATAAAACCAATGTGAAGAAATTTTGAAATGAGATTTTGATATCGGATCCGCCCGGCGACAAGTGCTGAATCTGCCATGTGGTTCTGAGCACTTTGACGAAGATGCCAAATATATGTTTAACGGTGAACCGGAGGTCATAGTTCCTCGTACAAAATGAAGAACGAATCTGTATTTCTAGCCCTGCAAGTCCTTCGAGTTGGCGGGTTTATCGAGTATCATTATTTGTTCGTTTTGACCGGTTCGCTCGGTCGACTTGCCAAATTCACACCCTCAACGGGTGAAGCGTGTGGAGCAATATTGAATGAATGAAGCGGCTACTGCTGATCCGAAAGGCAAATTAGAACAAACCAATCCAGATTACGACGAAAACGTCGTTATCGAAGCTCAGAATCTGACCAAGATTTATCGCGATTTCTGGGGGCGGCAAAAAGTCCGCGCTTTAAAAGCCCTGGACCTTGAAGTTCGCAAAGGCGAAATTTTTGGTTTGCTTGGCCCCAACGGTTCGGGCAAATCGACGACCATCAAATTGCTGCTGGGATTGTTGTTCCCGACCAGTGGTCGCGCACTTGTTTTCGGAAAAGATGCGACCGAAGTCACCAAGAACGAACGCATTGGTTACTTGCCTGAAGAATCGTATCTGTACAAATATCTGACGGCTGAAGAGATCCTGGATTTCTATGGCCGCTTGTTTGACATGCCTTCAGATGTTCGTCGCCAGCGAATAAACGATCTGATTGAACAGGTCGGATTGACTTGGGCCAAGCGGCGGCAATTGAAAGAGTATTCAAAAGGAATGACGCGGCGAATCGGTCTGGCTCAGGCTTTGATCAATGACCCGGATTTGATTCTACTCGACGAACCGACATCCGGCCTTGATCCGATCGGTACTCGCGAGATGAAAGACATGATTATTGATCTGAAGGAACAGGGTAAGACGGTTGTGATTTGCAGCCACCTGTTGGCGGATGTTCAAGATGTTTGTGATCGAATTGCGATTCTGTATCAGGGCGAATTGACCGAACAAGGTCGCGTTGACCAGCTTTTGAAAGTTGGCGGAGAAACAGAAATTCGAGCCAGCAACTTGTCGACCGAAGCACAAGAAGAAATTCGCAAGGTGATTGAAAAGCATGGATCAGAAGTGATCTCGGTTGAAAATCCGCGAACGACGCTCGAACAATTGTTTCTGGATATCGTTCGCGAACGAGAAGAACGTCCAGGTTTACGCTCAACCGGTGCCCAGGAAAAATCAAAGTAGTCGACGACAATGGTAGTAGAAACTTTTCCCGACTTTATCGAATGGCTCTTTCTTGGCAATGACGAGAGTTTGCCGGCGCTGCTGATCCTAGGCTTCATAACCATTGCGGGCGCTTTGCTGGGCGTCTTTATGGGTTACGTCGTAGCGTCGTTCCGCCATGGTCCATTCGAAGCGTTTTATGTTGTGGCCCAGGTCATTTTCGAATCGATCCCGGATCTGCTTGGAATTTCGTTGCGACGAGTGATGGCGATTGCCCGCCTTGCGATTAAAGAAACGCTGCGGCGGAAAGTAATGCTGGTGACTTTCGGCATTTTCGCGTTGGCGCTGTTGTTTGGTAACTGGTTTATGAATTCCAGCGCAGCCAACCCTGACAGACTCTATGTGAATTTCGTCCTGTGGGGCACGCAATTACTGGTTCTGATGATGGGGATGTTGATCAGTGCTTTCAGCTTGCCCGATGATATTAAAAACCGCACGATCTACACCGTGGTTACCAAGCCAGTTCGTTCATCTGAAATCGTGCTCGGTCGGATCGTTGGATTCGGGTTGTTGAGCACCGGGTTGCTGGTGTTGATGGCTTTGGTCAGCTATGTCTTTGTCTGGCGAGGCCTTTCCCATACTCACCGAATTGGCGATGCCAATACGCAGACGATGGCGGAATTCTATGACATTGATCAGGAAACGATGCTGGACAAACGCGGCAAACGTGTTTCTCCGGGTACGGTGATGGCTGCAGAAACCGAGTCCGTTTCCGGACATCGTCACCGAATCGAAGTTGTCACCGAAGTCCGAAGTCCACTCGATCCACAACCCAAAGATGATAGCAACATCTGGAAAAAAGAAGTACGTAATGACGGTCGAAATGTTTACTACCGTGTTCTGACCGAATTAAAAGGTGGCCACGTCCACAAGGCCAACATCGAAGGCGACGGTGATGAAAACGCGAAGTTGACGTTGGGCAATGCGATTGGTTACTTTCGTGCCCGCGTTCCAATTTACGCTTCGTCATTGACGTTCTTCAGCCGCAAAGGCAACGAGAAACCAAAAGGAATCAGCGTCGGACAGGAATGGGAATATCGAGGCTATGTGGATGGTGGCACGATTATGGGGCCAACTTCATTGTCTGCCGCTCGATTTGAATTCGAAGATTTCACGTCGGGAAGATTCCACGATCGCAAAATCCTTCCGATGGAATTGACGCTTGGTGTTTTCCGAACCACCAAAGGCACGATCGAGAAACGTGTTTTAGGAAGCATTCGTTTCGAGAGTGCGGTCGACGAAAAAGTGGATAGTCGTTTCATTTCCGAACCCATCGTTTTCGAAACGAACGAGTTCAATGTTCAGTCTCTTCCGATCAGCCGAAAACAACCTGGCCGATTGGTTTCCAGCGACGGGACCGTTGAAAAGGAAGGGGTCTTTGATCTGTTTGACGACTATGCGAAAAACGGCAAGGTCTATTTGTTTCTAAGATGCGAAGACCCTAACCAGTACATTGGTTGCGCCCGCGGCGACATTTACTTTCGCGCCGATGATCAAAACTACTTTATCAATTTCTTCAAGGGTTACGTTGGCATCTGGTGCCAGCTGATGATTATCATTTCGCTGGGCGTTGCACTTAGTACCTTTTTGAATTCACCGGTTACAATGATGGCCACGCTGGTTGCGATCATCGTCGGGTTCTTTGGGGATTTTATCCGCACGCTCGCCAAACCGGATACTTCTGGCGGCGGCCCGGTCGAATCGTTCTTCCGACTGGTTACTCAAAACAACATGGAAACGCCGCTGGAGACCGGATTGGCAACAACGCTGATCGAGCAGGTCGACAAGTTGATTGTGTTTCTGCTTTACTACATCACCTATCTGGCTCCTGATTTCACCAAGTTAAACTTTTCCGATTTCCTGACCTACGGATATGCCATTGATACCGACCGGCTGCTCGTAGCAGTTTCGATAACGGTTGGTTTTTGTATTGGTCTGGCTGTGATGGGTTACTTTTGTCTGAAGACTAGAGAAATTGCAAAATGAGCGGTTCTTCAACGTTTATACGAAAAATCATTTATGTGGCTGGCATCGCTATTTTGTTGATTCCGCTATCGTTGATTTCACGTCCCGCCATCCGGGCAAGCACCGACGATTCTGGCAAAGTGGTTCGCGAAGATCAGGGTGGTAAGCTGTCCCAGCTCAGAGACGACTACAATTTGTCTCAAGCAAAGCTGATGGAAATTGACCCAACCAGCGAAACCATGAAGCTTGCTTCGGTCGGTTTACGCGGCATCGCTGTAAACATGTTGTGGATGCAGGCGATGGAACACCGCAAGAAACAGAACTGGGACCAATTGCGTTCAACCTTAAACGCACTGATCAAAATCCAACCCAACTTTATTAAGGTTTGGGAATACCAGGCCCACAATCTTTCGTACAACATTTCAGTTGAATTCGATGATTATGAATATCGATACCATTGGGTTAAAGAAGGAATCAAATTCCTGACCGAAGGCCTGCCGTACAACTATCGCAACCATAGAATCACCGACAACCTGGGATTCTTCAGCGGAATGAAAATCGGCCGTTCTGACGAAAAGCTTCAGTTCCGTCGCCTGTTTCGAAAAGACAAAGATTTTCGTGACGAACTTGAACTCGACGGCGAGCGTGGAGTTGAACCTGAATCTTACGACACGCGCGAATACGGACACGACAACTGGAAGCTGGCCTATCAGTGGTACGACAAATCCGAGGATCTGGTCAGCACATACGGTGATCAATATTTGAGCGATATGATGCTGTATCGCAAACGGCCTATGCAACTGATGAATCAAGCACGAGGTCTTCAAGAAGAATTTGCGACCGACGACGTCATCCAGGAAATTTGGCGAGACGCTAATGCTGAATGGCGCGAATTTGGCGAACGTGAAATTCGTACGTCATCCGGATTGCCGGTAACTTTCCGCGGATTGGCAGACATGGAAGGCCGCCTGAACGATTATCGTAAACAGCTGGACGAACTGGTTCCGGGGCGTCGTGATGAATTGATGGAATTGGTAATGCAGCGAGTCGGATTGTCCGAAGCCGAACGTGCTGCCTTGGAAATTCCAACCGATGAACGAACCGAAGAACAGGCGTTCATGGCTTCCAATGCAGAAACCAACATTCAGAAAATGAGTGCAAACGTTGACCAGGATATCGCGGATTCAGCGGATCCAGAAAACTTGATCGAAGCTCGAAAACTGGAGTTGGAAATCAAACGAGTGATGGCCCAAATGCAGTTTTCGAATTCATATGCGGAAACCGTCAACTATAAATATTGGGATGTGAGATCCGACGTCGAATCCCAGGACACAACGGCCGAAGCTCGCCGATCGATGTTTATGGCCAAAGAGATGAAGCAGAACAGTATTTTCGACGACGAATACCAATTCGATCCAAAAACAAAAGAAAAGAAAGTCATCAAAGAAGGTGCCATTTCATTGTTTGACACGGCATTTGAAAAATGGAATACGGTATTGGTAACGCCTAAGTTGGGTAAAATTGATGTCGCCAACAGTGAGCTCGTTGACGATCTGATGATCGCATCGGCTGAGTATTACGATATGATTCGTGTGACCGGGCGGGATTGGCCAATCGACTTTCCTTTCCAGGATTTCATCGATGCCCGCGCTCTGCAACAAGCGGACTTAAGGCTGCCCACTTCTCAAGATATTGCCGATCGTGAAAGCGGTCGCAGCGATGGCGATCCGGATATTCGAATTCGCCGCGAAAGAGAAGAATTAGCCAAAGCTCGTGCGGAAAAAGCCAACATTCTGGAAGAACAGGGTAAAATTGATGATCCGAACATGGGAAGAGTCAGAATATACGATGGCCCGGACGAAGATGATTAAGCAATTTATCCGTACAATATAGAGATCGACCAACAGGCGATGTGAATTTCACATCGCCCAATTTTTTTAAAAGAAGCGAATTATGAACTGGCAAGAATTGACCCATCAAATTCAATCGCAAAGTGACGTCATCGAATTAGGTGGCGGACAAAAAGCGATCGATCGGCAGCACAAAAAAGGACGGCAAACCGCGCGGGAAAGAATCGGAAACCTGTTGGATGACGATTCGTTTTTCCTGGAAGTCGGACGCTGGGCCGGGTTCGGAATGTACAGCGAATGGGGCGGTACGGTTTCGGGCAGCGTCATCTGTGGCCTTGGAATGGTTTCTGGACGCACAGTGATGATTATCGCCAACGACGCGACCATCAAAGCAGGTGCATTTTTTCCGATCACGTGTAAGAAAGTTTTACGCGCGCAAAGAATTGCCATGCAGTGCCGGGTCCCGCTGGTGTATCTGGTCGATTCGGCCGGAGTCTTCTTGCCGCTTCAAGATGAAATTTTTCCGGACGAAGATGACTTTGGACGCATCTTCCGAAACAATTCCGTCATATCAGCAATGGGCATACCCCAGATCGCTGCGATTATGGGAAATTGTGTCGCCGGTGGCGGCTACCTGCCGGTGTTGTGTGACAAATTGATTATGACCGAAGGTTCAGGGCTTTATCTGGCCGGTCCTGCTTTGGTGAAAAGCGCTATCGGTCAGGAAGTTACTCATGAAGACCTGGGCGGCGCTTCGATGCATGGCTCGATCAGTGGCACGATCGACTATCACGAGCCAGACGATGATTCGGCGATAAAGCGGTTGCGATCTTTGATCGATATGATGCCCGCCGATCACACGGCCCAGGAATTCCGCCATGACGAATCTGCGCCGGCCGCTGAAGACTCCAGCAAGATCTGCGATTCAATTCCCGTCGATTCACAAACGCGCTACGACGTTCGAGACTTAATCAAATTTCTGGCCGACGCTGATTCCTTTCAAGAGTACAAAGCCGATTACGGCCAAACGATTGTTTGCGGGCATGCAAAAATTGGCGGCTACCAGGTTGGGATCGTCGCCAACCAGCGAACCGTCGTGAACACACCCAAAGAAGGCATGCAGTTTGGCGGCGTGATTTATCATGACAGCGCGGACAAGGAAGCCAGATTTATCATGGACTGTAATCAAACCTGGACCCCAATCCTGTTTCTTCAGGATGTAATGGGCTTTATGGTTGGTCGCGACAGCGAACACGCGGGAATCATTCGTGCCGGCGCGAAAGTGGTCAACGCCATTTCCAACAGCCGGGTTCCGAAGATCACCGTGATCACTGGCGGCAGCTACGGTGCTGGAAATTATGCAATGTGTGGAAAAGCATTTGATCCACGGTTCATCTTTGCCTGGCCCAACGCCCGCTACGCTGTGATGGGAGGCAAACAGGCCGCCCAGGTAATTCTGGATATCAACATCGCCGCTCTTAAGAGATCTGGACAGGAACCAGACGCGGACGAACTTGAAGAGCTACGAAAAAAGGTCAACGATGCCTACGATACTTCCACCGATATTCGATACGCAGCTGCAAGACTTTGGGTCGATGGCATCATCACGCCCGAATCGACGCGAGACGTATTGATTCAATCGTTGTCCATTGTTACTCGGCATGCCGACGCCGAACCTTTCCGCACCGGCGTCTATCAGGTCTGATCTATGACAAGAGAATTTACATGGGGCTGCTTGCTGGCAAGCGTAATGAGCTTCGCTTCGATCTCAAGTGAATTGCCAGCGCAAAGTTCGGCGACCACCACCACACCGGGCAAAGCGACGATGGTGACAACAGATCCCGGTCGCGTAACGATTCACCAGGACAAATTCGGCAAATCGGTTCGCGACGCCAAGGGGAATTTGCTGCGAGGTCCGTCCCTTGGCCTCTACAAATACGCCCGCCAGATCAAGCTGTCAGACTACATTTATGACGACAGCTACTGGAAGCTACTTCAGGAAAATGGATTCAACGCCGTTCGCGCCGTTTTCTTCGACCCCTGGCAACGGTCACACGGTCATGCGGGCACCAATAAACCATTCCCATATGCCGATTTGAAATCCGTTGACGACGTGCGAGCGATGTTGAAAGAATTTGATCACGTGGTCGACACAGCCGCTGCACACGATATGTATGTGCTGATCAATTACCACGACACCGGTGGTTACACCGATCCAAAATACGATCAAGTCGCCGATGAAGAAAATGAATTCACTCGCGGCAAGAAAATGTACTATCTGCGGTTGTTTTGGAAATTCATGGCCAAGCGATACGCCGATCGCACGCATGTGTTTTACGAATTGACAAACGAACCCGTCAAATGGACTGCCGAAGAATACACAAATCGCAATCTTGCCGATTTCAAAAAACTGTACGATCAGGTTCGAAAAGACGCACCGAAAACTCACATGGTGTTGCTAACCTTTGCCAACCACGCCAGCTTCAAAGGCGAAATTCACATGGTCGACATTGCACGCAAAATGAAAAATCTGGGCGTGAGCTTCGAAAACGAATCGGTGGGCTACCATCCCTACAACGCCTTTCATCCCAAGCCGAATCCCGGCAAAAACATCTTGGCACTTAAACGCGAATTCCCAATCATCAACACCGAACAAAATTTCCCCAAGGGCATGGCGGAAAGCAGCAACGATACCGATGCATCCGGTTTGGATGGTGATAAATTTGGCGTTCAATCCAATGAAAAATATGGCATCAGCTGGTTCCATTGGCAGTGCGATAATCCGAAACGCGTGCGTGAGAATTTCATGCGGAACGTTATTCCAGACGCCAGGGAAAAAGGATATTACTGGGTGGAACAGCGTTGATGCAACGTTGATCAGGACGTTTCATCGGTCGGCACAAAAATTTCGCCTCGCCCGCCCTTCAAATGATCGCCGTGAAACATCGTGTAGTGATTCCTTGACCAATCGACTTCGCCAAAATCGAAATCGATTTCTTTGCCGAGCATTTGCATGAAGCTCGGTCTGAACTGACCGCCTTTAGAGAACGTTGCCGGTAAACACTGAATATTGTTTTCGCTCTGTTTGGTAGAAATCAGCATGATAGTTCCGCGTACCATGCCCTTACCAACGTGCGGCTGAGTGCATCCACCGACAACAATAGTACCGGCCAACATTTCCCAACCCAACATGCGGCCAACGTTTTTCTGAACAATCAAATTTCCTCGCCGCATTCGAAACGCAGCTGCGTAACCAGCGCCTCCGGCCACAAAAACATCACCGCCAGAAACACCCGCTTTCGAACCCGGTAACGCCGCTGCCAACCAATCACTGGCATTGCCCGCAACGCGAATCGTGCCACCAGACATTTCGGCTGCAGCGTACTGACCAACCGATCCTTCGACTTCGATTTGCCCGCCTTTCATTTGGCATCCCAGATAATCTCCAGCATCACCAGAAACGACAATCGTTCCGTTTTCCATCTCGCACCCGATCGAGCTGACGGTTTGCAAATCACCTTCGAGTCGAAGGGTAAGATCAGAAGTATCCTTCCAATCGATGTCAAAAATTTCTGCCGCAGCGGTTGCCTGATTGCCCAGCTGCACCGGCAATTTCTCAAACTCACCACGGTTCAATTCCGTTAATCGCGCCGGAATGATCCCCTTGATCGAAATTGGGATTGTGTACGTATTTTTAAGTCGCAATGTTATTGCCATAACTCATTTGTATTGTTTTCCTGCAAATTCGCTACCGGTCGTATGCCCAAACGCCAAATCAAACACGAAATTGGAATCGTCGTGCTTTGCGGTGGAGAAAGTTCACGGATGGGCATCGATAAATGGCAATTGCCGGTCGGAGAATCGACGTTACTCGATCATCTGCTTGGCCAAATGGAGCCGCACGATGGAACAGTACTCTCACAAGGATCCAGCCGTCCGGTGAGTTGCTCTTCCAGCAAAGTTGAAGTGGTCGAAGATCAGATCCCTGAATCAGGCCCCCTCGAAGGAATTCGATGTGGCCTAAAACATTTATCCAATCGTTTTGAATTTGCATTTGTAACCGCTTGCGACATCCCCTGGTTTCGTCCCACAGTCGTCGAATTTCTTCTTCAGCAAATCGAAAACCATCAGGCAGTAATTCCCGTTGTTGAAGATCGTGTTTATGGGATGACAGCGGTGTATCGTACGGATATTCACCCGAAGCTGACCGAAATGGTGATGGCCCAACAATTGAAAGTCAGCCTGCTGGCGAGCGAGCTAAGAACCAATCGGATTAGCAAACAACAACTTCAATCCGTCGATCCACAGCTCGATTCGCTTAAGAACATCAATGGCCCGGAAGACTATTTGGCGTATCTGAAGGAGTTAGGGCTGAGTTGCCCTGACGAAATCGCTGAACGCTTGAATAGAAGCTGATTCCAATTGAAAAAAACTTGATCGAGCTTCCCAAACTGGCTGTAGATTCTGCCACTGGAAGCTTTCGAAAATCCAATTGGAGTGGGTTACGAACTAGAAGTAGCAATCGGCCGGCCGCCTCTTTTGGGCGATATCAATTGCGACGGAATCGTGGACCTCCTGGATGTTCAACCGTTTGTCAATCTATTGACAAATGGTGAGTTCGCGGCCAAAGCAGATTTTGATGGTGATGAAATGGTCACTTTGCTTGATGTCAGCATGTTTGTTGCAGCCCTGACAAATTGATTTCTGTTCGATGTAGCGAATCCTACGGTTTTGGAAAAAGCACCGGAGGTTCGATTAATACCAATTCAAAATCCTGAAACAGCAAACCGAATCGTTCTTTGATGAACTCTAAATCAGGTGGGTCTGCGAACAAATCAAGCGTTTCTGTTTTGCTGCGATAAACACCATGAATTTTGACTGGCTCAGAACAAGTGATGATCCAGTGGTCTTCCAAACCTTGCTGCGTAACGAATCGATCGGTTTCAATGTAATGAGGCAAACCGAGAATTTGATGTGCGGTCGCTCTTGTTAAATGCACATTCGCGACAAGCCAATATTCAGTTTGCTTGGACTCTTTAGCCATCAGCAACTTATACAAGATTTTACTATGACACGATCTTGGAGATATCGACGGGAACTGCGTCGGCCCACAATGTCTCAAGGCTGTAAAATTTCCGGGTGTCTTCATCAAACAGATGAATGACCACGGTTCCATAATCCAGCACAATCCACCGGCTATCATCATAGCCATCGATATTCATGCGAACATCATTTAACTCTTGTTCGAGTTTTTGGTCAATGTCTTCGCTGATCGCGTGCAACTGCCGCCGGCTGGCTCCGGTTGCAATAACGAAATAGTCGAAAATTGCCGACTGCCCGCTCATATCCAATACAAGAATATCTTCGCCGTTGTTTTCAACAGCAACTTTTGCAGCAGCTATCGCCAACTCAAACGATCGTTCTGGATTAGTGCGCGATGGCGAAGGACCTGATGGACGATGTTCCACTAACGTCTGCCCTGAATAATTCACAAGTATACTTTCAGTTTCACAGTGCGGTATTGTAGACGGCTTTGACCATCGTAACAGCCACAAGGTTCACAAAATTTGAACATGCTGAAAACAGTTGACGGATTGCCCGACAATAAAACACGCCAAAACAACTCAGTTTCAGCAATTGGCCTTCCCGGAACGAGTTTGAAAGTGATCATTCGTCCGTCTGCCGCGTTCTTTGTCAAAAAAAATGTCCAACGAATCTCCTCGAATCTACAACCTGTCGCTGTTGTGTGCGTTTACTGCCAACGTGTTTCAGCTGGTTAGCGTCAGCTTGTTGTTTCGATACGCTGACTTTGTGACCAATATCGGTGGAGACGAATGGCATCTTGGCTGGATTGTTGGAATATCGGCGGTCGGTGCGATCTTGTCGAGAATCATCCAAGGCTCGGCAATCGATCGATTTGGGGCCGAGTGGGTTTGGTATCTGTGTATCGCTTGTCAGATCACAGGTATCGCATGGCATTTACAAATTGAATCGGCCAATTCGGTGTCGGTTTATCTGGCCCGAATATTGTATGCCTCTGGATTGGCAGGCACTTTCGGTGCGTGGCTCAGTTTCGTTTCGCTCCAAGCTCCCGCCGGACGAGTTGCAGAGGTCATTGGTGTCGTTGGGTCCAGTGGCTTTGTCGGCATGGCGTGCGGACCAGTGCTTGGCGATTTGATTTTCCAATCAGGCCGATCGTTGACGGACAATGTCAACTTGATGTTTCAATGCTCCGCTTTTGCCGTGAGTGTTTCGTTGTTGTTTGCGATCGGCGCATCGCGTTTGGGAAAATCGCGGCACGATGCAAATTCCAACGCAGCCAGATCGGTGAACGCAAAAAATCCGTTTCGAACCATCGCGAGTGCCAAGCCGGGTTTTGTTTTAGTGTTGGGAGCATTGATGGGTATGACGATCGGATTGCCAGGCACATTTTTACGCCCCTTTGCTGCATCGCTGGAAATCGATCGAATCAATATCTTTTTCGTTGTCTACAACGTTACCGCCTTCACCAGCCGTTTGATTTTTCGCAAAGCACCGCAGCAACTGGGATTGAAAAGAACGATTTGCCTTGGCTATTTCCTGATGATGGTGAGTATGATTTTGTATCTAAATGTAAATTCGTATAACGCCTTGATTTGGCCAGCGCTTGTGGGCGGCCTTGCACACTGTTTTCTGTTTCCATCCATCGTTGCGTTGTGCACAGAATACTTTTCGACCGCCAACCGCGGAGTCGCAACCAACTTGATACTTGCCATGTACGATTTTGGGAGCCTGGTAGGCATGCCTTTGGTCGGCATGATTTTGACACAGTCTCGAGCATGGGGGCTCGCTCCTTACGGAACGACATTTATCTGCATGGCTGCGATTATTGGATTGACGCTTTCGCTTTACGTGATTGTGGATAGCCGCAAGGAAAGCCAATAACACGGCCCAAGTTGATTTCCGGCAAAAGCGACAATGCCTTTTACCGATCCATGAATTCCGTTCCCGGAATTTCAGCGAAACGAAAGATGCGAAACGAAAGATGCTGCTGACCCACTCCACCGATCAACTGAGTCCGTTTCTGGTACGTTGGCCGCTCTTGTTTTACGTTTCCATTTTTTCTGATCCAATACTGTGATTTAATCAATTAGGTTTCCACGGGTTGAAACTGTAGGCAGGTCGCATAAACTATCGAGGTTCATTCTTACTCAAATTCCTTCCACTTGAAGTAAAGGACTCGTGATGACCAGAATTCTCTTCACTTTATTGATAACCTGCCTGTTTAGCGGCTTCG
>CAYONX010000040.1:20128-21220 GCA_964405425.1 uncultured Pirellulaceae bacterium | reverse complement strand
TTGGAGCCAGCCCAGGAAACTCTTACGTTGGATCCAGCGTTATCAACATTAGACTTGCAGCAGAGCGATCCGTTGGTGGAAGCCCCATCGATCGACCCAGCTTCCGTAGACTCATCATCTTTGTTAACTAACGAACTCAATGCCATTGCACCAACTGCCCAAGCCCCAGTCGCATCAGCAAGTGATTGCAACTGCGATCAAACGCCTTTTGGTAACGTGGCAAACGTTTCATACGTTGCGCCGGCAGCACCATTGCCCGTTGTTGCTCGCCCGATATACCCGGCGTACACAGTACCAAACCTTAACCAAGGCCCCGTCCAGGTACAAAGGTTTAACCAAGTACAAAGAGTACCAAGCTTTAACCAAGGACCGAGCTTTAACCAAGGACCGAGCTTTAACCAGGCACAAAGCTTTAGCTTTAACCAAGTACAAAGCTTTAGACAGGTACAAAGGTTTAACCAAGGACCCGCCCCATTTACATCGCAAGTGAGGGCCAACGCTTCTCCAGCATCCCCCCCAACCTGTGTAAACAACTATAGTTACGCCATTCCTAATCGTGCTCTCAGGCGTGGTGTCAATGTGCTCAGAAGAATCGCAAGGTAGCAGTAGCAAAATCCTGCCATTGTTCCAGAAAACCTTCTATTTCACTGGAAAAAAACCAGCAGAAAAAAGGCTAAAAATACCCGTTCAGCCAGCCCGTTACCTTGCAGTATCCAGCAGAAAACTTAACCTATTCGGATTGTTCTGGCTAACTGTTTAGCCTTTACACAAAGATTCAGAATACAACTTTCTTAAGTTTTGGAGATTTAGAAGATGACAAGATTCACGATGATTGCGGCGGTAGCTATCGCCGCTATGTGTATGAGCGACGTTACAGCTCAATGTGGTAGCTGTTGCAATTCAGCACCTGTTATGACGTGCAACACTGGTAGCAGCTGTGGCTCTTGCCGCAGACGTCCAGTTCGCACTTTGATTTCATCACGCCGTTCGTGTGGTTCTGCATGTGCAACAAGCTGCAACACTTGTGCTGCTACTTACACATCAGTTCCAGTATCTACTTGCAGCTCATGCAACAGCTACGCTGCTGCTCCG
>CAYONX010000040.1:0-20028 GCA_964405425.1 uncultured Pirellulaceae bacterium | reverse complement strand
CTCCGGTTCAAAGCTACGCGGCTCCAGTAAGCTACGCGGCTCCAATGTCAACTGGCTGCAGCTCTTGCGGCATCGCTGCTGCTCCGGTTCAAAGCTACTCGGCTCCAGTTAATTACTCAGCTCCAATTTCAACTGGTTGCAGCTCGTGCGGAAGTGGAACATTCACTTCGTCTTACGCAGCTCCAATGATGTCAACTGGCTGTGGCTGTGGTTCAAACTACGCTATGCCTGTAGATTCTTCTTACTCATACGGCATGCCTGTTTCTTCAGGTTGCGGATGTGGTGGAACTGTAATGGCTGGCGGAATTATCTCTGGTGGATGCAGCGACTGCGTTGGCGGCGGTGTTCCAATGATGACCGAAGGCGTTGTCGTTGAAGGTACTTCAGGAATCGTTGAAGAAGGCCAGCCAGTTGATGCTGCTGCTGCCGACGGAAGCGGTCCTGTTGACACTCCTCCAACTCCAGATGACACGTAATCATTGTCTGAGTTGATATTAAATCATCAAAGCCAGCTCGTCTTGAGCTGGCTTTTTTATTTAACCATGAATGAAGAACCAAAACATCTGCGACACAAGCCACCGACCGAATTAAGCTCGCCACGCGAGCTGGTACTCGCTTGCCCGCCGTTTCGCAGCGGTGTCAATCTGGCCAGGATCATTCGACTTGCAGGCTGCAGTGGCGTTCAGGAAGTAGTGGCCTGCGGCTCCAATCGCATTGATCCCAAGATCGCTCGCGATGCAATTGAAACGGTCAAAATTAAGCGACCGCGCACGCTGAACAACTGGCTTCGCAAGAAAAAAGCCGACGACTTTCGTCTCGTTGCGCTCGAACAGTCCAATCGTTCAATTAACTTGCATCACTACCAGTTCAAGAGAAAATCGATTCTGTTGATTGGTCACGAACGGGACGGAATTCCAGATGCCGACTTGAAACTGGCTGACGACATTATTGAAATCCCGGTTTACGGTCGCCCGTTCAGCTACAACGTCGCAACGGCAACAACCATGGCGGTCTACGAGTATTGTCGCCAATATCCCAACGGTTAATTTTGAGCTGGAGGTCCAAGCATGGATAAAAAGCAAATCGCTTTTTTCGCTGGCCCGATATCTGCGATGGCGATCGCAATTTTTTTGCACCAGACCGGGTACTCAAGTGAAATTATCTGGACGGCAGCCGTCTCAACGCTGGTCGCTATCTGGTGGATCTTTGAACCGATTTCTATCCCGGCAACTTCACTCATACCGCTGGCGATCTTCCCATTGTCGGGTGTGCTCACCCAATCAGAAGTTGCCGCCGCATTCGGCAACAAGCTGATTTTGTTAATGCTGGGTGGATTCATGCTGTCCGCCGCGATGGAAAAAAGTGGCGCCCATCGCAGAATCGCTTTGGGTATGGTCAATCTTTTCGGCCGCTCGGGTGGCAAGGGACTTGTACTTGGCTTCATGGCTGCATCGGCGTTGCTAAGCATGTGGATTTCCAATGCCGCCACCGCTTTGATGCTCTTGCCCATTGCGATGGCCGTCGTCAATCAGACGGACAACCGTCGGCTTCAATTCAGTTTATTGCTGGGAATCGCGTATGCTTCCAGCGTCGGAGGTGTATGTACGCCGATTGGTACGCCACCGAATATGATCTTCATCAGTGTGTTGGCCGAGCACAATGGAAATGAAATGTCGTTTATTGACTGGATGTCGTATTCCGTTCCAGTCGTTGCGCTGATGTTGCCTCTGGTTGGTTTTTGGTTGACGCGCGGGCTGTCCGATGTCAAACCAGTCGAATTACCTGACACAGGCGATTGGCGTCGAAAAGAGATTCTAACATTGCTGGTTTTTGCCTTCACAGCCGTGACATGGGTTACCAGACAACAACCGCTGGGTGGGTGGAGTTCTTTGTTGGGTTTGACGTCCGCCAATGATGCTCAAGTTGCCATCCTGGGTTCGATCGCAATGTTTTTGATTCCAAACGGCGAAGGCGGCAAGCTTCTGGATTGGGATTCGGCCAAAAAGATTCCATGGGGAATATTGATTCTATTCGCCGGTGGAATCTGCATCGCCAAGGCGTTCGGTTCTTCGGGCCTTAGCGCCGAATTAGGTAACCTGTTGGCTAGTCTGAATTCTTTGCCATTGCTGTTGTTGATTGGAAGCATTTGCCTTGCGGTGACGTTCTTGACGGAAGTCACCAGCAACACTGCAACCACAACATTGCTAATGCCAATCCTGTTGGCCGCGGCATTGGCAGCCCAAATGGATCCGAAAATTTTCATGATTCCAGCGACCATCAGTGCCAGCTTTGCTTTCATGTTGCCCGTTGCAACGCCACCCAATGCGATCGTTTATGGTGCTCAAAAATTTACGGTCAATGAAATGGCTCGAGAAGGATTGGTGTTAAATTTGATTGGCGTTCTGGTTGTAACGCTGATATGCAGCGTCTTTTTTGCTGCTTAAACAGGAATTGCCTGAGTTGACCGCTCAAAGATTGCTAAATGTGCCTCTGCAAGTTTTCTTATCAGTGCTGCCGTTGTAAAATTAGAAATGTGTAATCCCAAAACTTCCATCACTTGACTCTCGTGGAAAACACCCAGATAGGCCCGTTCAAGATCGGTTCGCGATTAGGAAATAATCGTCGGCAAAAGGTCTATCGCGCTAAACAGATCGAGCAGGGTATCGATGTAGCGTTGAAGTTCATCGGTTTACCGAGCGAAGAAAAACGCCAACGGGCAATCGACAAGATTCAAATCGAAGTCGAACGTTTGAAAAAACTAAGTCATCCGAATTTGGTAGCGTTACTTGGAGCTGGATTTGCAGACGACCAAATTTTCCTTGCGACCGAATTGGTAAAGGGTGAGTCATTGACCGCCAAACTCGCTCGTCGTGGCAAACTGGCTGCTGATCAGGTTATCGAATACGGTCGGCAGATCGCACAAGTGCTTGATTATTTGCACAATGAAAAAATCATTCACTCAAAACTTACCCCTGACAAGATTCTGATTGCAAAGGATGGCACGGTTAAAGTAACCGACTTGCGATTGAATCGCGCCAAAAAACGGCGATGGGACGCTTCACGGAAACGAGAATTGGATATCGCTGCTTATATGGCACCGGAACAATTCGTCGATGGAGCGACGGAAAAATCTGACATCTATGCACTGGGAATCATTCTGTACGAAATGCTGACAGGCAAACTTCCGTACGAACCGGACACCATGGATCGGATGACGCGCAAGAAAATGACTGACAAGGCGCCGACGGTTTCCAAGAGTACGATGAATTGCCCCGTGTGGCTGGATAAGATGGTATGCCAAATGATTTCGCCTGATCCACGAATGCGCCCGCACACGGCAAAGGCGGTGGTGTTGGCTCTTGAGGAATTGAAGTCGTTAGACGCATCCAAAAAGTCCGCGGTATCTTTAGTATCCGGAAATTTCAACCCGCTAACGGCAGGTGCAGAAAAGACTGAAGCCAATCGATTGCTAGGTAAAAAACCTCGAGAAGACGATATCAAGCCATCGTTCTTTCAATCCACCGCTTTTCTGTTTGTGGGATTGATCGGAATCGTGGCTATATTGACTTACGCTCTGATGCCGGCAAGCAGCAAACAGAATTTGGAATATGCTCAACAGCTAATGCAATCGGATGAAGCGTCCGATTGGCGGAATGCGAGAAACTATGTGAAAGGCATTATCGAAAACGGAACCAGTGACGAATGTTTTGATGATGCGGAAGCACTGTATTTTGAATCACGCCGGCGAACGCTTGTTATTCAAGCTGAAAAGGGGCGCAGTACCGTTTTGCAATCGGCAGCCAGTCAAAAATTTATTGCGGCGGTTCAGGCACAAGAATTTGGCGATCTGGCAAGCTCCAGAAATGGCTTGATTGAAATCTTGTCAACGGTGGATCCTGCTGGTGACGAACGACACATTCACGCAGAAGCTTCAATTCGGATCAACGACGTCACTGATTCGATGGACCTGAACATCGGGGGCGAAGCACTCAATGCACTGATCGACGAAAATCGCAATCTAGACTCGACTGTGGAAAAGAATATTGCGATTCGATTGCTGGATCGAATTATCGCCAAAACTGAAGCAGTGGAAGATCTTCACGGTCCTCACCAATCTGCGGTCGAATTAAAAAAACAATACACCCAATCGATGACCCCTGGCTCGGGAAATCAATAATTGCCATACCAATCTGATGATGATCCACTACAGTTGTAATCATTGATGGTAAATTTGAGTCGCATTAAAGGAAATCAATGAGCGAATTTGTTTTTGCCTGTAAGCAAAATGAATTGAAAGATGGCGAAAAGACACTGGTCGAAGTGGACGATCAGCTTGTAATTTTATTCCGTGTAGGCGAAAAATATTATTGCCTGGACGATGTATGCACACATGATGGCGGATCGCTTGATGGTGGCGATTTAGAGGGTTTTGAAATCGCATGCCCCCGTCACGGAGCGAAATTCGATATCCGCTGCGGCAAAGCGTTGTCGATGCCAGCCACACAGTCAACAAATTCTCATGAAGTTAAAGTCGACGGCGACGATATTCTGGTTAAACTATCTGAAAATTGAATTCAGGAATTTAAGCAATGCCTTTACACGAAGACCACGTTCGCGAAAAACTAAAACAGGTTATCGACCCAGAGCTGTTCGTTAACATTGTTGATCTCGGATTAATTTACGTAGTTGACGTTTTACCGATCGAAGGTGACGACGAAAAATACAACGTCAAAATTGAGATGACGATGACCAGCCCAATGTGTCCAGCGGGCCCACAACTTGTTTCTGAAAGCAAAGCTGCAGCCGAATCGTTTGACGAAGTTGTGGAAGCAGAAGTCAAGGTTGTTATGGATCCCCCATGGACCCAAGACATGATGACTGACGACGCCAGAGATCAACTGGGCATTTTCTAGCTCGCGAAATACTGGCTTTTCCAAGTGCGATATTGGCTGGAATTGCTTCCATCGTCGTTGCTGTCGTGAAGACCAAAAGCCGCTCAAATCCACGATTTAACGGCTCCGCTTTAGAATTGCGCTCGTTTGGCGGCCTTTTAGCCGCCAGTTTTCAGAGCGTAATCACGATTCGTCTAAACTCTCAACGTGTTTTTGTTAGAATTGCATCTGCGGCATTTATCTTGCTAATGCCGCAGCGTCCAGGATCTCTACGGATCAGTTCTGTATATATCCTGGCGCCATGGGTCGGGCTGGCTTGTTCGCTTGCGATCAAGAACGTTCGACGCAATCAGTCAACTTTATGCGGACTGATACTAAATTTCTACAACACCGAAGAGTTATATAAATATGAGTACAACAAGTTCACCTTCAACAGATTCATCTGCAATCCATGCAAATGATCCGTTGCGATTGGTCGATGTCGACCATATCCGATTTTATGTCGGCAATGCAAAACAGTCTGCGTATTTTTATGCACAGGCTTTTGGGTTTGAAATCGAACAGGTCTCGGATCTGACAACCGGCCAACGCGAATCGGCCACCTACTTGCTGACACAGGGAAATATTCGTTTTTTGATCACCACGGGAATCGACAACAACCATCCTGCTCAACAAGAAGTCGGCCTGTATGGAGACGGCATAAAAGACATAGCATTCACGGTCGACGATGCCGGTTCAGCTTACGAGCAAGCATTGAAGAACGGTGCTGAATCCGCCTACGAACCGTTTGAGATCACAGACGACAAAGGCACGGCAGTCATGGCCGGCATCAAAACGTTTGGTCGGGTCGTGCATTCATTCGTATCTCGCACAGGCGATTATGCGTTAGAGAAAGTCAAAGCGGGCGGAAACTTCCTTCCCAGTTACGACAAGATCGAAAATCTGGCGATCAACAAATACAACCGTGAAAACCCCACCGGTTTGTTTTACGTAGATCATTGCGTTGGCAACGTCCAACTTGGCCAGATGGACGTATGGGTAAAGTGGTACGAGGATGTGCTTGGTTTCAATTTGTTTAAGCACTTTGATGACAAAGATATTTCTACCGAGTATTCGGCGCTTATGTCGAAAGTCATGGATTCTGGACGCGAGCTGATCAAGATCCCGATCAACGAGCCTGCCGAAGGCAAGCGCAAGAGCCAGATCGAAGAGTACCTGGATTGGCACAACAATACTGCGGGGATACAACACCTCGCACTGTTGACCAAAGATGAACTCGGGACCGTTGGCGAACTTCGTCGCCGTGGAGTAGATTTTCTGGAGATCCCTGAATCCTATTACGATATCGTTTGGGATCGCGTCGGTGAAATCCGGGAAAATACGGGCGAAGTCAAAGACTTACGCGTCCTTGTCGATCGGGATGACAAAGGCTACCTGCTGCAAATTTTCACAAAACCGCTTCAGGATCGACCAACCTTGTTCTTTGAGATCATTTGTCGACGTGGCAGTGAGTCGTTTGGAAAGGGTAATTTCAAAGCTCTTTTTGAGTCACTCGAATTGGAACAGGAACGTCGCGGAAACCTGTAAACCACTTTGATGTTGCGATATTCAAAGGCAGTTGCCAACAATGGTGACTGCCTTTACTTTTTTGCAATTCGAGTTGCCTGATGACACAAGCTTATGATCTGAACGTCGCCAAAAAGATCGTAATAAAAATTGGTTCTTCGTTGATCGTAGATAGTTCGACCGGTGCGCGAACGACATGGCTGAACAGCCTGGCTGACGATGTGGCCAGTCTTATCGGTGAGAACAAGGAGGTCATCATTGTTTCTTCCGGTGCGATCGCACTGGGAAAATCTATTTTAAATCTGAAGAACGAGAAACTGCGACTCGATCAAAAACAAGCGGCGGCCGCAGTCGGCCAAATCGAACTTGGCAGCTTGTTTCGAGACGCTTTTTCACAAACGGACATCCATTGCGCTCAGATTCTGCTGACCTCTGAAGACACAGAACAACCTTGTAGGTCTTTAAATGCGCGTGCCACGATCGGCAGTCTGCTTGATTTCTGCACGGTTCCGATTGTCAATCAAAACGATACCTTCGCGACCGCAGAGATTCGTAATGGCGACAACGATCGATTGTCGGCGCGGATAGCCCGTATGTGTTCGGCAGATTTGCTGATCATATTTTCAGAAATGGATGGTTTGTTCACGGGTCCGCCAAGCGATCCTGATTCGCAGTTTATATCCGAAGTTGAAAAGATTGGCCCAGCCGTGGAAGCGATCGCCGAAAAGCTCCAAAGCGATCGAGGAACCGGCGGTATGGCAACGAAAGTTCAAGCCGCAAAAATCGCGACTCAAGCTGGTACACACGTCATCATCACCAATGGTTTAGATTTAAATCCAGTTTCAAGACTGCGAAACGGCGGACGTCGAACGAGCTTTCCAACACAGGATTCTCCGTTGTCCGCTCGTAAAAAATGGATCGCCAGCGATTTGTCGCCGTGCGGGAAAATTTACATCGATGAAGATGCCGTTGCGGCAATTGAAAACAACGGCAGCTTGCTTTGCGTTGGTGTCGTTCATCAAGAAGGCGAATTCAAACGCGGCGACATTCTGGAAATTGCTTCGGAATACGATGTCGTGGTCGCACGTGGGATCAGCGCCTACGACCGGAAGGAGGCAGATTTATTGATGGGTCACAAAGCTGGAGAAATTGAAGCATTGCTGGGCTATTGTGGACCAGAAAATCTCGTTCATTGCGACGACATGATCGTATTTTCAACGGCTGAGATTTCAAATGAACGATGATCTGAATTCCCATTTGAAATGGATCGGCACAAATGCCAAATAAGTATCTCAGCTTCTCAGCCGCTCGCACGTGGCTATTTGGGGAATACGATTTTTGCGCTTCGTTTCTTTTTTGCGGCCAGCTTTTCAAACAGAAACTGCATGGCGTCATCACGCACAATTTTGCGGGCATCGGACAAACCGATTTTCCCCGGCTTTATTTCGTTGCACTGGATCAGATGAATTCCAAAACTTGAATTTACGCCTCGCGAAATGTCTCCCGGGTTCAACTCGATTGCGGCGTGACAAAACGCTGGTACCATCGGACCGTTGTAGTTGATCCAGCCAACATCGCCATGATCTGCAACCGATGATTCGGCAATCGAGTGTTGCTTCACGGCGTCATTCCATGACAATTTCCCGGACACAATCTGCTCTCGAATTTGATTCGCTGTCTGCAGTGAATTTTCAGAATCGTTTTTTAGCAGGATATGCGAGACACGAACTTGCGTACCATCGAATTTGCGTTGATTCTTGCTGTAATGTTTTTGCAGGTTCTGGTCTGTCAAAAATTTCTCTAAATACTTTTCCCAGGCAACTTGCCAACGAAATTCGTACTGCAATTCATCCCGTGACGTCTTCGTTTGCGTCAAATGATCATCCATCGATTTCCCGATCTCTTTAAGCCGATCTTCCAAATTGGAAATCTTGTAAGCGATCATCGATGGTCCAGCCTTAATTCCGGATGACTCAATGGATTCCAAAACCAAATGGCGATTGATCAAATGGTCGAGTGCTTCGCTGCGCAAACGTGGCAACATTACATCAGGAATTTCTCTTTTGCCCAGAGAGATTTTCAATTGCTGGTCAACTCGAGCATTGGAAATCTCAAGACCATTTACGATAGCGGCTACATTCTTGTCTGATGGATCCTGAAATCCAGAGCTGCAGCAAGAGATCGCCGCCAGGAGCAACATAAACAATTTCATCTTAAATACCCTTCGCCAATTGGCTGGCGAAAAAAGCCGTGCCCCTGTAATGTTTTTATGGAAGTGGAATACTGGTTAATTCGACTTTGACCGGCATTTTGACAATCGATGCCGGAGTCTTATAGACCAACGTTCGCTCTCCTGGTTCTTCAACAAAATAGTATTGAACCGTTACCCGCTGATTGTCCTGCTGAATCGTTTCCAATGAAATGGCAGCTTCCTGCTTCCCTTGAGAATCCAGCAAGTAAACTTCGTTTTGAAAAACCCACCCTTGATGCGATTCAAGAGCATTGTTTTCTTCATCAAAGCTGATACTTACTTTTACCGAATAAACATCTTCATTCTTTTGAGTGCCGCCAAAAGTCAAATTGGCACCCGCTTTCTCGATAGTGTATCCCGGCTTCAACTTGGAAACCTTCTTCATTCGAAACGTCTCAACGCGACCGGGCAGTAACGTATCGATCGTTGCGCTAATGCTCTTAATCGATTCCACCTGACGATCAACTCGAGGTAGCGTCAGTGAAAATTCCACTTCCGGAATTTCCGGCTGCACCATTCCGTAGATCACTTGTTCAGGCTGTGCGACCTGGAGCGAGTCACCAAACTCATCCACTACTTTGACACTTCGCATCGGAATATCGACTGAAATCGGTCGTAGTCTCGGTTCCCAACGCACGAGCAAATTTACGGTCGTGAAATCCAGCTGAGGTTGCAACAAATTGACTGACGAATCCACACGCAGCACTTGCGTCTGGAAAATTCTGGAATGTGAAGTCGGTGGCTCGATCGCTTTCGCTTTTGGTCCTCGACTATTCAACATCAGCTGACCAGGTTTTTCGCTGCCATAGCGATCCACCATCAATCCTGCCTGATTCATGATTGCTTCCATCACGGCCCAGAATTCGGCATCCTTAAGATCCAAGGTGATCGATTTATCCAATTGCGAATCATCGGCCACGGCCACAACATTACCGGTTTTTCGTTTGAGTTTTTCCAACGCTTCGCCGACCGTCATCGTTCCACTCAAAGAAATCGTGCTGGCCTGGGCTGCCAGGTCCGCTGTTTTTTTCTCGAGTGTTGTACGTATCCGAGTCACGCGTTCACTAAAGTCCGTGGTGGCGTCCTCGGTAACCGGATCCAGGTATTCCAGAATCGCCGGACCCAGTTCAATCAATTCTTTTTCCGCCAGTTGCCGATCGGCCACAACATCCGAGTTCAATTTTTGTTGCAGACTGGTAACGGACTCGATGAGTTCAAGTTCGTCTTCCTGAGCCTCAACTGGCACGGAAATAAAGAACAACGTTGCAACCACCAGCAACCAATTCATATTGCTTCGCATTTGACACCCATTTCCAGTTCGATCGTTTCAGCAATCAAAATCGGATTCTTCAGTACGTTCGGTATCAAGATCGAGGACATCGCCAATTAATCTCGGCACGACAACCTAACACGATCTAGATTTTGAAAATCTCCGCGCCCCTATTTTATGCCGTAGAAGGGAACAATGTTTAGCTTGAAACCGAGAATTTTTCTTATATTCTTCGTACAGATTTTTTTCGTATTGTCGACAACTGGTTCGTACGGACAGTCTGGCAGAGATTTTACGATCAAGGTCAATTCAAACGGACGCAGCTACGTTGGTAAAAGGCTGATTTTCGACGGCAGCGATATGGCGCTGATGCGACGCGACGGACGGATCAGTATCATTCCGGTCAAGAGCGCCAAAGACATTAAAACGGTCTCACGATCTTTCAAGCCATTCGAAGACGAAGAGATTCGTCGGAAATTGCAAAAAGAGTTTGGCGGTAAGTACCAGGTCTCCAAAACAAGAAATTTTGTCGTGGTGCACCCACCCGGAGATTTTCAACACTGGGCGATGCCTTTCGAGATACTTTATCAACGTTTTCGAAACTATTTCAGTAGCCGAGGATTCACCGTTGACGAACCCGAATTCCCTTTAGTGGCTGTAGTTTTGCGAAAACGAAGCGAGTTTGACAAGTTTCTCAAGTCGTATCATTCTCCCAGTGCCAATACGCTTGGATATTATTCCCAAAAAAGCAACCGCATCATCACTTACGATCCGTCAGGAGGACGCTCCGACAGACGTGATTGGATGTTTGAGGACACGCTGATTCACGAAGCCGTACATCAAACGGCATACAACACTGGTATCCATCGACGTTTCGGTGCGACACCAAGTTGGATTGTTGAAGGACTGGCGATGATGTTCGAAGCAAAGGGAGTACACAACAGCATGTACAATTCTCACGAGAAGGATCGAATCAACAAAGATCGCCTGGCAAACCTTCAGCATTACTACCGCAAGAAAAAAGCTCAGCGAAAGATGAGAAAATTCATCACTGGAGATCAGTATTTCGATGCAGATCCGATTTTCGCTTACGCCTATTCATGGGGCTTGACTTACTTTCTGGCTGAAAAGTATCCGAAGAAATATCTTAAGTTTCTACAGTCCGATGGTGCGAGAGAAGAATTCCGAGGATATTCAAGTAGCGAACGATTGAAGGCGTTCACGGATGTATTCGGCGGAAACTTCCTGGACCTGGAAAGCCGCATGGAAAGCTTCATCACCAAACTAAAAATATGAATGCCCCTTGTTAAAAGGGCGGTTCAAGCCACAAGGGTATTCAATTTATTGTTCTAGATGATTTGTTGATCTAGATGATTTGTTGAGAAACGAACGACTCGGAGAGTCGAGCTACTTTCAAGCCAAGCCACGTTTGACGGCCCAGACTGCAGCTTGAGTTCGGTCGTTGACGTCTAATTTGCGCAAGATGTTCTGCACGTGCTCTTTAACCGTTTCAACACTGATACCAAGGGACTTGCCGATTTCACGATTGCTCAAGCCCATCGATACGTGCCGCAAAACCTGCATCTCTCGATTGGTCAGAGGAACATCATGGTCGAACGTTTGCCGTGGTCGACGCATTTTAGATTGGGCGATAACAATCAAACTATCCTCGGGAGGGTCTTCCCCGCGAGCAGCCGTTTCGATGGAATCGAAAAGTCGACACAACGGTCCAGATTTGGGTACAAAATCATCGCAGCCAATCGAAGAGGCTCTGGCAACGTACGTCGGATTTTCCCATCCGGAATAAACAACGACCTTCAAATCCGGATGTTGGTCTTTTAATTCTTCAACGACCTTGAGCGCATCCTGCCCGCTAAGTCGAACTTCCGTCACCAAAACGTCAGGCTCTTCGGATTTCAGAACATCGATCAGGTTTTCGATTTTCGCTACGGTTTGGGAAATTTTGAGATCGGGACCACAGGATTTAGTGATCCCTTCGTAAACGACCGGATGGTCGTCAGCCAACAAAACTTTGATAGTCATATTTCGACACGGTGAGAATGAAGTTGTGGATGGTTCCGGATTCGTATTCTCGTTAAACGCTGTGTCTAAAAACGTTTGATGACGAGGATGTCATCAGATGGCGGGCGTCGAGAAACAAATTGCGGATTTTGAAAAGCAATTAGGTATTAAAAATGTAACTACAATCGGAATCTACCGCATGCCCATTTTGTCCAAAATAATCATCAAAATCGAAAATAGACGAGAGTACGGAATTTTTCGGCCTAATTTTTGACCTGCGGATTGTAGCAACCTAAATATCTTTATGGATTCTGGACGGATTTGCCGCATTCTTCGTGCCAGACTTCATTGGATTCATCAGGTTCTCTTTGCGGCTTTACTGAGCAGAAAACTGAGCAGAAAATGACATCAGGGCAGAAACAAAAGAATATCAAGCTGCTGTTGGTCGACGACGATCAACACCTGCTTCAATCCATGGGTGAGTGGCTGAACAGCTCAAACTATCCGACCACAATCGCATCCAATATAGCTGCTGCCAAGCAACACTTGACTGAACAAAACTTTGACTTGGCACTGATCGATCTACGTCTCGGCCCTGAAGACGGTTTTGATCTTCTCACACACTGTCGTACGCACTTTCCAAACACAGCCGTAATTTTGATGACCGGCTATGCTTCAATCGACACCGGAATTGAAGCAATCCGTGCCGGTGCTTTTGATTTGGTCACCAAGCCGCTGATCGATGAAGAGCTTCTGATGGCGATCGATCGTGCTCTTTCACAACGAGAAGTCCTCGAAGAAAACCAACGTTTAAAAACACAACTCGATCGTCGCTTTGGCATGGACAACATTATCGGAAACGATATTCGCATGCAAAAAACGTTCGAAGTGATCGACAGCATCGCAGACACCAAAGCGACGGTTTTGATCACTGGCCAAAGCGGAACAGGTAAATCCTTAATCGCCAGAGCGATCCACCAACGATCCAATCGCCGTGAAGCTCCGTTTGTCGAAATCGCTTGCGGTGCACTGCCGGAAAACCTGCTCGAAAGCGAATTGTTCGGTCACGTACAAGGATCGTTTACAGGTGCAACTGGGAACAAAATCGGTAAGTTCAAACAAGCAGATGGCGGAACGATTTTTCTGGACGAAATTGGAACAGCTTCTCCTTCGCTACAAATCAAATTGCTTCGCGTGCTGCAAGAATTCGAATTCGAACAAGTCGGTGGCACTGAGACTTTCAAAGTAAACACTCGCGTCGTGCTGGCGACCAACGATGATTTGTCAGCTGCAGTAGAGCAGGGGACTTTCCGCCAGGATTTGTACTATCGAATCAATGTAATCAATCTGCAATTGCCTTCGTTGGCCCAGCGCCCTGGCGACATCCCAATGCTGGCCCAATATTTCATCGACAAAGTTTGCAAGGACACTGGCAAGACCGTTGATGGCTTTACGCCAGAAGCATTGCAAGCTCTGCAGGCTTACGCATGGCCTGGGAATGTTCGCGAGTTGCAAAACGTAATCGAACGCAGCGTGTTACTTGGCAAGCAGGAATTGATCACTGTTGAAGATCTTCCAGCCAACGTAATGGGCCAGATCGCGCCAACACCTAACGCTACAACAAGTGCAATTGCAGCCGCCGATCCACAACGCAAAATGACATTGAAAGAAGCGTTGGAAGGACCCGAGCGACAAATCATCTATCAGGTTTTGAAAGAAAACAACTGGAACAGAAATGCGACCGCCGAGCAACTTGGCATCAATCGCACGACTTTGTACAAGAAGATGAAAAAGTTGGACCTGGAATTCCAACGATAATCATTTACGCGTTTGCAGCACGCGCATGCATCCGGTCGCTATCAAAAGATTCAGCAGTCACTTCGATGATTTGACCGTCAAACTGCGACAGATCTTGTTCTGCGGTGGCCTTTAAAGATGCTGTAGTCGGGGCATAGCGGCAAGTCGTTCCAGACACGGTTTTGTTTGCCAAATCCACCTTTTCGACCAGCAAGTTTAAATTTCGCCCTTTCAATTTGGCGAAATAATCCAGCCTCAATTCCGATTCGAGCTGACGAACGATCTTACCACGCTGGGACTTAATTGCTTTGGGGATCTGATCGGCCATCGTTGCAGCCGGCGTCGTTGATCGAGCACTAAACGGAAACATGTGTATCTTTGAAAATCCGATTTGGCGGCACGCGTCCAGGGTGTCCTGAAAATCAGCATCCGTTTCGCCTGGAAATCCAACGATCACGTCAGTTGAAAATGCGGGGCTATCCAATTCATTTTTTACCAACTCGCAACGATCAATAATATGTTTGCGAGACCAGCGTCGTTTCATCCGGCTCAAGATGCGGTCGCTGCCACTTTGCAAACAAACATGCAGGTGCGGACAAACGCGATCCGGATTACTTTTCATGACCTCAATTAATTCGCGGGTAACTTCAGTCGCTTCAATGCTGGACAAACGCACCCGAAAATCGTCGTTGATTTCGCAAAGCCTTTCAACCAGCCCCGACAACCGGGTCCATTGCGATTTCGGTTTGCCTTTATTGAAATCGACACCGTAATGACCAAGGTGAATTCCGGTCAGCACAATTTCCTTAAAGCCGTTTTCAGCCAACCGTTTTACTTCTGTGATGACGTCGTCCATGGGGCGACTGTACATCTCAGGGCGAACGGTTGGAATAATACAATAAGTACAATTCAGCAAACAACCATCTTGAATTTTCACATACGCCCGATGACGATTCGCCAGGCCGCTGATCCCCGTCGGCAAATCAACGACACCGAATCGCCCCATCAGATCTGGCAGCTCTCGTTTGTCGGTGACAACATCCGTAACTCCCGGCAACTCGGAAACCGCTTTCGGGTCACGGGTCGCGTAACAGCCCATGACAACGATTCTTGCTTCTGGATTGTCGCGATGCATCCGGCGGATGATTTGGCGGCTCTTTGAATCGCCTTCGGACGTAACGGTGCAAGTGTTAACGACACACAGATCAGCCGATTGTCCATCGGTTACGTCTTCAAAACCAGACTTCAAAAGCCCTTCACGAAGGAGTTCCGTTTCGTATTGATTGACTTTACAACCTAGAGTGGCTGTTTTTAATTTTGCTGACACTTAATCTTCAGATACCGGTTCGATCGTTGCGGTCATTGAACCCGCGCAACGCTCAATCAGAATGTCCTTGCCAAACGAGTGAACTTGTTCTTGTTTGAGTTCCGCGTGTTCACGGGTCGTTGTTAAACAAATGGCACGGCCATCTCCATCCACACACTTGGCGATTTCAAATCCTTTCTCGAGCGAATGAGCGAATATCTGACGCATCATAAGAATGACGTATTCATAGGAATGATCATCATCATCCCACAGAATTACGTTGTACCGAGGTTGTCGTTTACGCTTTGAATCCTTTTCAGCGTTTTTTCTAACAACCGGATCTGCCAGAGTTACGCTTCCGTCCTCAGACATTTTAAAATCCTCTTTTTGAATTCAACAACTTCATTAATTAGAGCGGTTTTGTGATGGGTCGCAAGGACAAAAGAGCATAGTAAAACCGCCCGTAACCGTTATACTCTTCGATTCATTTTAACTAGCTCGGACCGATTTAACAGTCTCTGCTGTTCGCCTTCGGCCAAACTTCGTTCAACGCCGTAAATTTCGCATCCAAACGCACAGAGAGCATGATTATGTCAGAACTGGACAGTTATCTGGAAGACAACAAAACGCGATTCGAAAACGACCTTTGCGATTGGCTGAAAATGCCCAGTGTCAGCACCGACAGCGCATTTTCAGGCGATGTTAAAGCTGCGGCTGATTGGCTGTTCAGCCGTTTTCAAGATCTGGGTTTGCAATCCGAGATCATTGAAACCTGCGGCCACCCAATCGTATATGCTGAGTCACCAAAAATCGAAGGTGCACCAACGGTTTTAGTTTATGGGCATTATGATGTTCAGCCGCCCGATCCGCTTGATGAATGGGAAACGCCGCCATTCGAACCTGATATTCGAGGACGCAATGTTTACGCTCGTGGAGCCACTGACGACAAAGGCCAAATGATCACGCACGTTTTCAGTGTAGAAGCGTGGATGAAAACCGTCGGCAAGCTTCCCGTTCAAGTAAAGTTTCTGATCGAAGGAGAAGAAGAATGTGGAAGTTCAGGACTCAATGAATTTCTGGCTGGAAAATACGACAAGGATGGCGTTAGCGTAACCGACAAACTTGCGGCTGACATTGCCGTGATCAGTGACACGTCTCAATACGGTCCGGGAAAGCCAGCGATCACTTACGGCTTGCGCGGGATTTGTTATTTCCAATTAAATCTGACTGGACCGGACCAGGACCTTCATTCCGGTTCGTTCGGCGGCAGCGTCACCAATCCTGCCAACGCGTTGTCAAAAATGCTCAATGCGATTATCAACGCAAACGGACAAATTCAAGTTCCCGGATTCTACGATGACGTAGTGCCGGTGACCGAACGTGAGAAGGGCCAGTTTGAAGATCTAAAATTTTCAAATGAAGACTACATGCAGCAGTTGGGCGTTAAAGGGCTGACCGGCGAAGAAGGATTCAGCACTCTTGAACGACGCTGGGCACGACCAACGTTTGACATCAACGGATTGAGCAGCGGTTACCAGGGCGAAGGCGCAAAAACAGTTCTGCCCGCCAAAGCGAGTGCGAAGTTCAGTTTTCGATTAGTACCCAATCAAGACCCGGCGAAGATCGGCCCGGCTCTTGAAAAGATGCTTCAAGAAATTTGCCCTGACGGTATCGAAATGGAATTGATCGATATGCACGGCGCTAGAGGATTTGTGTTGTCGCTCGACAGTCCTTTTATGCAGGCCGCTTCGCAAGCGATCGAACATGGGTTCGGCAGCAAGCCGGTTTTCATCCGCTCCGGCGGAAGTATTCCGGTCGTCAACTCCTTCACCGAACTTCTGGGCGTCGACACGCTCCTACTTGGCTGGGGACAGGACGACGACAACCCACATAGCCCCAACGAAAAATTCTCACTCGACGACTTCCAACGAGGCATTCGAGCGAGTAGCCAATTGTGGAACGAACTCAGCAAAATCTCTGTATAAAAAACGTAGCCCGAAGAAAACAATGCTAGATCGCAAATTCATTATCGAAAACATCGATGCCGTCAAACAAAACTGCACCAATCGCAATGTAGCTTGCGATGTCGATCGCCTGTCAGAATTGGAAACCAAGCGTCGAGAATTGATGAAGGAAGCTGAAGAGCTTAATCGTGAAGCAAATGCGGTCGCAAAATCCATCGGCAAGGCCAAAGATGCTGCCGAGCGCGAGGAAAGAAAAGAACGTGGTCGCCAATTGCGAGAGCAAAAGGACGCCAAGCAGGCTCAACACGATACGCTCGACGATGAAATTAAAACGATCCAGTTGACGATCCCCAACATGGCTCATCCCGATGCGCCCGTTGGAGAAGACGACAAGTCGAACCTGGAAATCTCAAAAGGAAAACACTCACCTCGGTCATTCGACTTCAAGCCGCTGGATCATGTTGAACTTGGCGAGAAATGGGACTGGATTGATTTCCAGGGGGGAGCAAGAACAACGGGCGCCGGGTTCTATTTTCTGAAGGGCGATCTGGTTCGTTTGGATTTGGCGATTCAACAACATGCAATCAACGAACTAGTTAAGCTGGGTTTTAATCCGATGATCACTCCTGACTTGGCTCAGGATTCGATTCTGGAAGGCATCGGGTTTATGCCTCGCGGACCTGAAACCCAAGTCTATAGCATTGAGAATTCCAACTTGTGCTTGATCGGCACAGCAGAAATTACACTCGGTGGCTTGTACAGCGGCGAAACTTTATCCGAAGAACAATTGCCGATGAAGCTTTGCGGCATCAGCCATTGCTACCGAACCGAAGCGGGCGCTGCCGGACGCGCTTCACGAGGGCTGTATCGCGTTCACCAGTTTACGAAAATCGAAATGTTCGCATTCACTGCGCCCGATCAAAGTGATCAGATGCATGAAGAGCTGCGTCAAATAGAATGTGATCTTTTTGATTCGTTGGAAGTTCCTTACCGCGTCGTTGATACGGCAACGGGAGATCTGGGCGGCCCGGCGTATCGAAAGTACGACTTGGAAGCCTGGATGCCCGGTCGCGGCGACGCAGGCGAGTGGGGCGAAGTCACCAGTACGTCGAATTGCACCGACTACCAGTCTCGCCGTTTGAACATCCGTTACAAGCGCAAGGAAGTCAAAGGAACGCAATTCGTACATACGCTCAATGGAACTGCGTTTGCATTGAGTCGGGCGCTAATCGCCGTTTTGGAAAACCATCAACAGGCCGATGGCAGCGTGACGATTCCAGAATCTCTGCGAGGATTTATGGGCTGCGATTCGATCGGTGTCTAGTTACTACTTTTCAGTTTCTTTTTCAACTTTTTTTTCGGTCTCGGGCTGCCGCCAATGTTTGCGCTGGTTTGCCGTGATTTCGTCGTCAAGTTCTTTCGTTCGCCGTTGCAGTTTCTCAACAATCTCTGGCTTTGATTCGAACAAGTTGTTTCGTTCACCGATGTCGACAGACAAGTCGAACAGATAGTTATTAAATTCCGGTTCTTCCTCATTTTTGTCGTTCGATTGATTTTGTTTTTTGTACGAAAGATACTTCCATTTGCCTTGCCTTAGCCCATGTAAATCACCATGAGGAGCGTAGTAAACCAGTTCGCTGCGTGGTGATTCGTTGGAATTGAAAGTCGATCGGATATCGTATCCATCAATCTTCACATCATCTGCCAACGGCTTTTTCACGATACCGGCGATGGTCGGAAGAAGATCAAGCGTCGACGTAAAAGCATCAGTCGATGTTCCTGCTGGAATCTTTCCAGGTGCCCACATTACACACGGCACCCGTTGACCACCTTCAAACGTCGTTGATTTCCCAGCGCGTAACGGATCTGCGCAGCCACCATGATTCTTAAACCATAGCCAGGGCCCGTTGTCGCTGGTGTAAACAATGTAAGTTTTCTTGTCGAGTTTCAACTCACGAACTTTATCCACCAATCGTCCTACTTCTGTGTCGATATGTTCGATAACGCATTTGTAAGCGTTTTTAGCATCTGAATCATACGCATCATCAGGAACATACAAAGGAATATGCGGCATCGAATGCGGCAGATACAAAAAGAATGGCTTGTCTCTGTTCTGTTCAACGAATTCAATCGCCCGATCCGTGTACCGTCGTGTTACGGTCCTTTGATCGACCGGCAATTCAATTATTTCTTCGTTTTCCACCAGCGGTGTATTCCAGTGCGTAACTGCAGTTTCCTGATTGGCCCACAATTGATCACTATTCAAACCACGAGTCAGTCGTACATTGGCCGGATGATTCATGTCGTTGGAGTACGGTATTCCGTAATACGAATCAAAGCCATGTGCACGAGGCAGCACTTGAGGCAAATGTCCAAGATGCCACTTGCCCACACACGCCGTCGCATACCCATGGGACTTCAGATGATCAGCGATAGTCAATTCATTGGGGTGCAAGCCATACTTGGACTTTGGAAACAAAACATGCCCGTGCATCTGAATTCGTTTGGGATAGCAACCCGTTAGCAGCGCCGCCCGTGAAGGACTGCAAACGCTGCATGGGACATAAAAACTGGTATAGCGTCGGCCTTCAGCAGCA
Organism: uncultured Pirellulaceae bacterium; assembly: GCA_964405425.1. Taxonomy (GTDB): domain Bacteria; phylum Planctomycetota; class Planctomycetia; order Pirellulales; family Pirellulaceae; genus Mariniblastus. Next base: position 363 of record CAYONX010000040.1, on the reverse strand, counting down.
AGCTGATCAATATTGGGCGTCTTGATGTTTTTCGAGCCGAAGCAACCAAGATCGTTGTAGCCTTGATCGTCAGTAAAAATGATGATGAAGTTCGGCTTGTCGTCCGCATAACTCACAGACGACAAACCATTGCATAGATTCAAACAACACAGAATTACAAGCACACAGAATTTCATGCGATTACTCTAACGGATTTAACTGTAACGAAGCAAATTGCAGCGGTGACTTCCGGCTTAAGCCCAATACCGCTCAATCCAGTGAGCGGCGAGGCGCTAACCGCCGGTGCATATGACGTGACGAACCGACGGCTAGCGCCTTGTCGCTCACAAGAACAGCAAGCATTTTCGCTTGAGCAATATTGAG
>CAYONX010000039.1:37437-38861 GCA_964405425.1 uncultured Pirellulaceae bacterium | reverse complement strand
CCCGACACGCGGATTATGATTCCGCTGCTCTAACCAACTGAGCTACACCGCCATAAAGCGAATATAGAAAAATTTCGAATCGCATAGGTTAACAGATCGTGATTTTCCCGGCAAGTCACACCGTGTTTGCTTGGTGGACCGCTCAATTACTACAACCGTTTATCTTTATCGAACCTTTCATTTGAGAATCTGTCTAGTTAAGGCTTGAAGTAACTGAAGATTTGCTCAAAATTAGCCGTTTCCGGAGACGTGGCTGAGTGGTCGAAAGCGCCTGATTGCTAATTAGGTGTACGAGTCAAATCGTACCGCAGGTTCGAATCCTGTCGTCTCCGCTTTGATTTTTTAATGGCTCGCAAATACCAGCTTTTTGGTGTTTGCGAGTTTTCTTTTTTACGTGGTACAATAGTCGTCCCGGTTTTATCCCTGTTCGATATCCGGCTATCAACGGACAGTATGGCCATCATGCTGATCGTGAAAAAAGTAATGAGTTTCATATCAATTCATTCTTCAAGCTATACAAATATAAGAACCGGCTGCCCGTGGAAGAATTCGTTTTATGTGTGTCTTACTCGTTTATTTGTTGGTTGGTTTCGGGTTCGATGAAGACCAGTCTAGTGAAACCAAGCATGGTGAATTGAAACTGGTTTTTGCCGACGACTTCGAAAAGAAATCGGATCGCTGGGAAACGACCGATGATGCTGCCTGGCGCTATGACAAAAATGATGGCAATTCAGTTTTTGGTTTGAATCGCAGAAAAAGCGATTACAAGCCGCCCGTTAGGTCTCCCTACAATATCGCGCTGATCAAAGACTTACAGGTCGAAGATTTTGTGGTGACCTTCGATGTGCGAAGTACTAAAGATACCGGCAATCATCGAGATTGCTGCGTCTTTTTTTGCTACCAAAATCCGCAACAGTTTTATTACGTTCATCTGGGTGCAAAACCGGACAAGCACAGCGGGCAAGTTATGATCGTCGATCAGAAGCCCAGACTTGCGTTAACGAAAAACGAAAATCTGGTTGCTTGGACCGACGATTGGCATAAAGTGAAGCTTGTTCGCGACTCAAAGAAGGGCTTAATCGAGATCTATTTTGACGATTTCGAAAAGCCGTTGATGTCGGTTACGAACAATGTCTTTGGTAAAGGCCGAATTGGAATCGGGTCGTTTGATGATATGAACGACTTTGATAACGTGAAAGTTTACTCAAAATAGAAACGGTTTCGCGGTGACACGCGGGCTTTGCATACTGCCGACGAAATGGTGTGATGGCAAATAAGATGTCGTGAGACGACCGCAATTATTTGTCGGACTTCTTCTTTTTCTTCCGGGTAGATTTCTTAGTCGCTGTTTTCTTTTTGGCGGCCTTTTTCTTCTTTGATGTTTTGGATTGAGCGGGCTTCTTTTTCGAAGTTTTCTTTTTAGC
>CAYONX010000039.1:22726-37337 GCA_964405425.1 uncultured Pirellulaceae bacterium | reverse complement strand
TTTTCTTTTTAGCTGCTTTCTTTTTAGCTGCTTTCTTCTTGGCTACCTTTTTCTTGGCTACCTTTTTCTTCGCCGATTTTTTACTGGCTGCGTCTGCAACGATCTGGTCGACATCTGCAGATTTGTCGCCAAACAATTCCCACCCCTTTTTGATGTTCTCTTCCTTAAGCTCGTGCCACAAAGCGAGTATCTGAGTTTCCGAATTGGAGACACGTACTTCGCGAGTCAACGGAGTCTTGCGAGTTGGGCTGTAGTCGGCGTGATAAGCCACATACGCGGGATAATTGTCAGCTTCTGATTCCTTGTTTGTTTTCCACAGCAGAAATTTACGGACGAGTTGTTCGCCACGAAGCGTTTTGACATAGATTTCACGCTGCATTAATTTGCTTTTGGGCAAACTTAATTCTGTGGCGTCGGTGTCCGAAAGCGGAACTGGAACAATGTCGTCGACCTGTGAAATACGACTGTCATCGACATTGTCAGCAGATTTGTCGTCGCGAATGCGGATGAATTGTGGTGAAATAACGCTGACCAAAGGCAGGCGGCGAATCACTTTGTATTGACCGTCGGCAACGTCCCACTTTAGCGTCATTCGATTGACGGGTCGGCCGCGAGTATTTTGGGCAATCACATCCAGGCAACTGATTTCGATCACCCACTCAGGACGCACCATTTGATAGGCAACGTGATCGGAATTCACTTCCGCGTACTCGCTGCCTACGATCATATCCTTTAGATCGCTGAGCATCGAACGCCGCAATTCTTCGCTGAATCCGCCACCGACGCGGCACAATACGTGATAGGCTCCATCGCGACGCCGAACAGCCAGCAACAGATCGTGCAGCATGCCAGTCCTTTCGTCGGTCGATTCTGTAAATCCAATGACAACCGCGTCGAGCGTATAAAGTGGTTTGATTTTGAAATTGCCAACGGAATCACCGCGAACGACGATGCCTTCTGCTTTCTCCTTCGCGACCCATGATTCAAATTGGGCCTCAACCGCTTTGGGCGAGGTGACTGCAATGGTTTCGACGCAATGAACTCCGGATCCGTTGCCGAAAATCGTTTCAATTTGCTTCCAGGTTTGTGAATACGGTTGTGATATTTTTTCGTCGTCGATGCGGATCAAATCGAAAACAGCAAACTTGACGCGATTGAGTTCTTCATCGCTTGACGGATGTCGAAGTACAGAAACGGCATCGTGAACACGGCAGCGGCGGTCTTCATTCACGTCGACATACAATTCGCCGGCTATCATGGCGTTTTTGATGCCCGCCTTGCGCAATAACTTTTTCAATTCGTCTACGAATGGCAAGCCAACTCTTGTCGTGCCGCCCGGATTGACGGAGAAGATTTCGTCACCCTGCACAACCATGACGTTAAACTCGCCATCAATTTTTCGACTGACCAACAGTGGGCCATCAGCGATTTTTCGAGTGATGTCGTGACTTGCCAAAGGAATCAGCTGCGACGCGACCAGCCGTTTGTACTGTTGCACCGTGGGCAGAACCTGAGGGTCAGCGATAGACGTTGCGGGGCCGACAAGGTAGCCGCCTAACACAACTTTCAAGAGATTCTTATGGATCAATTTTTCGGGCATGATGCTCAATCGTCTTTCGAATTCTCTTCAGGAGTTCTTAATTCCAGGTTCGACAAATGAAGCAGCAGCAAATATTGATCGCCGTGCGTTCGTCCTTCCAGAAATCCGCGATATGGCACACTGCCCCGCCTTAGAATTAACGGTTGATTGGATTTAGGGCCGGCGCCCATCAACAACATGCTGTCTTGTTGTTCCAGTTCTTTGGCCATTTCGAACAGGAAGTCGTAAGTTAATCCGTTGATGTGAGTCAGCTGCAATTTATTTGCGAAGACAAATTTACCAACCACTTCTGCTTTTTTTACGTAGATCCCCGACCAAGCCAACGGGATTTCACCGGAAACGTTAGGGCTGGTCCGTTCCGCCGGTCGGCGTTCGCGTTCGCTGCCATCGGGGTTTTTGATGATCTCATGCTGAATCGCGCGGTGCAATATTTCATTCTTTGGGTTCACATAAACGCGCGACGTTGTATTAAGAAACGAACCCACGGTTTCCATGTCGACATCCGGGTCACCATGAATGATTAAATTTCCGACATCCTTGTCTGGTTCATCGCTGATTTCGCGTAGCGCATCGAGATCCTGATTCAAAGTCGATTTGAGGAATCGAATGTTTCGTGCCTGACGACCTTCGGAATCGATCCAACGGACTTGTAGCGGTACCGTGACGTTTTCCATGTTGACGACGGCGTCACGACCAGCAGGATTAGAAATATTGATGTCTGGCATTTTGCACTCGTAAGATTACATCATTGAAAAGTCCATCAAGTCACCTTCTTCTTCGGTTTCAGGTGACACCGCCGCAGCCGTTTGCTGAAGGCCAACAAATTGAACTTCCGTGGCTTCGCCGACCAGGAAAAATATCTGCTTCTCATTGTTCATCAACAAGAATCCGACATCTGCTTCCAGGCCTCCACGGTAGCTGTACGGAAACTTGATAATTGCCCCGTCCTTTAACTTTGCAAAAAGCTCTTCTTCGGTTTGCGAATCCTCATCGATCACCAATCGATAAACCAAGCGAACGTTATGGTTCAAATAGTCATCGATCGAAGTTTCTTCGGTCAATTCGATGGGTGCGGCAAACGAAGAAGGGACCGGTTTGATTTCATTGCCTTCAAGATCGACTGGCTTCAGTTGTGTCTTGTCCGTCCACTTGCCGTCGCTGGTTAATTGCGCGATACCCGTACCGCCCTTTCCTACCAGTGTTTTTCCATCGTCGGCCAGTGTCGCAAGTTCACAAACCTGTTCGGCTTCGTCAGTCACCAGCAGTTCTTTGTAACCGTACAACTTGCTGCGATCGATCTTGTGCATCTGAAATACAAGTTGTTTGTCGGCGTACGAAAAGCGGATGGGTTTGGGCATGACTTGAAGGCGTTGCTAGCATAAATGGGAGGAGCAAATCGTGACGTAAGTTAAACACATTACGGCATTTCGTGCAAATCACCAGCGGCCGAAAAACGGAATTCCAAACTTGTATTCGTGCAAATTTGAGCCTTGCGTAGAATGGACGGACGTTTCGACAATCCAACGGAGGGAAATCGATGTTAATGGCACTCTTGTATTGCGATGATGACCAAATTTCTGCGGCGGCACCCGCCTGTGATCAAATGCCTTACGGCGACGCCTATTGGACGGAAATTTTTGGCGGCGAACTGGCGACCGGTCCAATATCGGAAACGGCTTATATTTTCATCAACAATCAGGAGTTGCGCAAGCGGTTGTTGTTGCTTGGCATTGATGAAGCGATTTGTGGACGCCAGTTGGCAGAAGAAATTGCTGGTAACCTTACCCCTGAGTACTTGCCGGGACGGGCCGCTTGATCGACGACGCACTCGGGCGTTTGCTTTGGGAAGCTGGAAGTCGTTTACATTTCACAAGAATGTAGGCTGATGGCACGAATATCAGTGCCAGAATGGTCGCGCCGCCAACGCCACCGGCGATGGTAATTGCCAACGGTGGCCAAAACCCTCCGCCTGATAATATCAACGGAGTGAAGCCGGCCATGGTAGTCAGTGATGTCGAAATAATATGCCGTGTCGACGAGCGGATGGCGTTTCGAATTTCCAAACGGTCACCATTCTTTGCTGCTTCATTCTCTCGAATTGAAGCCAACACGACGATCGAATCGTTGATCGCAACACCGATCAATCCCATCGTTCCAACGATGGCCATGAATCCGAACGGAAAGCCGTACAGCCAAAGCGAACCCATGCCTAAGCCGACACTAAGCGCCCCGATGACTCCAATGATTCCGGCCAGTCGGAAAGAACCAAATGACAATACGAGTGTGGCGATCATCAACACCAGCAACACACCGACATTGGCCATCAAATTACCAATCGCTTCATCGCGCTTGGCCGCTTCACCGCCAAATAACATTTTGTATCCCGGCGGAAACTCAATATCGGAATTAGCAAAACGGCCCTTAAATCGGTTCAACACCTCTGCAGGCAATACACCAGCAGGGATGTAGACTTGTAATTCATTCATCCGCCGGCCAGCGAGGTGTGGGATCGAGCCGAAATCAGCAGTCAGTTCGACGTTGGCCAGTGCGGTAAGCGGTATCCCTCGATATTGATTGTCATTGGTTGCACTGTTGGTATTCGAATTAACCAGGTCGATGGAACTTAACGAGGTCAAATTGTCGCGATTTTCGTCGCTTAAGCGGACGCGTACTGGCAATTCTTCAGTGGCTTCAACCAGGCTGCCTCCGACAGCGCCTTCGGTCCATGCGTCAACCTGCTGGGCGATCGAAGCGAGGTTCAGTCCGCTGGCACGAGCGTTTTCTTCGCGGACAGCCAGCTCAATTTTGGGCAGTACTTCATCCAGCTCGCTGCGAATGTGAATTACACCAGGCGTGTCCGCAAGAACTTGCCGGACTTGCGTGCCGATGGTTCGCAACCGATTCAAATCCGGCCCAAAGATTCTGATTTCTATCGGAGCATCAAACGGCGGGCCCTGTTCCAGTTGCCGCACCAACACGCGAGCCTGGGGGAAGCGTCGATCCATCTTGTTTTGCAACTGCCGAATAATAACAGGTAAATTTTCAGAGCTCTGAAGCTGCACGATCGCTTGTGCGTATTGCGAAGTGTTGCGTTTGCGGGCGATCAGGTTGTAATAAAACGCCGGAGCACTTTCACCAACAAACCAATCCACTCGCTTGACACAATCCTGGTCCAGCAACACTTGACGCATTTCGTTTGCGATTTGATTAGTGCCGCCCACCGATGCCTGAGGGGATAACTCGATTTCGATATTAAGCTGGTCGCGATCGGCTGGCGGAAAAAATTGCTCGTCCAGATGTTGTGCTTGAAAGAAGCCAATCATGGGAAACAGCATTCCGATCAGAATCCCCATGACCGGTCGCCGCAGGATCCAATCTACGAAATGCGAATACATCAAATCCAGCTTTTCAAAATATATTCCGTCTCGCAGCCATGATGTCTTGCGATTGTTTTCAGGTCGCTGGTTCAATTTGGCTGCGATCGCAGGCACAATGGTCATCGCCAGGAAGAACGAGCTGAAGATTGCGACGATGACATTGGTTGCGATCGAGCCGACGAAGTCTCCAGCAGGTCCAGGCATCAGCGCTATCGGACCGAAGGCCAATGCAGTCGTAAGAGTTGATCCCAGTAATGGCAAAAACAGGTGCGAGATGCTTTTGCGGACAGCGTCGGTTGCAGACAGGCCTTTTCGCAGCTTCGAAGAAACTTCATCGACCACTACGATTGCGTTGTCGATTAACAAGCCAAGGGCGATGATCAATCCAGTGATTGACATTTGATGAATAGGGATGTTTTGCAGGCGCATACTGGTCAGCACCATCAAAGAAGCCAGTGGCAAGGCAAGAGAAACAACGATCGCGTTGCGCCAGCCCATCAAAATCCAGATAACCAAAAACACCGCTGTCCCACCAATCAGCAGATTTAAAAACAGCGCAGACAATCGACTTTCGACGTAGCCGTTTTGGTCAAAAACGACGTCCAAACCGATGCCCTCTGGCAACGTCTGTTTAAATTCTTCCAGTGCCGATTTGCAATTCTTTGACCAATTGTCGATTCGGAAATTGGGCCGCACAAAAGCGCCTACGGTTACGGAGGTTTTGCCTGAAACAATAGCTTTGTCGATTTGAGGCGTGATGATGGTCTTTTTGACTTCGGCAATGTCGCCAAGGCGTACAAAATTTCCAAGATTGCCGTAATAAATGGGGATTTGCTCAATGCGTCCCAACGAATCAAATTCGCCTGCGATTTCAATTAACAAATCGGTAGAAGTGCCGCGCACCAGGCCAGCCGAAATTTTTGAATCGCTGTTGCGAAGTTGTCCAGCGACGTCACTGGCAGACAACCCTAACGAAGACGAACGCGATGAATCCAATAGGACTTGAATTTCCTCATCGGGATCACCATAAAGTTGGACTTTCTCCGTTCCAGGTACGCTGCGAAGTTTCTCTTCCAGCTGTTTCGCCCAGCGGGTCAAAATTGCGTAATTAGGTTCGCTGTCTCGATCCCACGTCAGGCCAACCAGAACGGCAAAGGCCTTGAAGTCAATTTCGACGTATTGGGGTTTGGTTGCTCCGGCGGGAAGTTGGCTGGAAACATCGTCCAGACGATCTCGTAATTTTGACCAGACTCGTTCGGCATCATAAACGTCATCACGCAATTCGATGGATATAGCCGAAAACCCCTCCTGGCTCGACGACCTGATTTCCTTGATTTCGTCGATTTCATGCAATTCGTTTTCAATTTTTTCGGTGACCAGCGATTCGACTCGGGACGGATCTGCCCCAGGCAATGCAGTGTTTACGAAGCCGGCGCGTTGGATCAGAATGGGGTCTTCCATGCGTGGAAGTAGAAAGAATGACGACAGCCCGCTGACCATGATCAAACAAACCAGCAGCAACGTTAGTCGTGAATCTTTCAAAAAGTACAGGCTTAGATTCACTTGCCACCTGATTGAGCGGTAATGGCTTCTACCTTTTGTCCTTCAACAATGCGATGTGTACCGTCGACAATGACCAATGCATCATCCTTAACTGTTCCACGCACCAGTGCCCTGTCGCCATCGGTATAAACGACTTCGACATCGCATCTTTCGGCTCGCGAAGTTTCCGGGTTGACGACCCTTAATGACCACAGGCCTCGAATGCCGTTGTTAAGTGCTGAAGCTGGAACCCAATGCCCGATGCATTCGATATGGGTTTCGATTTCGATTTGGCACAACTGGCCTGGAATGACGGTTTCACCCGCCGACGAAGATAGTTGGAAGATTGCGTTCTGAGTACGTGTTGCTGGATCCAGTTCCTGAATTTTGGCCAATAGCGAAGCTTCATAGGTGCGGTCACCGACAAGTATTTCGTGTTGAGAATCGGAAATGGATTGAGAGGTTTCAAACGGCAAGCCAATCACAGCTTCAAGATTTTCAAAGTCGACAATTTTCAAGATGGCGACAGACGCAGAAGCAATTCCGCCGGGGTCGATCATTCGCGAAACGATCTTGCCGGCAAATGGAGCTTTCAGGTTGCTCTTTTCGATTTGAATGTCGATTTCATTCAAGCTCGATTCAAGTTGTTGGACAGCAGCGGCTTGAGCGTTGACTCTTTCGATTCGAGTTCCCGCTTGCAATTCCTTCAACTGTTGCGAAAACGATTCAACACGTGCTTGGGCAGCTTGGTGGCTGTAAACGGCGTTGTCAAATTCGGATTCCGAAATGGAGCGAGAATGTTTGAGGCGTGTGCGCCGTTGAAGTGTCAATTCGGCCAGCTTGAACGTGGATTGTGCTTCGGTCAATTGTGCCTGCATTGATTCAATGGTTTGCGAACGAGGCCCTGCTTTTAGTTCCGCCAGCACAGCTCCCGCCTGAGACAACGATGCGTTTATAGCGGAGCGACGTGCTTGAAGTGCCTTGGTATCCAGGATCGCCAGCGATTGGCCCTGTTGCACCACATCGCCTTCATCACAATGGACCGATGCAACGCGACCAGTAACCTCAAAGCCAAGTGCCGCTTGTTGTTTTGCTCGAATCGTACCTGTGTATTTTCGCTTTTGAGAAATCGATGTTACGAATTCCGCGGTAGCGACTCTAACCGGCAATCGCCTTACTTCGTCCGCATCATCAGACATCGCTTCAAGTTTATTGCCGAAACCACTTTGTAGCCATCCAATCGAAACGCCCAGGAAAATTAGGACCGCAATGGCAACCAATAAATTGCCTGGAAATTTTTGTAGTATCGGTGGGATCCAATGCGCCTTTGAATGATTGGCTTCACTCATTGCCGAACACCTCATTTTCAATTTTGGCAATGAGTTTGTCCCGGTCATAGTCTTTGGAAAGCGGCGCCCAATCGTATCCGTCCAACAATACCGCGGTGTGCACGCGTACGGTTTCGTAAGGCGTTTTCATGCCGAGATTTTCCATTGAATCTGATGTGACAATGATGCTGTATGCACCACTGGTCAGCGACCAAAGTCCAAACACCAATTCTTCTGGCGAAACGCTGGCCGGCAAATCAAGGTCGCCATTAGCGATTGCATCGCGAACGATTCCACCGACGATCTCCATACAATTCATTTCACATGCGCGAACGATGCTGCGTCGTTTTTGTGACGTTTTTTCCCAAACGCTGTCGAGTCTCAAGATTTGTTCGAAAATGAAATGTTCATGGGACTGTCGAACAAACATTTCAGCAGCAACACCGATGGCCTGCATGCGAAAACGAGCGTTGCCTTTGAATTGAGCTGCCTGACGAAACATTTCCATGCGTTTAGTGGTAGTTTCAATCGCCAGCGAAATGACAATTTCTTCTTTGCACGAAAAGTGGTTGTAGATCGTGCCTTTGGACAGGCCCAATTCGCTTGCGATCCTGTCCATGTTGAGCCCGTGATAGCCGAGGTTGACGATCATGGGCCGCGCGACCTCAAGAATTCGAGCCTCTCGATTAGCGATTTCCAGTTGTTTTGGGCTAAGAACATTCATATTGATATTTTCTGACGTTCAGTCAAAAAAATCAAACGAATTATCGGAAAACCGTTAAATCAGTGGGTGTTTGATGGTAAATAGGCGAGGGATTCCCAATAAATCGACAATGACGCATCGTCATATTTTAAGTTGCATTGAATCGGGAAGTGTAATCCGGCGACGCTTTTCAACGCCAAAAGACGAACCCGGAAGATTGGAAAGGAATACGTAGCTTCGATCGAAGAAGATCTTTCGATCACGATATCCAAAGCGAGTGGATTGGATTGGCAGGTGCTTTGCAAGAGCGATACTGAAGCGATTCTTGAACATGCTCATGCTGCGCGTGAGCATGGCACCCAAACGATTCAATTCATCTATGACGGACGCTAGTTTCGTTACCGTCGTCTAGTCGGGTGAAAGTATTCTGAAACCGATTTTCGCTGAGCGGTACGTTGCACGTTTCCGTAGCGTCGGTTGTCGCTGGCAAAGCTTGGGCCGTAATCAGAGAATCGACCGCCTTGGCCTGAACTGCTGCAGGAGTTGCATCCGCCGACGTTGTGGACGCTGTCTGACAGGCCCCAATGTGCACGCCTTGAATTGTCGCATTCGCAATTGCTGCGCCCGTTAGTCAATTCCAGACAAGGAAGCAGGCCGTACCATTCGTCGCAAACACCATCCGGGTTTATGCCAAAAACGTCACCAGTGACGAACGGATAAAATCCTTCTTGATCGTAATTTTTTGGAAACCCGTTGTCGGAGTATTCGCTCGCGTAATAATCGCCTTGCGGAAAACTGGATTGAGGTGGAAAACTGGATTGGGGCGGGAAGTTTGATTGAGGTGGAAAGTTGGTTGCAGGTACCGATGAATCGGATAATGGAATGCGCGATGGAGCGTCGGAAAATTGAGCTGAATTCAACACCGATCTCGGTGCCGTATCGCTAAATTGACGAGCAACACGAAATTGTCCATTGCGATGTTGATGCACATTGTTGTGGCTGTACGCACGATTGCGAACGGGAGCGGCAACGCCAGAGTTTCGAGGATGTTGTGCGGATGTTTCGCTACAAATGCAAATCGAAACTAAACATATCGCTAACTTCAGGCAGATTTTCATAGTGCACCAAAAAACCATTGAACTTACCTTCTTATTTATCGTAAGGGTTGGTCGGTAAGGTTGGCTTCATCCGAAATGTCGTAAAGGTTGCCCTTTAATACTCAGAATTCACAAAGGCCCTAAAATAACACGGTCGAATCTGCAGGGATAAGTATCAGGTAGCCAGGATAGCCTTGAATTGAAAACGGCGCCCAAATTGAGTCGAGACTCGGGAAATTCATTGAAATTCAAGGCGAATTAAACGTTCCATCTGCCAAACTATCGGGGTATCAAGGATAATGGGCCCGGTGCAGCGGATGCTGGTGATAGCAAACAGCAGGCACCTTTTTTTATAGCTGGATTCTCTTACGTTTATGGCAATTCTGACTTCTAACGACGCTTCCGTTGTAAAACGCAGGCTTGAATTTGATGATGGCAACGTCGTCATTGGGCGACATCCAGATTGCGACATCATTATTGATGACGCTTCGGTCAGTCGTCGTCATGCGCGCATTGCCAGCGAAAACGGCGTTTACTTTATCGAAGATTTGGCAAGCCGTAACGGAACCTTTTTGAACAACAGTTCCGTCCATCAATCGACACGTTTGTTTGATGGCTCGGAAATAAATATTTGTGACGTTCATTTTAAATTTCACATTGAAGAAAATTCTGCATTTCATCCGCCTCGCCCGACCATCGAAAATGAATACTCTGAAATCAATGCGGTCGAATTGGAAGACGATCCCAATGCGGACCAGTCATTCATCGTGTCTCAATTGGACGTGCCTTCGCATCTGGATTCGGTCTCGAAGCATGTCAACGCCGAGACAAAATTAAAGGCTTTGATGCAAATTGCCAAAGCGCTTAGCGAATCGGTTCAACGCAACGAAGTATTCAGTAACATTCTTGGATGTACGTTTGATCTGTTCCAGGAAGCGGATCGTGGCTTCATTATTCTGAAAGATGAAAACGGTCGTTTGGTCCCGTTTGGCACTCGAACCCGTGCCAGCAACGAAGAGCGATTACGAATCAGTAAAACGATCGTCAATCTGGTGATGGAATCCAAACGGCCTTTGATTAGTCACGATGCGGCGGAAGACGGTCGATTTGATATGAGTCAAAGCATTGCCGACTTTCGTATCCGTTCGATCATGTGTGCACCGCTGATCAATAATGAAGGCGAAGCGATTGGTGTGATTCAGCTCGATACGCTCAAGAACAAAGTCGCGTTTGAAGAAAAGGACCTGGAGATTCTGGTTACTGTCGCGATGCAGGCAAGTCTGGCGATCCAAAAAGTCAATCTTATCGATGAAGTGGTTAAGAATCGTAAGATCGAAGACGACTTGAAACTGGCTCATGAAGTCCAGCAAGCGTTTTTACCGCAGAAACGCCCGAATTTTGGCGACTATCAATTCTATTCGTTTTACCGAGCTACCCATCAGGTGGGCGGAGACTATTTCGATTACATTCCCATCGATGAAGATCGAATGGCGATCATTGTTGCAGATGTTGTCGGGCACGGGATTGCGGCAGCGCTTTTGATGGCCAAGGTTGCGGCTGAGTCCAGATTCGCGTTGGGCCAATCGAAAGATGCGGCGGCCGCGATGGTTTCGATCAATGAAAAATTGTCGGGTTTGAATGTCGACCGATTCGCGACGGCTCTGATCGGAGTACTGGATAAGTCGGCTCACACGTTCACATATGCAAACGCCGGTCACTTACCCCCGATTGTTCGAAAAACGGATGGCGACGTGTCGATCGTCGATGGACATTCCAGCTTGCCGGTCGGTGTTCTGGATGAAACAACTTACCAGCCCACTACGCTGAATCTGCTCGATGGCGAAGTCCTTGTCTTGTTCACCGATGGAATCAACGAATGTATGAATTCATCCGGAGAGATGCTTGGGATCCAACCTTTACTCAAACAAATTAAAACCAGTCAGACAAAGTCTCCGGCAGCGATCGGAAAAGAGATCTGCCAAATTACGAACCGGCATCTAGAAGGCACTGTCGCCCATGATGATATTTGTCTGGTGTGCTTCGGTCGCGGGTTTGTTGAGTGATTGATTAGTTCATCATTCATTCATTTTTCTAAAGCCGCACTGACCCTTGCTTTAACAACAATCGCTGAAGCAGCAACATCTAACGGCGTAGCGTTTCGGTCCGCAATTGCTGAATCGCCAGAGCAGTGGCTTTTTCGATGCCAGTTTCATTGACCAGTCCACCGTCAGGGAATCGTCTATCATCCGAATCCGACCATTGTCGCCATACGAGTCCGTGAACACCGGGGCGTGCCACAATCATTGGCAACACGGTTTGAATCAGCTTCAGCCGTTGATCCTGATTCAGATTTTCACGCACCGAATTGGCTACGACATAGGTTTCGGCATCGGATTGTTCGGTGGTCAGATCTGAATCAATTGCGATCGTCACATTTTGATCATGATCGCTACTGAATTCGACATCACCGCTCGAATTTTCAGCCAACACAATTGGCAGTGGAACACGCAAACAAACAACCAACGGCAACCCCAGTTGGCACCACACATCGATCATATCGATCCACTGCAACGGATCACGTGAAACCGATCCACACGGCCAATAATCCAGATTGATATCGAGTCCGATGAATGAAATCCTGGATCCGTTGCGCATCAAATCATCAGCAATTTGCAGTGGGTGAATTCCGCCGACTGACCACGCCATCCGTTCAGCCCACGGATAATCGAAACTGACCATCACTGGTCGGTCACATTTCGAATCGTCGAGCTTTGCCAAAATTTCTGTCGTTAGCTGGATCTGTTGTCGATAGCCAAGATTTTTGTGGCCGATTCCATTGAGGTTGCATGCGGCGTGAATCAACGAGGTGTTTTCCGGCAACGCTTCGAGTATCTCATCGCAATGTTTTAAAACGGCGATCCGCCCCGCTTGATAGTCTTCGTTTTGAGTAACAAAGCTGGAGTGCGGACTGGCATCCAGAAACGGGCCAACAATAAATTTTTGGTCTATCAATTGGTCACTCAACGGTTCAACCGAATTCGTCGACAACAGATCAAACGAATTGAGCAGAGCATGCTGTTCTGGTGTTTCTTGTGGATTGGTTGTCGCCAGCCAAAACGACGGGATTTCATTTTCGGAAACACGATAGTCTGAAATTTCCTTGCCAAAATGTTCGCACAAGTTGAAAATGGCTTCGATCCCAAAATCCAATGCTTCGCGCGCGAATTCGTCTTTCTCAGGCACTGGCGCAACGATCGATGAACCGAGTTTAGCAATTGCCAGCCTGGTCAGTTCTCGGACCTGATCCGGGATCTCCAATCCGCCTTCTTCCCAAATTGAAGTCTGATTGCGTAAGCGGTTGATGGTGCCGCGTGCCAGTTCGGTTGCAAGGTTATATTCATTGGGCGATTCCGGCAGCGTTCCGGTGCATATGGTTAGTTCACCGCGAGTCGAAAACGGATAGGCGATATAAATTTTGCCCGATTCGTTTTGGTTGCGTGACACCCGCAACGTTTTCTCAAGTTCTTGAACGTTGCATGGTTTGGGAATTCCATCGAGTCCGATAACGTGGACAGTTCGAGCGTGCCGAGATTCCAGATCCCAATAGTCTGGAATTCGAAATCGAAACTCGCCCATGAATTAGCACCAGAAAAGAAGAGAATTGAATTTGGATATTAGGCAAGAAGGTAATTTAAATTGTGCTTCGGTGGCGAACGAGCACTATTTCAGAAATTAGTTTATACGCTTTCTGTTTGCTGGGAACGCCTTAGTTGAGTAACTGAACAATAAACGTCTGGATTTCAGGATTTTAGGTACTTTCGCTTGTCGGCAGTTTTTTTATATTGACACGCAAACTCAGAAATAAGGAGCTGAAATTGACTACGACTTTGGTTAGACAGGGCAAGGTTAGGGACGTATATGATCTGGGCGATCACTATTTGATGGTGGCCAGCGACAGGATCAGTGCATTCGACTGGATTTTGCCGACGCGGATTCCGGACAAGGGCCGGGTTTTGAATTTGATCAGCAAATTCTGGTTCGACTTTTTCGATTTTCCGCATCATGTTGTCACGACCGAACTGGACGGTATCGAAATCCCTGACGGCTTGAATGCTGATGATCTGGCCGGTCGCAGCATGGTTGTGAAAAAGTGCAAAGTCGTACCGGTCGAATGTGTGGTCCGCGGTTATCTGGTCGGCTCGGGCTGGAAAGATTATCAAAACACAGGCAGCGTGTGCGGGATTAAGCTGCCCGAAGGACTTCCCAATTGTGCCAAATTTGAAACGCCAATTTTTACGCCGGCAACCAAGGCGGAAGAAGGTGAACATGATGAAAACATTTCATTTGAGCGTATGGTTGAAGTGGTCGGCAATGATGTGGCGACGGAGTTGCGTGACAAGAGTATGGAAGTCTACACACGTGGTCGCGACTATGCCGCCGAGAAAGGAATTATTCTTGCTGATACCAAGTTTGAATTTGGTTGGCACAATGACGAATTGATTTTGATTGACGAAGTTTTGACACCCGACAGTTCCCGGTTTTGGCCTGCCGATCAATACAAGCCAGGACAGAATCAACCTTCGTTTGACAAGCAATTTGTTCGTGAGTGGTTGGAAGCAACCGATTGGGATAAAAACAGCACGCCCCCAGAATTGCCTGCCGACATTGTGGAAAAGACTCGCGCGAAATATATCGATGCGTTTGAAATGCTGACTGGTGAAGCGTTTCCCTACAAGTAAGCATTGGTTTCGAGATCTGGATCGTCGATGACGTGTCGGCGATCAGATCGAACCGCTTCAAGGCTTGTTAATTGTCATCGCCGACTTTTTCTTCTTCTTTCGGCCCTTCCGCAGGCATGTCTTCCTTTGGCGCCTCTGCCGATGCTTCTTCCTTCGGCGCTTCTGTGGACGCTTCTTCCTTCGGCGCTTCTGTGGACGCTTCCATTTCGCCAGTTGCGTTTGTGA
>CAYONX010000039.1:2620-22626 GCA_964405425.1 uncultured Pirellulaceae bacterium | reverse complement strand
GCTTCTTCCTTCGGCGCTTCTGTGGACGCTTCCATTTCGCCAGTTGCGTTTGTGATCTTCTTCAACAATCGAACCCGAACCAGATCTCCGTGAAATTGTTCAGAATCTTGCTTGTTGTAAACATCGATCGCTGAATCGTAATCGCGTTGAGCTTCGAGAGAGCGGCCGCGCAAGTAATTGATGGCGGATTGCCAACGTTGGGTGTTTTCAATTTCTTCCAATCGAGTCAACCAATTGGTTGCGGTGCTGAAATTGCCAAGGTCGAAATGGCAATGCGACAGAAAGTAACCCGAATCGCGACGTACGAGCCGCATATTGGACTGAACACCTTTAATGACGTTTTGGAAATCAGAAACGGATTGCTGACCCTGAGTCAGTAATAATTGTGCTTGAAAAATTGGGTCGTATTCCAGCGATTGAATCTTGCTGTCCTTGTAAATCATGCTGAAGAACAATTCGATCGCATTCAAATTGCCGTCGTTACGTATCGTTTCATAGATTCCAGAAAAATACTTGGACCTGGCCGTTCGGTAACGAACAAATTCATTGACGTAAAATTCGTCGTTATAGTACCATCGCAATTTGTCGCGAATCCGATCATTGTGGCTGGCTTCGGCGATTGCATCACGAACGGCTCGCCGAAACTGATGAGTCTTGAATCCGATATCCCATGCGCCGTAGGTGAGGCCATCAATTTTTGGCATGCCCGCGATGATCTTGGTTGGGTTAACGACAAGATTCATTCGAGTTTCACCAATCAGTTTTGATTCCAATTCAAAGTATCGATAGGAAGTCGATTCTGGAGTGAAATAAACAAGCGCCTTGGTTTCTTTCAGTTGGTCGCCCTTGACCCAATACTTTGTTTCGTCCTTCAACGATTCCTTAACGCTCAAATCCAACTCGTCCAGCAATTCAGGTTGAGATTTCAATTGACTGAAAGTTGCAATCTGTAAGGATTGACCAACAGGAATCGGCAGGCCCAATTTAGTGTCAAACATGTAGAGCTTGCCGCCGATATTCACACCGACAGCCCATGGTTTGGGCGTACCGTTGATTTCGGTCTCCAACATCACCGAATCGATTTCGAGTTGATTGAGCAACAGCATGAACAGCTTTGCCCGTTCGACATAATCACCTCGACTGAACAACAACGTTTGCGCCGGGAATCGAGAATAGCCTAAACCGGGGACTCCAGCTGCCGGCAGAGAATCAGCATCGTTGAGTCGCATTGCGTCGGTGTCATCGCCCGCCGCAGCGTCTTCTGGCAGCAAATATATATTGCGAACCACAAAATCGAACATCTTTAAAGCATAGGAAAGATCTTCGGAATCCTGAACCGACATGCCATCGTGAATTTTTTGTAGCGCCAAAGACAACGGATCAACATCTTCATCGTCCATGTCGGCAACTTCACCCATTTCAGATGCAACGCGATAGATTTCAAAGGGGCCCATTTCCCGATCGATCGATTTGCGACTGGCGATTTCCTTGCACCAGAAATTTTGCTGAAGATTGTAGGAATCGGTGTTCAGGAACCCCAGCCCTTCAAATTCAGCAATGACCGGAAGATCGCTGTACTGATCATTCAGTTGCTTCGCCAGTTCGTCCAGCTTCCATTGTTCCGGTTTCATTAATTCCGATTCGGCTTTGCCCCAGCGATTAAGCGCTGCTGCCAAACGCTCTTCGAATTGCGTTTTCTCGAAACGTACCGGACTGGAAACAAAATTCATCGTCCGCGTCAGGTTATCGATTCTTACGTTGGAAAGTTGAGAATCGATAACATCCAATAACGGATCATCGGGTGCCGAGCAAGAAACAAAGGCCGCGACACAAACGACGGCAAACGAGTTGCGGATACATTTGCGGAAAATTGAAGTTCTGGTTTTGAGATTCATTTTTCGATAATCGTGTTTCGTATATTACAAAGTGTTGTCAGTACGGCGTCCATTTGGTCCAACGGGATCATGTTGGCGGCGTCACTGGGTGAATCTTCGGGATTGATATGGGTTTCCATGAAAACAGCATCGCAACCGGTCGCAACGGCGGCTCGAGCCAGCGGAACCACCAAATCGCGGTTACCCCGGGTCTTGCCGTCCGCTGGATCGATACGTTGTACACTGTGCGTGGCGTCAAAAACGACTGGAACACCGAGCGACTGCATCTGGATGATACCTGTCATATCGTTAACCAGCGAACCGTAGCCGAAAAACGTTCCGCGTTCGGTCAGCATAATTTGTTCGCATCCCGAACCGCTTAATTTTCCAGCGACGTGTTGCATATCCAGCGGGGCCATAAATTGTCCTTTTTTCACGTTTACTGGCAAACCGGTTTTTGCCGCTGCGACCAACAAATCGGTTTGCCGAGCGAGAAAGGCGGGGATTTGCAACAGTTGGCAAACTTGGGCCACATGCTGGGCCTGCTCGGGTAAGTGAATATCAGTCGTTACTGGAATTTCACATTTTTCACGGACTTTGGCTAACACATCCAAACCGGCCTGAATCCCTATTCCTCGATACGATTTCAAACTGGTTCGGTTCGCTTTATCGAACGACGCTTTGAAAATAAGCGGAACATTTTTTGCGGCACAGATTTCTTTAAGCTGCTGAGCGATCGAAAGCGTCAATGCTTCAGATTCGATGACACAAGGGCCAGCGATCAACGCAAGCGGCAAATTTATGCCGCATTTCCAGTTTTCAATCGAGACGGGGTTTGCCGGCAAGTTTCCAGGTCCAATTCAAGAAGTTCTGTTTGCAAACATTTTAAGCAGTTTCGCGATTCGTAAAACCACGCATCTGGAAACTGGAAGTGATTCTCTGAAGAAACGGTGCTGGAGCACAGAAACGTGGGCCGGTTTAGGGACTCCAATTTTCATCGACAACAACCGTCAATGCGTCAGGGACCGTTTCAAGCGTGACCGGCGTGAATCCTGCCGGGTCTCCGTCCAGCTGAACCGGCAATTCAGTGCCCGAATTGGAAACGATTTCCAATTTACTGAATTGGCCAAAGCTGCAGGATTTCAGGTGCTGATGTCGACCAAAGAGCACAGCGAAAAAGTACAACAATCCCGTCAAGAATCCGCCGCCCGAAAAACAGCACCAATCCAATTTCGAATCCATGGGATCAGCTTGCGGGGTAAATTGCAATCCAACCGCGTACTTGGGAACATTAAAAACAAAGGACCATTTGACTGGCGCAAGTTCAATTCCGTCGGCAATCAATTTCATTGCACCAAAGCGGTATCCGAATATGGATTGTACGACGGGCCAAAAATAAGTTGCGTAATTTATGTGGCCTTTCCGACGAGCATGCAGTCGATGCACAACGTCCGCGTCGTATCCGCAACTGGCAACCACAACGAATAATTTTTCATTCGCTTTGCCGACGTCCATCGTGATAGTCTGGCCAGAGATGATGCTTTGTACTGCCGATTCGATCTGCAGAGAGGTTTTCAAATACTTGGCCAGCAGATTGGCGGTGCCTAACGGGAACACAAAAAATGGCGTGCCGCGATGCAAACGATTCACCAACAATGAAACCGTCCCGTCGCCTCCTGCCGAAACCACACATCGCAATTCACCTGCGGCCGTGTGCTCATTGACACTGTTTTCCAGTTGGTCAAGATCCTGGATGACGTGAACGGCCAAACCGGATTCGGTTAGCCGATTGGCCAAACGTTGCACCAATTTGCCTTTGTTGCCGGCACCTGATTTGGGATTCTGCGCGATCAGTACGACTTTTGTCGCTTTGTCGATTGAGTTTTTCCGAACAACTGCAGTGGAAGCCATTATTCACCAGCAAACCTGTTTAGTGTGCGAAATTTGTCCATTTGTGCTGAAATGAAACAATCGCATGGAGCGTTCCGCAACACTTTATTTGAAGGGTCGAAACTGAACGCCGCAATATGCGGGAAAAGATTTTCCGATCGATTGGCACAGAATCTGCGTTTAGGTAAATCGTCGGAAAACGAGAAATCGAGGCCCGACTGCCCGTAATCAAAAGGTTATTTCGTCAAGGCGGTTGCCTTGCCCCTGATTGCCTTGTCGCCAAGTGTTTTGGCAGCCGATTGTGATCGGGCTCGCATTCAAAGATAAATTTATGATTCGATGTTTGAAAGGGATTTATTGGTCAGCGGAACGTGCAGCTTCCACTTCCACTATGCTGCTACCCGCTTGTCCAGTGAGGGCTTTAGGATCGGTAACGACAAGGAAATGGCCGTGATCAGCCGTAACTATTACGGCCGATTCATTCCAGTTGCTGTTTTTTTCGATCCAGGTCACCACTGCCTCGAATGCTGATTCGCCACTAAAAACGGCGCCGATTGAGTCGTCGATGTTGTTATTGTGATTTGCCCAATCAACATCGCCGGCTTCAATCAACAACCAAAAACCTTGCTCGCCCTTGCCGAGTACTTTCAACGCGGCGTCGGTCATGTCAGCCAGGGTTGGGTTTTCTTTGATTTCGTCTGGCGTATATCGATCGGCCTGTTTTTCACCACGAGTCGGGTCGAAGTTTCCATCGGCGGTCTGATAGGGTAGATGCCCACCGGCGTGTCCGAAAAAGCCAAATAGCCGATTGCCTTCACTCGCGGCCTTGTTGGCAGCGCGATTCAATATGCGTTTTCCTTTTCGATCGGCCGTTCGCTGAGCGACACGGTACTTGCCACCGTTTTCAACATCAATCGCCTCCAAATCGTCGGCCGTCAGATATTTGTTTCCAGGTACATAGTTGTCGCCTTGTTTTTTACGATCGTCATCTTTTTCCTCACCCCAGCCGCATCCAATCACGACATCCAATCCGGCAAGCGGTTCTCGGTGAGCAATTGACGGTAGCCCAAGCATGTCACGCGTCAAATCCTGGTAATCGTTTCGTGTGACATTGTTTGCGTACGCACAAGCGGGAGTTGCGTGACTGATCGGGACACTGGTCACGACACCGACTTTGAATCCTTTTTCTTGCAAGTCTCTGGCAAGGGGCACGACTTGCTTTCCATCTGGGTCGACATTAATGCTCGAATTAAATGTCTTGATGCCGCAATTCATAGCGGTCGCCGACGCGGCAGAGTCCGTTACAACATGAGGCAAGTTGCGCATCTTGCCGAGCAAGTACGATTCGCTGTTGGGTTGGCTCCACGAATGTGTGCCACCGTAAGCAGCCGAATAACCTCCACGTTTGTCTCCGCCAACGTTTGATACCGTTTGCGAATTGACATTTGACTTGGTGCCGGAATTATGTGGGCTGCAAACAAAATCAGCCTGATCTTTTTCGCATCGGTCATAATCAAGAAATGCCAGACCTTTGCCGTAGCCTTTTTCGTATTCGACGGATTTGTTCTTGTAGATTGCTGCCGCTTGGCTCGTTTGCCAATCCATTCCGTCGAACACAATCAAGATGATATTCTTTTTACCTGCTTCGATCGCAGCTTTTTGAAGAAAGTAAACTTCAGTTTGATCCATGTAAGTGGCTTTTGGATCGAGCGTTTCTTTGGGCATATCTCCGTAAATGTCAGTCAGAATTTCTTCGCTGCGATAAGAACTGTTTCCGCCAGTGTATTTCTCCATCGTCAATCCGAACGTGTAGATGGGGACCAGGCGATTGGAGTGGTAAGTCCAGCTGGAATATTTTTTGGGATGATCGCCCCAACGTCCCCAACTCGCTTTTCCAGTTTCAGCCGCTTCCGATTGCATCTTGCGAAGAAAGTCGTTTGGTTCTTGTTGTGCCTGTGCAGCGATCGTTGATGCAAAGAACAGAAGGATGGCGAATGCTGATCTAATCATTGGATTGACGACGGTTATTTTGGTGAATCGATGGACGGTTTACGCTGCCAATTTTAGTTTCACAGAAGGAAACTTACAGGCCGAACTTGTGGTTCGCATCCAAATTGATGCATCCTGGACTCTAATATGTGAAAGGAGTGTAAACGTAAACAAATTCGATTGCTTCATTTTTCACTAATCAGCCGATCCCGGTCGTATTATCCTATTGAGAGAGTTGTTAAACTCTAAAGCAAATCTACGACACAGGTAGATCGCAAATTGTTTTCATCCACTTGGAGCCTGCCGTGATCGACGCCCAGTTGTCCCGTTAGAATGTTGGAATGCTAAATGAGCGACGAATTATTCACTGATGGCATTATTCATGAGCCGCTTAAACCGGGAGTTCTGCGTAGTTGTTTGGGCTGCCGCAAGTTGTTCGCGTTAGAATTCGTCTCAAAACGCGATACCGATCAGCAGGGCAAAATCTGCAAATACCGTTGCAAGGCATGTGGTTCTGAATTTGAATTCGCAGAATTTCACTCGCCGGATGCGATTTAATATTCGCTTGCTAAACGATTTGCTCCTTGGCGAAGATGCATGAACCAGAATCCTTACAAAACACCAATCGACTCTTCACTGATTGAATCTGGAGAGGCTTCATTCAGTTTGAAACGTTTCTTGGTACTCAATGCCGTATGGATAATCGTATTGGCGGCCGGAACGTATGTCATGTCTCAATACCATTTTCATCAATCTCAAAAGCAGTTGCCTCGACTGTATGCATCCTACGATCATGAAATTTCGATTGATATTTATCCAACAATCCTGGCGATCGTCATAATGATCGGCCTGCCCAATGTTCTTGCTTACTTGTTTGGCGTGTACTCAGGAATTCGGTCCAGCGGATAACACCGTCCAGCATCGTGATCGCTGGCCAACATCTTTGGGGGCGATTTTGCGTATGCTTTGCGCAAGTAGTTGCAGCCGGATCGATTAATCGCTGTCGGCACGCAGTACGGCTACGAAAGCTTTTTGTGGGATGTTGACGCTGCCAAACTGCTTCATTTTGGCTTTTCCCTTTTTCTGTTTCTCAAGCAGCTTTTTCTTGCGAGTGACATCGCCGCCGTATAATTTTTCGGTCACGTCCTTACGATATGGGGCGATGGTGGCTCGAGCAATTATATTGCCGCCAATGGCGCCCTGGATCGGGATTTTGAACTGGTGACGCGGAATTTCTTTGGCTAATTGTTCACAATAATGCAATGCTCGCGTTCTCGCTTTCTCGCGATGCACCAGATATGCAAGTGTGTCAACGGGTTCCTTGTTAACAAGAATATCGACTTTGACGACGTCAGTTGGCCGGTATTCGACCGGTTCGTAATCGAACGAACCGTAGCCGCGCGTGATCATTTTTAGCTTGCCATAAAAATCGAACAGGACTTCTCCCAGCGGCATTTCGCTGGCAACTTCGACGCGACCAACGGACAAATAATTCATTGTCTGGCTTTCGGATCGGTGCTCACGACAAAGTTCCATCACCGGGCCGACGTATTCTTCTGGTGTTAAAATCGAAGCTTTGATGTATGGCTCGGTAATCGATTCGATGCTCATTGGATCGGGCCAATAGCTCGGGTTGTCCACATCGACAGTGCTGCCGTCCTTCAAATTCAAAATGTATTTTACCGAAGGAGCGGAAATCACCAGGCCGATATCAAATTCGCGCTGCAAACGTTCCTGGACAACATCCAAGTGCAGCAAACCGAGAAACCCGCAGCGGAATCCAAAGCCAAGTGCAGCCGACGAATCTTTTTCGTAAGTTAACGCGGCATCGTTGATTGCAAGTTTGTCCAATGCTTTTGTCAGATCGACGTATTGATCTGTACTCATCGGATAAATCGACGAGAAAACAACCTGCTTGGCTTCTTGATAACCGGGAACTGGTTCTTCGGTCGGCCGTTCCAATAATGTGATGGTGTCACCGATTTCGATATCCTGAACACTTTTCACACCAGCGACGATGTAACCAACTTCACCAGTAATCAGCTTTTCACGCGGAACCAGTTTCATTTGGTTGAAGCCGACTTCGTCCACTTTGAAATCGCGACCGCCATGCATAAAGTGAATCATGTCCTTCGGTTTCAATTCGCCATCCATGATACGGCACTGCAAAATGACACCACGGTATTTATCAAAATAGGCGTCGAAGATTAGAGCCTTCAGCGGTGCATTCGAACCACCGGTGGGTGGTGGCAACTTTGTGACGATGCCTTCTAGAACTTCTTCTATGTTGATTCCGTTTTTGGCAGAAATAGGAATCGCCTCAAACGGATCGAGCCCCAGTTCAGCATCAATCGCTTCGCGAGCACGATCTTCATCGGCCGCGGGCAAGTCGATTTTGTTGATGACTGGAAGCAGCTCCAAATCGTACTCCATCGCCAAGTACAAATTGGCGACCGTTTGAGCTTCAACACCTTGAGAAGCATCGACAATGATCAATGCGCCTTCGCACGCCATCAACGATCGACGCACTTCGTGTGAAAAATCAACGTGGCCTGGTGTATCGATCAGATTCAACTGATACGTTTTCCCGTCCTTGGCTTTGTAATCAAGTGTGATGGTGTTACTTTTAATGGTGATGCCGCGTTCACGTTCGATATCCATCGAGTCGAGCATCTGTTCTTGCAGTTCGCGCTCGCTGACCCCGCCGCACGTTTGGATCAATCGGTCGGCCAGCGTAGACTTACCGTGGTCAATATGAGCGATAATGCAAAAATTGCGTATGTTTTTCATGTGCGGGAATCGTGTTCTTTGTACTTGTTTGAAGTCCAAGAATTCTAGTTCAGCAACCAATCGACCGATAGCTTAATTCGCAACAACGTTGTGACCGATGGACCTGAGTTTGCCGAGGAATATTTGAATATCGAACAATTAATATGCGACTTGCTGGGTGCGTCATCGTGCGAATTGACGCAAGAGATTCAAAGCTTGTGGAGCGGTTATGGGGTCATTCGCCGCGCTGTAATCGACCAGCGCTCGGCAATCGTAAAGCATGTTAACGTTTCCAAGGCTCGAACTAACCAGCGCGGTTGGAAAAGTGAATTCTCACACCAGCGAAAAGTTCGTTCCTATCAGATCGAAACCAGATTCTACCGCGAATTTTCTCCGCAATGTGGGGCGGATTGCCGGGTGCCGAAGCTTTTGGGTTCGCTGGTGAGTGAACTGGATTCGAATTGGCTGGTCGTGATGGAGGATTTGGATGCGTCTGGATTTCCTGACCGCAAAAGCGATTTGAATACTGGTGAGCTTTACGCTTGTTTGAAATGGTTGGCGAATTTCCATGCGACGTTCATGGCGGTTGAGCCGAATGGGCTGTGGGAAATCGGCACGTATTGGCATTTGGCAACGCGCCCTGATGAATTGAAAGCGATGCAGGATGGTCCGCTGAAACAAGCGGCGGCAGCAATCGATACGAAATTGAATTCAGCACGATTCAAGACACTGGTTCACGGCGATGCGAAAGTTGCGAATTTTTGTTTTTCGCAAGGCGGGGACGCGAAAGTGGCCGCTGTTGATTTTCAATATGTTGGCGGTGGTTGTGGTATGAAGGATGTCGCGTACTTAATCAGCAGCTGTTTGAATGAAGATGAAGCGCAGCGACGTGAAACTGAATTGCTGGATTATTACTTTGGGCAATTGGAAAATGCATTGCTTGCCAAAAGCAAGCAAATTGAATTCAATGCTCTGCAGGTGGAATGGCGAGAGCTCTATCCAGTTTGTTGGGCCGACTTCTATCGATTTCTGGCGGGTTGGTCACCAGGTCACTGGAAAATGAATCGATATTCAGAGCAGTTGACCAAAGAGGTTATTGATTCAATTTGACTCTGTTTACGCCGTGAGCGGTCTGTAAATGAAAGTGGTATTAGCGATCAATCGTGCTGTAATTCTTGCTGCACGGATTCAACCGCTTCCAAAGCCATAACCAGAAACTGTGGATCATCGGAAAGTAGTTCGGTCAAATAAGTTTTCGCATCGGGCACCCAGCGAAGATAGGCTGTGGCGAATAAATTGACGAACTCGTAATCGCAGGCAGAAAGATAATTGGTGAAGACGCGATTGACGATTTTCAATTCGGTTTCGTTGATGGATTCTTTTTTCAACAAGCCAAGCAAGCCAGCGTACACGACGTGCTTGGTTTTAGATTGCAGCATTTTGAGCGCGTTGGAATAACAATTGTCATCGAGTTGTCCATTTTTCGCGAGCGCGACCATCGATTTGGAACGGGTCATATCATCGGGGTTGTCGGTCAGGAAACGCAGTTCGTCAACAATTTGCGGTTCAGGATTTTCGATACTTTCAGCTGCACCAACGGCGTGGATGGCAATTGTGGAATTGTTCGATCGCAATTTCGTCAGCAACAATTCCTGATGGTCGGCAGGAAAAGACATTGTGCCCGCAAAAAATTGCAAGGCTGCAATTTGGTTTGAGGCTGGTTTGTCATCTGCCAATTGAAGCCACTCGGATTGAGTGCGATCGACAATTGAGGCGTCCAGCGAATCCCGTGTGAAAAAAGAATCGTTGTTCTTGTTTAAAAACTTCAGGCATTTTTTGGTCGGCCGTACGATCTCGGTATGCAATTCATCAATCCAGGCCGGATTGGATTCGTTGCGGATCCATGCGGCCAAAGCGTTTACGTAAGCATGCGTCGGCGGATCCAGAAATGGTCTTGGAATCGCATCCCACGCGGTGATGTCCCAATAGTGCGAAGAACGTTTGACAAAATGCAATTGATTGCGTGGCATGCCCAAGCCCAACATGATCGTTGCCGCTTCGGTCAATTCATTTGACTCCGCCAACGGGAATCCAGATTGGTTCAACAAATCCGCAACGGCGAAATGAATAATGGTCGCTGTCGCCAAATGCGGTTCAGATTTTAAGTTGGTTTGTAAACGCAGAGTGCGAGATTCAAAATCAAATTCGCCCGACAGACCGCCGAGTCCTTCACAAGTTCCGCCGCCTCATCCGCCACCACCCGATTTTTGCTCGACCACGTCCAACGATTCCTGAACCTTGAAACCATCGAAATCATGTTGAAGATGGTTTCGCAAAATCTCTACAACGGATTGCGGTTTGGCGTCTGGATTGGATGGTATGAGTTGATCAGATTCTTGAATCGGCAATCGCATCCGTTCACTACCCACTTGGTCGGTGATCTGTTGCAATCGAAATTCAAGCCGAGCTTTATCGTGGTCGGCGATGTCAGGTTTCGTCTTAAAGAACAACATGGTGTGGGTGATTTTACTCACTGTTTAAAGGTGATTTGGCGTCGTTTTGTCGAAGCGGGTGTTGCGGTTTTCACAATAATGAAACGCAGTTGCAAATTCCGCGTTTCATGCATGCAACTTAACTCTTTGCCATGGTAGAGTTTTAGTAGCGGCCATTCAAAGTCACTTTGACTGGTTCCGCAATATTGATACCCTTTCTAAGTCGCCAATCTTAATTGCAAATTGCTCCCCCACCAATTGGTTGAACTATTATGACAAACCGAAAATCTCACAAAAAAAGATCTGGGCACCTTGAATATTCAAACTTGGAAAAACGCGAGTTGCTGGCGACGGCATCGATCGCAGAAGTTGGTGGTCGTCAGGTATTGCTGATTGATGGTGGAAATGAGAACGACATTGCGGTCATATCAGACTTCAGTGCATCTGAAGTTCAACTGACTCTCAACGGTGTTGACGAAAATTTCGATCGGGCTGATTTCGAACGAATCCGGTTCCTTGGCCGAAATGGAAACGACCAATTTACTAACAACACAAATATCGATTCGGCCGGATTTGGCCATGCGGGCAATGATATTTTGCGGGGCGGTGACGGTCACAATTGGTTTCAGGGTGGTGATGGAAACGACCAACTGTTTGGCGGTGACCGAAACGATTTGTTGCGTGGACGAACTGGCAACGATACGATCAATGGTGGGCGGCGCCACGATCGGCTGTTCGGTGACGAGGGTAACGATACAATCATCGGTGAATCCGGCAACGATTTAATCAACGGAGGATCTGGATCGGACGAATTATTTGCACTCAACGGCAACGATCGCATTACGGGCGCCAGTGCCAGCGATTTTATTCAGGCCGGTGAAGGCAGGGACACAGTTCAATACGAACTGGCATACGAATCGTACAGCGTATTTGGTGACGAAAGCCTTTCCGTGCGTGCCCAAGTTGGTGGTGAAGGAACCGACATAGTTTCACAAGCAGAATTCTTTCGCTTTTCGGATGTGACGCTTTCTGCTGAAGAAGCCCCGACGGCGACCCGAAGAGTGATTGTGCGACCGATTGTCGTTTCAAATTCCAACGGTAGCAATTCAGCTGAATTTTTTGGTAACGCTACACAGGAAGCCGACATTAAACGGCGAATTGATGGCTTGTATGCCCAGGCGGATATCGACGTGGCTTTTGAAGACGCACGAACGCTTAACGACACGTTTACCAACATTGGCAACGGTGGCGTTCGTCCACAATCGGATTTGAGTACCATCGTCGAGAATGGTGACGACCAAGGCGTGGGCAGTTCAAATGACATAGTGCTTGATATCTATTTCGTTGAAGTGGTGCCTGGCTTTGCTCAAGTCGGTGAGAATACCGGAAATGGACTGGCCTTTATTGACGCATCCGGAATCGCAGTTCATGTGGGCGATAACCTGGTTGGCTCAAGTGGGGGACGGGATCTTGTTGCTCGTGTCGTTGCCCATGAGATCGGACACAATTTGAGTCTGCCTCACGTTGAAGACCCCAACAATCTGTTAGCCGAAGATGGTGCTGGTGTCCTGTTGACTCAAGCTCAGATTAATCAATTACGCGACAGCGATTTTGTAAGCGTGATTTAGTGGGTTGCCCGACCTGAATTGACGGGTGCCGTTTTTGAGCCTAGTTAAAGATGGCTCATGTAGGCGCTACTTCAAGCCGTCGAAGTAGACTTGGACCTGTTTGATTTCGGATGCATCTAACCAGACTCCATGATCGTTGCACAGATCAAGTGCGACCGGGCAATCGTCAGAGAATGGTTTCTTTTCGGTTAATTGGTGGCAGATAGGGCATTTAACAATTGGGTCAAGCTCGCTGTCGGTTGACTTTTCCGCCCATTTTCGCAACACGGATTCTTTTTCAGTATCGCTGAATTTGTAACCATCACTTTGCATCACGGCGACAAATGCATCGCTTGTCATCCAGTGTCCCCAGCATTGTTCACAGAACAGCGTCTGCACGTTTTCATATGGTTCGGCCTGTAACGGCAACTTGCATCGCGGACAATCAGACATGTTTTTACTTTCCATTTAAGTTGCAATAATCAATGGTTTTAACTGGTAAGTAGTTCAACGACCAGTGCCAAATCGTCGTGCTGATGCCGTTTGTTTTCTTTCAGAATCCGGCGACTAAACCAGCTTTGCCGAATCATTGCGCAAATTCAAGATTCAAGATTTTCGATTTATGGATTCCACTAATGGTTGGTATTGTTCTGGATGACGATCCTGGATGCGGTCGACTTCATGTTTTCCGGGAATGTTGACCAAGTGTTTTGCTCGAGAAAATTCCGGGTCCACATCGGCATACAAAATGGCTTCGTTGTTGTGTTTCGCATCATCCAGAACCGCACCACTTGGGCTATAGATTCCGCTCTTGCCGATAAATTCAAATCCACGTTCGGTGCCAATTCGATTAATGGCCATGTAATAGACATGATTTTCCAAGGCTCGCGCGGCGGGGATAACATCCGCAGTCAAGCCAGAGGTCGGCGGCCAATTGGTTGGCAACACGATCAGGTCCGCACCTTGGAGCGCAAGTACTCGAGCCGATTCTGGAAAAGAACTGTCGTAGCAAATGTTCAATCCAATCTTCATTTCAGCAAGTTCAATCACATCAAAGCCTGCCGCTCCAGAGGTCGTAAATCGATCGACCCCCAGCGTCGGCAAATGCACTTTGCGATAAGAACCACGAACGCCTGTGCCGTCGACCAGCGCGATGGAATTGAAGAGTTGGCCAGTAGAATCCAATTCCAGAAACCCAAACACAATTCGGGTTTCCAATTGCTGACAAATCGCTTGAACTCGTTGCATCGTTTGTCCATTGCACGGCTCAGCCACTTGTTTGGCCTCTTCAATGGATTCGAAACAATAGCCAGTCGTTGTGCATTCAGGGAAAACGGTCAGCCACGCGCCGGCATTAGTAGTGGTTTGAGTAAATTCTGCAATCTTTTGAAGGTTGGTCTCTTTGTCGCCCATAGCGATATCCATTTGAACGCCAGCGATCTTATAGGTTGCCATGTTGAAGCCTTTGGTTGTGCGTCTATTGATTGTTGGAAAGACCGGCAAGCACTTCGTCGCGTAAACTTTTGAAACCGGGATGATCTGGATTCGATTTGAGCAACTGTTTCACCAACGGTAATGCGGCTTCGTAGTTTTTCGATTGGTTGTAGAACACGGCCAAGCCAAGGGCATAGGTTGGTGATTCTGGATCGTTTTCGTAGGCCTTAAGAAGATATTTTTCTGCCGTTTCTTGATCGCCCATAAGGTAGCTTGAAAGGCCATAACGATAGAATAGTCCATGGGCGCTGGTCAGGTCCCCTGCCCTTTGGACGTCAATCCGAAGTAACTGGTTTTCTTCGACACGCAATCTTTTTGATTCGGCAGACAATGTTTGGATAAGTCGGGCGAGCGAACTTGAATTGTTGCCACGCGCCGCCTCATTGGTCAGTCGTCGTGATTTTTGCTCAAGGATTGCCGCCAGATTCGAGCGTGGGCCAGTAAATGATGGTTCAACTTTAATGGCTGCGCGGTAAGCGTCTTCCGCCTTCTCGAGCTTGCCTTCGGATTCATAAATTCCGCCCAGGATCAAATTGTTGGCAGCAATGTCATCGGCCAATCGAAGGCTTTGTTTGTACTGGTCCATTGCTTCGGTAA
The DNA here is from genome assembly GCA_964405425.1 of uncultured Pirellulaceae bacterium. Classification (GTDB taxonomy): domain Bacteria; phylum Planctomycetota; class Planctomycetia; order Pirellulales; family Pirellulaceae; genus Mariniblastus. The sequence goes on along the minus strand of CAYONX010000039.1, from coordinate 7,914 downwards.
AAGCACTGTTATTAACCTTGCGACCCGCGACGCTGCGAATATCTGCTGGAACATTTGCGATTGATCTTGCGGCTGTAATTCGCACTTGGCGACTTTCGTGATCGAGCAGATTTGCGACTTGTTCAAGTTGGTTCTTTAACTTGTATCGTAGCGTGGTATTTTCAGCGGAATAACGATACTGGTCGGCGTCGGCAAGCATTTGTTGTTGTCGATTTTGCAGGGCCGCAACGATTACGTTGGGATCGATATCGTTTAATGATTTATCGAGAATATCAGCTGGCACTGACTCAGGTCGCGTTATCAGTTCTTCCAGGGCTGAGGCGCGGAAAATAGCCGGTGCGGATTTTTCGACGGCCAATTGAGAGCCGATTTCGACAGCGTTTTCGTCATTGGATTTTGCCGCTACTAACTGCTCGTAATATTTGGAGCGATCGTTTTTAGTTGCGGCTTGGGGGTACCATTGTTCGAAAGTGTCTGCCATTTGCTGATTAACTTTCTTCAATTCTGCAGCAACGATTTCATTGCCGTTTTCCGATTCGATGATCCAGTCAAGATATTGCCTGAGCTTGGGCTGTTCGTCTGGCGGCAGCAATTTGCTGTCGATGTGGCAAGCGGTACAGGCGTTTGGGGTCCCGTATTTTAAGCTCAAATCGGGGCGAGGAATTCGAAAGCTGTGATCGCGGCGCGCGTCGACTGCCATGTAAGTCGTAGAAGGCATATGACACTCGACGCACAACGAGCCTTTTGAACCAACGGCATGTCGATGATGGGCTGGTGAATCGTACTTACCAGCCGGGTGTTGGTGGCAAGAAGTACAGACCTGGTTCGCATTATGTTTCAGTTTTGCTGAATGCGGATCATGACAATCCGAACATCGAATGCCATTGTGAAACATTTTGCTTTGGACAAAAGAACCGTAAACATAATCTTCGTCGCGAATTTGTCCATCATCGTGATAAATCTGTTTGGACAAAGTTTGTAATGCGTAATGGTCACTGAACCGATCTCCAGCTTGAAAGCCGGAACAGATTTCGGTGCGCCTGGAATGACACGGGGCGCAAGTTTCGATTTGGGGAAGATTGCTGGTCGTTTTTAATTTGGCCAGACCGTATCCGTGGTTGCGATCCCAAAAGAAGCGTCGCTGTTTGGCGATTTGGACGTGCAGGCTTCCGGGGCCATGACAAGCTTCACAATTGACATCGATATCGGTGAACGTGGTGGCATAGATGCCTGTCTCGGCGTCGAAATTTTTCTGCAGGTTGGTGCTGTGACAAGTGGCGCAGTTTGTGTTCCAGCGCTGGCTGATCCCCGTCCAGTGTAACGGATCACTGGGGTCCAGCTTTTCATCGACATCGGGCGGCGATAAATAAAACCATTGCTGATTGATTACATCCCATGAAATTCGTAATACCTGGTATTGACCCAAGGTATCAGGTGATGAGGGCGGCTTTAGCTGGACCATGTATTGCTGGAGCGGTTCGTAACCGAAAACCATGGTGACTTCAAAATCCTGCATCGTGCCTTCCGGGCCTTCGGTGTTGACCATGAACCGCTCACCATCCATGAATACGGTGGACGAGATTCCGTAATGCTCAATGGTGGTGCCGTCGAATTTTCCCAATACCGTTTCGCGATTGGCGACGTCCATCGCAAGGTCGTGGTGCGAATGGTGAAAGGCGTTCGCTTCTTTTTGATGGCACTCAACACAGGTTGCGCCGCCGACGTAACTTGCCACGGCATCGGCTGGTAACGCATTGTTTCGCTCGGAATACAGCATTCCACCAACCAGGGACGCGATAATCAGGATCGCGATCAAGCACAAGATTTTCCAATTGGCTGAAATTTTCACTATGTTTCAAACTAAAAATGCGACTATCAAAAACCCAATCGTAATCGGCGACAGAAAATAGCTCTAGTTGCCAGCGACTACTATTCACGGCATTCAAAATCAATATTCTGGAAATATGACCATTGATAAGTCAAATGTGGATCAGATTGCATCCAATTGGATGCGGCAAACTGGTGTTGATAAGATTTTTTCCGACGCCTGGGGTGTGGATTCGTCGTGCGCGGTTTTTAGCAGCGAAAATTACGGTGTGCTTTCAATTGGGTTGGATTCTGCCGCATTTCGCTGTAAAGCCAGCAACCTCAATCGCGTGTTTTGGATTCCCGGCGGCCGGCCAAACGGAAGGTCGGTTTCACTGGTCAGCAGTCGCTTGGGGCAAAAACTGGAAAAACATCGAAGCGTTTTTGATGCTATTCGAACGTTCTGTTGCCGATTGGATCGAGAGCGGCATTTTTTGGTTACCCACGATCAATCACCCATCCATGGAGCCGTCGTTCGGGCTGCTGATTTATTTGGAATTACGATTTATGAGTTAAGGCCGATGCCAGTGGAAGTGGATTTGCATTGGTTCGAAGACCGAATCGCTCAGGACCACACGCTGGCCAATGGGATTTATTACGATAGAAATTCGATGCTTGGAGAAGCGGTTCAGCCAGATCGTTTGCAGATTGAATTGAGCCATGAGGTTCGAGTTTTGCATGTGCGCAAATCGGGGAACATTTTTGGGGCGATCCAAACACGTTTGCAAGGCGACGATCGTGCTGAATCGATTTACGTGTTGCATGAAGAAACGCGCAAGAATGCGGCGAGCAAGCAGCTGATCCAGCAAGGTGCGATTGATTGGTATTTATTCGATGGCAATGGTTCGGATTCATTCAAGGTCGAAAATTCAGCGGCCAATCAAGGGATGGATGCTGTTGAATCTATTGAAGAATTTTCCAAACACAATGATGTTGGTCAGTACGTGCTGCATTGGACGCGTCGCCGATTCGGGCCATGGCCAGATCAATTGGAACCGCGATACCATGAAGATTTGTTGCTTGGGACTACCGCTAGCAAGCATGATCGGATTTCAACACTTACCAAAATTCTTGTCGACAAGAAACTGATCGCCAGCAATGACGTTACTCGTGATGATCGACCGGTAGTAAGTTTTTCTGAAGTTGGCGTGGATCAACTGACGCAATTGCGCACGTTTCGATCTCATTTAAGTCGGTGGGATTTTGAAACGTTGGGCATCGCAATCAAAAAGGACGTTTTGAAATCGCTGGGCGGACGCGGCGTTGTTTACGGCGGCGAATCGTGTTGGCAACAATTGGACGCTGACGAACAGCCTTTTTTTCAAAAGTCCGATGGGAAAATTGATTGGTCGGTGGAAAAGGAATGGCGAGTGATCGGTGATGTCGATCTCGCCAAAATCGGTCACGAAGATGCTTTCGTGTTTGTTGATAGCTTCCAAAACGCGGCAAGAGTGATGCCTTTTACCAATTTCAAAGTTGTTGTACTTGCGTCCAGAAAAAATCAGTAGAGCTTTTGCGCTTTTGGCAAACCTTTCTGCGTATCTGCCGTAATTGAGTCGCTTACTTAATCGGGCGTCGCGAGTGCTATCAAGAAACTTGCCTTGCCGTCGTGTGATTCTTCTTGTAATTACGCGATTCCTAAAAAAGATATTAAAGTTGGGTCAGGGAATGGACCAAATTCAGACGTCCAAATTCAATTACGTTTTTGCCAGAACTGCGCAAACTGCCTGTTTTATTGCCTTGGTTGGTGCAGTGTGTGCGTCAAGCTTGTTTTTGCCGAGCCAATGTGTGGGTCAGTCGGGCAGTCGTGATCCGATTCAACCGGTCGCACCTAAGCAGCGTGCCCCGGATATCAGTGACATTGCCCGCAATGTAAACCGAGATCCCAGCAATGTGATCGCGAACGTTGTTTTTCGTGGTAACCATGTGCTTCAGGATTATCAACTTAGCCGCAACATCGGTACTCGTGCGGGGCGCTTTTTCGATCCGGATCAATTGCAAACCGATGTTGATACGCTGTGGCGAATGCCGCAAATCAAACGGGTTAATGGGCCGTATATTGATAAGACGCCCAATGGGCTGTTGATTACGATTGATATCGAAGAACGAAAACATATTCAATCGATCGACTTCATCGGCAATCGAGGTCTGACGGATCGTGCTTTGAAAAAGGAAACGGATCTGGAAATCAATCAACCGCTTGATCTTCACAAGATTCGCATGGCCAAGACCCGTTTGGAAGATTTATACAAAGAAAAAGGCTTCCCTCGGACTCAAGTTGAAATATTGGACGTCGATCAAATCGAGACAGGGGTCGTAAAGTTTCTAATCCACGAAGATGAAAAACAACGGATTTGGAAAGTCGAATTCGTTGGCAACACTTTTGTGTCTGATTCGCGACTAAAGAATTTTGTAAATTCGAAACCAGGGATCTTGAAGCTCTTTGGCGGTGTGGCCAAGCAATCCGCCATCGAAGAAGACATCTTGCGGCTTGAATCGTACTACAAGAGCTTTGGTTTCTTTAATGCTCGAATTGGTCGTGAAGTAACCAATGCGGATAGCGGTCGATGGTTGACGATTCGTTACATCATCGACGAAGGGCCTCGGTACAAAATTCGCAATGTATCGTTTATTGGCAACCAGGCGTTTACCAATCAACAGCTGAATGCGATGGTGGAATTGATTCCTGGTGAAGCTGGCATGCCTGACTTCAATGTAGCCAAAATGAATGAGGATGTTGTCAGTTTACGAGATTTGTACGGAAGTCAGGGCTTTATTCATAGCAATGTAGAAGCAGAGCCTCGATTTTTAGAAGAACCTGGTGCACTGGATATCGTTTATCGCATTGAAGAAGGCAAGCGTTATCGAGTTGGCAACATCAATGTGCATATCGATGGTGATGTTAACGTAACCAAACGTGAAGTTGCCTTGAATCGACTGTCTCAGAAACCCGGAGACTGGATCGACGTACGGGAAATTCGAAACAGTGAGCGCCGTCTCGGGTCGGCACAAATTTTTGCTGGTCGAGACGCAGGACCGGGGCAATCACCGCCTCGAATTGTTGTTCGGCCTCCTGAATTAAAGGAAATCGAACGCGAAGCAAATTCGCAAGGAAGCGGCTCTTCCTCGGGTGGATCTTCAACGCGATACAGGTAATCAAGGATGACGAAAAACGAATTGGCCCGAAAAAAATTCCCGATCATTGCGATGTTAATTTTCGCAATGATGAGTGGATGTTCGACTGGTTTTCTCAAACCAGTCCAGCCCTGGGCGGATACAACCTTTAGCAGCCAACCGGTTTCCGAACCGGAAAGAAACCTGGCCTACAACTCGAATGTGAGTGAACAGGGTTCAACGTCGAAAAATGTCGGCTTGCAACAGCCTGGCGCACAGCCATCACTCAGCACGCCACCGCTGAGCACTCCACC
>CAYONX010000039.1:0-2520 GCA_964405425.1 uncultured Pirellulaceae bacterium | reverse complement strand
ACTCCACCTCTGAGAACTCCACCAATCGGCACTCAACGAACCAGTACTGCACCGCTGAGCACACCGCCGCTGAGCACTCCACGAATCGGCACGCCACCAACGACTGCTGGTAACGTTAATGCAATCGGTCAAAGCGGCATTAACTCTAGTGCATGGCAAAACAGCTACGCTGTGCCACCAAATGTTGCGAATACGAATTTGCAATCACAAAATACAACAACGGGCGCTGTGGAACTTCCAGCCTTTGAACCGGAAGGCGATCGTCCGCAATTCATTCCGCCACCAAAGACTACTGGGAGATTTCATACGGGTGGTCAAAGCGGGGTAAACTCCAGCGCACTGCAAAACAGCTACATCGTGCCACCAAATGTTTCGACTGCGAATTTGCAATCACAAAATACAACAACGGGCGCAGCGGAACTTCCAGCCTTTGAACCGGAAGGCGATCGTCCGCAAATCAGTAAGCCAACCACTTTGTATCGATTTCAAAGCCCACAAGACAATATTTTGATCCCGTCGAGCACCAGTTCCAACCAAAACAACGTCCAACAAACTGCCGCACAGTTTCCAGAATCAGGCAACCAATTGCAGGGTAATTTGACGCCCAATTCAGGATTTCAGGTGCCGTCGATCAATACAGGCAGTCCGAACGAATCGAATCCAATCTTCCCTTTCAATGCGCCCAGCGGAAACAACGGTACCTTTCCGCAGAATTTTCCAGCGAATTACGCGGACCTTGATGTTTACTTGAGCGAGACATCGACGGGGCGAATCAATATCGGCGGTGCATTTAACTCTGACAGCGGGCTGGTTGGTCAGTTTGTGATTGATGAACGAAATTTTGATATCACCAGATTTCCACGCAACTTTCGTGAGATCGTTGATGGTACCGCATGGCGTGGTGGCGGCCAGAATTTTCGATTGGAATTGGTGCCTGGTAATGATGTAGAAAGATATCTGGTTAGTTTTTCCGAGCCGTTTTTGTTTGGCTCGAAGGTTAGTTTCAGCAGTAGTTTGTATTATTTCCAGCGTCAGTTTTTTGATTACGACGAAGAACGGCTGGGTGGTCGTTTTGCGTTTGGTTACCGTTTGACTCCCGATCTTTCTTTGAGTGCGGGGATACGGCTGGAGAATGTAGAAATATCTGATCCGCGAGTAGATACTTCGCCACAGCTTAATGACATCCTTGGCGATACGGACTTATATATTGGAAACGTCGGCATTATTCGCGATACGCGAGACCATCCGTTTTTGCCTACCGAAGGCAATTACACTGCTTTGACATTCAGCCAGGGTTTTGGTGAATTCGACTATTCACGTGGCGACATCGATTTTCGAACTTATCGGCTGATGTATCAGCGGCCAGATGGTTCAGGGCGACACACGTTAAGCTACGGAACAAAACTTGGTTTTTCCGGATCTCAAACGCCTCTGTTTGAGAACTATTTCGCTGGTGGATTTTCCACGCTTCGTGGTTTTGACTTCCGAGGCGCTTCACCGGTTGAAGGTGACGTGCGTGTCGGTGGCGAATTTCAGTGGCTCAACACACTTGAGTACACGTTTCCTTTGACTGCCGATGATATGGTTAAAGGCGTGCTGTTCACTGACTTTGGAACCGTTGAACAGAATATTGAACTTAGCAGCGAGAATTTTCGCGTGGCGCCTGGCTTTGGCTTTCGCGTCCATTTGCCAGCCGCTGGAATTGGTGCTCCACTGGCGTTCGATTTTGCCTTTCCAGTTTCCGATGCTGCCGGCGACGACCAGGAAACGTTTAGCTTTTATCTCGGTTTAAATCGTTAGATATTTGCTCTCGGATGTGAGAGATATTGGCAAGAAAATTCTTTCCCAATTCCAAACCGGTCCGGCGAAGAAAGTGCATCACTTCCCGACGCTTTCGTTGTAATTTGGCGAGCAACTCTTTGCGGCGTTGGTAGTCCATCAGCGATTCAAGGTCGTATCTCAAGTTGGCGATTAGCCTTCGATGGCCTGCAACGAAAGGATCCGAACGGTATCTTTGTCGAATATGCTTTTGTTTTTCTGAAGACGAATTCTCGATGCGCATATTGTCGTGCCTGGCGGGAATTTGAAAAGAAGTATTATGAGGCTTCTATGGTGTGGAGACTTCTATTGTACACAGAACGTTTGTTGCCGTGTTCGCTAGTGGTTGCGCATATTGCTCGCCAGATCGCGATAATGCGGACAAATTTGCGCGAATTGTGCAGGAAACACAACGATTACTTGCTTTGCAAATTGGCGGATTCTTAAGCGGTAATTCAAAGAAATTCGCTGGACAGCCATTTGAATGATTCAAAAATCGCGGCAATCGAAAACCCCTGACACAATATGATCTGATGGCTGTATCGATTTCAATCTATTAGCCGACGTCGCCAGGAAATTGCATGTGTTTGCATAACCAGTTTGTAGTCCCACCTTAGCCCAATACTGCAATACTACTGCTCAATCCAATGAATCCGCGAGGCGAAGCCGCCGGTGCACGTGATGTGACGAACCGACGGCTAG
>CAYONX010000038.1:11475-42430 GCA_964405425.1 uncultured Pirellulaceae bacterium | reverse complement strand
GCGGTGGTCGTGGCGGCGGAGGCGGTGGCCTCGGCGGCGGTGGCGGTGGCCAGAACCAAGGCGTTGGCGGCGGCGGTGGTCGTGGCGGCGGAGGCGGAGGCTTCGGCGGCGGCGGTGGTGGTCGTGGCGGCGGTGGTGCAGGCGGCGGCGGTGGAGTGTTTAACATTCCTCCTGGGCGCACTGGCAAAGCATCATTTGCAACCTTTTGCCTGGAACATGGCAAACCAGATCCGCAAGCAAGAATGGATTATGTTGTTAAGCCACTGTCAGTTCTTTCAACCGACCCAAAAGTTTACGAATTGTGCCGCATGCTGGCCAACGACGAAATCACTCAACCAGTTGCACAGGCGGCTGGCTGGAACGTTGCCAACAAGCTTTCATGGGAATTCATGCTGAACAAAAATCGCGTCGAATTGAGCACTGGCTACTTCGAACGATACTTCAATCGTGAACAACTGGAAATCGCTTACAAGGTCGTTGAAGTTGCGACTGAAAGAGCTAAGAATCACCAGGTTGATTCGAAGCCAGAAGAATCAAAGCGTCGTCAATCACCAAGCGAACGACCATCTGATTCTTAAGCAACCAAGTAAATCATATAAAAAACCAGCCGCACCCAATGGTGCGGCTTTTTTTTGCGCCATAGCTGCGTCATTGGCTGCAGTGGTTGTCTTGGGCAAACGCTACGAGATCTGTACCAGGTCTTCTTTGGCTGGCGGAGGTGATTCCCGAGGATCCTGCCAATCTTCAGCCTTGAAGTGCTTTGAATAAACGCCGTATTCATGAAAAGCAATTTTCTTGGCGATTCGATAGGCCCAGCTTTTTTCAGGGATCGGTTCCAAGTCAGGCGAATATTGCGAAGGATAACGTCCAGCCGCCTTCAATTCTTCCATGGCAGATTTACGTGCTGTCGAATCGGTCGCTCCGTGCCGATCCACAAGCCCTTCAATCAAATCCGGGCGCTCCAGTGCAATACATCCACGTGTATGCTGAGCTGCGGTCTTACGAAAATCCTTCAGGTAATCCGATTCGTTGAACACTTGATCCAGGGGCCGCTCGTCGTGGATTGATTCTTTGGCGAACTGGATGATCGGACAGGGTTCAATGTCGCCCCACGGATTGATGTGGTGCGTGAAGCCAGTTGCCGCCGGACATAACGCCTGTCCATCGGCATCGTAGTAGGCATCAATAAAAATGATTGGTTTTTTGCAACGCATATCGACAACGAACTGACGCGCCTGCCGTTGCTGCTGTGTCGACAAAGCCAATTCCACAGTCGACTCTGGACCAACCGGCCGATAGATATGGAACCAGGTGTAAAGCACACCCATCTCAATCAAACGATCGACCCATTTTTCAGTCAACAAGTCGTCAAAATTTGACTGACACAGACTGGTACAAACGCCGGTCATCACTTTATTGTCCAGGCAATTATGCAGCCCTTTCATCGTATCTGAAAAAACATCGCCCTTACCGCGACGCTGGTCGCTGATGACTTCTGATCCTTCGACACTAATCAAGGGAGTAACATTTCCGCAAGCACGTAACCGCTTAGCTACTTCATCAGTAATAAAATGGCCATTGGTAAACACCTGGAAATAGGCATCCGGATGCGCTTCCAGTACGTCGAACAATTCTTTGTGCATGAACGGCTCACCGCCCAACAATCCAAAAAATACGTTCCCCTGTTTCTTGGCCGTTGTGATCATCCGGTTGAGTGCGTCGACTTCGATTTTGTGCTGCTTATGAGCAACATCGACCCAGCATCCCTGGCATCGCAAGTTGCAGCTGTTAATGATCGAAATATAAAGATACGGCGGAAAAAATTGTCCGTTACGCAGGCGGCGTTTATGCTTTTGAACGCTGATCAACCCTTTGAGCCCCATGTTCCACGCAAGCTTCCACAACAGTCGCTTGTCCGTTTCGAACAGCATTCGCTTTAATAAACCAAGATACATATTTTTTGTCTGCAGCCTATAATTTAATGTCTGAGTTCAATCAGGGGGCGAGCCTCATTATAGCGAAATCAAAATTCAATGTTCCAAAACCCGGTCTACTTTTTCCTCGCCCTGCAATTTTCAACTTTCGCGATACTATCAACCGCAAACGCTCAACTGGACCAACAAACAGTCAGGTTCGTCGAAGATGTATTATTCAATACTGAATTTGAGTTGAATCCCAGGCGATTTTGCAAGCTCTGGAAGCAAGCCCCCACGCTCAGCACGTTTGGCCCAGACGACCATCATCCTAAGGTGATCAATAATGTGGTCAAGCAACTCAATGAATGCCTGCCCGAAAATTTGGCTATTGAGGTTCTATCGCCGAACGATCGAAATGCGACGCTGAAAGTTTACTTTGTTCCGCTGTCCAGCTTCCCTGAAATTGCAGCTGAAAACAATTTTGAAGTGGTTGAAAACAACTGGGGCTTTTTTGCTACGAACTGGAATTACAAGTATGAAATTGAGAACGCTGTTGTGTTGATCGCGACTGATAAATTATCCGGCACGCGGCTGAATCATTTCGTGCTGGAAGAAATCACGCAATCGCTTGGCTTTCCCGGAGATTCCAAACGGTTCGAGAAAAGTATCTTTTTTGAAAACGCGGCTTTACGCAAATTCGGTCGGGCAACCAATCTCTCAAGACTCGACCAAAAATTAGTCCGATTCCACTACCGCTACAATCAAGCCGGCGACACACCGATCGAAGTTGGCATCAAAATGGCAAAAAAATGGTAGTCCACTCAAGCTGCACGCTTGTAACTGAAATGCTCGACTGATTCTTTTTTCACCCATGGCTTTTCAGCAAACAATCGTTTCAGGCGGTTGGCGAACTTGAGATCATGATCCGTCCACTTTGCCGCCGCCAAACGTTCAACGGCATGCTTCAAACGCCAACTCGCCAGTGGTGCTCTAATCAAGTCCGCAACCATGCTGCTGGCCGTTGCCGATCTTACGATTTTAGAATATCGATGACTTGCACGCTGAGCTGATTCTCCGTGTGCAGATCTGGATTCTGCGACCAACCATTGGGAACGCTCCACCGACCCCGTAAATTCACTATCCACCACAGTCGTGAAACCCAGCGTACGCATCGACAACGCGATATCCAGGTCAACAAACGTTTCGTGCAACGATTCGTCCAATGGAGCCAAAGATTTCAGGACACTGGTCCGGTAAGCTCCCAGCCACAACGAAGGCCCGTCAGAACGAAGCGTTTTTAAGGAACGACGACTGTTGCGTTTGCCGTTGCCTACCAGGATTCTCGTGCCTGTCGCATCCGCCGATACTCCCGCCGACACGATTCGATTGGTGCCGGAGCCTGTGATCACTGGCGTCACGGCGGCAACAGACTCGTCATTCATCGCATTGATGATGCCTTGTTCCCAATTTTCGTCCAGCTCGATTCCGGGCCGCGTCAGTACTGTAAATTCACCGGCGGCGTAACAAAGGCCAACATTCAGAAAACCAATTAATCCGGAGTCTTCGTCCGCTTCCACAAATTGCACTTCGTCAGCCAAATGGTATGGGTCACCATAGCTGCCGTCATGAACCACAATCACATTGGCTTCGACAGGGCGATGCCTGAGAATGGAGGCCAAAGTGTCTTCGAACCGGTCTCTTGGTCCAAGCAACGGTACGATCACAGAAAAACGGCGCATGAAACTTTTATCAGTGAACTTAATAACGAACTGCAAGCCGGGTCAAATTGGAGTAACAATCGTCCAAAAGGAAACATAACCCCGCAACGTCCGAACATCTGTTTTTTTCGGAATTCGCATCTGATCGAATCATCAAAAACGAATTCTTGACGGTTGTTTGGGCGCAAAAAAAATATAATGCCAATGTTTTGCGTTTAAGTTAAAGTTTTGATTGGTTTCAGGCGTCTTGCCGCCAGCGATATGAACCAATAAAACTTGAAACATGCGAAATTACCTGAATTTGCTCGAAAAGGTCCTCAACCAAGGCGTCGAAAAATCAGACCGTACTGGCACTGGCACGAAAAGCGTCTTTGGTCATCAAATGCGGTTTGATTTGGCAGAGAGTTTTCCGTGCCTGACGACTAAGAAGCTGCATTTGCGCAGTATTATTCATGAATTGATCTGGTTTCTAAAAGGAGAAACCAACATCAAGTATCTCAAGGACAATGGGGTCAGCATCTGGGACGATTGGGCCGACGAAAATGGAGAGCTGGGGCCAGTCTATGGTTCGCAATGGCGGAGCTGGAAATGTGCTGATGGAAGTTCCATTGATCAAATCAGTCAAGTTGTCGACGACATTAAAAATAATCCCGACTCGCGGCGACTGATTGTCAGTGCCTGGAACGTGGCTGAAGTGCCCAAGATGAAGTTACCGCCTTGCCACACGATTTTCCAATTCTATGTGGCAAACGACACGCTTTCCTGTCAGCTGTATCAGCGCAGCGCCGATATCTTTCTGGGCGTACCCTTCAATATTGCTTCCTATGCTTTGCTGACTTGCATGATCGCACAAGTTTGCAAGCTTCAGCCCGGCGAATTCGTACACACGCTGGGTGACGCCCATCTGTACCTCAACCATATTGACCAAGCGAAACTACAATTGACCCGTGAGCCGAAAATTTTACCAACGCTGAAATTGAACCCAGCCGTTGAATCGGTTTTTGATTTCACGTTTGAAGATATTGAAATCGAAAACTACGATCCGCATCCGCATATCAAGGCGGCGGTCGCGGTATGACTGAAAAAATGCCCTCGCTGATTGTCGCAGTCAGTGAAAACGGTGTCATCGGTGACAAGAATCAGTTGCCATGGCACATTTCTGCTGATTTGAAACGATTCAGAAAATTGACTACGGGCCATCATTTGATCCTTGGCCGCAAAACGTTTGAGTCCATCGATCGTTTGCTGCCCGATCGAACGATGGTCATCGTCACTCGCAACCGCGAATATTTCTTCACCGGTGCCAAAATCGCCAATAACCTGGAACACGCTTTGGAACTGGCACAAGACGATTCCCAACCCTTTGTCGCCGGTGGAGCAGAAATCTACCGCCAGTCGATTTCGCTGGTCAATCGAATTTACCTGACCCGCGTCCATTGCCAGATTGAAGGCGATACGTTCTTTCCGGAAATCGATTGGTCAAAATGGCGCCTGGTGGACTCCGAACGATTCGAAGCAGACAAAAAGAATCAGTTTGACTATTCGTTCGAAGTGTACGATCGTGACGGCGGCAAAATCATCTGAATAAGTCAGCAATTGCTCTAGCAGATCCATGATATGACGGCAGGTTCATCAGATGCCATGTGTTTTCAGGCCAACACACCAATCTGTCGTCTTTAACACCAAACTCGATCCCTTCTTTCGCAATACTTCGATTAGGGCTCAAATGGCCGAATAAACCAGACAAACAAAAAACCCTCAATTGTTAAGGCAATTTTGGATTTGTCCGGATTTTCCCTGAGCATTACAATTAGGCCAGACAGCATAGGGAACGTTGCCGCAGATGGATTCGTCTTTTAAAAATTGGGGACGCTCTTGGAAACTAAGATTACAGTCAGAAATGGAACCATACCTGACGATATACACGAAACAATAAACCAAAAAGCATCCAAACTGCCCAAATTTTACGATCGCACTTCGGCTATCCAGGTTGTCGCCGACATGCGGCACACTGAGAAACCGAGCGTCGAGATAATTGTATCCGCCGAAGAGACCAGTGACTTTGTCGCTTCTGACTCCGGTTCAAATGTGCTTACGGCACTTGACGGTGCGATTCAGAAAATCGAAGTCCAGCTAAAGAAACACAAAGAAAAAATTAAAGGGTACCGAGGAAGAGACCAGTCGCAATCTTAACGATTGCCGGCGAGTAAGAGTCACTTCGATACGATTGCCCAAAACAACTACTAAGGAAACCATCCATGAAGTTTTCAGATTTTGTAAAATCCGAATCGATCCGTGCTGATTTGGGCGCGGGTGATAAAGAAAGCGTCATCCGTGAACTTGTCACCTGCCTGGTTGATTCGGGGCAACTCAAAAGTGATCAGCAGGAAGACATTGTCGAAGCTATTCTTAAACGGGAAAAGCTTGGCAGCACAGGCATCGGAAGAGGCATCGCGGTCCCCCATACCAAACATGCCAGCGTTAGTCAGCCTGTCGGTACCGTCGGCGTCAGCACATCTGGCATCGATTTTGAGAGTCTCGACGGTGAAAAAGTTCAGCTGTTTTTCATGCTGATCTCTCCACCAGATCGTCCGGGCGATCACCTCAAGGCATTGGAAAACATTTCCAAGCAACTCCAGGACTCGACATTTTGCCGCTTCTTGAAGCAATCCAAGAATGCGGAAGATATTCAACAAGTTCTTGAAGAGGCAGACAATAACCAGTTTGTGTCTTGAATGATTGGCGATCAAAAAGATTAATCCATGCCAGAGTCTAACATTAAAACAACCGTAACCATCCAGAATCCACAAGGACTGCACATGCGTCCCGCCTATATGTTTGCAGAGGCAGCAGCGCAATTTGAAAGCAGAATCGAACTGGAAAAGGATAGCGTTCGCATCGACGGCAAAAGTGTCTTGTCGATCTTGACGCTCGGTGCAGCTCAAGGAACCGAAGTTTCTATTGAAGCTACGGGCAACGACGCGCAAAAAGCGGTCGATACGCTTGCTGGTCTCGTCACCTCCGGTTTCACAGCTACTGAGTAACGACGCGGTTATTAACAGCCTGGATTAAACCTGAAGATTGCCATTGAATTTAAGACATGTTTGATAGAAACATGTCATACAAATTTTCCAACCTCGAATTTGCAACCAGACGCACACGCTCTGTCGCGTGTTTCCATACGCGTCGCTGTGTCACGCGTTTCAATACGCGTCGCCCTCTTCTTATCCACGCAAATTCAGGCAGCAATGCATTCCATTGGCAATGCGATCAAAAACAGATTCTTTTTAGCTGCGATCCGATAACCAATCGAATCTTCGCAGCGCCTTTGTCGGATCTCGAGTTCGGCAAAAGTAACTACAAAACAACATCTTTAAAGGGTTTTTCGCCCGTGCGATGCCCTTCAGCGAGTACAGATTATGAAAAAGGAAATGCTCATCAACTCTTCGCAAGACGAAGAGTGCCGAATTGCCATCATTGAAGATGGCCGGCTAGAAGAACTTTATGTCGAACGCGCCAGCCAGGACAATTGGGTTGGCAATATTTACAAAGGTAAAATCGTCAACCTGGAACCAAGTATCCAGGCGGTTTTCGTTGACTTTGGCGTAGGCCGAAATGGCTTTTTGCACATCAGTGACGTCGAACCACGCTACTTTCGACAAGGCGGCTATGATCCTGAAGAATTGATGGAACAGGAGCGTCAGGAATACAGAGCACGCCAGCAACGCAACAAAGGTCGCAACGACAGAAACGGCCGCAGACAGCGACCACCATCGGCATCAAGCCGACCGCGGATTAAGCCGCCCATTCAGGAAATTTTTCACCGTGGTGATGAAGTCCTGGTCCAAGTCATCAAGGAAGGAATTGGCAACAAAGGGCCGACCCTTTCGACTTACATCAGTATCCCCGGTCGATACCTGGTTCTTATGCCGGCTCTGGGACGCGTTGGTGTCAGCCGAAAGATTGAAGACGAAGATGAACGTCGTCGTCTGAAGGATATTTTGCATGAAATGAATCCGCCCAAGGGACTTGGATTCATCGTTCGAACAGCCGGCGCCGGCCGAAGCCACAAAGAACTTTCGCGCGATCTATCTTACCTGTTGCGGTTATGGAAAGTGATTGCCCGAAAAATGAATACCGAGCCCGCGCCGGTAGATATCTACGAAGAAAGCGACATGATCATTCGCACGATTCGAGATATTGTTACTTCGGACATGGACGCCATTCATATCGATCGAAAACAGGCTTACGAACGTGCCAAAGAATTCTTGAAAATGGTCATGCCTCGGCAAGCCGATAAGCTTCAGTTGTACACTGGCAAAGATCCGCTGTTTCATCGTTTCAAACTTGAAGATGAAATCGCTTTGATCAACAGCAGAGAAGTTCCATTGCCTGACGGCGGCTCAATCGTCATTGATCAGACTGAGGCGCTCGTTGCGATCGATGTGAATAGCGGAAGTTTTCGCGTCGACGATTCTGCTGAAGAAACCGCGTTCCGTTTGAACGTAGCGGCGGCCAAAGAGATTAGTCGTCAGCTTCGGTTACGCGACCTTGGCGGTGTCATCGTAAACGATTTTATTGATATGCGACGCGAACGGCATCGTCGTGGCCTTGAGCGCGTACTTCGCGATGCAACCAAACGAGACCGTGCTCGCACCAAAATCCTTCGTACCAGCCCCTTTGGCTTGATTGAGATGACGCGTCAGCGAATTCGTCCAAGCCTTAAGCGAGCCACATACGATGATTGCCCCTGCTGCAGCGGACGTGGTGTTGTCAAAACCGCTGAAAGCATGTCACTGGACGTGATTCGGATGCTGCTGTTGGCAGCCCAACAGCCGAAATGCAAGAATGTCACCGTTCGAGTTGCCGAATCCGTTGCTTCATTCCTGAACAATTCAAAACGAAAAGAATTGGCGGATCTGGAACACGAAGGCAGCATGGAAATCCGAATCCTGGGCAGCGAAACGGTCTATCCAGAACACCTGGAAATGGAATGCCTTGACAACAAAGGGAACCGTGTTCGCCTGGGCGCTTAAAGCCTCAAAGCCAATCAATTCAGAATTCAGCAAAAGTGAAATTGAATAAAAAGAGCCGCCAATACAGCGGCTCTTTTTTTAGCGATTATCGATTTTGAATCTACGACGATATTAGATCAAAGAACTCATTGACATTGTCCACTTTCAAAATCACGTCTTGCTGCTCGGCTGCGGTTTCAGGTGTGAAAATCAACCTCCAAACGCTTCCCCAATCCTCGGCCGAATTAACCGTTGCCAGCGGATCGTCAACGAACACTGACGATTCTCGATAGAATTGAGAATTATCTCCTGATCGTACAAATGCGTCAGCACCGTTGTCCGGCAGTTCCTCAACCCAGGAACTCAAGAACTCGAAGTTGCTGAATTGAGCATTTCTTGAAGGCACTGACAATTCAATCGCTTGATCATTGGCCCACAATTCTGAAATCTCTCGCGTGATTTCTAATTGATGAAACATTGCGACTTCAGGGTTGGTCTCATCGAATTCCTCAAACACAATTTGACGCTCGATGATGGTCTCTGTTCCAAGAACAGTAGTCACAAGATTATTTCGCGCCAGTCGGGCCATCTGTGGCAAAATATTGACCTTGATGAATGCGATAGGCTGATTCGCAAGACGATCACGCAACAGTGCCGTGTTTTGCGTTCGATTTTGAATTAGATCCAAGCCCGAATCAATCACTTCCAATTCACCCTCGGACCAGGTACTACTTCCGCTGTTACGGAAATTAATCCGCACATCGCCACCAGCAAAGCCCATCAGGTTGTCGTTGTCGAAAACCAGAAAGCGATCAGTACCTGTACCGCCGTTTACTACGTCCGCAGCACCATTTCCACCGACAACTGAATCCATCCCTGCTTCGCCGAATACGAAATCAGCACCAGCCTGTCCGAAGATTCGATCGTTTTGAGTTCCGCCACGTAAGTCATCCTGGCCATTGCCACCTCGGATAAGATCGTTACCCGAACCGCCAAAAACTCTATCGTCGCCAGCATTGCCGTTGATTTCATCGTTTCCAGCCTGGCCGGAGATAACGTCACCACCTTCACCACCTTCGATAAAGTCGTTACCATTTCCGCCAAAAATTTCATCACGGGCTGCACCGCCGCTGATCGTGTCAATGCCATCGCCGCCGGCAATCACATCGGCTCCAATCCCACCAACCAGGTTATCATTGCCGCCTCCACCAAAGATCGCGTCGCCCCGTGCACCTCCATCAATAAAGTCAGCTCCACCGCCACCAAAGATGGAGTCGGTGCCGTCCTGGCCAAGCAATGTATCATTGCCTCCGTTTCCGCGAATCGTATCGTTACCGACCCCGCCGAAAATCGAGTCATTGCCCTCGGAACCAATCAGCGTGTCATCGCCAGCGGTGCCTTCGATTCGATCATTACCCGCATCGCCGCGGATGAAATCGCTGTTGTTCTGACCATTAAGTACATCGTCGCCAGCTCCGCCGAAGATGTCGTCATTGCCGTTACCACCCAGGATGGTATCAATCCCGTCCTGGCCAAACAACTCATCGGCACCATCTTCTCCGCGGATCGTATCGTTTCCACTGCCACCGAAGACAACGTCACTTCCGGCTCCGGCAAAGACGCTGTCATTTCCGTCGCCGCCTTGAATCGTATCGCGACCCAACCCACCAGTCAGCGTGTCGTTTCCGAATGAGCCAACCAAGTCATCTCGCCCGGCGCCTCCGTCAATCGTGTCATCGCCATCGCTGCCGAAGATGTCATCGGCACCAGAATTTCCATTGAGCGTATCATCACCTTCGTTGCCAAACAGAATGTCAGCACCACTTCCGCCATTGATAACGTCATCGCCCAGTTGGCCGAAAATCTCATCTCGTCCTGCGCCGCCAAACGCTGTGTCGTCGCCCGCATCCGTCAGGATCACGTCATTGCCTGCTCCTCCTTCGATGCTGTCGTCACCGTCGCCAGCAAAAATATCATCGCCGCCGTTGCCACCAAAAATGAGATCGTTGCCGTCGCCACCAAAAAGGAAATCGTTGTCGTCGCCTCCACGAATCTCATCAATGCCATCGTTACCGCGCAAACCATCTCGGCCAGCCAGCCCAATCAAAAGATCATTACCAGCGCCTCCATTCAATCGATCGACACCGCTGCCCCCGATCAAAATATCGTCACCGGCGTTTCCAAAGGCACGTGTCTCGACGGACGTTTCATTAGTAAATCGGTCGTTACCCTGGAGCCCACGAAATTCAACTAACGAAAATAAATTGGCGTCAAACGACATGGATTGAACATTAATTAGTTCAACGTCCAAAGTCGCTGGTGACAAGTTTCGAACTCTGGCAATGTCATCTTCAGTGGTGCCCTCAATGAAAATCGTCGCGCTGGCCAAATCAAAAGTAATGCCAGCTAGCAGATTCTTAGCTTCGAGGTTTGTGTAGTTGAATTGTCCGCTGTTACGCTCGCGAGATTTCTTTCCATGTCGAAATCGCATCTATAATTCTCCGAAATAATGAATTCTTTGGTGATGGGCTGGATGGAGACGGGGCAGTAAGGGCATAACACTCCCTATATAGTCTCCACATTAAACAGAGACTCAATTTCTTGCAAACTTTCCACACGGTGTTCGCCCCAATTCATCGGTTTTTTTAGTGTTAATTCAGTCCGCAGCAGATCCTGCCTCAATCCTGAGCCCCGCGGCGGTGCTGGCATATATCGTTGCCACCAATCGATTTGTGTTCGATTTATAACGGCAAAATCCGAATAATCCTCAAATGTTGTCAAACTGAGCAGGTAGATTGTGCCGATTAGCTAAATGCAGAACTCTCTACCAAGGCGCTTGCGCTGACGGTACTACTGCAGCATTTTCAAAAGCAAAGCAAACAAATATCGAGCTAGATCATGGACGATCGACTAAGCACCAGCAAACTAATTCTCGCCTGCCTTACAGCGTTGCTTGCAATAGGGCAACTTTGTAGCCCCGCCATGGGCCAAACGATCTACGAGATATGGTCGCCTGAAATCAATCAAACGGCAGACTCAACGTTTGGCACTTCACTATTTCGAAAAAAGCTGTCTTTGATTGAACCGGCTGAAGCAGAAATCTATGTTTCGGCAAAAGATAATTTTGAACTGTTTATCAATGGTCAGTTTGTGTTTGTCGGCAAAAGTACTGGACAACCATTCAAGTTTGACGTCATCAATTTCCTTCAACCTGGTGTCAACCTGTTTGCGATCAAAGTAACTCATGTTGACAGCGTTACCGCAGGTCTGGCGGTTAAATTCCGCGTCCGCGAATCCAGTGAGAACCGCTGGAGAAGCCTAACGACCAACGAATCATGGAAAACAAGCACGCGATCCGATGAAAACTGGTTTGACTTAAATCTGAATGAAAGCAATTGGCAAAATGCCAACAAGCTGGCAAGTTTTCAAATTGCAACCGATGCGATTGTCGCCAGCCAACCGATGGCACAGCGCCCACAACCGCCTTCGTCGCCAACGACCGCCCAGGCAGAAAATACTGAACTCGCTGCAAACCAAACATCAGAATCTCCGATTCCTACCAACGGCAACAACAATCGTGCAAGGTCCGGCTCCAAAGGCCAGCCAACGAAAGACTCAGCAGCCAAGAATAACAATATGAATGGCCGCTTTACGATCGACGACGAATTCCGAGTCGAACAAGTGATGCTGGACGAAGAAACGGGTTCTTTGATTGCGATGGCATTCAACGAATTTGGCAATTTGATTTTGTCTCGCGAAGGCGGGCCGTTGATGATCGCTGACGTGACAAAGGAGCCCGGCCAAGCAGGACGCATCCGCACTCTTTGCGATGATGTTACATCGTGTCAAGGTATCCTGCCACTCAACGGCAAGATCTTTGTTACTGGCGACGGGCCTTCCGGAGTAGCACTTTATCAGCTTTTCGATAGCAATCGCGACGGCAACTTTGAAGTTGAAAAAGTCGTCGTCCCTTTCGCCGGTGAGCTTGGCGAACACGGCCCTCACGGAATCGAACTTGGCCCCGACGGCTTACTATACGTTACCGTCGGAAACGCCAGCAAAAGTACAACTTCCGTATCCAAAACCAGCCCGTATTTCCACCATTACGAAGGCGACCTTGTTGAACGGATGGAAGATCCCGGTGGTCACGCGGTTGGCGTTGAAGCGCCAGGCGGCACGATTATCCGAGTTGCTCTGGACGGTTCCAACGTCGAACGTGTCGCGGGCGGCCTTAGAAACATCTACGATCTGACGTTTGACCACTACGGCGAACTGTTCCTGCATGACAGCGATCTGGAAACCAATCTTGGGATGGCATGGTATCGACCAACGAGAATCTATCACGTGCCTCACGGAGCCGAATTGGGGTGGCGAAGCGGCTGGTCCAAATTCCCAAATTATTACGCCGATGTTACTCCTCCGATCTACGAAACCGGCCGAGGTTCACCTTCAGGCTCGATCCTGTACCAGCACTTTCAATTTCCTGCCCGATATCACAACGCGATGTTTTTTGCGGACTGGTCAGAAGGCAGAATCCTGGCAGCCACACCAAAGCAAAAAGGCGCAGGATATGAATTGGATGTTGAGGAATTTTGTTCCGGTCGCCCTATGAATGTTACAGATCTGTCCGTGGGAACCGACGGCACATTGTTCTTTTGTACCGGCGGACGCGGCACCAGTGGCGGTGTCTATCGAATTGCCTGGAACGGTGTAATTCCCAAGGAACTCTATAGCTACGACAACGATTTTGAGCGGGCGATTCGCATGCCTCAACCTACATCCGCGTGGGGTCGGCAGGCATTGGCTACGTTAAGAATTCAACTTAAAGATACTTGGGGCAAGGCACTAAGTGGAATCGCAACGGACCATCGAAACGAAGACGCCTATCGCATGCGAGCGATCGATCTACTCTTTTTCTACGGTCCGTTTCCTGACGCTGAAATCATTTCGCAACTTGCCGCCGATGACAATCACAACATTCGAGCAAAAATCGCCGGCATATGCGGAATCAAAGAAGACGACGCTCTGAATGCCAATTTAGATCAACTGATTTCTGACAACCATCCGCTCGTCCGCCGTCGAGCAGCAGAGTCGTACTTCCGGCTTGGCCAATTGCCTCCCGTCGGCAAAATCCTTGCCATGCTTGGATCGAAAGATCGCACCGAAGCACTAGTCGCGCGACGACTAATCGAACGTGCACCCATCAATTCGTACCAAACCAACATCCTCAAAACCGAAGACACAACGACGTTTGTAAACGGTTCGCTGGCGATTCTAACTGCCTATCCAACGCTCCAATCGTCCTATCAGATCCTGGCACGTGTGACGCATTTCATGGATGGCTACCTGACAGATCGCGAATTTATCGATGTCTTGCGTGTCGCTCAACTGGCCTTGGCTCAAGGAAATGTCAGGCCTTCTGAAATTTCAGGTTTTGGAGAACGTGTTGCGGCAGAATTCCCGGCCGGCAATCCCACCATCAACAAACAACTGGCTTTGATCATGGCATTTATGAAAAATGTCAAAATCGAAGACCGTGCGGTGCAATATTTTACGACCAGCGACAATCCTGCCCCCGACAAATTGTATGTTGCGATGATGTTGCAAACCGTTGGGCGACAACTTTCTGAAGAGACTCGATTCGCGGTTCTTGACTATCTGGAAACGGCATTCTACCTGGAAGAAGGCACCACGTATCGCAACTACATTGGAACCGCAATCAAAGAACTTGTTCAAAACGGAACCCGATCCGATCAGATCGATTTGATATTGAAAAACGGTGACCGCTGGCCACGCGCCATGCTGCAATCGTTCTTTATGTTGCAGGAAAGGCTATCGGCCGAACGAGTTGACTTGGTAATCAGTGCTGACCAGAAAATGCGCGAAAGCGATGACACTCAGACACGCAAAGTTCGACTTGGTACCATTGCGATGCTTGCTGAAAGTAAAGTTCCAAAGGCACATGAATACTTGCGTGAAATCTGGCAAAGCCGACCCGAGTATCGAAATGAAATCAGCCTCGGCCTGGCCCAAGTCCCTCAAGGAGAGAACTGGGCATATCTGGTAACCAGCTTGCCGATTCTTGACGACACCATTGGAAACGAAGTTGTACGAACGTTGCGAACCGTAAATCGCCGTCCAAAGAAAGCACGGCAGTACCGAGACCTTATTGAGTTGGGTTTCCGCTTAAGAGAAGATGGAGCCTTGGAAGTTTCCAGATTGATGAAACACTGGACCGGCGAAGAAATCGAACAAGTCAGTACTTCAGGTCAACGCTGGGAACTCGCCATGAATCACTGGCTAAGTTGGTACTCCAATGAATGGCCTAGTGAAGCGCCCGTTAACGTCGAGCCGCTTGCCCAAATGGGTCAATACAGTGCCGAACGAGTGTTGGCACACTTGGAAGAATTCGAAATCCAGGGCAACCCAGCTCTTGGGCGACTTGTATTCCAAAAAGCCCAATGCAATGCTTGCCACCGAGTCGGCAGCGAAGGTGCAACGTTTGGACCAGACCTCAGTAATCTCGCTGGTCGATTTTCACGACGAGAAATTCTTGAATCAATCATCGATCCGTCCAAGGTCGTGAGCGATCAATACCAATCGAAAAAGGTCTTGACCGTCGACGGCGATCAGCTGTTCGGAATGCTTGTTCGTGATTCAAGCGGAGACTGGCTGCTTCAGGACACTGAAGGCAATACGCTGCGAATTTCTGATGAAGAAATTGAAGACATCGCAGACTCCGATAAATCTTCGATGCCCGAAGGTTTGCTGGATTCTCTGTCGTTGGACGAAATCCTGCATCTGTTCGCTTACCTTGATCGTGGCCGCAATCAGGCACAATTGTCTGAGAAACAGGAAGTCGATACTTCCGTGCTTCGATAGTAGGAAAAGTCTATCCATCACCGGAACTTGTCTCATTTAGTGGCAAGGGCCGGATTTTGCCTAATTTCTGCTGAATTATCGCTGCTCTGCTTTTTGAATTTTAGTAGAATCAGGCGTACTTGATTACCGGTCGTTTCTACCGAAGAAGGATAGGCATGCGTCGCTTCCAAATTTTGTTTTTTGCTGTACCACTTTTTTCGCTGTTATTTTGCAGTGCTTCCTTTGGCCAGCTCGCGCCCACCGAAGTAGGGAACGTCCTGTCATCTTCACGCCCGGTCGTAATAAAAAACGCTGGCCTTGGACGTGGTGTTAATTTTGGCAACATGCTCGAAGCACCCAGCGAAGGCGAATGGGGATTGTTTGTCGAAGAGATTTTCTTTGACAAAGTTGTAGAAGCTGGAATGGACCATGTTCGCATCCCCATCAGCTGGACTCATCACACTTCCGATTTCGCACCCTTCCAAATCGATCCAGAATTTTTTGACAGGGTCGACACCGTCATCGACTTTGCTCTACAGCGTGGACTTCGCGTCATCGTCAACGTTCATCACTACGACGAACTCAATGCAGACCCTCAAGGTGAACAAGAACGTGCACTGGCGATCTGGCAACAAATTGCGACCCGTTACCAGAATTTGCCCGCGACCGTTTTCTTTGAAATTCTCAATGAACCGCACGGCCAATTCAACGACGAACCAGATCTATGGAATCAGTTTATGGCCGAAGCGCTGGATGTAATTCGCCAAACTAATCCAACACGGAAAGTTCTGGTTGGCCCCGTATTTTATAATTCGATTTCTGAGCTCGGTTCGTTTGCGCCTCCAAATGACGACAACCTTGTGACCACCGTACACTATTACGAACCGTTTCCATTTACTCATCAGGGAGCTGAATGGATCAATCCGGTTCCTCCAGTCGGCGTAACGTGGACCGGTGAAGCATTTGGCTTGAACGGCGGTTGGCAAAATTGGTCATGGAATTCAGACGTTGAATCAACAAATAGCGCGCTGGCAGTCACCTACAACGAAGGCTACGCTGGCTTCCAGGTTCACAATCCCAACCTTGTATCGGGCGCCACAGAGCTTAGATTCACGATCGATCAACCACTCAATCTGAATATATCTGTGAGAGACTTGTTCAATGACGTCGAACAATTTTATTCACTTACAACTTCATCGGGCACACAAACCTATGTCGTTGATATCTCCGATTACGGTGCTTCCAACCAGATCAGCAATATTTTCATTCAAAACAACTCACCAAATCCGCAAAACACTTTCAACATCAGCAATTTTGAACTGGTCACCAATGACAGTGTGATTTCAGTGATTAATTCTGAGGCGGACCGAATTGCGGAAGCATTCCGCACAGCCTTTCAATGGGGTTTGGATAACCATATGCCTATGCACTTGGGTGAATTCGGTGCCTACAATCCAGCCGATATGGATTCACGAGTTCGATGGACAGAAGCCGTTAGAGAAAACGCTGAACAATTCCGTCTCGATTGGGCTTACTGGGAGTTGGCCGCTGGATTCGGTTTTTACGATCCAGACAACAACAGCTTTCGCTTGCCATTGTTGCAAGCTTTGGTTCCAGATTTCCAATAGCAGCGATTCACTTCCGCTAACCATCCCGTTTTGAGCTAAAGTGAACTCAGATTCAATGGTCAATTTTTCGCTGACCAATGACCATTGCAAATGAAGATTAAAACAATTCGTGCCTACCAAGTCGACCTTCCGCTCAAGGAAGACAGTTACAATTGGTCGGGCGGTAAAAGTGTATCCGTCTTTGACAGCACCGTCATCGAAGTCATCACCGATTCAGGACTGATTGGTTATGGCGAAGTTTGCCCGCTTGGGCCTTTCTACTTACCAGCCTATGCTGGCGGTGTCCGTGCTGGAATCGCTGAACTTGGCCCCAAGCTGATCGGGCACAACCCGCTTCAACTTGCTCAAATCAATCGATTGATGGATCAACAGCTGCTTGGCCACCCCTATGTCAAATCCGGCATTGATATGGCTTGCTGGGATTTGCTGGGAAAACAATGTGAACAACCTTTGACGACTCTTTTAGGCGGCCGTTACGCAGACGATTTTGTTCTGTACCGTGCCGTTTCACAACGCTCTCCCGATGAGATGGCAGCCAACATTCAAAAATATCGCGACGAAGGGTATCGAAGGTTTCAATTGAAAGTCGGTGGTGATCCCGATGTAGATATTGCCCGCATTTTCGCGACGGCTGAGCAACTTCAACCCGGTGAAAAACTGGTCGCCGATGCAAATACTGGCTGGATTCAACATGAAGCGGCTCGGGTGGTTAATGCAGTCAGCGAATTGAGCGTATACATTGAACAGCCGTGCAAAACGTACGAAGAATGTTTAACCATCCGCAAACGATGCGCAATGCCATTCGTCTTGGATGAAAACATCGATTGCGTAGAAATGCTTTTGAGAGCACACCAGGACGGAGCAGCAGATGTTGTCAATTTGAAGATCAGCAAGCTTGGCGGCATCTCAAAAATGCGACAACTTCGCGATCTTTGCGTCCGCTTTGGTATCGCCATGACGATCGAAGACAGTTGGGGCGGAGACATCGTAACCGCCGCTATCTCGCACATGGCCCACAGCACACCCACCGAATTGCTTTTCTCTTCGACAGATTTCAACAGCTACGGAAGCGTCTCGATCGCAAACGGTGCTCCGCAGCGCAACAACGGCAGAATGTCGGCACCAACGTCACCGGGCTTGGGAATCGAGCCGATTTTCGAATCGCTTGGCGAGCCAGTATTGGAAATCAGCTAAGCGGCGATGCAATGCTGTTCACACTTCTTTGAACGCAGCTTCAACCCCAGCCGGCTTTGGTGCTGTGAGTGAAGCAAACCAAAAGTATGCTGAAAAGATGCCGACGGTAAACAGAACATTTCCGGCCAGAGTGTATTTGAAGAAAGGTAAACCTGCGGCCAGAGACATCAGGATTCCTTCCATTGAATTCGGATACCAGGAATTTGCAAAAACGACAGCAATGTTGGTGACCAAATAGAAAACAACAGCTGCCACGATCGCTGCAACTGACACAGCGCCAGTCCGCAAGGCAACTGAATTTGAATTCTGAAGACGCCCGCTCAAAACCATGCCCAACCCACATGCGATCGCGATACTTGCGTAAACCGACACCATCAGTAGCGGCGAATAGAACCCAATCACAAAATCAGAAACCAACATGCATCCCAATACGATTCCGACCGCAATGCGCTGATCGCGACAATAAAATCCCAGAAATATCGCAGCCGCCGCAACTGGCTTGAAATTCGGCCACTCAATCAAAACGAATCGACTGGCAATTACCAATAAGCTGATAATGGCAAGCAACAGGATTGAATTTCTTGTTTCAGTTTGGTTAGGCATAATGCTTCTACTGTCCGGCGGATCGTTGTTTCAACTACAAAGTTATAGTCGGATTACTCAAGATATTCTGCGCTAAATTTCCATTGAACAACATCGCCATCATTCAATCTGACCACCCCAGCACCGCGATCCGCCATTTGGCCATTTACATAAAACAACCAATTCGACCCGCCAGCCATTTGATTTTCAACATCGTTGATCCTGGACACAAATGCTGTTTCGCCGCTGCCCCGATGCTTAAAATCGAGTTCACCAACTGATTTACAGTGAACCAGCAAGTCGAAAACGCTAAGGCCTGACTTAACCGATTGCCGGGTTTCGATGTTTTCAGCCTGTCCCTGAAAATCCACCTTCAAGTCAACTTTAATCTCAGCCGCCGTAGCAGCCAATTTGGGTTGCTTTTCGCAACCACCACAGCCACATACAACGGCCCACAAACCCACGGCAAATATACTTATGCGATCCACTTCTGCTTTCCGATTGAATTCGATTCCTTTTCAGATGTTCTTCGTCATCGTAGCATGATGTCATTACTACGCGAATTCAAAAGGAAAAAAATTGAGCGCCACGACCAACTCTGCTGTAATCGTCCAGGAAATTGGCAATGGGATTGTTCAAGTCATTTTGGATATGCCTGGCAGTTCCGCCAACGTATTGACCGTCGAATTGTTTGCCGAATTGGATGCCACATTCTCAGAGCTCCAGCAGCGGACGGATTTGAACGGACTGATTTTATCTTCGGCCAAGCCAAGTATCTTTGTCGCCGGCGCTGACTTAAAACGAATCAATTCGACCTTGGATTGGCCTGACAAAAACATCATCCAGTTTTGCGAAGACGGCCGTGCGGTAATGGCTCGGTTGAGCCAAATGCCTTTTATCACCGTCGCCGCGATTCATGGAGCGTGCGTTGGGGGTGGACTGGAATTGCCACTGTGGTGCGACTACCGGATCGCCTCGAATCACAGAAGAACGATGTTAGGATTGCCAGAAGTAAAACTTGGCCTTGTTCCTGGTTGGGCCGGTACCGTCCGCTTGCCACGCATTGCCAATTTGGAAGCAGCTGTAGATCTTGTGACATCCGGGCGAGTTGCCAAGCCCGATGAAGCTTTGTCGATGGGTTTTGTTGATCAAGTCGTTGAACCGGATCAGTTGATCGAAGCGGCGACCGAATTAGTTAACCAAGAATCTTTTGATACATCAGAGCGAATTCGGTCCGAGGTATTGGGGGCCGTTGAAAGGGCAGGGGATATCGCAGCGATTCGAACTGAATATTCGCAGCGCATATCAAACAACCAATCGATTTTTCCGTTTGCATGCGAAGTCGTTCTTGAGCACATGCTGACAACCGCTGAGAAACCGCACGATGAGGCTTGTCACGGCGAGTCTCTGGCGATGGCAAAAGTCTATGGCAGTGATCCTAGCTATGGACTGTTGAATAATTTCTTTCTTGGCGAGCACAACAAAAAGAATCCAGGATTTGTTGATGTAAAGCTTGCCGACAAGACATTAAAGACCATTGGTATTGTTGGGTGTGGGCTGATGGGAACCAGCATCGCTGAAAATTGCCTCCGATCCGGCAATGACGTTGTGCTTTTCGATGCATCCAAAGACGCAATCCACAAAGCAACTGACGCCTTGAAACCGATCGCTGAATCCAAAAACGTTCAGTGTAGCGCGGCGGAAGGTTTCTCAGGGCTTGCAGATTGTGATCTGGTTATTGAGTCCGTCGTTGAAGTTACTGAAGTGAAGAAGTCTGTGCTGGAAAAAATTGAATTGGCGTGCGGAAACGAAACCCTCATCGCAACTAATACGTCGGCGATTCCGCTCTCGAAATTATCGACGGTTTTGAGCCGGCCAGAAAATTTCTGTGGAATTCATTTCTGTCACCCTGAATTGATGCAGTTAGTTGAAGTCGTAAAAAGTGAGGCAATTGGCAAAGCAAAACTTGCCAATATCGTTACCTGGGTTCGACAATTGCGAAAAATGCCGGTCGTTGTAAAGGATCGAGCCGGTTTTGTCGTCAATCGCATGCTGGCTGCGATGCTGGATCAAGCTTTTCGCCTCTATAGCCATGGCCATTCAATCGAATCGATCGATGCTGCAATGCGGCAATTCGGGTTCCTTGGCGGGCCTTTTGAAATCGTTGATGTGATCGGCACAGAAGTCTGCATGTACGCGGGCCGCGAAATGTACGATGGCGGTGTGAATTGTGTGACACTTTCGCCAATCCTTCCGAAAATGGTCAAGAAAAATTTTGCAGGCCGACGCAGCCTGAAAGGATTCTACCGATACGAATCGATCGATGGTGATCGGATCTGGGATCCGCAGATCGATGAATTGCTTGGGGATTACGTAACGCAAGAAGACGCTTCAATTCAGCCTGACGATTTCGCTCTCTCGATTTGCAGTTGCATGTTGCTGGAAGCCAGTCGAATTCTCGACGACGGCATCGCCGCTGACGCACGGGACATTGATATTTGCATCGTCAATGGATTTTCATTCCCGGCGCATGTTGGAGGAATTCTCTTCTGGGCGGATCGAATTGGAATCAGCAAAGTCAACTCGATGCTCACCCGATTGGCGCAATTCGATAAGAAATTGGCACCGACACCGACATTGCTGAAAATGGAAAACGAATCCGGGCGATTTTATGGCGGGTAATTGATGAAGGCCACACGAACCTTGGCATCAGACGTTTGCACAAGTTCGCAGCACCAAGTGTGACCGACGAAGCTACTCTTCGTACAATTCCGGAAAAACTTCCTTCGACAATCCTTGTCGCTTGATCAACACACGCAGTCGCGACAGAAAGTCAAATTTAAAATTCGCAACCTGCTGTTCGGTGATGCCAAGCTCAGCAGCCACTTGCTTGTTTGGCATGCCTCGAACGATCAACAACTCGATGCACATCAGCTTGGTCCAATCGTGCTTTTCCTGCCAGCGCTGAACCTGAGCTTCAATCGCCTCAATCAGGGCGTCTTCTTCCAAACGCTTCCGCTCGACACTGCGAGCAATACTGCTGGCCGCTCGATCCGTTCCCATCATTTGCCACTGGCCACTTGAATCCGGCCCCGACGATGAAAGCGGAATAGCAGGACGACGACCTTCACGACGCAAATGATCCGTCAATTTGTAGGCACAAATGGAAAACATGTAGCTTTCCAACGACCGTCGCCCATCAAAATTTGGGAGGCTGTTAAGAAATCCGATAAACGTTTCCTGAACGATGTCTTCGCTGGCCGAGCGATTGGAAAGCCGGCTATCGACGAAAGCAAGCAACCGGCCCTCATAACGAGCGATCAACTCATTCCACGCGCCGCTATCCCCTCCGCGAATTCGCTCAATCAGTTTCTGGTCAATTTCCGACGGTTTTTTCATTCAGATAGTCTTTTGGATTTCGATAAGCGCGAAAAAAAAGGCAGAGGTTAT
This sequence comes from uncultured Pirellulaceae bacterium, assembly GCA_964405425.1. Taxonomy (GTDB): domain Bacteria; phylum Planctomycetota; class Planctomycetia; order Pirellulales; family Pirellulaceae; genus Mariniblastus. The sequence goes on along the minus strand of CAYONX010000038.1, from coordinate 20,066 downwards.
ATGGTAACAAAACCTCGGCCATTTGTAGTCCGGTCATTCGCCTCATTTATTTCGGCATTTTACGGAAGAATTCGTCCAGCGAAGACTGACTTGGATTGTTTCCTGCGTCATTCGCATCACCAAGATCAATATTTATGTCTTCGGCTTTGACTTGCATCCCCGGATCCAGTTCCATTTCGATCGGAGCGCTGAAACTGGCCTGCGGCTGCTGCGATGGAAGACCGGCGATCGCACTGATCGAAATCGATTCTTCGGCTTTGCCGAAATCGGCTTGCAGATCGAAATCGTGCTCGTCGGTGTCCGTAGTTGGCCCATGATCGGTATCGCGATCCGCTTGTTTTGGTACGTCTGCGTTTGGTTTTACCATGATATGAGGCTCTGCAGGGCTCGGCGGCGTTCCCGCAGCGAGGTCATAATCGGCGCGAAAAGTCACATTTCCCAATGTTAAAAGCTGACCGGGAAGCAGCGGAGCTGAGCCACTGATTTTTTCGTTGTTCAAATAGGTCCCGTTCAGGGAATTGAGATCTTTAACGCAAAGCCTTTCATCTTGTTCGTAAATTTCGCAATGTTGTCGACTGACCAGCGCATGGGGCAAGGTGATGGCGGCCTCATTGGCACGTCCAATGGTTGCCGGCAATCTCTTTAAATTGATTTCATTTCGTTTGGCGTCTCCACCAACAATAATCAATTTCGCTTTGATCATAGAAATGCTTCCGTTCGGTTCAGAAATAGAAAGGCTATCGCGTCGTACTTGATCCCTGGCTCCCGATATCTGGTGCTGGTTCGTTTGGGAACAACAGAGTTTGGGGCGGTTTAACAGCCGCAGTTTACCGTTTACAGGCAATTTCAGCAAACTAAAAGTTGTGAAGATCTATCGACGGAAGTGATTTTTCAGCTATTGCGTCCAAATTTTTCGGTCGTATAATCCCGGTTCGTCGAATTTTTTGGGGTGTAACGACAAGTATTTGGCGATAACTACCCCAGTAAATTCTTAGATGCGGGTGTAGCTCAGTGGCTAGAGCGTCACGTTGCCAACGTGAATGTCGTCGGTTCGAATCCGATCACCCGCTTTTTTCAATGCGCCGACTGTAATTATCGACCGCCAACAGCAGCTAGGCGAGTCGGGCAATAAGCATTTTTCGCCTGCTGCTTACATTATTTTTGATCAGGTTTTTTGCCGTGAGTACAGACACAACTCAAATCCCAGAAGCCGAAGAAAAGCAACCTTTGAATTTGAAGGTTGATGTCAAAGAAGTTAGCGCATGTGAGCGCCACGTAACGGTTACCATCCCACGCGAAGACATCGAACGCTATTTTCAAAAACAATACGATGAACTTGCGCCGCAAGCCGAAGTACCCGGTTTTCGTGCCGGCCGTGCTCCTCGCCAGTTGATCGAAAACCGATTTCGCCCACAAGTTTCGGATCAGGTTAAAGGCTCGTTGATCATGGACAGCCTGGCCCAGATCGGTGATTCGCAAGATTACAGTGCGATCAGCGAACCCAATCTCGATTTCGAACTCGTCAACGTTCCCGAAGAAGGCGATATGAAGTATGAGTTCGATATTGAAGTTCGACCAGAATTCGATTTGCCGAAATGGAAAGGTCTGAAACTTGAGCGACCGGAACACGAGTTTTCCGATTCCGATATTGAAGACCACATCGGCAAGCTCGGTATGCAGTTTTCTGACATGGTTCCTGTGGACGAAGCAGTTCAGGCCGACGATTTCATCGTGTGCGATATTGTTTGCACCCATGACGGCAAAGTTGTTTCGCAAACCAAAGAACAATCGATTCAAGTCAAGAAAAACCTTAGCTTGTCCGATTCTACGATCGAAGATTTTGGCAAACTGGTCATTGGTGCCAAGGCTGAAGAATCCAAGACTACAAAAGTAGAAGTCAGCGAATTTTCTGATAACGAAGAGCTTCAAGGCAAAACGGTTGAAGTCGAATTCAAGATTTTGGACGTGAAACGCGTCGAATCAAAATCGACAGCGGAAATCGCTGAAAAACTTGGTATCGGCAGCGAAGACGAACTCAAAAACCTGATCAAGGAATCGCTCGAAGGCCAACTGCAATACACGCAACGCGAAAAAATCCGTGACCAAATCAGCATGTCGTTAACCGAATCAGCCGATTGGGAATTGCCACCCGATTTGCTACGCCGCCAATCCAAGCGTGAACTTGATCGCAGCGTAATGGAATTGCGGTCCAGCGGATTTGGCGAAGACGAAATCATAGCTCGTGAGAACCGTCTGCGTAAGAACATTCTGGAACGTACCGAACGGTTGCTCAAAGAGCACTTCATTCTAGAACGAATCGCCGAAGAAGAAGATGTTCAGGAATCGCCAGAGGATTATGATGTTGAAATCGCCCGCTTGGCGGCTCAACAAAACGACTCACCGCGTCGAATTCGCGCTCGAATTGAACGTCAGGGCCAAATGGATTCGCTTCGAAACATGATCATCGAACGTAAAGTTATCGAGATGATCACCGAAGCAGCAAAAGTCGATGCTACGCCCTACAAGACCGATGAAGAGGAAACGACTACCGCCATCAACTTCTTTGTTGCAGGTGGAGGCGCTGGCGAAGCCATTCCTGAAGCCAAATACGAGGATGGTGGTCCGTCCGAGCCTTTGCCAACTGGCAAAAAAGAACGCGACTAGTATTGCCTTTGCCTCGGCAAATTAGTTTGGGTGCCATGTTCACGCTTGCGTGAACGTGTTTGGGAAGCCGTTATGTGTACCAGCAGCGGCCAAATATTATCGCGACCAATTCGAAATCTTGCCGCCGCAATGCTCTCTGAACAAGCTGAGGTCGCCCCAAGGGCATGAAATCGTCGTCGCGATGCCCGAGATCAGTTACGCATTTCCCCGGCAGAATTTCAAGTTAGGCAATTTCGATAAGCCCAGCTTGCGTAAACTGTAGCCACCGACCGACCACTTGATCAAATATCCCAGACACGGTCGATTGATAACTGAGTAACAAATGGTGTTAAGTTCTGCCCGCCTTGTCCATTTTAAACAATGGCGGTACCGTTGATGAAGTTGTTACGACATTACTAAACCCTTTGTTGAATTTTGGACTTCGGTCGTGTCGATAGGCAACAAGTGCAGGTTGCACACCTATAACCTTGGAAGCGATGTTTGACCGCAAAAACACGGAAAGAACTCGCTCTGTTGAATTGAATTGTGCTCAAGAACGGCAATCCCGATTCAAAAGAATTTTATTTTGAACGCAAACCTTGCTAGCTACTTAGGCCAAATCGAAATGGATCCTTTAACCCAAATCACCAACTCATATTCTTATCAGCAAATGCAACGACAACGACAAATGACCCTCGGGGATTTGCTGTTGGAAAACCGGATTGTTTTCCTTCAGGGCGAAATCCACACGGGAAACGCGAACGAACTGGTAATGAAACTGCTCTATCTGCAAAGCGAAAACAAAAAGAAGGATATCAACTTCTATTTGAATTCGCCTGGAGGTGACGTGATCGCCACGCTGGCAATCTACGACACGATGCAGATTTTGTCCTGCCCAGTGGCGACCTATTGTGTCGGTCAGGCAGCAAGCGGTGCCGCAGTTCTGTTGGCAGGCGGAACCAAAGGCAAGCGGTTCGCGCTGCCAAATTCTCGTGTAATGATCCACCAACCTTACGGCGGCGTTAGCGGCCAGGTTAGCGATATCGAAATCCAGGCTGACGAAATCCTGAGAAACCGTCAGGTACTCAACGAGATCCTTGCCGGCCATACAGGCAAAAAAATCGAAGAAATCGCAGCCGATTCGGATCGCGACTTTTTCTTGACTGCCGAAGAAGCAAAAGACTATGGCCTTGTTGACAACATCACCGAACGCAAAGCGGTTGATGACGAAGACGACGACTAGAGGACGTTCTAACAAACACATTCCGGGCTGATCTTTTGCCCAAACGAAGTAACGGAGTAACGAAACATGCCTTTTGTGCCTTACGTAGTCGACAATTCAGGCCGTGAAGAACGCGTCTATGACATTTACAGTCGATTGTTGCGGGATCGCATTATCTTTCTTGGGACCCAGGTAACAGCTGAACTTGCCAACTCACTGGTCGCCCAGATGTTGTTCCTGCAATCGGATGACCCGAAAAAGGACATTCACTTATACATCAACTCTCCAGGCGGTAGTGTCGTAGCTGGCTTGGCCATTTACGATACCATGCAATTCCTGACCTGCGACGTTGCCACGTATTGCATCGGCCAGGCCGCATCGATGGGCTCACTATTGTTGACCGCCGGGGCAGCCGGAAAACGCTATGCATTGCCCAACGCGACCGTGATGATCCACCAGCCGCTTGCCGGGATGCAGGGAACGGCTGAAGAAATCCTGATCCATCGCAAAGAACTGCTGCGGGTCAAAGCGAACTTGAATCGGATCTACAATGTGCACACTGGCAAAAGCCTTGAAGAGATTGAAAAAGACACCGATCGAGACAACTTCATGACGGCCGAACAAGCCAAAGAATACAAGTTGATCGATCAGGTCGTTTCAAAAATGAGCGATACGGTAGCTGGTTAAAGTCGACCAAATAAAATACAAAAGGATGTGTCAGCAATCACTGGCACGTCCTTTTTTTATTATCCATCAAAAATTTTATACCGAGATAAATCATGTCTAATTTTCCACACAACTATTCAGCTTCGGCCAATGTAAAAACTGAAGGAAACGTTTCACTTAACTGTGAAGGATGCCCGGGAATCGAATCGGCACCGCCGACTGAATTCGGTGGCCCTGGCGATCAATGGTCGCCCGAAGATCTTTTGGTCGGTGCGGTCGCTGACTGTTTCGTTTTGTCTTTTCGCGCAATTGCTGGCATGTCTAAATTCGAATTCACTTCGCTAAGCTGCAACGTTGAAGGCACTCTCGACAACGTCGATCGCGCCATCCAGTTCACTGGATTTACGGTCAAAGCAGATTTGGTGATCCCTGAAGGGGCTGATGTGGATAAGGCACAGCGTCTGCTGGAGAAGGCAGAAAAAACATGCTTCATCACAAACTCGCTCAAAGCTGAACCGCATCTGGACGCGAATATCACCCACGGCTAACTGATTTAAGATTCGTCCGTTTACTTCCATTTTCAGGGTGATTGAATCGCTAGCATCTGACAGCTATCTCTTGTGGCATTGCAACAATCGCTGCTTTTCACCTAAACGTCTGCGTGAAACCTTCAGATAAACATTCGCGTGTGGAAGTATGCGTTATTTACTAACCCTGATTCTGGTGTGCAGCTTTTGTTGTGGCTGTCGTGTCAATCCAAGAGCCGAACGAGAAATCGCATTGTTGCGCGCTGAAATATTGGATCTTGAAGATCAATACTATGCGCTGAAAGATCAATGCGGCGGACAATCAGGCATAGCCAATAACCAGGTGATCTACGAATCCGGGTTTGTGGAAGGTGAATGCCTGAATTGCCAGCCTGGATCTATCGTCTACGACAACCCGGCAAATATCATTTACAGCGAAGCGCCGCATACTTACGCGCCCTCAGGAGACTATATCGAATCTGGAGTTCCCTTCATCGATTCTGGAGCGCCACTGATCGAATCGGCCGTTCCATCAGCTATTGAGCCAGCGACCAACGGCTCAGATATACAACTGGAAGAAATACCAAATTCGGATTCGGATGCCTTGCCTGAGAAAGTCTCCTATCGACGCGATGGCAACCGCTCCCATCCTCAAGATGCGATTTCTGCTGTCGCGGTTAATCGGCAACTCAGTCGCGGCGAAGATATAGACGGATTGCCTGGTCACGAAGGGCTGACATTATTAGTTCAGCCAATCGACCACGACGGCGTAATCCATAAAGTACCCGGAAAGCTGACGGTGATGATTTCTGAGTCAGAATCTCCCAACGTCGAACGACAAATTGGATTTTGGGAATTCACACCGCGCGAGACAGAGAGCTTTTTCGTCAAAGATGAAATTGATCAGCAAGGCATTTTGTTGCATTTGCCGTGGGACAACTTTGTCCCGACTGAAAACAAGCTGAAAGTTTCCGTTCGATACACAACTCGCGATAACCGTAAACTCGACACCGTCGTTCGGTTGAACATCGATCCACCTGCTAATTCGTACTCATTGGACGATCCTTTGGTTATAGGATGGATTGAAAAAGACAATCGCTGGAAGGATTTTGAGCTGGAACCGTTTGACGAAGTTGAAGCGATTTCGGAAGAAACAACCGCTTCGATTCAAAGCGAACCATCGTTTCGCGTCAAATCGCCCACGGTTGAACGCCGTATATCGGCTCCAGGCTGGCGTCCGGTTCGATAACGCTCGTCGGTTTAAACTGATCAGTTTCAAGCAGAATGCAGGCATATCCTGGCTTCAGGCTGTTCCAGTACGGCCAACCACTCACCGACGTGCTACTTGATTAAGTTTGTTTTGCCTGCCGGATCATCCTGGTTAGCCACTTCCTCGAATTGCGATTCGACGTTCAACACGAATTCACGTTGGGCAAGGATGTTACCCTGCGCGTCGACGAACGTTAACTCAACGGGCAATTCGCCTTCAGCAATGCTCGAATTGATCTTGAACTCCAACCGCCTTTGCTCGCCCGGCAGCAGCCATTTTCCGTACCCGGCTCTAGCCGTTTGAGTATTGCCGTTGGATGATTTAAATCGTATCGAAGCATCGATGGGCAACGGCAATTCCGATTGGTTGAGCGAATCGACAACAAACGCGCCGCCTTCGATTTCGTAATCGATTCGCAACACGTTGGTCGCCAATTTGGGAACAAACGGTCCACTGCCTTGATAAGCAACTGGTATTTTCACATGTTCAGAAGAATTTGAAGTTGGATCCACAAACTCAATGAACGCCACACGATGATTCTGTCGATCAGAAATCGCTTTCAACGACACCATCGACTTGCGATTTTCGCCGGGATTTAGAGTAACTTGTTCAGGACGAATCAACAGCCAATCAACCGGCTGGCCTTCCAAATCTATGGCATGCAAATCGATTTCGACGGGCTCGGTCGAGAAGTTCGTCAAATTAAGCGGAATGAATCTTTTTGCACCTCGTTGGCGACTCAATAATATTTGTGCTGGATGAGCATGCAAACCACGACCAACTTCTGCGGCAAAAGCTGACTGGGCCGGAAAGTCGTCGGTTCCAATTGTCAGCGGAGTACTAGTCTCAACAATCGTCGATCGATTGCGAGTGATCTTGGTGGTCATTTCGTAGTCACCAGGGAATACGGCGTCTGGCCAACCAGCAACCATCTCCAGTCTGGTTTCCGGAAAAATCCTGGTTATAAATCGTTGGGGCGGGTTGTCGTTCGCGTTGATACGTGAAAACAGCTTGACGTCCTTCTTGGCTTCGATATATCCGGCCCGAGTCAGCTTGGCTTGCATTTCGAATTCAATGGTACTTCTAGTTGGATTAACCACCATCACGCTGGCTGACGGCACTCCATTGACTTCGACCAGCTCAGCAGATTCGACTTGCAGTTTCTTGATGTCGGTGCCGCGACCATTGGTTATTTTGACATCACATCGCAAAATATACTGTGAAACAAATTTAACGCCGTAAGTCGATTCATCGCTCTGACCACGCTCGTCCGCAAGGTAGCCGTTGTCCTGCACCAGGATCCCAAAGGAATGAAAATCCGAATCGTTGTTCGGTAATTTTATTCTGCCCGTCAGCTTTATCTCTTCACCAAGCGGCAGATCGTATTCACCGCGTCCATTGAGTCGGATTTCTGCTGGAGGCGGGCTCTCCAAATCGGCTTTGAGTGCACCCGTTTCGTCTTGTTTCAGTGCTACCGGCCTTACGCTTACCCGGACGGCTTCTCGCACTGGCTTCAATGCGAACTCAAAATTGATCGTTTGTCCTTTACGTGCCTCGATTCGATTCACCGCTGGCGTGCAAAAGAATGCAGGTTTAAACGCGGTCTCAACCGTCAGACCTTTTTCCTTGCCCGGCTTCTCCGAACGTCGGTTCGCCGATTGGGCGCACAGGAAACCAGTTCCTTGAACAAGCGAAATGACTAACGCCAGCGGTATAATTAAGCATCGCTTATTGAAATAAGATTGATGGTTCATCTTGGACATTACCAGTTAAGGGTTCGAAAACTACTGCGAGACAGTTGCAGCTGGTTGCTGATAGCTGGCTTGCTCGACAGCGTACGTTTTTGCTGAATTGCTATTTGCAATTGCCGGTTGCTGACGCACAGCATTAGTTGGATCAGCCGTCAAAACCAGCTCTTGATCTTGGCTAACATCGATCTGAGTTTGAGATTGCTGGTATTGAGGCTGCGTGTAACGCGATTGCATTTGCGACACAGATCCGTTTGCCGGCGTGGCAGCTACCGGCGATTGCGGTCGTTGATAGGCTGGAGCGTATTGAGAAACCGGTGGTGGTATCGGTGAAGAATATGGATGGAATTGTTGCGTTTGAGGAGCGGCTTGGTAGTGCTCGTTGCCACGATAGTTGACCGGAGGATAGCTTGGGTTTTGTTGCTGGTATTGCGGATGCTGATACTGCGGCTGTTGATATTGTTGGGGCGGCTGACTCTGGTATTGGAGCTGCTGCTGGTGGAACTGCTGCTGGT
>CAYONX010000038.1:0-11375 GCA_964405425.1 uncultured Pirellulaceae bacterium | reverse complement strand
TGCTGGTAATAACCGTCGTCGATGGGTTCTTGGTAATTCACCGGCACAACGCCTGGCCCCCCAATTTCATATCCGTTGTTGCGAGGAAATCGTCGCTGATACCAGAATTCGTCTGTCGATTGAGCGACTTCCTCAGCTCCGGCCATCGGATGCTGTCCGGCGTTATTGACGACACGCGGAGAAATAAAGACGACCACTTCTGCCGCTTGTTCCTCCTGAACCTTTTGCCTGAAAAACCTTCCAATCAATGGCACGCTGCTAAGTATTGGCACACTACTAACGCGATCAACCAACTGGTTCTGCATCAATCCACCAATCACAATCGTTTCACCATCTTTAACATTGACGGTGGTCGAAACCTGTCGACGATTGATCAACGGGAAAGGATTATTAACCGCAGGATCTGAAACCGTCGCTCGTATGTCTTCGCTAACTTCCGCTTTTTCGATCAACATCGTCACGTTATCACCTCGAATGGTCGGAGTGATAATCAATGAAATTCCGGCTTCGACTTTTTGAATATCCTGCCGGAAGAACTGAGATGAATCGTTTGGCTGGGTACTGAAGAATGTTTCTCTAGCGATCGAGATTTCAGCCTTTTCGCCATGCTTGGCCATCACATGTGGGGTCGCGCGGATACTCAAATATCCCTCTTGCTCAAGCGCACGCACAAAGAAAGAGGTTACCGCAAATCTGCGAAACAAATTGTCGACCACAGCGCCACTAATACTGCCCGAAAGAGCCAGTTCATCAAGCGCCAGATTAAAATCTGTGTCGCCGCCTTCAGCTGAAGTGATGCCTTGTCGCAAATTGGATCCAAACTGAAAACCGCTGTCTGGTGAAACGACAACCACCATCGCTTCGAGTACCACTTGTGGTACAGGTTGATCGAACAATCGTAATTCATTCATGATTTGATTGGCGATGTCGGTGGGAGCCTCGATAATCAACATGTTACGTTTAGGTGCGATCCGAACAAATTGCCGATTCTTCTCTGCCAGAAGTTCAACCATTTCGCTCGGCGCCGTATAAATCGGCGAATAATCCAGGCGATCAGAGACGATTGAAAACATCGAAGACGTTGGGTCCGCGTTGCAAACCAGATATTCACCGTTGACGACTCGATAATGTAGTCCCAATGGCAGCAATATTTTTCGCAGCGCCTGTTCCAAGGGCTCGTTTTGAATCAGTGCGGTAATACTTCCGGCTACCTGATCGTCAACAATAATCGATACATTGGCTTGGGAGGCGATTACTTGAAGCGCTTCCCTAACATCGGTTTGGTCGAAAATTTCATCAACGAGCACCCTTGAGTTGGGACCAGGGGCTCGAGCCGGACGTGCACGGCGATTATTTACTCGCGTGGCTGGAGGCCGACTGGTTTGAGTTGGAGCGGCATTAGGGTTTTGCAGGGTTTCAAATTCTCCTTTGCCATCCTGAGAAGCCTGCTTCATCGATTCTTGGGCGATTTGGGCAACGGATTTTGCATCCGATAAACTGTCTGCTTGCGGGGGCGTCAACTGACAGCCAGTAAACAAGAATAGCGCAGACCATACAGCAATTGCCATATAGAAAACGCTAAAACAGTTTGATTGATTAGCTCGTTGAGCCATTGCCAATCGACTTCTCAGAATTAAGTTTTGAAGTAATATCCCACCATTCTTGTTGACGGCATTGCTAGCTTATTCACTAGGGAAACCCTTGCGCCAACTTTGAATTTATCGGCCGGGTTGATTTCCGGCACAAATCTTAAATCATAAAAGTCGCACTTTTCGTTAAAATTACCGCAGCTTAACGGGGCGCCCCATCAAACCTATTCACAACCCAAACGCTACCTATTAAATGCTATCGGGCGGAAAGCAAACAAATGCAATCCAATAGCGCCGACAGCATACGTGCGCTATGCTGCTGCTACTTGTTCGTAATTTGCCCGACCACAGTCGCGGTATATCGACCTGCGGCAATAAACTGGACGTTTAGCTCCAAAAAGGAAACTCGAATTCCCAGCCGCCCAGCGCCAGCACCAAAAGATTCGGCAGAAACGCTGGCAGTCGACTGCCCAAAGAAGAAACCCGCTGTCTGATCGTCATCCTCAATAGTCGTCCAATTTGCGGTCCCGTCTGAATCGACCACTCGCAATTGAATTCTGGCATTTCGACGGAAGAAACGGAACGATTCGTGAACAAAGCGGCCGATGGTGAAATTCACATTCGCACCCGCCTGATTCGAAGTAAAGACATCCCAGACTTGATCGGGAAACACTTGCTCGTTTGTGGTCAAGTCGTGCGAAATCACGACATCGCCAGGGGAACGAATGGATATCCCTTCGGGAACAGAAACCACAAGCTGTTGAAAGTCCTGCGCTTGGACTTGGGTCACCAGAGTCACAGAAATAAAATATGCGATTAGCTTTATAGTAATCGATTTCATATCTGCTCCTCCTTTCCTGCTTCTGAATTCAAAAAATGACTCAGCTTGCATTGCTCTGGGAATTCCATTCGCCAGAGGTGAAACCCTACCACCAATTTGAAAACAAATCGGTGGTCGAGCCGTATAAATGAACCAGCAAACACGGGCTCAATCAACAAATAAACTAGTTATTTGTAATGGTGCCCGTTACTGTGGCAACATAGTTTCCACTAGCAAGCGTCGAAGCATCTGTTTCAATGAAAACAACAGACAATCCAAGGGCTCCAGAGCCAGGACCGGTTGACGAAGCCGCAACCGTAGCGGTGCCAGTTGCATTAGTCGAATCAGAAGCTGAATCAACTGCCCATGTAGCAGTTGCATCAGAGCTCAAGACAGCCAAATCCATCGATGCATTGCGAAAGAAAGTTGAATCCGAGTCATGTACGAAACGTCCCATGCTCATGGATACAGATGCACCAAGTGCGTTGGAAGTATAAACGTTCCAAGATTGCTGGCTGAATGGCTGATCAGAATCTGCCAGGTTGTGATTGATTAAAACATCGGCAGGGGCCGTAATCGACAGGGCGTCACCAACGACAACTGTGAAATTCTGAGAGTCATTCGCCTGTGCAAAAAGGCTTTGACTAATCAGGGCAGTCGTTACAACTGTTACGCCAAAAATAAATCGTGAAAATCTCATCTTACTATTCTCCCGTGGGGGTTTGGGGCGATCCATCTTCTAATTGAAAATCGAAACAATTGCTTTCTCATGTAAACTCTACGTCACAATCCAAGAAAGATCGGTACATTCCCTAAGCTTCAACAAAAAAATCGACGACTCTTGAACTTGCCCCGACGGTGGGCAGCAATTTCCAACCAGAATCAAAGCGATCGCTGGTGTTGTCGCAGAGTTCTGTTTGATCCCCACAGTGGAATTTGTAGTTGTTTTATCGATTGGCGGAGTCGCGAAAGCTTATTCGATGGATTGGCAGAGTATTTTGCCAGGAATACTTGAAAACAAAACGTTACAACCCCTACTTCCCGCCACTGATAAATGCTGGATAGAATTCGTTGGGAACTACTTTTTGGCATTGAGTGAAATTGATATGGCAACCAAATACTGGTTGATGAAGACCGAACCGAATGTTTATTCGATTGATGATCTTGCGAAGGAGAAAAGCAAATCGACCCACTGGGATGGGGTGCGCAATTATCAAGCTCGGAATTTTATGCGGGATGAAATGAAAAAAGGCGATGGCGTCCTTTTGTATCACTCCAATGCCAAGCCCCCGGGAGTCGTTGGGATTTGCACAGTCGTTAAAGAATCCTATCCCGATTTCACCGCCTTCGATCCCAAAGACAAACACTACGATCCGAAATCCAAACAGGCAGAGCCGCGGTGGTTCATGGTTGATATAAAACTCAAACGAAAATTCAAAGAACTAATTGGTTTGGATTTTTTAAGGACCGTCAAAGCGCTCGATGGAATGGTGCTGTTGACCAAAGGGTCGCGTCTATCGGTGCAACCGGTCACCAAAAAACAATTTGATACGATCGTGAAACTGGCTAACAAACAGTAGTCGAACCTCAGTCCTACATTTTTCTGTCGGCGCTCTTATCCCCAGCATCTAAACAGCGTTCAACCGTAGTCACGAAAAAAGCCGCTGCCCAAAAACAGACAGCGGCGTCAATTTGCAAACTTGCTTGGCGCTAAACGGCGGCGAGGAGCCCCGTCGCTTCACTTTGAATCAATGATTGATCAACCAGACCAGCCTCGCCAAGATTCGAAGCCGTCAAATCCGTAGCATCATTTAGCCTCAAACTAAACGGTGTACCTCCAGCAACATTACCAACCGTATCTGCCATCCTTAGCGACAACCGATAATCACCGGTGGTCGTACCAATGGAATTGAGCTTCAAGAAGTAGTTGTCGCCTTCTACGACATTGAAGCTTACACGTGGATCCAGGCTGCCTTTAAAGTTGTTGTTAGAATCGAGCAGCAAACCGTCATCGTCGAAACCTCGCAAGACCGTGTTCAGGCCTGGCATCAGACCATTGACTCGAACCACAATCCGTCCCGTTTCTACTGCGGTAAACTGGAAGAAGTCTTCGTCAACACGAGTTTCGATTTCGGATCTAACAAAAGTTGTCGGGCCAGTACCGAGAAAGATTCGACCGGCCGAATTAAATGAGTCGCCGGGTTCGACGTTTAAATTACCCGGTCTGGAGCGAACAGCCACGCGGTACTCTCCATTGGATCCGTCGTTTGCACTAACGGCAACAAAGTAGTCACCAGCGGGCGTGTTGCGTAAAAGAAGTTGGCTGTCGAGCGGATTGTCGGTTGCCGGCTGTTCAGCATTGTCGTTGCTTCCGATCAAGTTGCCTTGAGCGTCAAAAATCCGAATTTCAGCATCCAAATCTCCGCTCGTTGCGCGAGCATCCAGGATAATTCGCCCGGTAATCGTGGTTGTGAATCGAAAAACATCTGATTCAACCGGCGACGCTTCAAAACCAATGAAACCACTATCACGTGCCGTCAAGCGACCGTCATTGGAAACAAACTCGAGCTCTGTCGCAGAAATTCCCGTCTCGTCGCCGTGGTCATCGTTTTCCGGCAATGTGAAATTACTTCCACCAGCCTCATCTTCGCCATTATCAGAACCGATACCTTCAACAAACTGGCCGCCTGCATTTGCAATGGGTTGCGCGAATCTGCCGACACCCGTCCAGAAACCAACCGATCCATGAGCAGCCCCGGTAATCCCTCCGGATGCAACACCCGCAATCGCCAACTGGCCATCGACCAGTGCCAACAACGGGCTCCCACTATCGCCATCCGCAATAATCGCTTCAGAGTTTACTGGACTACTGTCACTGCCAATGGATAACCCCAGCGTATTGCCAAATTCCGTTCCGTCATCGAAATCAGCAAGGAACAGATTTTCTCCACCTCCAAAATCGCCATAAAGGTCAACTACATTCTGCCCACCCCAACGGGATCCATTGAAACTTGTATCAAACGGGTCTACACCGCTGTCAATGTCTGCCAAAGTAACACCAACGCCGTTGTCTCCGTAACCAAAAATGGAAACGACATCTCCAACCAACGAGTCATTTTCAATCGTCAATGGCAAAGGCTGTGCAACGGATGAAGGCACATCGTCGGATAGCGTTAGCAACGCAATGTCGTCACCATCAAACCAAACACCACCTTCCTGATTCCCGCCCGGCAGAAAAACGGATTCGACGTCGACTGTCAAAGTTGGGTTATTCAAATTGTCACCGAAAACCACTTGGTCGGAATTGTTGACAGAGCAGTGACGCGCCGTCAAAACGACGTTTTCAGCGATCAAAGTCCCGGTACAAAACCGTCCGTTTGCATCGGCGATTGCAACCACCGCATCAAACGGAGCAGCGAACGCAGCTGATCCCGCGGCCCCATTGTCTCCGTTAACGAAAATGTATGGCTGTGCAATGTCACCCAGCGTCAACTGAATGCCCGTCGAGGATTCAACATCCAGGAAACTTGAAATCGATGGCTGAACCGTTTGAATCGGAGCGACACTGGTCGCCGGACCCAAGGCCGTTAAAGGCGCACCTAAAATTTCGTACTCGCCACCGATTCGATCATAGCCTTGCGAATCAGTGAATCTAAACGACGTCACTTCAGATTGTTCTGAGCTGTAAATATCAGAACTGGAAACGTCAGAAAGCAAATCAACAAAGTCATTAATGTCCTTCATTGCGCACTCCGATGGTAAAAGAATGAGAGAGAATTAGATGACGCAATCGTATCGAATTGTTATGTGTGAATCCAACTAATTCGGGAATTTTCCTCATGCACAAATTTTCTGCGTAATGAAGATCGGAAAAGCTCGTGACACTTGGTAAATGTGATTACCAATCACGCCAGCAAACGGCTTGGATTTTCTTCATAAAACGCCTGTTACAAACAACTTACGAACTATAGCCACTGAAATACTGCCCTAGCATCCGCAAGTAAGTGGCAGCGCGCCGCTTAATCATTGAGCTTGCGCCAAAGTTTCAGGCCATCAGAAGTTGCAGCGACATTATGCACGCGCAGCATATGAATCGCTGAACTTGCCAGCTTGATGCTAACAGACAGCGTCCCAAAATCACGGTCCCGATCCTTGTCACCGATCGCGTTGCCAACAAATCCTTTGCGTGAATGTCCAACAAGAATCGGGTGTCCAAGCTCAACAAATCGCTCACACTCTTTGAGCAATTGAAAATTGTGCTCGTGAGTCTTACCAAATCCGATTCCCGGATCCAGGCAAATTTTCTGCGAATCGATTCCGGCATCAATCAATGCGTCACGGCGAAGCTGCAAATAGGAATAGATATCTTCAGTAACATTGTCGTAGCTGGGATTGTCTTGCATGTTCTGGGGATTGCCCTGCATATGCATGACGCAAAGACCGGCCTGAGTTTCCAACGCCAGTGACATCATGTCAGGGTCGCCCTCCAATCCAGTCACATCGTTAATGATCTCAGCCCCAGCCTCGATAGCCGCCTGTGCAATTGCAGCCTTGGAGGTATCGATCGAAACCGGCGTCTGAGTTCGCTGAACGATTTTTTCGATTACTGGGGCAATACGTTCAAGTTCCTGCTGCTGAGAAACCGCTTGGCTGTACGGCCGAGTACTTTCGCCGCCGACGTCCAGAATATCGGCGCCATCGCGATCCAACTGCATCGCATGATCAACAGCGCGATCGGTATCGAAAAATTTTCCACCGTCTGAGAAACTGTCGGGCGTCACATTGACGATACCCATAATCTTCGGCCAACGCCCAAATTCGAGCGTCCGAGTTTTCAGCTTCCAGGTGGTTGCTCGATGGCTCGGCTGCTTGGTCATGAAGATTCGATCGAAGCCTTATCCAGCTCATTGCGAGAATCTGAAGAACTTCGCTCTTCCAAAACCAATCGAATTGGAACTTCACCAAAGCTCAAATTGTCACGCAGAATACTCAACAGATAGCGACGATAGGTGCGCGGAAAATGATCCGGATTGTTGCACTTCATCACAATCGTCGGCGGCTGCACTGAAATCTGGGTCGCGTAATAAATCCGCGGCACTTTTCGATTTACCATCGGCGGCGGATGATGTTGAAGCGCTTTGTTAATTAGCTTGTTCAATTCAGACGTACCAACGCGTTCAAGCGATTGCTTGTAAAGCATCTGGCAATGGTTCAGCATCTTTTTGACGTTTTTGCCAGTCGCTCCTGTGATGAACGCGATCGGAACATTCCACAGCGTCGAAAAATTGTCGCGCAGATAATCAGCCCAACGCTCGGTCGCCATGTGTTCTGCCATCAAGTCCCATTTGTTGACGACCAGAATACACGGCTTGTAGTTGTTTTCGATGTATTGGCACAATTGCCGATCGACTTTGCTGATTCGTTGACCGGCGTCAAACATCATCATCACCACATCCGCATGCCGAATCGTTCGGTGTGCTCGATGCGTTCCGTAGTAGTCGATGTCCGTTCTGACACTTTTTCGTCGCCGTAGTCCTGGCGTATCGATAACAACAAGCGACTTGCCATCCAATTCGATTCGCACATCGACGCTGTCGCGAGTGGTACCGGCCACGCTGCTGACGATCATCCGGTCACTTTCGGTAATCGAATTGACCAGAGTGCTTTTGCCGACGTTTCTTCGCCCAACAATGGCCAGCTTACATTCGGGACGTGCAAGATCCTTTTCTTCGATCTCGATATCAGGAGGAAGAGATTCAACAATTCGGTCGATCAGATCCTCTTTTCGCCGATTGTTTTTTGCGCTGCAAACCGCCGGCTGCCCAAGGCCCAGCGAATAAAATTCCGCGGCGTTATTCTCCCAATTGTCTCCATCGCACTTGTTGGCGACCAGCAGAACCGGTTTATCAATTCCTCTTAATCGCTCTGCCACCGAATGATCGAGCGAAGTCATGCCATCTTTGACATCGACAACAAACATCAGCAAGTCTGCACCCTGAATCCCAATCTCGATTTGTTGTTCGATTTCTTCGTCCAGCTCGTCGACGTCGTTAATCCCGATTCCGCCGGTATCCACAATTTCGAAATATCGATCTCTGTGATTCAGCAAAAACGTCATCCTGTCTCGGGTCACGCCAGCCATATCATCAACGATGGCCAGCCGTTTACCGACTAACCAATTGAATATGCTCGATTTACCGACGTTGGGGCGACCGACGATCGATACCTGGGCTATGGCCATTGAATTACAGACGATTTAAATAAAGGAATACAGAATCTGCGCTAGGAGTACTTTTCAGCGAACCTAAGATTCTTTCAAATGTTAGTTGAATGTCAAACGAAAGCACGCTTAGACTTTGTATTCCACAAATTCAGGGTGATCAGATTAACGATAAATTGAATCAGGCAAAAAAATTCGCGGTTCAGCAGCTACGCAGCCTGAAAATGTCAGGGCTGAACGTACTTCCTACTGCTACCGGACAGCATTGCTTCAATTTGCATGCCCCAGCAGAATCACGTCCGGATATCGATTCCAAGCCAACAACACCGGCAACACCAACGAAAGCCGCGCCCTCAACCATTGCATCCGAATCGGCTGACGCCTCCAACGTGACCCATGAAGCCAAAACCAACTACTTATCGGACACACAACTGGATCACTTTCAGTCAGATTCTTTGTCGGTGGAGCAGCGGATCGAGAAACTGGCGATCTTGAACCAGGAAGTATCCGGGTGCACCCGTTGTAAAGAGCTTTCGTCGTGTCGGACCAATACCGTTTTTGGAGTCGGCAGCCCGCAAGCGGAGCTGTGTTTTTTAGGCGAAGGCCCCGGTGCGGACGAAGATCGTCAAGGCGAACCGTTCGTTGGAGCTGCCGGGCAGCTGCTGAACAAGATCATCGAGGCCTGTAAAATGAGCCGCGAAGACGTCTACATATTGAATACGGTTAAGTGTCGACCTCCGGGCAACCGAAATCCTGGCGAAGAAGAAATCGCCAACTGCTGGCCTTATGCGATCCAGCAACTGGAATTGCTACAGCCGAAATTCATTTGCTGCCTTGGCAGTGTCGCCGCCAAAACATTGCTTCAAACGAAGAATTCGATCGGCCGTATGCGGGGCCAGTTTTTCGAATTTCGTGGCAGCCGCGTCATCGTCACCTATCATCCCGCGTATTTGCTTCGCAATCCTTCGGCAAAACGCCAGGTTTGGGACGATATGAAATTGCTGCTTAAAGCGATGGGCCGCGAAATCTAATGTATGCAAATCGACAAACCGGATAATCGTCACAATTCGAGCTAAGGCCATATTTGAATTCTGGAATTGTCCCAAACACCGGGATTTTCTTGCTACCCTCGACGCAGTCAATTACCATGAAATTGGGTAGAATAAGGATGGCCTGCTTCGGGGCACATTCTTGCAGGCTCGGTCAATTTACGGGATGCATCAATCGATTTTGCAATCCTATGGAGATAAGGATTAATGTTTTTTCAGAAATTTCGATTTACATTTTGGCTCGCACTTTTGACGCTCTGTTTGGCCGCGCCGCACGCGATGTGCCAAGATGGAGGCGACGACGACGACCCAATTGACGACACCGGCAATCTTGGTGGTGTTGAAATTAGTCCCGACGGGGTCTTTAAGTCACAGCTGCAGTACGATCTGTCGGGTGATCTTGATCGCCAGCGATTTGCGGCGGCTCAAGCAAAGTTGAACAAAGACGTTCAGGCTCCAAGCAAGCTTCGCAAGATTTCATTGAATCGTTTGGAAGCTGCCTACAAAGCACACAAGGCATCTGGCAAACCGATTCCGCCTGAAATGGATTTCCTGGCTGGCATCACGCGTTTGACTCACGTCTTCTATTATCCAGAAACAAAAGACATCGTTCTTGCTGGTCCAGCCGAAGGCTTCTTCCGCTCATCACAAGATCGCATCATCGGAATGAAAACGGGTTCAGCCACTTTGCAATTGCAAGACTTGATCGTTGCCCTGCGTGCCTTTGCACCAAACCAGGCACCCACCGGCGTGATCAGTTGCAGTATCGACCCAACTCAACAAGGCCTGTCCAATTTGAATCAAGCCGTCGCCAACGCTCAGCAAAAGATCAACGCTAACGGTGGCTTCGGTGGAATTGCGGATCAGGACATCGCGAACTACTTCCAACAAGCGATGGGTTTGCAAAAAATCACCGTCAAAGGCGTCTCTCCCAAGACTCACTTTGCTCAGGTTTTGGTCGATGCTGACTACCACATGAAATTAATCGGTATTGGGCTGGAACAACCTCCCGTTCGCATCAGCTCGTTCATACAAAACGCAACCGCCGGGAACACATCCACGCTACAACGCTGGTTCTTTCAGCCTGACTATGATTACGTCAAAGTCACTGACGACGAACTGGCCATGCAACTTGATGGTGGCGGCGTAAAACTGGTTGGCGAAGCGGAATCAGTAACTCGAGCAGGAAAACGTAAAGGCGGCGGCAAATCCAGTCGTGCCAGCCGAACGTTCTGTAACTCGTTCACGAAAATGTACGGTGCACTGGCGGAAAAAATGCCGCTTTACGCTGAACTTCGCAACGTCATCGACATGTCGGTTGCTGCAGCATTCATTCAAGAGATGGACTTCTATGGACAGGCAAACTGGAACATGGACTACTTTGGCAGCGAATCCAAGGTCGCTGTCGAAAAGTATAACGCTCCAACCAAAATCGCACCGGCGATTAACGCAGTCTGGAAGAACGGATTGTTGATGACTCCCATCGGTGGCGGCGTCAACATTCAGCCTCGCGTTGCCATCAGCGGCGACAACATGAAGACCGACGAGTCGGGTGCGATCACAAAAGTTCGCGAATCGATCGATCTTAGTGTTTTGAAAAGCGAACAATGGTGGTGGGATTAGTACTCACTGTCTGACGAACTCTTTTGCTGCCCGACCCCAGCCACAGGCTCGTCGAGAAAAACCTGAACGCCCAT
>CAYONX010000037.1:10870-43667 GCA_964405425.1 uncultured Pirellulaceae bacterium | reverse complement strand
TATGAGCGGCGAGCACTAGCCGCCGGAGCACGTGACGCAACGAACCGACGGCTAGCGCCTTGTCGCTCACGAAAACGGGAAAACAGCATCTCGTTACTTGTGCATCGATGAACTTTTGGGCACTATGGATCTGCTGACGAAACCAAGAGTACCAATCTTTGCTGTTGCTGATGCTGTTTCCGATGCTGATGCAGCTGCAAGGGTGTCGCTAATCTTGGCAACTACAATTCTACAATCCCGGAAACCAATGCACTTCCATTCGATCTGTTTCAAATTTACTGTCGCGATAATCTTCGGCGCTTTGCATGCCTATACCCATGCCCATGCCCAAAATCAGCTCAAACCCAATGTGGTAATGATCATTTCTGATGATCAAGCTTGGTCGGATTACAGCTTTATGGGCCACGATACGATTGAGACTCCCAATCTGGATTCGTTAGCCAGACAAAGTGTTGTGTTCCGAAGAGGCTACGTTCCTACCGCACTGTGCCGCCCTTCTTTAATGACGTTAGTCACTGGTCGCTACGCACACGAGCATCGCGTTACAGGTAACGATCCGTCGCCCAAATATGCGGCCCGGGGTACCAATGAAGACAACACACGGCGTGAAAAGTTGATTTCGTTCGTAGACAATTTTGACACACTCCCAAAAAAACTTGTCGAACAGGGGTATCTTTGTCATCAATCGGGAAAGTGGTGGGAAGGAAGTTTCAAACGAGGTGGATTTACACACGGCATGACTCGTGGGTTCCCGCACAAAGGCGGACGTCATGGTGACGATGGACTAACGATCGGGCGGAATGGCTTAAAACCGGTAACTGAGTTCATCGACATGGCAGTGGAGAAGAACAAACCCTTTTTCGTCTGGTACGCTCCGCTGTTACCACACACACCACACAATCCGCCCCAGCGGCTGCTCAAAAAATACATCAAGGACGGTCGTCCGAAGACGATCGCGAAATACTTCGCCATGTGCGAGTGGTTCGACGAAACCTGTGGCCAGCTAATACAACATCTGGACGAAACGAATACGCGTGACAACACCTTGATCGTGTACGTTTGTGACAACGGTTGGATCCAGAACCCAGACAAGAACGGCTTTGCGCTTCGTTCCAAGCAGTCTTCCTACGAAGGTGGAATTCGAACGCCGATCATGTTTTCGTGGCCCAAAAAGTTCAAGCCTGCAGAACGTACGGAACTGTGCAGCAGCATTGATATATTCCCAACCGTTGTGGCCAGCGCTGGAGGTTCCTCTCCGGAAGATCTGCCTGGATTGAACTTGCTGCCACAACTCGAATCCGCCCGGCCGATTGGCCGAAAGTCGATTGTTGGTGAGTCATTTGCGCACGATATCGCTGATCTGGACAATCCGGAAGCCTCATTGCTTTATCGCTGGTGCATCAGCGGTAAATGGAAGTTGTTGTTGACTTACGATGGCGAGGTCAATCGTGCACGCCACGTTCATCCTCGCGCCGAGAAACGTCCGCAGCTCTTTGACTTGATCGCTGATCCGACAGAACAAACGAATCTAGCAGCGGAAAACCCGAACGTGGTTGCTGCGCTGGTAAAACGAATCGACGATTGGTACGAAGTTGAAGAACGGACAACGCTAACGAAGTTCAAATAAGCCCGCAAGTTTGTGTCTTATTTCGCAAAAACGCCCTGATTGATTTTTCGGTACCCTGCACAAAAAAAGAAGCAATTCACCTGCGGATTCAATCTTTATTCCAGTGTTTATTCTCTAATGTTGCAATGCTGCAAGCCAGGTACGAGAGTATATAGCGTAAGCGCCAGAAAGTCGCGTTTAGAATGAAACATGTCGTTTGATCAGATCGTTAGCTCGACAGCAAATCAATAAAGGGTGTAACATCGAGCAAGTCGACGTTTTGGTCAGAGTTGATGTCGCATTGAAAGACATAAACTCCATTAGTCAAACAGTCAACGAATCCGGCCACGTCCAGTAAATCAATGTTGCCGTCCTGGTTAGTGTCGCCAGGCTGGTAAAGCGGAATGTCAAACCGCTGGAAACTGAAAAATGGCTCAATATATGGTACGTCTGGATTACCAACGAAAAACGAATAGTGAGTGAAGAAAGTGCGGAAACCAGGGTCTTCAAAATCAAAACTGGTGGCAAACGCAAAGTCGGCAGTGCCGTCGCCGTTCACTTGATACTGCACGCCAGGCAAACGAAATTTTGCGCCGTGACCACAGCAACCAGCCAGACAAAGGATAGGTCGATTTACGGAATCCAAGTTGTTTTGCGCGTCGACACAAGCTGGCTCGTCACAAACTAAACCATAGGAATCAAATAAACAGTAGTCGGCGAAGTTTTCAGTGACCGCTTGTTGAGTCGTCAACTGCAAGTCGATCGTTTGTGATTCGATGGCGAACAGGCTGGTGATACTGGGTTGCACCGACTGAAAGAAAACAAGGAACTGAGAAAAATCGCCAATGTCGATTGTGCCTGGACAGTACACAAACACCACACCCGACATGGCTACTTCCGAGCCAGACTCCAATTCGCCAGTGATTGAACTATCGGACAAGGGGTAACACAAGACTTCATTAATCACGACTCCATTGCTGATATCCAAAAACGAAAACGCAGTACCGATATCATCCGAAAATCCTGGCACACTGCTGCCGATCGCAACCGAGCCAGCAGGGATCTGGTCGCTCAGTATCTGTTGCAATTCCGCTGGGAAATTATCATGTTGTGCGGCAACTGGACCAGATAAAATTGACAGAAGCACCAAGACAAAAGTGAGCCATTGAATCGATCTCATCGCTATCGCCTCCAAGTGATTATTCGGAATGATCTAATTTGAAAATAACCGAAATCGACTGGCAAGTAAAGCAAATTGGCAAAGTCTGAATCAATGAAAACATGTCAACAAAGAAATTGAGCTTTTTGTCACCCGGACGCGTGTTTTACAGTAGCGAGAGTGCCAATTTCTGCGTCGTTCATCGTAAAAATTTCAAGTTTGAACTTGCCTGAAATCGGCGATTGTAGAATGCTTTAGAGTAAACATTGCGGGGAACGGAATATCTTGCCGAGACTCGTTCTTAATACAGCAGCAACAGTGAAATGGCGCTACAAATGTTAAATTCGTTTTTGAGTTTTCATAAGAATCA
The DNA here is from genome assembly GCA_964405425.1 of uncultured Pirellulaceae bacterium. GTDB lineage: Bacteria > Planctomycetota > Planctomycetia > Pirellulales > Pirellulaceae > Mariniblastus. The sequence goes on along the minus strand of CAYONX010000037.1, from coordinate 40,532 downwards.
CCATCGTCATCCTTCCTATCTTCATTTTGTAAGAGGAAGCCTTGGGATGGTGTTTAATCCAGAGGGAACCCAATCGGTCTTTGAGATTGAAGATGGCCTGCTCCAATCCGATAGCACTCAAGAATTACTACGGTTTACTTCGAAAGACCCGGCGGTCGATGCTTTGATCAAGGAGCGGTACCTGAAACCTGTACCCGACACCGAAGCGCTTAGTAAGTTGCCAAAGAACACACTTGGCTACAAGTATTTCTACCATCTCGATTCAATGGGTTTTGACCCGGACTATTACCGCAAGATTGAAGTTCAGAATGACACCGACTATGTGATGATGCGCATTCGTCAGACGCATGATATCTGGCACGTGGTAACTGGCTTCGACACCCATCCGCTGGGAGAAATCGCGGTAAAGGCAGTCGAATTAGCGCAAACGCATCGCCCCATGGCCGCCGCCATTTGTGCTGGTGGAGTGTTTCGATATATGTTGAAGGAGCCTGAACTGTTTAGTGACTGCCTGGAATCTATCGTCGCTGGCTACCACATGGGCCTTCAATCTCGGGCCTTGTTATCGATGAAATGGGAAGAGGTTTGGGATCGGGATTTAGATGATCTGCGGCAGCGACTTGGACTAGAAGTTGTTGGGCCTCATGGCGGAAAACTTTCGGTTGATTTCTCTCCCAAGTCTGCTGCTTTGGCTGACAAGGAAGCACAGAGCGCGATTTCTGAAGCCTTGAAAAAGTTCTCGCAAGACAATCCCGATCTGACCGATGGTGAAGCTGCACTTAACGATCACCACGAAATGTAACCCATCGTTAGATTCTCGTTACTCTGCGGCATCCGACTAATTTGCAGTATGGTCGTGCAGGTGCTACTGCTGTTCCGCTTCGGCGTCGATAAATTGCACACTGGCTTTGATCTGGTCAAGATCAACGGCGTTTTCGAAACTAAGCAAGTTACTTGAATCGCCCTGTTGTTCCTGTAACGTCATGCCGGCGACTCGCCAGCCAGATTTGGTTTTTCTGAGCATCAATGAAAGCCCGGTCAGAGCGTCGTTGTCGGATACTTCCTTAAAATCACAGGAAACGAAACAGGTTTTCTGTCGAATGGTCGCAAAGGCTGGTTCGGCACAATCGAATTGAGCGGATGGCTCTGCAATCGGCGGAAGTTGAAATTTCGATTTGGTGACCGCGTTCAGCGCTGCGGGCGTAAGAAGAAGCTCAAAATTTTCACGATCTTCAGCGTTAAGAAAATGCAAAAACTTACGCGAAACTTCTTCTGGAGCTGCATCCACATTTGGAAGTTGGAATTGAGCGGCAGCGGGTGATACGTCGGCCGTTGTCGGTTGAACGGCAAGTGTACTGGTTACCTCCTCAGCCGAATTGTCCTCGACATCCGGGACCGGGATTGCGACGCTGTCGAGATCTCCGGTGTTGCAACCCATGAAACTCGCAAACATACAGGTCATAACAAGCAAAAAGCCGAATTTGTTAACCACCGCTATCCTTCCTTGAAGCACAAAATGTCAAGACAATATTCTCTCAGTCGTTTTTGTTGCAATTTTTGGCAGTAGAGTCAATAGAAACTGGATTGATGTTTTCGAGTCAGGCGGGATGTGATAGTAGTCATAAACTATGCGAGAATCTCACTTTGCCCTGAAAGGCTGTGGTTTTTTGCATGCTGTGTTTGTACAGCCGCCTTAAGGCAATCCAGTGAGCGGCGAGGCGCTAGTCGCCGGTGACGCGACGTAATGCACCGACGGCAAGCGCCTTGTCGCTCACGATAAACAGGAAAAAGCATCTCGATTAAGCGGTTTTGGCCTTAAGGCGAAACGAAAGCTGAACAAAGCTGCAAAATTCTGCTTAAAACCGGTAATACCAACTGCGCGACAGCCTTAACGAAACACCTGCCACGAAAAGATCACAGCCTGGGAGCGCCGGTCATCAATTTTTCAACAACACTACAACCGACGTGGCGATCATCAGTTCGCTGCATTCTGGTTGCTAGCGTGGCGGTCTTCCTGGCGATTGGTTGCAGCATCCCCAATGCTGCAGAAATCACACTGCCGGGCAAGTCGATTTTGGAGCGCGATCAATTGGTCGTGTATTCGGATTTCTATATTCCTTCCAAGCATCGCCTGATTGATGAACTGACGGCAAAGAGAAGGGATATGGCCGAGCAATTGAAACTTCCCGTTTCCGATGAACCGATCAACGTGTTTGTTTTTGAAACGGAAAGCCAGTTTCGGCGGTTCATGGAAAAAGAATATCCTGATTTCCCGAATCGCCGAGCATTCTTTTTGAAGAACGATACGACGTTGAAAGTATTTGCTTATTGGGGCGACAAAATCGGTGAAGATTTGCGGCATGAAGTTGCGCATGGATACCTTCACAGTGTCGTGAACAATTTGCCGTTGTGGTTGGATGAGGGATTGGCTGAGTACTATGAAACGCCTCGCGGAACTCACGGATTGAATCAAGGGCATGTGTATTTGCTGAACAACGCTTTCCGCCGCAAAGACTGGGCTCCAAATCTTAATGCACTGGAGAATTTAGCTTCACCGGCAGAAATGAGCCAATTGCATTACGCAGAGAGTTGGTTGTGGGTGCATTTTTTGTTGGAAAACGAAATGGGAGACGCAAGCTTGTTGCAGGATCAATTGGAGCGATTGCGGAAGTCAGCTGAATCGGAACCGATTTCGAAGTTCATTGATCAAATGGTTGCCGAGCGCGATGTTGAACTTATCAAGCACTTAAAGCAGTTGGCGGAATCGTTGTAGAAGCGCCCAATCGACCGCCCAATTACCCGATCGATTTTGAGATGCCGTGTTTCTTGATTTTGCGGTCGAGCGTGGATCGTTCGATGCCAAGGATTTGAGAGGCTCGGCTTTTGTTCCACTGCGTTTCGTTCAGCGTGGCCGTGATGTGGCGCTTTTCGATTTCGGACAGCGATTCAGGAACGTAGCGATTAGCCGCCATGTTCAATTCCATTTGCGATTCACTGGCGGTATTCAAATTGGTCAGGATTAATTCGTCGATGGCGATTTCAGTTCCGTGTGACAATACTACCGCTCGCTCAATTACATTTTTAAGTTCGCGTACGTTTCCAGGCCAGCGATAGCGAACCAGTTGCTCTTTTGCTTCTTTGGAAAAGCCGTTGATTTTGCGACCCGTTTCGCCGCAAAACTTCCTCAGGAAAAAATCGGCCAGATCGACAACGTCTTCCGGTCGGTGTCGCAGCGGCGGAACAATGATTTGAACGACATGTAGACGAAAGAATAAATCTTTACGGAATTGGTTGGCTCGAACCGCTTTTTCGAGGTCGCGGTTGGTAGCGGCAATGACTCGGACATCGGTTCGAATGGCCTTGCTGCCCCCGACTCTTTCAAACGCATGGCCTTCTAAGACGCGCAAAAACTTCGCCTGAATCGAAGGGCTCATCTCGCCAATCTCGTCCAACATCAAGGTGCCTTTGTCGGCCGCCTCAAATTTACCCAGCTTGCGTTCGGTAGCGCCGGTAAACGCACCCCGTTCGTGACCGAACAATTCGCTTTCGAGCAAAGATTCTGATAACGCAGCACAGTTGATGCAAACAAAGGGTGCTTTGCGGCGATCGCTGGAATAATGAACCGCACGCGCGACCAATTCCTTTCCAACTCCACTTTCACCACGAATCAGAACGGTCGCTTTACTTGGCGCGGCCTTGGCAATTTGTCGGTGGACGTCAAGCATGGCGGTACTGGAACCGACAATTTCACTTTCGACACCAAGCTGTTGACGCAGGGCATTGATTTCGTGTTTGGTTTTAGAAAGATCTTCAACCAGCTTTTGTTCGCGGTATCGCGTTCGCAGCGCAAGGGCCACGGTTTCGGCAACTGCCAATGTGAATTCAAGGTCATCGGGATTGAGCAACGCTTCGGGTTTTGTCGAATACAAATGTATCATGCCGCGCGTTCGATTGTTGACACGAATAGGCGCACAAATCACGCTCGTCGCATGAATCTCGCCCTTGCTGTCTCTTAAGCCAAGTGTGCTGTCGTCTTGAATGTCGCGAGCAAGAACGGCTTCGCCTTCTTTGATTACCGTTTCACAAACGAATCGGGAAACACGCTGGTATTCGGGACGGTTTTCACTTCGCCAGGCAATAATGTCCAAGCTGTATGGATCTACGGTTTGTGGTTTCGAAGGAGGGATCATTAGCACTGCCCCCGCGTCGACATCGGTATCTTCGATGAGCGAATCGAGTGCGAACCTTGCGATTCCACGAGCGGTGGTCTCGTTAGCCAATGCAAATGCCAGGCGGCACAATTTCGTTGCGGCGACACCCGTGTCGGAAACTGCGCCCTCCACATCGCCATCGGGACTTCCTTCTTCCAGATACTTTGTTTTTTGACGTCGGTGAGTGATCGTTGTGGGTTCGAGCTCCAATTCCGTCATCGTGGGCTGATCGTCGTCGGCTTCCAAGCCCATAACGGTCTCGCCGCCAGGTCCAATTTCGACTCGCGAGAAGACTTTTCGATCATATGCGCTGGACAGATCGTGGACGAAGGCAAGTTGCGTACCAGCGATCCAGATTACATCGCCGGCCACTAATTCACGGTCGCCGGTCACACGTTCTTCCCCGATTGCGGTGCCGTTTCTGCTGTTCAGATCACGGACGGTCCATTTGCCGCTGGATTGGAAAATTTCTGCGTGTTGGCGGCTGGCCTGGTCTTCCTTGATAACGATTTGGTTGGTTGGAGAGCGTCCAATCGTGATTCGGCGTCCGGGCACAAGGCGAAATACATCGGACCATTTTTTCCCATCGCGAATGACAAGATAGCCGAAGGATTTGGCCGACGATTTTTTATTATGTGAAACCATTACAAATATTATATCAGCTGATCGATAGCGTCGTGGCCCGATCACCCCGTTAATCGTCACACCCAGATCAACCAAAAGTCCCATATAGGCAGGAATTTCTTGCTTTTCCAAATGCCGCTGGGTAGTCTGGAATAGAGGTTTAGGTGGCGTACGCCTATTGATATATCTTACCGTCAAACGTCAAATTTGGCAGTATCGCGGCAATGACATAATAAGAATGTCTATACCGGGGTAACATAGTCAATCGATATGATCAGCCAGGGGCATGGCGTTATTTCAGGAGCAGAGCCAAATGTTGGCCGGAACAAAAATTAATAATTGCAATTCATTTCGTTTTTTGAACATGGTTTTGGCGATTGCCATTGTCACTTTGTTGGGCGGGCAAGAAGCGTTTGCTCAATTTGCCGGCGGTGGTGGCGGACTGTTATTGAATAACGGTCGCTCGGTTGGTGGAATTCAAATCACCACCGACGGCGTCTTATCGGGTCAGACGATCCGACTCACCGACGATATCAAGCAACAATTGCAGCAAGGCCTTGGCAAGATTGATGCCGATATCAACAAGCCGGGTACGCGAATGATTTCGCTCAAAGCACTTGAAAAGAAAATGGTTGAGTGCAAAAACAGCGGCAAACCGTTTCCTGCAGATGTTTTATACATGGCGGGATTGCAGCGAATTGAATATGTAATTCTGTCGAAAGAAAACAACGACGTCATCGTGGCCGGACCTGCTGAAGGATTCAAGACCGATAGCGAAGGAAACGTAGTCGGTGAAAAATCAGGCATGCCGGTTTTGCGACTGGAAGATTTTCTGGTTGCGATGCGGCACGTTAACAACGCTCGACAAGGCTATGGCATTTCGGTTTCAATCGATCCGACCGAACAGGGCCTGCGCAATGTTCAACGTTTGATGCAGAATTATACGGTTAGCAGCTTCAACAAGAATTCCGCTCGTGATCTGGAAGAAGCGTGTGGGCCACAGAATATTACTTTGACGGGCGTGCCGACCGACAGCCGGTTTTCTCAGGTGCTTGTGGCCGCCGATTACAAGATGAAACGGCTGGCAATGGGCCTGGAAGAAGCCCCTGAATTTTTGCCAAGTGTTTTGGCGATGGCCAAAGCAAGAAACTCACGGTTCAAGAAAATGTCACCACGGTTCTGGATGGAAGCCAATTACGAACCAGTGGCTGTTAGCGATGACAAAACGGTTTGGAAATTGAATGGGCAAGGCGTTTGTGCAAAAACGGAAGAAGAAGTTTTGAAAGCCGATGGCCAAAAAATCGTTAAGCCAAGCAAGCTGGCGACCAAATGGGCCGACGAAATGACAAAACATTATGACAAGTTGTCCACAATAGTACCTGTTTTCCGCGAGCTGCGAAATTTGATGGACATCAGCGTTGTCGCTGCGATCATCGAACGCGAAGGCTTGTTGAAATCGGCAGAATTGAGAATCCCTGCTATTCAGGGAATCGATACGATTTCAATTCCAAAATGGAACGTACCCAAAACGGTTCCAACTCAATGCAGTTTCGCACGAATGACGCGATCGCTTATGGTTACGACTTCTGGTGGCGTGACGATCGATTCGTGGGCAGTAGCATCCAACACGACGGTGGATTCAAAATTGAAGCTCGATGCGACGATGAGTTCAGACCGTTGGTGGTGGAACGCGAACTAGTTTCGAATCAGATAGAAGACATAAGCCGGGTTTTAACTCGGCTTTTTTATTGGAACGCTTTTATTTAATTAGTGCTTCTGCCGTTGGCTTAAATCAACTCTTCGTAAGCACACGGCGAATTGATTTTGTCTAAACCTAAAAGGCGGGCGGCCTTTTTTAAGCGGCAGGCGAAATTGTTTTTAGCCAAATCGGTCGACGAGGCAACGAAATTCGCCGCACTTCGACTTTTCGTTTCAAGTCCAACATGCTGATAGAATTGTCGCCTGTGTTGGTGACGATTCCGCAATCGCGGCTTCGACAAAACGTCATGTCCCTTTCGAAAAAGCTTGCCCGAGCCGGGCCTGCTTTGACGACGCCTTTGAACTCGTTAGCTTGAATATCAAAAATGGCAACTTCTTCGCGGCCTCGAAGACTGGCCATGCCCCATTTGCCGTCTGGAGAAAGCTGCAAATAACTGGGCTTCAAATTGGGATCGCCCATTGGGATCTTTTCGAAGCGGTGATTTTGCATATCGGTAACCAGCAAATGCGGTTCGTATTTGTCTCCGTAATTCCAGGCAACGTCGTGACTGTATTGACCTCCTTGAGGAGTCCAGCAAAACCAACAGCGTGAATCCGCATTGTTGGGTTCGAATATTCCAACGTGCTTGCCAATAGATTTCCTGGCCATACTGACGACGTGAACGCCTTCTCGCGAATGTACAAAAGCCTGGCCTCGTTGCCGACAAACGGTTACACCGTGCCCCCAATTTCCAACAGGAGTTTTCGATTCGATTTCTCCAGTTTTCAAATTCACGATACTTAAATTTGTCGGTCCCGACATCTCGTCGGTAGCGACCAAATAGTCGTCGAGCAGCGCCATGTTCGAATGACCGCCTCCACCGTCATACCGCCGCATTGTCAGATTAGCCGTGTCTAACACGTGCAAGCCGCCATCTCCAATCGTATTGAAGACGACTCGGTTAAATTCAGGATCGGGCTGCCAGTGCAAAGCCGGACCGCCGGGCAACGATTTATAAAACGGTATGGACCAGGTTTTGTTGACTGGATCGACTTGAAGTACCCCTACAGCTCCTTCGTTGGTGCTGATTTTTTGACCGTGAACGACGAATCGGTTTAGATGTTCGATCGGCGTGATTGCATGCGTTGCTCGCAACCCTTCGAAAGAATGTAGAAGCCGATTGTTGTCCAGATCGATCAGGTCCAGGCGGTCTTCACCGAACGCTAAAGCAACGCCCCACAAACGATCAGAAACGGCATCGCTGACTTGCCGAAATTCCAATCGCTCATCGGCAGGTCGACTGAAACCAGTCGATAGCAGCGCCGTGCAGGCAAGCCCCGCTTTTAAAAATCCGCGCCGGGATATGTCGTCACAAATCGTTTCCGATTTGCATTCGAGCCGTACGGTTACGTCTGCGGCTACACCGGTCATAAGACTACTCCGTTAACTGAGTTCCAATCGGCCTTAAGTCTATTTCCAAAGTCACAATACTGCAAACATCACATATCTCTGGAGCAAAACATCATTTATTGATTGTTTGAAATCGTACGGATTAGTCCATTGGCAGCCGTTTGCCAGTTTGCTCAATCAGCTTTTCGCGCAACGCCAGCTCATACTAAAACTTGACCTATATTTGTACATTCGTAATATCACCCAATACGTTCGTTTGTTGCTAAAGAGATCTATAAATCGATGAAAAATCAAATACGAATTCTGTTGTTTGCGTGCTGCTTCTTTTGGATGTTGAGTGCGGACTGCAACGTGCTACTGGCTCAGACCGGTGGCCCTGGAACAGAGATGACACGAATCATCAACCGGCTTGGTCTCGGTTCTAATTGCAGCCGTTGTAGATCGCTGGCGAATCAAATGGATCAACTTGGCCCAACATGGGTTCGGCAAAATTTCAACTATGTGGTTAACCGAACGGTTGGCAATGCAGAAAACCTTGGCCATCGCATGGGACCAGTTCGACGGGCTGGCGTGAGGACGATTGTGCGTCGTTCAGTAAGACGGTCTATTCGCTGAACCGCTGATTCAAAATATTGGTTTTAGTCGGTGTTGAGTTCGTAACAGATCAGTTCGTGCTTACCGCGTAAATACATCAAGCCTTTCGCAATGACTGGTGCAGTCCAAGCGGGATAACCTGGTGAGCGCACAACCAAAGCCGGCCCCTCCGGGGCGTGTGTGTTCTGGCTGCATCGTGTTCTCGGGGCTGCCGCCACCGAGCTAACATGGTCGGCCCCTCCGGGGCGTTCTTCCAAACCATCGTTTTTCCGGAATTCATCCTTTGCATCGGGGGCAATGTTATTATCTGCGCAAGTTTTTGACTGGCCATCCGCAACCCAACCGTGCATCCGATAACGAAGTAAAACCGCGAGGGTGCAATCATCTAATGCCCCGAGACCAGCGCACAAGAAAACATCCACCGCCCCGGAGGGGCCGTCATCGTTAGCTCGGGGCGTTAGCCCCGAGGCCATCGCAAGTACAAAAACGATTCGCCCCGGAGGGGCCGACGTTGGCCAAACAACCAGAGCCGGCCCCCCCGGGGCGTGTGTGTTCTGGCCCCATCGTGTTCTCGGGGCTGCCGCCACCGAGCTAACATAGCCGGCCCCTCCAGGGCGATGATCATTCTGCCACAGCAATCTCTAACGAGCCCAGCAACGATTTTCAAGTACTACTTAAAACTGCCCTGCTAATGAATCGGCAGCGAGGCAATTTTACCTTTTGATTTCCCAATCGAGACCTCAGTGCCTGGATCCGCAAACTTGCATTTCACGAAACCCAGGGCGAGACTGGATTTGAGCTTTGAAGAAAAGGCCACCGTTTTGATTGTCCCAATTTTCGAACCGTCGATCTGGATTTCGGTCTCTTGTTCCGGGGCACCGCCTTCGGTTATTTGAACCGCGACCATGAACTTGTTGACGTGTCCAAATGCATCAATCTTTGCAACTGTTTCCTGTCCAAGGTAACAGCCTTTGGTGAACGATATCGCTTTTTCGTCTCGACGCAATTCTTGGGGAAGATTCGATTCGTCAATTTCAAATCCAGTCCAAGGCGTGCCGTATTCATGGCGGACCGATTGAAGTGCATCCAATTCACAATGGCCGATTCCCAGTGATTCAAGGTGCTGCACAAGTTTGTCCGTTTCGTTCACATCACAATTAATCAGAAAGCCAAACCCGGCGAGTTCGACATGGGCAATCAGTCGGCCAAATTCAATGGATGAGGTTTGGTTTTGGTCTAAATCCGAGACGCCAAGTTTTTCCGCCGACAATTTGCCAATAACAAAAACGCTGGCTGTCGAATCGGATTGGTCGGTGATCGATACGTCTTCGCGAATGACGTATTTGTCCAAATGTTGCATCAATGAATTTGATTGATCGCCGGCGGCGGTTGAAATCAACAGCCCTTGCTGCAAATTGAAAACGTGACCGAAAGCAATGGTTTTGCCGCGGGTATCAAGAATAAATAATTCTGCACCTTGCCCAGCGGACAATTCTGAAATGTTGGCCGTGCAGAAATTGTTCAAAAATTTGCTGCGATCGTCACCTGTTAAAAGTAAATGGCAACGCTTTGGCAATACAACAAAGCCAGATTGATCGGTGAGCAATGAATATTGTTGTTGAAGCTTTTCGCTTGTCATCTGAATCCGAACTAAAATAAAAATGGGGAGAGGATATTAAACGTCGTCCGCGACTTTGCAAAGGTGGGCGTCGCGAAGATAGATGCCTGATTCGGCGTTGTCAACGATTCGCTGGATGTCAGAATCAGATGAGATGAATCCAAGGCCAAGGTCTTCAACTTCCGATTCGGAGAGCCTGGATTTAAGGTAAATTGTTGCTTCTTCAAAGATGCCTGGAATCGCACGATAAATTTCAGGCGCCGAGCTCATAACCTGAGTCAACAATTCGCAATCGGTTTCGAACGGCAGTTGTAACAGTTGATAATGGATGTCGCTCGGCAACGAATCGATGTTTGTGCAAACAACAATCTGTTGTGCGTTCTCGGATGCGGCAGCGGCAGCGATCAGAGCTTTGAAGAAATGATCCCAGGTCTGGCCGGATTCGGGAGTTTCGACCGTTGCAACAACCACTCGGGCATCTTCGCTGCGTTGGACATGCCAATTCGAACTGACGGTTTGCTGAGTGTGATTGGCGACTTTTTCGTGTTCGCCTGAACTCACACTCAATATTTCTCCCCCGGGACCAGAAACGACTTCAATGACGTAGCAGATTCCCAGAGCTTCGTACGCCATCCTGAATTCGCCTCGCAATTCATCCGAAGCGGCCGCTTGGAAACGTATTCTGGTTTGGCTGTTGCTGAACTCGGGATACACCAGCGGGCGACCGTCTGGATCGGTGTTGCTTTTGGAAGTAACTGGAATCACCGTGTCTGCATCGAATAGTGTTCGATCAATATAGATCGGTTCGCCAGTGTAGCTGGCCGCAAGAAAAGCATGTCGTTGTGAATCGCTTGCGTCATGTAAGACGAAATTCAGCTCAACATCGCGTTGTTTAAATTTCTCTGACCAACTCGCTTGCTGTTGCTCATCCAATTCGATCTCCATCGATGTTACGATATCGATCTGACACGGAGTAATAAATTCGAGCAGGTGATTGAAAAGGCCTGACAAGCATTGCGATTGGGAAGGTAAATGTTGCAACAAGACAAACGCAATCTTGTCGCCTTCGAATAGCAATTGGGACAAAGGCGGAAATTCAATGGGCTCGGATAACGCAGCCTTGAATAGCGAGTCGACCGATTGTTTTGAATCGGATGGACCGTTGGCTTGCGGTTGTGCGAACGTTTCCGGCGGTAATTTAATTGTTGGAATCACGGCGTACTGAGAACCAGCTAAAATCAAATTTGCGATGATAGCGTTTCAGAATGGCTTGGTCAGCAATTAAGCAGCGGGTTAATTCATATTTACCCCAAATTTGCCACCTGTTCTAATATTGCTTGCAAAATTTGGATCGAGGGAATCGATCCGTATCTATTAAGAAACGCACGGATGGAAAAAATGTTATCGCGAATTAGCGTGGTGTTTGCAGTTGGGTTGGCTGTTTTGTCAGCCGGCTGCGATGAACAAAGACAAAGCGTCGTCGACGCAGAAAATGTTTCCGCAGACGACGACTTACGCGCCGAAGAAATTTTGGCGGCGGTGCTGCAGCAGTACACCGACGCGACGACTTATCAGGACAAGGCAGTTTTATACCTGTCGTATCGGCTTGAAGGTCGGGCAATCCAGGAGCCGCACCCCTGGTCGATCGCCTGGGATCGCAATGACCGTTTCAGCGCGGAATTGTTCAATGCAAAAATCTGTTGTGATTCGCAGCAACTTAGTTGCTACGTTTTTGATATCGAGACCGGCAACGTCGACAATCAACATTTGCTGGTACCTGCCAACCGGTTCGGCCGTTTGCTGGATGATCCAATTGCCAGCCACTTCATCTTTGGCACAAGTGAGTTGCCACTTTACGACGAAAAATCTCAAACGGACAATCCGTTGATTCCTCCAATGATCGGGTTTGTTGAATCCGAATTGATGCCAGCTTGGCTGAAGAATCCGGACCAGATCCGGCGATTGGAAAACGACGATTCAACGGGTACGAATTGTTACGTTATTGAAATGGTCGAAGCGAACAGAAATTATCGTGTGTGGGTCGATCAAGAATCGGGAATGATCGAACAGATTCAATTGCCGTTTGAATATCTCGATTCGCAGATTTTGGCATCCAAAGAGGTTACGGATTTGCGATTTTTTGTGCGGTTTCACGACGCCGTTGTGAACGTGCCTCATGAGCCAGACCAATTCGCGATCAAAGACCGATTGGCATCAAAAATCGTTCAGCGATTTGTGACTTTGCCGGAACCATTGCCCAGTGAGATTATTGGTGAACGTGTTGCGAACTGGGATTTGTTTAAAATCGATGGTAAAGCGTATACGCCCAAATCAGACAAGAGCACCGCTTTGGTCTGGGTCGTCGGCACCGATGCACAGCGAATCGTAAAGCAACTTGGTTCGTTGGATCGAGAATTATTGGCCGATGTTGCAGTGGTTTATTCTGATGATTTGGTGGCGGCAAATGGTAGTGATGATTATTCTCCAGTAGCTTCATTTGGTGACGAATTGGCTGCTGCGGGGCTGCGCGGTTTGTACGACCCACAAATGAAAGCAAGCAGCCAGATCAAACTGAAATCAGTGCCGTCGTTTGTCGTTTTTGATAAAGATTCCAAACTGCAATTTGCCAAACCCATCGATGAAGATACCTGGCAGGAAGAATTGGCCGTTGCGATCAAGCGAGTTTCGGCCGGCGAAAATTTAGCCGCTGAAATGAAACGGGAATACAGCAAGTTTTTGGATAGTTACCACCGCCAAATCGCGGAACAAGGAGCTGGTGAGGGGAACTCAGTTATTCGCTCCAATCCAATTACGAGTGTTGCGAGTAAAGCGAATCTGCAAAACAAATCAGTACGATTGATGGACGTTGCGGAATTGTCGTGGGAAACGAGTGAGTTGAAGACGCCCGGCAACATTCAATTGCAACCATCACAAGGAAAGGCGTTTGTGATTGATGGGTGGCAAACCGTCGTAGAATTGGACGAAACCGGCCAGGCGTTAACACGGCATCGGTTGCCTATCCCTTCCGATGCAGCAATCAATCGAATCAGGTCGTTCGATGCTGGTGGCAAAACCTGTTTTGCTGGCTATTCAATGTTAGGTCGACGCGTTTTCGTGTTTGACAAAAACTGGAAATTGATTCGACAGATTCCCAGTGAACAAGATGAATTTTTGGCGAACCGGATTTCAATATCCGAGTGCCAATTCGTTCGAGAAGGAAGCGCCGACAAACTTTGGATTTCGACGATCGAAAATGGCATGTTCAAATTGGACTTGGCAACAAACGAAGTTGAGCGAATTCGCGATTATTCTGACACGATTTCGGTAAGAGGTTTTTATCGATCGGGTCGGGATTTGTTCAGCATTGTGGAAGGGCAGTTGGAGCAAAATTCGAAAGCCGTCGATGAATTAGCTGCTTGGAAAATAAATGCGGTTCGCGGATTGTTTGCGCATGCTGGATGTGTGGCGACTGGTAAAAATTCGGCTGGCAGCTGGAACATCTTTTTCGTCGGTTCAAATGGCAGGACCATTTGGAAAGAAGCGATTGCGGCACAGTATTTGGAAAACGATGTTGAGCCGCTCGTTGCAGGGGAATCTCTTGGCGTTGCACTTTGCGATGGCGGGAAATTGGTGCTGTTTGATTCCAAAGGCATATTGCAAACGATTTTAACGGACCGTGAAGTTTCCGGGATAGCGATGGACCATGTCTCTGGCCGGTTAATGTTGTCCGAAAAAGGACGCGTTTCAGCTTGGAATATGCCGTTAAAAAATCGTAAATTCATTCCTGCTGCGACTCGCCTGAAATAAATGTCTTGCAAGATTGGCTGTTGTTTCGGTCGGATTTACCCTGTAAAGCGGCATTGGCAGTTAGATTATTAACTTATTGTTGGGTTCCGTGCTGTTTTGGCGAACCTATCGTTGATTTATGTGTGTCGGCGACGATAATAAGATTAATTATTTTTCCACAATCCGAGACATCCTTATTGGGATTTTTCGCTTGAGGCGCCGAGCGCCTTCTACACAGGAGCAGACTAGTGAGAGCCTATACGCAGTTACTTTGTTTCCTTTTGCTAATCGGATTAGCAATGGATGTTCAAGCGCAGATAAAAACGACTCGCCCTCGAGTACGTGTTCAAGAATTAGATTTGAACAGAATTTTTGGACGTTGTGGTTGCACAAATTGCGACGGGCTTTCCGAGCATCACAATCCCACAGAGGATGGCGAAACGAATTTCGAGATAGTCAATCGTTGGACGTTTACCGCGTTAAGTGGTGGCGGACTTGGGCAAGGCACACCAACGATGCTGACTTGGAGCATTGTTCCCGACGGCACAGATGCCAATGGTGGCGGCGGATTTGTACCGAGCAACATGATCGCAGTTTTCGATAACTTGTTTAACGAACCAAGTGCCGGCGACCCTGACCTGACGACTCGATTTTGGCATGGATTGATCCAACAATCTCTTGATCGTTGGGGCGAAGTTTCGGGTATTGAGTACGTCTTTGAGCCGAATGACGACGGCGCAACGAATTTTGGTGCGGGCGGTTCAGTAGGGGTCCGTGGTGATGTACGAATTGGTGGATTCAACATCGATGGCCCAAACAATGTATTGGCATTTAATCAGTTTCCAAATGTTGGTGATATGGCCATCGATACTTCCGATTTAGGATTGTTTGGTAACGCAGCGCTTGGGTTCCGACTGTTTCGCAACGTTTTCTCTCACGAACAAGGCCATGGAATTGGATTTGCCCACTTGGAATCGAACAACGCTGCATTCTTGATGGAGCCGTTTATTAGCGGTGCCTTTGACGGTCCTCAATTGGATGACATTCTGGCGGTTCAACGACAATACGGAGACGCGTTGGAGAAAGAAAACAATTTCCAAGGTAACAATACGATCGGCAATGCATCAGAATTAGGCTCCATTGCCGATGGAGACATTGCGATCATTGGCATTGACGGTTCGACAGGAACCGTTGTTGCAGGAAACGATGTGGATTTTGTCAGTATCGACGACAACTCGGATGTTGACTTCTTTAGCTTTACCGTCCCTGAATTAGGTTTCGCTGACATCGTGTTGACGCCCGTTGGAGCAAGCTATAACCAGTCACCGCAATTTCAAGGTGGAGGTATACCGTCGAACCCAAGTGCATTTGCTAATTTGTCTCTAACATTGTTCGATGCAAACGGCTCAGCCTTCGCGGCTTCAAATTCGCAACCCGCGGGTTCCCAAGAATCAATATTGGCACAATTTTTGGCACCTGGCGAATACTTTGCACGAGTAAGTGGTTCGACGAATAACGTTCAATTGTACACTTTACGGGTAGAGTTTGACGCTATAGATGTTCCAGTGCCGACGGCACCTTCGATTGCTTCATTTGAATCCGGCGAGATTATCGCTGGAGATGTAGCGGATCTGCTCGATAGCGATAATCAATACTTGGAATTAATCCCGAATCTGGACGGCGCTCCTGCGAATACCGGCGTAGAGGCATTTTTCACTTTCTTTTCTCCGGACATCCTGGTTTCATCATTCTCAATTGATTACGAAGGCGCGGCGAATACTCCGAATTTGGAGCAAACGGTATCCGTACTTAATGCGTCAACTGGATTGTTTGAAGAAATCGTTTCAGGTCCCGTCGGCTTGACTGACGATGACGCAAGTTTCAGCCCTGCGGGTGATCCTCAACAGTACGTTGCAGTTCCTTCCGGTTTGGTGCTGGTCGAGGCCAGGTACGAAGAAACAGGCCCTGTTTTGTTCTATCCTTGGACAATCAGTATCGATCAGATGGTTATCAACACGTTGGGTAACTAGTTAAGTCACGAAGTATAAGTTTACAATACCGCCGATTATCGGCGGTATTTTTTTGCGCTGATGGTAGCGATGGTGCCGGGGGGCTTGTCTTCAGGAAGAACATTCTTCGCGATAACGATCAACCGAACGATCGATTTAAACTGTTGGAAAGACAGAATTTGTGTAAAGTTATGGCTTGAGAAAATAGCCCGCGAAACACACGGAGAAATGAATGTCCAGCGACGCCTCCAAAAAAATAGAATTTGATCCCTCCAATAGCCCTCAACTGTTTGGTCATCCAACTGGGCTTTACACATTGTTTTTCGCAGAAATGTGGGAGCGATTTTCTTATTACGGCATGCGGGCCTTGTTATTGCTTTACATGCTAAAAGGCTTTCTCGGTTACGGCGACAAAGATGCGAACGCGGTTTACGGTGCGTACACCGCACTGGTTTATATGACTCCGTTTTTCGGTGGGATGATTGCTGACAAGCTTTTGGGGGCCAGAACGGCAGTGGTCATTGGCGGCCTGCTCATGGCTGCCGGGCACCTGCTAATGACCCTTGAAACCGACCTGTGGTTTTTTACGGCTTTGGGATTCCTGATAGCAGGCAACGGATTTTTTAAGCCGAACATCTCGACCATCGTTGGGTCGCTGTATCCCGATGGCAGTCCAAAGCGTGATGGCGGTTTCACTATTTTCTATATCGGAATCAATCTTGGTGCCGCAATGGCGCCGTTGCTATGTGGATACGTGGGTGAGACCTACGGATGGCACTACGGATTCGGTCTGGCGACCATTGGAATGTTGGTTGGATTGGCGGTATTCGTAGCACCAACGATTTTGACTCAAGCGATGATTTTGTTGACGGCGGCGGCAAGTGCCTACGGTTTATTCTTTTACAATGCCGGAGATACATTCTCGCTGATTTCCAATGCGTTTGTGGGAATCGCACTGTTGATCTCTGGGACGGTTGCCGTAATGGCATTGGCCAAAGGTGGATTGCCGGCAGAAGTGGGGCGTTCCCCGGTAGTGTCAACTTATTATTCGAATCTGGCCAAGGTGCTGATCGGTACCCTAATTGCGATTCCGATTTTTGTGGTTTTGGTTTCTGGAATTTCCGTGATCCCGGGAGTCGATGGACAGGTGACCTTGCTGCCTGATTCAGTCGTTGAGCCGCTGGAACATTCGGATTCTCCGATCGTCAAAGGGTTGGCGGAATTTGTTAAAGAGGCAAGTCGACCGGCCGGCCTTGTTTTGATTCTGGCGGGATTAGGCGCGACCATTTATCTGGTTCGGGAAGCGTTCAGGATGCCGAAGATTGCCCGTGAACGGATGTATGTTGTTTTCATTTTGACTTTCTTTTCCCTGCTATTCTGGGCGTTTTTCGAACAATCTGGCAGCAGTGTCAACAATTTTACTGACCGCAACGTAGATCGAGTCTCCGAAGCATCTGTCGTCGGTGATGACATGGTCGGAACGGCTCAAAAGTTCAGTCTGGTGGCAGCTCAAGCCGACGGCGAATCGTTGGAATTCTTCAGTCAGGAATTTCTGGGTCATGAAAATGGATCGGATTCGATTAACGGCACGTTGGAACGCGCAATCCGTGGCGTCGAACAGTCTAAAGAAGAATCGAAACGGATGAATGACGATGATCTGGCCGCGACGATCAAAGAGGTTCTCGGTCAGGAAAAAATGACGATGACGGCGATGACCTATTTAAGAGAATTTGCCAAGAGCGAAGAAGCTGCCGCTGAGGACAAGGTCGTAGAATGGCAGTTTACGGAAGAGAATGTTGGAAAGCTTGGCGTCGGCGGATCAGAGATCCCTGCTTCCGTTTTCCAGTCAGTCAATCCGATTTACATCATGATATTTGGTTTGATATTCACCGCGCTATGGGGCTTTCTCGGAGCCCGTGGAATGGAACCGAGTACTCCCGTTAAATTTGCTTTGGGTTTGATCCAATTGGGATTGGGCTTTGCGATGTTATACTTCGGTGCCCAGACTGCCGATTCCGATGGCATGGTGGCTGCGTATTGGTTGTTACTAATGTACTTGTTGTTGACGACCGGCGAATTGTGTTTGTCTCCGGTAGGTTTGTCGATGGTAACCAAGCTTTCTCCGACGCGATTGGTGAGCACGGTTATGGGTTCATGGTTTCTGGCTACGGCGTTTTCGCAATTCCTGGCCGCGATCATTGCTCAGTTTGCTGCTGTGGATACCGGCGGTGGTAAAGTTGTTCCAGTGCCTGCCGAAACCGTGCACATTTATGGCGATGTTTATCAATTGCTTGCGATCATGGCGGTGGTTTCCGGGGTCATTTGTTTGCTGATGTCACCGCTGTTGAAGTATTGGATGCACATAGGCAAGACTGTCGAAGAGTAGGAAATCGGCAGCAGTGGCCGCGCGTAATTTGACGCGGGCATTCTACTGAATTGCATGAATCAATTTTTCGCCCAATGGCGTGTTGGCGGTGATATTAAATTGCCGCTGCACGTCAGTTTCGTGTTCGATTTTGATTTTCAGGTCGGGCGTTGGCAATATGTCTTCGATTCGCTCTGCCCATTCGACCAGCAGCACGCAACCCGATGCGACCCAATCGTCGATGCCCAATTGATCTGCTTCGTCCAAATCCTTGATTCGATAGGCATCGACGTGAAGCAAAGTCAATCGGCCGGTGTGGGGGACCATGATCGTAAACGTGGGGCTGTTGACGGTGTCGGGATCGATATCCAATCCAGCAGCTATAGCCTGAGACAAGCGAGTTTTACCTGCTCCAAGAGTTCCTTCCAGAAAGATAATACAAGGTTGCTGGATCGCACGTCCGAGCTGGCTACCAAGTGTTCGAGTCTGTTCTTCGTTTTTCGATAAGATTTCGATCGCATTCAATGTTCGTAACCTCGAATTTCAAGCTTCGTCTTCGACCCGTCTCGGTTAATTAGAAATCGCTCTTCATGTGACATGGTGCCGATGCGATAAATGGGTTGTCCAAAGTCTTTGTCCAGCTTGATCTTTTCAAATTCTGTTTCGCTTAAACACAAGATCAACTCAAAATCTTCACCATCGTAAAGAGCGTGATCCAGCGGCACAGAACCGTTCGTTTTAGCCATCTCCCTTGCCGCATCCGAAACGGGAACATCCGCAGCATCAATCACGAAGCCACATCCAGAAGCCGTTGCTAACGATTTAAGATCGATGGCCAACGAATCGGTAATGTCGGTGGCTGCCGAGATGTTGTAATTCTCCGCAAGGCGTATCGCCAAATCCAATCGAGGTTCAAAGGCAATATGTTTGCCCAGCAGGCTGCCGCCAAGCGGGCCTGTAACACAAATCAAATCGTCAGGTTTCGCATTCGACATGAGCCATGCGTGTCCACTCTGAGCAGCTGCGACCCCATAAACGTTAGTTGACAATACCAACGGTCCGTCCCAGCGATTGGTGTCGCCGCCGACGATTTGGCAATGATATTTTTTAGCCGTTGAAGCCAGTGATTCGAAAAGGCGTTTGAGATCTTCGAATTCCAGTCTCCTTGGAATAAACAGATCGACCGAAGCAGCAATGGGTCGTGACCCCATCGCGGCGATGTCACTTAATGAAACCGCAATGGCTTTGTGGCCGATCTGTTTGAGCGAGTGAACCGACGAATCAAAATGGACCTTGTCGGCAATAGAGTCGGATGTAATAACCGTCGGTCCGCCAAAATCGACGATGGCTGCGTCGTCACCGATGCCGACGATGATCTGGTCGCCAGTCGGGGGGCAATGCTGTTGAAGCCAGTGATGAAAGTCACGTTCCACGAGAACAATAAATATCCGGTGATGTCTAAAATGCGGTACCAGGCGACGGAATTAGTGTGCCCACTTTGTCGTCGATCTTCAGTGTAACGACTTCTGTAGGAAACGCCGACCGGCAAAGAATGGGAGAATTGTCATAACATAGATGCGGTAACAAAAAAACCGCTGCCGAACAGAAGTCCGACAGCGGTTGGCATTTAGCGCGAGAAAGGTTGAGATAGCGGAACTCATTGACCGCAGCAGCCCATGCTATCTCGACTGCGATGCTATGCGCAGCTTGCCCCAGAAGGGCTCCTTCTCACGCAAAATGTAAAACATGAAATTCTTGCGAGACAAAATGTCCGGCTGTTCGAGTACGTATTTCAAATTGTCAATGGATTCGGTTTTCCAACCGTGCATGGCTACCAGGATATCGCCGGCCAAAATGCCTTCCAGATCCGCTGGGCTGTTCTTGCGAACGCTCAGGATCTTCAATCCTTTCTGGTAGTTTGGATGGCGGTTCGCCATTTCATTGTCGGAAGCTGGTTTAACGGTGATACCCAACATGCCCCACGCCGTATCGTTGGTCGCGTTGATTGGGTTTTTGTCCAGCTTCAGTGAGACATCGTCCCTGGCGCCGTCTTGAACAATCGAAAGATTCAAGTCTTCTTTGCCAGTGATTGTCAGCATGGCTGTGGACAAATCGAGACTGCGTTTGGCGGGCTTGCCATTGATTTGAGAAATCTGGGCGCCTTTTTTGACACCTGCGTCGTCGGCTGGACTTTTCGGGCGAACGTGTTTCACTAACAGTATCGGTTGTTGATTTTTGTAAGTGGTTGTCGTCTGAATTCCGTGGTCAAGTCCACTGGCTTCAGCCGCATGATGAGCCATCAAGTTGGCCGCAATTTCCATCGCATCGTCTGCTGGTATCGCAAACGCAATTCCTTGTGCTCCAATCCGCACGGCAACATTGATTCCGATCATGTGACCGTCCAAATTCAGCAGAGGTCCGCCTGAGTTGCCTGGGTTGATGGGTGCATCGGTTTGGATCAAGTTGCGATAAATTTGATCGTCGTTGACTTGAACCGTGCGACCAAGTTGGCTGATGATGCCTTCGGTGACGGTATGTTCGTAGCCGTATGCGTTGCCGACGGCAGCTACAGTTTCAGCTAACATTAAATCGGACGAGGTGCCGAGCGGGATGGTCGGCAGCTCGCGAGCCAAGTCGATTTTCAAGATGGCCAAGTCGGTTTCCGGGTCGTGTGCGATTAGCTGCGCGATTGTTTTTTCACGAGCACTAGTCGTAACCTGAATCTCTCGGACGTCTTCTACGACATGGTAGTTTGTCAGAATGTATCCGCGTGGGTCGATAATGACCCCCGTACCCATTCCGTTCACCTGTTTAATCTCAGATGACGTTTGTGATTCGTTGGCGCGAACGGTCTTGCGACCTCGCAAGTTGACAACGGCCGATCGGCAATTGGCAACAGCACGAACCAAAGGCGTTTCTCTGTCTTTGGTATCGGCCATGGTGACCGACGATAGGAGCGATGACGCACTCACGCATAACGCGAGTGCAATCGCGAAGTTGGTTCTGGATAGCATTTTTTTTGGCTGCGGCTAGGTCAAGCGAAAGAATGCCGAGTTTGCGGGTTGGCGATTCTTTCACAAATATTTGTCTTCTAAGCGTTGTTTCGGATGTTTATGGCAAAACTCCTGAGACACGTAGTAGCCGTCGACAAATTCTGCCTAGATTGACATTTGGCTGAATTGGGCGTTAGAAATCTAGCCAAAAGAGCTGGAAAGTGAGCATATATACTCAAGTGCCCCATCAAGATCGGTGGTTTGGACTCCCGTCTGACGACCGCCCCGATCGCATTCTCCCAACATGATCAATTCGTTGTAACTCTCGTTTTCTCGAAGTCGACGCCAGCGACGACTACCAATCGAAGCATCAGCGATTTTGTGAGCAAGCATGTGGTTTTCGATGAGCCAATGAGTGCGGGGCGTGATGAAGCCATCTAATGCTTGCAAGCCCGAGATGACGTGGTCAAGCGGTTCTATGGCTTTACCAACGTCGTGCAATAATGCTGCCAGCAGAAATTCTTCGTCGTATGGCAGTTGATCGCACGCGAGATCGAATACTTGAAGGCTGTGGTAAAGTGCGTCGCCTTCGGGGTGATATTTCGGATTCTGTTTTACGTTCTCCAGTGGCAGCAACAAGGATTCAAAATACTGGAAAGGATCAATTTGTTCGGCAATTCGATTGGTTTCCATGGTGACATCCAGGTTTGGATACGTATTGGACAGGAACTCGCAAAATTGCGGGACCGTTGCACGCTCGATCGCTTTGCCCGTGATTGAACTCTTAAAAACGTAGCCAGATTTGTTTTCAGGATAAACGGTTAATTCAAAATCAAATCGATCGTGTAAGTGAATATGGCGGTAAGTCGTTTCTTCACCATTCTTGCGTACGCGTTTGCGGGTGACTTCGTAACGATAGTTGTGATAATCCAGTTCGCCGGTGACCGCATGCAGTGTGTCGGAAAAGACATGTATGTCGATGTCGCTGCCTTTGCGAATGTGTCCGGTGAAAACACTGCCAATGATTTTTGGCTTAAATCGTTCTAAAAGCTGCATCAGATACAGTGCGGCGACTCGCATTTCGCGAAGCTGGTCGGTACGGTCATCGCGTTCCATCATGATCGCCATTTTCTGAATCTCGTCGCGGATTTCCGCGTTGCTGGGCAGGTCAGCCGGTTTGACCCATCCTTTTTGGATCTTGCGAGCGGCCTTCATTTTGGCACGGTAGTATTCCGATTCTTCTCTGGAATACATCAATTGAGCAGCTTGCCAGGCGATTTTCCGGCGGAGCTTTGAATTTTTCATAGGAAAGACAGGTATCCGGCTTCGAAGGCCGGCATTTTGCACGATTGGTCTGATACAGAGCATTTTCTCGGTTTTTACGTAAAAAACAACATTCGTCTTGTTTTTAAACAGTTGTTTAATACAGTTGTTTAGAAGACGTTAATTGCTCTAACATCTTCAGATTCCAGTTTTCGCGACAGGTTCGCGCTGGAATATTTTGGAAGTCATCCAGACGGGCTGGCCGAGCAAATTTCTAACAGGGTAGATTCACACTGATGGGCAAGCTGGATTCGACAAAGAAACGCATACTGCTGGCGGCGGGGCCGATCTTTGCGCGAAAAGGATTCAAAGCGGCAACGATTCGCGAGATTAGCGATGCGGCGGAAGTCAATCTTGCCAGTGTCAATTACTACTTTGGCGACAAGCAGCAATTGTATCTGGAGACCGTGATTCAGGCTCGTCAGATGCGAGTCGAGCAAGTTCCAGATCCGCAATGGGATGCAAAGGCGACCGCCCAGGATAGACTTCATGGCTACGTGAAGATGATTCTTAATCGGATGGTTGCATTGCAATCAGCACCCTGGCAAGTGCATCTTTTGATGCGTGAAATTTTGCAGCCGACCGAAGCATGTCGAAAATTGGTGCACGAGTATTTTCGGCCTTTTCTGCAAGTGTTGATGCAACTGATCGATGAAATCGTCCAATGCCAATTGTCTGACGAAAAGCGGATGCAAATGGCGTTCAGCATCATTGGCCAGTGCATGTTCTATCGTTTTGCTGGTGATTTTGCGGCGATGACGATCGAAAGTGAAGCACTATCATCGGAAGGTTTCGACATTGAACACCTGGCCGATCACATTACAGAATTTTCACTGAGCGCTCTTCAAGGTGTCAGTACAAAGTATGACGATATTAAATTAACGGATACCAAACCAACTGAAATTACGGAAAAAGGATAATCCGCTACGGATGAATACAGAAGAAAACAACAAAACGAAATTGTCATTGCCGGAATCGGTCAAGTACATGATTTCGGGTTTGATCATGCTGTTGGGAATTGGTTTTGCTGCAGCGCTTTACTTGATGCAGGAAGAAGCCGCAAAGGTCGATTCTGACGCGCTGGTTCCGCTGGTTGAGACGGCGGCCATTGAGGCATTCGAAGGTGATTTGGATTTGGCCGTTTCTGGTACCGTGGTGCCTTTTCGCGAGATCCGGGTTGCTGCGGAAGTCGGTGGGAAAATCGCTGCTAAACATTGCGATTGCGAAGCTGGCAATTTTATCAAGGCGGGAACGACGTTGCTGGAAATCGATTCTCAAGACTATGAGCTTGATTTGAAAATGATCGACGCAGAAATTGTTCAGGCCATGAAGACGTATCAGGAAACGCTCCAAGAAATTGATGGAGCATCTAAGAGTTTGCAGATTGCATCACAGGAAAATGAGTTGCAAAAGAGCCGCTTTCAACGAACTCAACGGCTGAAAAATTCGCTATCCAAGAGTCAGGTGGATGACGCTAAACGTTCGTTGTTAAGCGCTGAATCTCAATTCGTCGGCCGAAACAACACATATGAAATGTTGCTGAAAAAGAAAGAACGACTTGATGCTTCGCTGGAGCTAATAAAAAGCCGCCGAGAGATGGCGGAGTTAAAGTTGAGTCGCACGATTGTAAAAGCTCCCGTCGATGGAGTCATCGTGCGTGAAGCAGTCGAACAGGGTGATTTTGTTACAGCGGCACGAGAATTGATCGTGTTTGAAGACACAAGCCGCGCCGAAGTGCTGTGCAATTTGACTCCGGGCGAATTGGAATGGCTTCGAACCTATGCACCGACCGAAGCTTCATCCGATCCCATTCGCGTTGACAATCATGTTTACAATCTGCCAAAGGTGGCGGTGCAAATATACGACCAAGCAGAGCCGGACGTGTTTTGGGAAGGTGTTTTGGAGCGGTTCGATGGAATCGGTCGCAACGAAACCACTAAATCGATCCCTTGTCGAATTGTGGTTGAAAAGCCAATCGTGGACACACACGACGGCCAACGTGTACTCGTTCGTGGAATGTTTGTGAAATGTCGAATCGTTTTGTCCAGTGAACAAGCTGATTGCCAACTGGGTTCGTTTCCATTAGTTGGCGTGCGTCCTGGAGATTATGTATGGGTGGTGCGAGACGACAAGCTGAATCGCTTCGACATTGATGTCATCGACCGGACTCCGTTGCGACAATCATTATCCGAAAAGAAACGTGTTGTAATTCAGCTGGACGATTCCGGGTTGCAAATTGGGGATCAGGTTGTGGTGTCTCCGTTACCGCAACCAACACAAGGCGGCCGCGTCCTGACTTCGTCCGACTCCAATAATACAGATTCCATTACGCCGGAAGTGCAACACAATGCCGAGTCGACTGATTCGGTCGACGACGTGCTGCGAACGAATGTGCCCAAGCAGGCTGCTACGTCTTCACAGCAGGAACGGAGTAGGCCGTGAAATCTGTTGTTAGTTGGGCGATCAAGAATTCGCCGGCAATGAACACAATTTTGATCGCGTCTTTGATTATTGGTGCGATCAGTATGGTCGCGATGCGGCGCGAAGTGTTTCCGAATTTTGAGTTGGAGATCTTGTTGGTGACGGTTCCCTTTCCTGGTGCTACACCAGAGGAAGTGGAGGAGGGGATTTGCCAAAAAATTGAGTCGGTGGTTAGTAATGTTGACGGCGTCAGGAAAATGACTTCGGTCGCCCGCGAAAATTCCGGCTTTGTCATTCTTGAGCTCAACAGTGATGTGACTGATGTACAGCCGGTTTTGAATGACGTTCGGTCGCAGATCGATCAAATTTCCTCGTTTCCTCCGACGGCCGAAGACCCGCTTGTCAGGCAGATCATTTTTCGTGCACCTGCGATAACGGTTGGCGTACTGGGGCCGCCGCTGGCGGGTGAAAACAAGCTGCAAGATGAATTAGAATTGCGGTCACTGGCTGAAGAAATTCGCACGGAGTTGACGGAATTGAGAGCGGTTCCGCCACAAAGCTTGGTGCGTCGGAGCATGGCGTTTTTGTTTCAACCGAAGGGTGCTGCGGTGTCGGGCGCTGATATCGTTGCCGAAAAACCTTATGAAATCGCAGTTGAAGTTTCCGAAGATACGCTGCGTGAGTATGGAGTCAGCCTGGAAGGGTTGGCACAAATTCTACGTCGTCAAAATGTTGACATGCCTGGCGGAAAGATGGAAACCGACAGTCAGGAATTGTTGCTGCGTGGAAAAAACAAGCGTGAGACGGGCGCCGCGATAGCTGAGATTCCAATCTTAAGCCGGCCTAATGGCGATGTGGTACGAATCGGTGACATCGGCGATGTGATCGATGGTTTTGCTGCGACAACGTCGACGCATATTATCAACGACCGGCCAGGCATCGCGATTCGAGTTACTAAAACAAACACCGAAGACCTTTTCACGATTGTTGAAACGGTTCGAAATTACGTTGATCAAAAGAAAGTTCCCGACGGTTATTCATTGTCGACCTGGAATGATATTTCGTCAGATGTACGTGATCGAATGGAGCTACTGACGCGAAACGGATTGCAAGGATTGTTGTTGGTGTTTTTGGTGCTGGCAGCTTTTCTTGATTTGCGATTAGCGTTTTGGGTAGCCGTTGGCATTCCAGTTTCGATTCTTGGTGCTGGATTTGTGTTGTTCGCTACGGGTAACACACTGAACATGCTAACCATGTTTGCATTTTTGATGGCACTTGGGATTGTCGTCGATGATGCGATCGTGATTGGAGAAAACATCTACACCAAGCGGACGCAAGGCTTGGGGTTTGTTCAGGCTGCCATTGAAGGCACCGTCGAAGTGCTGCCCAGTGTTTGTGCTTCGGTGGCGACGACCATTATCGCGTTTATGCCGCTGATGTATGTGACGGGCGTGATGGGGAAGTTCTTCGAAGTCATGCCCGTTGCGGTGATCGCCATGTTGGTCATTTCATTGATCGAAAGCATGTTTATTTTGCCCGCTCATCTTGCGCACGAGAACAATCTGTTTCTGCGAACGGTTGGCCTGGTGCTATATATTTTTAAGCCACTGATCCGACTTCATGCCGTCGTCAATCGTTGGGCCAGTGGGCTAATGGAATATTGTATTGTCAAGTTGTACGAACCTTCACTGGCGTGGTCGTTGCAAAACAAGCCGGTTGCGCTAAGCACAGCATTCTGTTTCACATTCGTTTGTATTGGAATTGTAGTTGGTGGGATTGCGCCCTTTGGGTTTTTCCCTGACATGGATTCATCGGAAATCAATTCGACGTTAGCCTTTCCCGACGGCACGTCTTCGACGTACGCTGAATTGGGCGCATTGACGATGCAGCAGGCCGTCAAGGAAGTCGAAGCAGAACACATCGATGCGGGTGGAAAGCCATTTATCAAGAATCTGTATCGACGCATTGGCGAAGTCGGCAATGAGATGCAAGGGCCGACTGGCGTGACCAACGGAAGCCATGTTAGCAGCGTTGAAGTACAACTGATTCCGACTGGCGATCGTGATGTGACCAACAAGGAAATCATCAGTCGGTGGCGGGAAAAGGTTCCGAAAATTGCTGGCTCAGAAGTGTTGAAATTTGGATCGGACAGCATGGGGCCTGGCGGAAATGCTGTTGAGTTCAAAATATTGTCGAGCGAATCCGATGCGATGTATTTGGAAGACATTGCCAACGCGTGCAAGGCTGAATTAGCCAGAATTGATGGCGTTAAGGATATTGAAGACGATTCGCGGCTTGGCAAATGGGAAATGAACTTGCGCCTTAACGATTTGGGCAAGACGCTTGGGCTGGATGAAAATTCTCTGGCCAACACGATTCGATCGATATATTTTGGCGATGAAGTAATGCGGTTGCAGCGTGGGCGGCATGAAGTGAAATTGATGGTTCGCTACCCAAAAGCAGAGCGCGAGAACATGGATAGTTTTGAAAACATCCGGGTCCGCGATAACACGGGTACTGAATGGCCAATCACCGAAGTGGCCGAAGTCGAATTTACTCGAGCCAATTCTGAAATTAACCGGCTTGATCAACGGAGGTCAATCACAGTGGTTGCCGACGTTGATGATGAAGTTGGCGACAGCGTAAAAATCAATTACGAATTACGTAGCGAGATTATTCCGCAAGTACTTAAAGAGTTCCGAGAGAAGCACGGGGCAAGTTTTGCGGTGAATTGGGAAGGCGAGCAAGCCGAAACTCTTGAATCGATGAACAGTATGCTTGTCGGTTTTGGTATCGCGGTGATGTGCATGTACGCGTTGTTAACGTTGCAGTTTCGCTCGTATATACAGCCGCTAATCATTCTTGCCATCATTCCATTTGGCTGGCTGGGTGCGATCATCGGCCACGCGTTGATTGGGCTGAAGTTGTCGTTGTTCAGCTTGTTTGGATTGATTGCGTTGACGGGAGTCGTTGTCAATGATTCGATCGTACTTGTCGATTTTATTAACCGCCGCATTCGCGAAGGTGTGCCGCTGAATACGGCTCTGGAATTGTCCGGCAGTAGGCGTTTTCGTCCGATCATGTTGACTTCGATGACAACCGTCGCAGGTTTGTTTCCGATGTTGTTAGAGACGTCGCTTCAGGCCCAGGTATTGATACCGATGGCGGCCAGTTTGATTTTTGGCTTGATGACCGGCACGTTTTTGATCCTGTACCTGGTGCCAATTTTCTACAGCTTCTATGGCGGAGTTTTACAGTTGTTGGACATCGATTTAGCCAACGATCCATTGCAGGCGAGTGAGTCGCAGTTGCCAGGGACTGAAGACGGGCCGTGGAAAAAGGAAAGTGAACCTGCAGTCGTTGCTGTAAAGGGTGACGCCCGTCCGGCTACTTCTTAGCGACCGATGCGGAATTCCGCAAGAGTTTGTCGCTATTCGAATCGCCAACCTTCGTTGGTGCGGTCATACCATTGGGATTGTCGCTCGGTAAGATTTTGCAATTGGTTTTGGTGCAAATCATCCGCAGCGCAACCGATACTGGATAGAATGATGGTGGCGATGAAGAACAAGTGGAGCTTTTTCATCTGTGCGGACCCTTGAATATGATCGACGATTGGCGGACGATGACAGAAAGCGGTCGTGGCGTCCAGATCATTTGGCTTCCAATCGCTGATTCACTAATTCGCAAAGGAAATGCCAATGGATTCGTTAGATGCGCTTGTGGTTGCACCTCACCCGGATGATGCGGAATTGGGGATGGCAGGTGCGATATTGTCGATGCAAGCCAATGGGCTGAAAGTCGGAATCCTGGACCTTACCAACGGAGAGCCTACTCCCAATGGGACATTAGAAATTCGTGCGGCTGAAACGGCAGCCGCAACCAAGGTGTTGAATGTTTCCTGGCGAGAGAATTTGGGATTGCCCAATCGAAAGTTAGTATCGGATCTGGAATCGCGGGCCAAGCTGGCGAATGTCTTTCGCGCGGTCAGGCCAAAATGGTTGTTTGCTCCGTTTTGGATTGATGCACATCCGGACCACACGGCTGCGACGAAATTGGTCGACGATGCACGGTTCTGGTCGAAGCTGACGAAGTCGGAATTGGAAGGCGAACCGTTTCATCCGAGCAGAATTTTTAATTACTATTGTGTCCATTTGAAAATGCATGCGACTCCGGCATTTGTGTTAGACATCAGCGAACATTGGCCGAAAAAGAAAGAATCAATTTTGTGCTACCAAAGCCAATTCGTAAAAGGTCGCGAACAAATGAACCCGTCGTTCGTGGAGCAACTCGAAATTGAAGCGGCGTATTGGGGTAAAACGATTGGTGTTCGATTTGGTGAGCCGTTTAGCAGTCGCGAACCGATTGGGTTGGGCGAACTGGGGGCTTTGATTTGAAGTTTCGCTATTGAGACTTTCGTTCTTTGTTCCAAATAGATAACGGATTATCATTAAAGGTTCATCCAATAAATAAAATTGTTCTTTGCTTTTACCTTTCTTGCGTAGGCACATGTCACGACCGTTTCGATTTGCCACAACTTGCGTTTGGGCGTTAGTGTGCGTTTGTTTTTGTGCCTGCTTTTGTGCTTGTGAATACGATCGGGAATTCGATA
>CAYONX010000037.1:0-10770 GCA_964405425.1 uncultured Pirellulaceae bacterium | reverse complement strand
TTTTGTGCTTGTGAATACGATCGGGAATTCGATACCTTGTCTGCTTTCCCGGCCAACGCCCAACGCAAGACCGTTGACGAGATAGAATTTGTCGCTGTTGAAGCTGCTGAAGCTAACGACGATGCGAAATTACTGGCGATCGATCGCGCTGTCGTTGAACCGATCTCCAACGAGCCATCAGTAATCAAGCCGGCTGCGGGCGTAAAGGGCATTCCCTTTGTTCAATCGTCAACTCAAAATTCGGGCAGCTTCGTCCGGCTCGATGAATACCTGACGGGGATACCTGCAATCGAAAAACGGGTATTGAACAAGGATGAATCGGATTTGTTGTCGACACCTTTCTGCAGCGTTGGAATTGCTGTGGGAAATCTGGTCGGTGATTCATTGCCGGATATTTTTGTGGCTGATCAACAAACGGGTGGAAGGTTGTTTGAAAACGGCGGCGACTTCGGGTTTAAAGAAGTCACAGAAATTGCTGGGTTAAAACAATCGAAGTGCTGGGGTGTGGCGCCAATTTTGGTAGACATCAACAACGATGGGCTGCTTGATATCTATTTGTGTTGTTACAAATCGCCAAATCGATTGTTTATTAACCGCGGGCGAAAGTTTGCCGAACAGGCGGAGCAATATGGCTTGAATTTTCGCGGCGCCAGCGCGGGCGCCGGTTTTGCTGACTTTGACCGTGATGGTGACCTGGATCTTTATCTGGTAACCCACCGATTGCCTCCGACACGTTTACCAGACAAATTGCCGGTCGATCGTGAGCCTGGAAAGCCGCCTCGGATCAAGGAAGAATATCGCGAAGCGAACCATTTGATTGAATACAAAGACGGACGCTATGTGCCGGTCGAATCGGGACAATACGATCGTGTTTACCTGAACGATGGAAACAAGTTCACCGATATGACTGAGACGGGGATCGTTCCCAAAGAGCCTTATCGGGGAAACGCTGCAAGGTGTTTCGATTTTAATGACGACGGGTGGCCGGATATTTTTGTCGCCAACGATAAAAAAGATCCAGATTTGCTGCTGAAAAACCTGGGTTTGAATTCCGACGGTGAAATTCAGTTTCAGGATGTCACTAAAGAAATGCTGGCGACGACAACCTGGTTTTCAAAAAGCACTTCGCTGTCGGATTTGAATGGCGATGGGCGATTGGATTTACTGGTAGCAGGCGATGCATACCGAAGCAAGAGCAAGCAAGCGGTTAGTCGTGGAAATTTGTTTGGCAAAGATGGTGATTCCTGGTTTCTTAGTGGTGCCACGCCGCTACAGATGTTCGGTAATTCCGCGCATGTGATTCTGGCTGATGGCCCGATGGTTGAACTGGCAAAGGCGTTGGGTATTTCTGCCAGTGGAAGTACGTCTGCAATCGCTACTGCTGATTTCGATAGCGATGGGAATGAGGAGATTTGGTTTTCCAATGGAGCGGTGCGGCCGTTTCTGGATAACGATTTGAATTCAGCGCTGCGTCAAAAACCCGAGGATAAGTCGTTTGAAGCAGACGATTTTTGGCAGAAACAGAAGACGGTTGCAGACGTAGACGTGGTCTGTCGAAAAAATTCTACGGGCGAGTTTGAAGCGGTGAACAGCGATTGGGAAATCACTCAAGCGAGTCTGGTTCGTGCCAGTGCGACCAGCGATCTGGATAACGACGGCGATATCGACGTCGTGACCATCGATCACAATGGTGAAATTGTGATTTTCAAGAATGGACTCGAAGCCGAAAATTCGATTCAAATCCAATTGGTTGGGCAAGATGGCAATCGGTTTGGGTTGGGCGCGACGATCAAAGTTTTTGGCGCCGGAGAAACTGAAATGGTTCGGTACGTTTCGACTTCGGGATCGTTTCTTAGCTCTCAATCGCCAACGATTCACTTTGGTGTTGGCAATATTGAAAATGTTGGCTCGGTGGAAATCGACTGGCCCAGGGGAAATAAACAAACACTTAATAGTTTGGCAACTAATTACAAATACGAAATTCAAGAGCCGAATTCATCGCGAGCGATTGGGCGGGGCTTGAAAATGGAATTGGGCAGATCTCTTTTTGTTAGTCAAGAAGTCGAATTATCAGAGCTTCCGCAACAGGAATTGCCTTTCGATGATTTTGAGCAGCAGCCAATGTTGCCATTCAAATTTTCGCAGCTCGGTCCAGGGCATGCGTGGGGTGATATTGATGGCGACGGAGATGATGATCTGTTTGTTGGTGGAGCCGCGTTCGAAAAATCGATGTTGTTTGAAAATAAGGGTAAATTTGAGTTTGCTCCGTTAGCCACCGATGCGTTTGACAATGACTTTCGATGCGAAGACATGGGAGCCGTGTTTTTTGATTTGGAAGGCGATGGGGATGTTGATCTGTTTGTTGTCAGCGGCGGTGTTGAATCAAAGTTGCCAACCAACGCGATGTTGGACCGGTTGTATTTGAATGATGGCAACGGCAATTTTGAAAAGTCCACGGATCGAGTTCCTGAGTATCGCGCAAGTGGTGGACCGGTTTCGGTCGTCGATTTTGACAGAGACGGACAGCTGGATGTGTTTGTTGGTGGCCGTGTTGTACCCGGGAATTTCCCCGCCATTCCCCAATCCGTTTTACTAAAAAACAAAAACGGAAAATTGGAACTGGCATCTGAAGAGGTGGCGCCTGGACTTTCGAAGACAGGCATGGTTACGGGCAGCTGTTGGGCGGATGTGGACGGCGACGGTTGGAATGAATTGATGCTGACGTGCCAGCTTGGGTCAACAAAGTGTTTTCAAAACGTGCGTGGCAAATTGATTGACGTTTCGGAACGTGCTGGACTGGCGCAGCAGGTTGGTTTTTTCAATAGCTTGATTCCTGGCGATATCGACAACGATGGGGATACCGATTTTGTTGTCGGGAATTTCGGGACCAACACGCAATACCGCGCTACGGCGGAAGAGCCTTATCGATTGCAGCGGCTGAAATTTAACAAGGCGGAAACTTTGTTGGAAAGTTATTCGGTTTCCGGAAAGCGTTATCCGTTACGAAGCCTGGATTTGTTCCAACGAAATTCTGTTGCGATGTTTGAGTCTTACAAAAACAGTGAGCAGTTTTCCAGGTTGGAAATCGATCAACTCATTGCCGATTCTGGCGCGCAGCCGGTACAGCA
Source organism: uncultured Pirellulaceae bacterium (assembly GCA_964405425.1). Lineage (GTDB taxonomy): Bacteria > Planctomycetota > Planctomycetia > Pirellulales > Pirellulaceae > Mariniblastus. The sequence goes on along the minus strand of CAYONX010000037.1, from coordinate 7,642 downwards.
AATTGAAGCCAATGCGTTCGAGTCTGGAGTTTGGATTAACGAATCGAATTCAGCGGGGATCCAATTTCGATTTGAAGCATTGCCGCTTTTGGCGCAAAGCAGTCCAATTTTTGGCGGTCAGTTGGTGGACGTAGACGCGGATGGATTTTTAGATCTGTTTGCCGTTCAGAACCTATTAGAAGTGAATCCTTTGATTGAGCGATTTGGCAGCGGACGTGGCTTGTTGCTCGTTGGCGATGGTACAGGCAAATTCCAACTGCCGGAAATTGACGGTGGAGTTGTCGTAAGGGGGGCCGGGCGTTCGGCGACGACGGTGGATCTGAATTCGGACGGTCGTTGTGATCTGGTAGCTGCGACCAGTGGCGACGGTTTTAAGTTTTTTGCGAACAAGTCTAGACACGTTCCCTTTGCGATAGATATGCGGCAAGCAAGCGAGGGCAAAAGCTATTTAGGGGCGAAAGTGATTTTGACCTTCGTCGATGGCAGCCAACAACTTCATCAGATCACATCCAATTCGGGCTATTTGTCGCAGAGTGCCCCCATTGTTTATTCAGGCCTGAAGAACAATAAAGAAGTCGATACGATTCGTATTGACTGGCCAGACGGTTCGACGCAGACCGGTTCGGTAAACAGTTTGTTGCGAAATCGATAGTTGTCTGTTTTTTTTGATGGGTTTTTAGATGTCGACGACGAAGTTGAAATTGACCAACAGTAAAGCCGCGTATGCCAAGGCGACGAAGTTGATGCCGGGCGGAGTCAATAGTGCTGCTCGAGCGTTTGGTGCTGTTGGTGGCGAGCCAATTGTGATCGCTAGTGGCGATGGGGCGTATTTGATAGACATCGATGGCAACCGCTACATCGACTACATCGGTTCATGGGGACCGATGATTCTAGGGCATCAATTTGAAGGAATGAAAGAAGCGGTGCATGCGGCCGTTGAACGCGGGACAAGTTTTGGTGCACCAACAGAAGCTGAAAATGAATTGGCTGAATTAGTTATTGATTTGGTTCCGTCAGTTGAAATGATCCGTTTGGTCAATTCAGGGACCGAGGCGACGATGAGTGCGATTCGTGTGGCGCGTGGTTACACGCAGCGAGATTTGATCGTTAAATTCGCTGGCAATTATCATGGCCATGTCGACAGCTTGCTGGTTTCAGCAGGCAGCAGCGCAGCGACGCTGGCGGTGCCCAATTCACCTGGTGTTACTCAGGGGACAAGCAAGGATACTTTAGTTTTACAATATAACGATGTCGCGGGATTGGCTGCAGCGTTTGCGGAACATGGTGATGCAATTGCGGCTGTGATTTTGGAACCCGTTTGCGGGAACATGGGCTGCATCAAAGCTGGCGACGAGTTTCTGCAGTCGTTGCGATCGCTGACCGAAAAACACGGGTCGGTTTTGATTTTTGATGAAGTGATGTGCGGATTTCGAGTGGCCGCCGGAGGTGCACAGCAGTTATTAGGCGTTGAGCCAGACATGACAACGATGGGGAAAATTGTTGGCGGTGGCTTTCCGCTGGGTGCGTTTGGCGGTCGTAAAGAAATCATGAAACATGTTTTGCCCAGCGGGAAGGTATTTCAAGCGGGAACGCTCAGCGGCAACCCGATTGCGACGGCTGCCGGCATAGCGACGTTGAAAGCATTGATAACCAATCCGCCATACGAGAATCTGGAGAAAATGAGTGCGCGTTTGGCGGAGGGTTTGTTGGAAGCGTTTTCTCAAACCGGCGTAGATGTTTGCTTGAATCGGGTTGGCAGTATGATGACGCTGTTCTTTTCGCCTGGCCCCGTTACCGGATGGGAAAGTGCTAGTCGTTGTGACACGCAGCAGTTTGCCAGATTCTTTTGGGAAATGATTGACGAGGGAATTTACTTGCCGTGCAGTCAGTTTGAAGCGTTGTTTGTTTCGGCGGCACACAGTGAAGCGGATATCGAGGCAACGATTGAAGCGACGCGTAAAATTGCAGCCGGGTTCGAACGATCGTAGAGTTAGTTGCTTGCTCGACCGAATTAGTGATCAATTGCGGCGTGTCGGTATGTGTCGCGGCCGTGCGCACGCCTCAATTCAATTCGGCATTATTCTTTATTCATGCCGCCGTTTTCAGCTGCAGCGATCAGAGCTTCAACTTCTTTGACATGTTCGTGCGGCACTCGGTTTCGTCGATATTTCCTCTCGAGGATATCGAGAAGGCTCTCAAGATCGTCCAGGTCAATCTTTGCAAACCTGGTCCATTCCTTTTCTGACTTCAAACGAGATTGCAGTTGCCATTTGCCGGCGTGTCGGGTGGCAGTGACTAAACGAGTTTCACCGTCTTCGGTTTTTTCAGACCATTCGTGTTTCTTCATGATTGTTGAACCAATCGGCCAAGTTCTTACCCGTTTTGTGGGCGACAATTTAGTGATCCACCAGGCGCTACCCCAATGGCACTTACTTTACATTTGTTGTGTTCACAAAAGCGAAAACCTAACTGAACGATACTTGTCTCGTCACATGCGACGGCGGCCACGCAAACAAGTTGTAATCAACATCGATTCGTAAGTAGTTTAACGACAAGCCGGAAGGCGACCGTGTTTCCCCACCCAAGCCCAATCACCGACGCCTGCCGGCTAATCGTTAAACAGGACCGTGCAATTTCCTAAAGCGCGCTGGAAATTTTCCAGGAACGAAATGATCCCGATTTTGATTCTGTTGTTTTGAAAAAGAATGGTATGAAGTTAATCAGGCGGTAGCATCGTCTTCTGCGGCAGCTTCCTCAACTTCATCCTCAGCATCTTCGCCAGCGCTTTCCACGACTTCCTCCTCTGGCTCGGCAGGTTTTTCACCATAATCCAGTGACTGTGCATCAGCAATTAGCCCCTTGCCCTTAACGAACTCTTTTGCATCATCGATGCTATCCACTTTCGTTAGTTCAATACCGATTTGAACGTAGTGACATTTTTTGCCATCTGAAATCGCGTTGGCGATGTCACTTTTTGCACCTGCTAAACGAATGCGGTAATGGCCATCAGGTACGGAATTGTTCGTCATAGGTTTCCAATTTTTTGTTAGTCGATTGATTCAGCCATTTCCTTTGGCAGAATTGAATGGGCAGATCAGCGGCAAGCCAAAATCAGACTCAAGCCAGCCACGTCGATTGCACTACATGATTGGTAGAGCGTGGACGCGAACTCGGATCCCCCGATCGTTTTAACGCGATTTAAGTCGTAAAACGTGTATCCAATAGAAAGTTATTCTTGGTTCATGACAACCCAGATTTCAAAGTAGCGCTCTGGGCAAACGATCCAAGATGATTTGGCATTGAAAATCGTCCGAATTGTGACCAACAGGGAGCGTACTGGACCTCAAATTCATCTTAATACCGGCCCAAAGGAAAAACTTGCACTTTTATCGCTGCATTGCCATCTGTCCAATTAACGGACGCTTTTGGGCACACACAGGCATAAGTGTGGCATACGCATCGACAAACGTCTTGGAGGGTCTCCGGCGAGAAGTCTTTGCAGCATTTACATAAGTCGCAACAGGGCCACGACGAGCTTTTCTCATTGGGTTAGACTACTGCACATGAATAGACGACTGACCAAGATTAGTAAATATTTGAGCTTTGTTTTGCGGCACCATCCCGAGACGATTGAGCTGGAATTAGACGCCGAGCGATGGGCGAATGTCGAAGAGCTTGTTGCCAACGCCAATGCCAACGGCAAGTCCATTACGCTGCAGCAGGTCAAAGACGTTGTGGAACAGAATGAAAAGAAGATTTTCGATCTTAGCGAAGACGGCCTTCGCATTCGTTGCACTTGATCGACGTCCAGCTACGGCAAAGAAATTGTCCGGCATGCAGAGTTTGTGATTTGGTGCGCAATTTGTACGCGAAACTTTGCTAATCCACAGCCGGGCGCGCATTGCGGAGTTGCAAAATCGCTTATACTTCGCCGCATGAGTAACGAAAAGATCATTGCCCAGATTGCTGACGAATTACAAATACCGCTGCGCCAGGTCAATTCCGCGGTTGAGCTGCTGGATTCAGGCAACACGATTCCATTTATTGCGCGATATCGCAAAGAAGCCACACGCAGCCTTGATGAAATTGCGTTACGAAAAATTGAAGACGCGCTTGAAAAAGCTCATGCACTGGCGAGTCGAAAAAAGACGATTTCGAATACGATACGCGAACAAGGCGCTCTGACTGACGAATTACAGCGACGAATCGAAGCGTGTTCCGATTTGCGAAGTCTGGAAGCGATTTACTTGCCGTTCAAACCGAAGCGGCGTACCCGAGCCACGATCGCCAGAGAACGCGGTCTGCAACCGTTGGCCGATTTATTGCTGTTGCAGGAAACGCTTTCGCAGTCGCGGACGGCCGTTTTGAAGCCGTACGTTGATCCGAAGTTGGATGTGCCTGATACGCAGTCTGCGTTAAAAGGTGCATTGGATATCGTTGCTGAACATTGGGCAGATGACGCGGAAACCCGTTCAAAGCTGGCGGGAAACGCCATGAAATTTGGCAAGGTTTTGTCAAAAGTCAAACGAGGCAAAAAATCTGCTGAAGGGGCAGAGAAATTTGAGCAGTATTTTGAGCGAGAAGAATCCGTTAATAGAATTCCATCACATCGCATGCTGGCGATGCTGCGCGGGTCGTCAGAAGGGATCCTGAAAATTGGCCTGCAATTGGATGAATCGCGTGAGCTTTCGGATCTGCAACGACAACTCGTTACCAATCGTAAATTTGAATTTCATCGTGACTTGTTGGATTGCGTCGGCGATTGTTTGACTCGCTTGCTGCTGCCGGCGACTGAATCGACGGTCTTGCAGCAGCTTAAGGAAAAAGCGGATGAAGAATCGATCGCTGTCTTTGGAAAAAATTTGCATGAATTGCTCATGGCGGCTCCGGCTGGGCCTCGAGTAACCATTGGAATTGATCCGGGATTTCGAACGGGATGCAAAGTTGCCGTAGTTGACAAAACGGGACAATTTCTGGCCAACGCCACGATCTTTCCAACTCCGCCAAAAAGCGATACAAAGTCGGCCGGTCAAACGCTGCTGAAATTTATCCGTGAACATAAAGTTGATTTGGTCGCCATTGGAAACGGAACGGCATCTCGTGAAACCGATGCGTTTCTTGCGGCTCTGATCAAAGAGAACGCGTTGGAAATCACCAAGGTGATGGTCAGTGAAGCGGGCGCATCGATTTATTCGGCAAGTGATATTGCGGTCAAGGAGTTTCCGGACCTGGATATCACTGTTCGAGGCGCGATCAGCATTGCGCGGCGGTTACAAGATCCACTCGCGGAACTGGTCAAGACGGATCCCAAGTCGATTGGTGTCGGTCAGTATCAACACGACGTCAATCAGCCGAAGCTTCGCAAATGCCTGGACCGGGTTGTCGAATCGTGTGTGAACCATGTTGGTGTCGATTTGAATACCGCCAGTGCTCCGTTACTTTCGTACGTGGCTGGAATTGGACCCAGAATTGCCGAAAATATAATCGAGTATCGAAACTCAAACGGCAGATTCACCAGTCGTAAGCAATTGGTGTCAGTGCCCAAGTTGGGAAAGCAGGCGTTTGAACAAGCCGCTGGTTTTCTGCGGATTCGCGGCGGTGATCATTTGCTAGACAATTCGGCAGTTCATCCTGAATGCTATGCTCTTGTGGGCAAGATGGCGAAAGCACTGAAGTCGGATCTGTCTAATATTGTTGGCAACAACGCACTAAGCCAAAAACTGAAGGCGGAAGACTTCGTTGATGGGAATTTTGGCATTCCGACGATCAAGGACATCATTTCGGAACTCGCTAAACCTGGCCGCGACCCGCGAAGCGAATTTCGGGTCGTCAAATTCAAAGACGACGTTAACACGATCGAGGATTTGAAAGAGGGCATGGTGCTGGAGGGCGTCATCACCAACGTTACTCACTTTGGAGCTTTCGTCGACATCGGTGTTCATCAAGACGCCCTGATTCACATTTCGCAACTCTCAAACGAATTCGTTTCCGACCCGAATCAGGTTGTATCGGTTGGCGATCTTGTGAAAGTCAAGATCATGGAAATCGATGTACCTCGCAAACGAATATCGGTGACCCGAAAATTCTAAGCTGTGACCGTCGAAATTCGATTGGATTTCTGCCAAAATCATTTGTAAGCGTGTCATGATTTCTCCGTCCAAAAGCAGGAGATGGGACCGCAAAAATTCGTGCACGGGGGCTGAACAGAATTGAAAGTTGGTCTTAACTTAATTTTAAATTTAGGCTCTAACCCTGGTAATAGCGAGTTTTTCGGGATGAATACCTACTGAAGCCCTTTGCATATTTAAAAGAATCAGTAGCCCAATGTTTGATGTGCAAATTCGATGGATATTTGAATGATCTTAATAATCACGGTAATGGCGGCCCTTTGTGTCGCCTATGCAAACGGTGCCAACGACAATTTCAAGGGAGTTGCTACGCTTTTTGGAAGCGGGACTACTAACTATTGGCGAGCTTTGCTGTGGGCTTCGGGGATGACTTTCCTGGGATCCCTGGCCGCTGTTATGCTAGCTGGAAAATTGATCAAGGCTTTTGGCGGCAAGGGTTTGATTGACGATGCGATCGCTGTCCAGCCAGAATTTGCGGCTGCAGTAGCTTTGGGAGCTGGCCTGACGGTTTTGCTGGCAACGCGTTTTGGAATGCCGATTTCGACGACACATAGTTTAATGGGAGCCTTGATTGGCACGGGCTTGTCAGCCGGTTCAGCGATCAACTTGTCGATTCTTACCAACAAGTTTTTGATTCCTTTGATGACCAGTCCAATTATCGCCGTTGCCCTTACCGCCGCGATATATCCCTTGTTGTCAAAACTTAGAAAGAAAATTGGTGTGACCAGCGAGTATTGTATTTGCGTTGGTGAAAAAGAAACCGAATTGGTTCCTATTACAAGTCTTGCAGCTCAAGCGACGGTCATTGAAAAGGCTCAGCAGTTGTCGATTTCAACTGGCGAGAACGTCACGTGTGAAAGTCGATATTCCGGCAAAATGGTTGGGGTCGACGCTGGAAAGACACTGGACACCGCTCACTATCTTTCTTCAGGGATCGTCAGCTTCGCTCGCGGACTTAATGACACGCCAAAAATGGCAGCGCTGTTGTTACTGGTTCCGTTGTTTACTCCCATCACCGGTCTGGCGACGATCGGCATTGTCATCGCGCTTGGTGCGCTGATTAGTGCTCGTCGAGTTGCAATGACGATGGGCAAAAAGATCACCGTCATGAATCATGGTCAGGGATTCAGTTGCAATGTGATCACGGGAATCATTGTGATCTTGTTTAGCAGATTTGGGTTGCCCGTTTCGACGACTCATGTCAGTTGCGGTTCGCTGTTTGGCTTGGGAACGATTACTGGACAAGGAAACAACCGAGTCATTGGCACTATCTTGCTGGCGTGGGTAGCAACCTTGCCCACAGCCGCATGCGTCGCGGCAATCGTGTATACGACGTTGCAGTTCATCAAATAACAGTCGTGTTAAAAGCAACGGTGGATGATCGTAGCGTGGTGGGTTACCTCGGTGGCGGATGGCCGGTCAAGAGGTTTCACAGAAATAACATTGACCCGGATGCAAAAGATCAATTCCGGAAAAACAATGTTTTGGGAAACCGCCCCGGAGGGGCCGGCTTC
>CAYONX010000036.1:19580-43954 GCA_964405425.1 uncultured Pirellulaceae bacterium | reverse complement strand
CGTCGGGTGTCTTTATGGCTAACGGCGATGTCAATGAAGACGGTGCCTTTGATCTCAACGACGTTGCACCGTTTGTCGGATTACTAACCGGCAGTCCGAAGTAAACGACAACTCGATCTGGACGGTGGTTATAGCGACCGCCGTCCTTTAGCTCTTTTAGTGTAAGGAAAAACGAGATGTATCTAAGAATTTGTATAATTCTGTTTTTGTTGTCCGTTTTCTCAATGCAAGAAAGCTGCGCTCAGCAATTGGAACTCATTGAGAATGGAGAATTCCAAAATCCTGTTGTTAGTCCATTGAGTTTTGATAATATTCCAAATTCGCTAATTCCAGGATGGAGCAATTCTTCTGGACAAGTTGAAGTTTGGGGAGTTGGGTTTGGTGGGCCAGTATTTGGGTCTGACAACAACCCTGCTGGTCAGCATATAGAGTTGTCGACGAGCTCCGCCGGTGAGATAACCACGCAAATTGTCTCAATTCCCATGAATGTGAACGGTACGGCGGAGTTCTCGTTCGACGGCTGGGCAAGATTTGGTACGCAGCAAATAAACATTGAACTAACGGGCGATAGTTCGGGAGTGGTTTTGTCGGATACGTTTTTGGTTGACAACCAGTCATGGCAACATTATTCCAATTCGATCGGTGGTTTAGTCCAAGGTGAAACAGTCGAAGTTAGATTTTCGTACTTGGGTGGTGACGGCGGTCCTCATATTGATCAAGTCTCATTACTTACTGATGTGGAGGAATGTACGTTTGTTTCAAACAACTTTCTTTGTGACTTGGATGGTGATGGTCAGCCGACGGGCGATTTCGTAATCACCGGTGAATTTACTAACTTGCAGGACATACCAGGTACTCACCTGTTCTTGTTTCCAAATGCGACGCCGCAAGGCGTAGAGGTTTGTTTTGGAAACGGCCAGCAAGGTATGCAGATTGATCCGCCGCTGAACAATGGTGACAGCTATGAAGTCGGTTCTGATTTGTCCAATTCCAATGCGATCATCGTCAAAAACGCGATGCCTGGAGATGAAGTTTGTTTCACAATGACGCTGCTCGGCGAAAATGGTGTTGAATGTTGTACGCTGGAAGCCTGTTTTGTAATGCCGCCATGCGATTGTTTGCAAGTGGATCGACGTTTCGATGAAATTAGTGATGTCGTTTGCAACGCTGACGGTACCGTCGATTTTTCATATTCATTCCAACTGACGAATTTGTTTGGGATGGATGTCTATCACAGCTTCCTTGGATCGCTGGGAGAAGAATTATTCCTGCCGGATTTCTTTGATTTGTTGGCTGCCAACGGCAATATGCCACTGCTTCAAGGCCAATCGGTACAGCTAAAGACAGTCGTTACTGGCGCAATGCCTGGTGATTTGGTTGATTTTTTGATCACGATTCACAACGAAGATTTGTCTGAGTGCTGTACGCGACCACATGACGTTGTCGCACCAGTCTGTGATTTTGAGGAGCCCGATGAAATAAAGGGCGATGTCAATTGTGATGGTGTGGTAAATCTGTTGGATGTGGGGCCGTTTGTCGACGTGATCACTGGCGGTGGTCCTTACAACGTCAAGGCGGATGTCAATTGCGATGGAGTTAACGACTTACTGGACGTTCAGCCATTTGTCGCTCTGCTGGTGTGATTGAGAGACGTGATCAAGAGGAAGACGAGTCGATTCCGTTTTTTGTGATCTCACTGAAAGCCGGTGGTACTGGTTTGAATTTGACGGCCGCGTCTCATGTGATACATTTTGATCGCTGGTGGAATCCGGCTGTCGAAAATCAAGCGACCGACCGCGCATTTCGAATCGGCCAAAAACGGAATGTACTGGTTCACAAATTCGTTTGTCGAGGCACGCTTGAAGAACGGATCGACGAAATGTTTACCGCGAAGCAAAAGATGACCGACGAAATCCTTGGGCAACAGCAGGAAGGCGAAGTGCTGTTGACGGAATTGTCTGACAAAGAATTGCTGGAGTTCGTTACCTTGGATGTCCACAGTTGTAAAATATAAAAATCCAAACCCGTTCGAATTGAGAGGACATGAGCGGCAATTCACAAAAGAAGAACAAGGTAAAGAAGCCAAAACGCAAGCTTACAGCCGTCCAGAAAAAGGCGAGGAGAGACCAATCGCCGTGTGGGCTTATCATTGGCTCATTGCAACGGATTCACTTCTGAGGCTGATCAAAAAAATAGTTGAAAAACGCGAATTCTCGCGCGCTTCTCAGGGCTGCGCCGCGTCTTGTAGACGGTAATAGTTGAAAATGGGACTGTATTTGATGGCAAATCACGCTGCATTTCGTTGGAATAGTATCCAATGTGAAAGGTTGATTTAGCCTGGTTTTTTCGAAGCTCGGATCGATTATCGCATTAGTGACACGTGACATACAATGAATTATCCAATTATGCAATCAAGTTTGCATGCAAGGGCTTGTATTCGGCGCTCCCAACCAACCCATCGGGATATGACGACAGAACAACAAAAACTCTTGATCCAAAAAGCGATCGATGGTGATGGTGACGCACTTCTGGCGCTTTTTATGCAGGTAGAATCAGAATTGCATCGTTTCGTGGCCGCTAAGTTGGCCCAGACCAGTCGAATTGGACTGCAAGAAGACGACATTCTTCAGGAAACCTATATCAAGGCCTGCAAAGAAATCGGCGGATTGCGAATTAACAATATCATTGGCTTGACGGCGTGGATTAAAGCGATCGCGCTCAATCAGATTCGCGACGCAGCGAGACGACAAGCAACAAGTAAACGGGGTGGCGACCGGGCGAAGATTGAAATAGATCGTGATTGTTTCGGTGATCAAGCTTTTGGATTGGCGATTGAGTTGGCTGATCCCGGTATAGGAACGCCAAGTACTTACGTGGCCCGGAGAGAAGCGATTGATGCGATTCGAATCGCATTGAGCCAATTACCGGAAGATCAGCGCCAAGCCATGCAGTTGCATTATTTTCAATTGCTCACATTGAACGAAACAGCGCTGCAGATGAACCGGACTAGCGATAGCGTGCGAGGGTTAATCCAACGCGCCAAAAAATCGTTACGTGATGCGATGCTCACATCTTCGATGTGGCTTTCTCGCAAAGGTTAATATTACGAACGATTGCTGCACACTCGATTATTTATATAACTGTATGAAGCGGTGGACTTCTATTGCAACAGATTACGTGTTTTGAATTGAGTATTTGCTCACCGCAACAGTTTTCCTTCAGTTTTTCTAAGGTTGCAAAATGACCGACGACAACCATTCTTCCATTCTTGATTTGATGGATTTAGAGAACAGATTCGTCGATGCGTGGCGCTCGGGCGGCCTACCGCCAAGCCTTGCTGATTTTGTCGACAAATTAGCAGGTGACGAGTACGAAGAAGCCTTAAATGTATTGATTCCGATCGATGTGCAATATCGATTTCAAAATGGGCAGGAACCTTCGGCTGGTATTTATGCTTCGGTATCGCAGCGGGCGATGGAAATTGCTATGGATTTATTCGGTGACGCAAGTCCCGTGACTCCGGCGGCTGAATTGGCAACGATAGCAGGTTCGACCGACAAAGGGGAGCAACCAAGGGCTGAATCGGATTCATGGGATCCGCAAATTAGTAGCCAAGCACCCATGAACCTGATTACTGATCGTTATCGAATACTGCACAAGATCGGTCAGGGTGGCATGGGGGCTGTCTGGATGGCGCAGCAGGAAAAACCGATGCGCCGTCGCGTCGCGATCAAAATCATCGGAAAGTCATTGGATTCCAAGGAAGCGCTAAGCCGGTTTGCAGCCGAACGGCAGGCACTTGCGATGATGGATCACCCCAACATTGCCAAAGTTTTGGATGCCGGTTATACCGAGGACGATCGCCCCTTTTTCGCAATGGAGTTAGTGAAAGGGATTCCGATCACCCAATACTGTAACGACAACCGATTGACCGTTGAACAGCGTTTAGGATTAATGGTCTCCGTTTGTGAGGCGGTTCAGCACGCTCATCAAAAAGGGATCATCCATCGTGATTTAAAGCCTTCCAATATTCTGGTGACGTTTCATGAAGGCCAGCCGGTTCCCAAAGTAATCGATTTTGGATTGGCCAAAGCTTTGGAGCATTCAGCTAAATTGACGGATGAGACAATCGTTACTGAATTCGGTCGGGTCGTGGGAACGTTGCAGTACATGAGTCCTGAACAGGCTAATTCCAACGAGCTGGATGTTGATACACGCACCGATGTGTATTCCTTGGGCGTGGTTCTGTATCAATTGCTGACCGATGTTGTTCCACTCGAGAAAGACACGCTAAGCGGAAGGTCATTGATTCAGATTATCGAAATCATTCGCGACCTTGCGGTAGTCAAACCAAGTAAGCGTCTATCCAGTGACCCTGAACACCTGAAAGAAGTTTGTGAAAATCGAAGGACAGAATCAGGAAAGTTGATAGGCAAATTAGAAGGTGAATTGGATTGGATTGTCTTAAAGGCCCTGCGACGCGATCGTACAGATAGATACCAGGCTGCCAATGCTCTTGCTGATGACCTTGGCAGATTTCTTAGAGATGAAGCGGTTGAGGCTCGACCTCCGTCTAAACGGTATTTGCTGCAAAAATTTGTTCGACAGAACTCAGGTCTGGTGGCTGCATTCGGTTCGATCGTTGCCTTGATGGCTGTTAGTTTAGTAATCATCAGTTGGCTTTGGAGCACAACTGTCGCCGAAAAAGAAAAAGTGGAATTCGAGAAGATTCGATCGGAGAATCGTCTCAACGTGTTTTTGCAAGCGTTCGAGAAAACCAATAAATTAGAGGGTGCTGATAAAAACATGACGGCCAATGATGTTTTGAAGAACGCTGCGTTTCTGTTCGAAACCAATTTCGAAGAGGATCCGATTGGCAGAGCCAAAATTCTTCAGGAAATCGGAATTTCTATGAGAGGCAACGGTTCGCTGGAAGATTCCTGTCAGGCACTTCGAAATTCGCATCAACTATTTTGCGATCACACAGGCGTCGAATCGATCGAAACTCTAGATTCTTTGATTGAATATCACAAATCTGAACTAGAGCTCTGCAAGGAAACGATTCTTGTCTTGAGCGACAATGCTACTGATCAAGAAAAGAACGAAGTTGTAGATCGCATCGATTATCGTATGCAAACGGTTGACAAAATATACAGCTCACTAACCTCGAATCCTAATATTTCTAAAATTGAGCTGGCTGATTTCGAAAAAAATATTGGCACGGTCTATTTGATGGCATTCAAGGAATTGAAAAGAATATCGGTTGCAAAAAGAAAGTATGTCAAGGTAGCCATCAGGCTTTTGGGAAAATCCTATACTGCGTTCAGCCAGTTGTTGGGAGTCGACCATGAGGACAGTTTGATCGTATACACAAACTTTGCAAACGCGTTACTGAAGGAAGGTAGCCAAGCAAACGTAGAAAAAGCAATACAGATGAACAAGGAATTGAAATCCAAATGGAACAATAAGGCTTTGGATGCGGATGAGAACGACGCCAATAGATTTCAAATTCGTGCCACGAAATCACAAAACAATCTCGCTGAAGCGTTTCACGTACAAGCAAAATTGTTAAATGATCCAAGCCTATACGAAATCGCAATCAAGAATTTTTCTGAAGCTCTCGAACAAAAAATTGAGTTGATTGGGATCACGGATCGATCTACGTTCAATTCCATTCGTAATTTGACGTTTTGTTTTTGCGACGCGTCTCAGTTTTTAAACGCAAAAGAACTGCTAGACAAGACTACTGAGTTAATCAACTCGGATACCAATTTAAGAACCGATAAAATATCGAACGCACTGTCACAGATAGACAATATTCGAGATAAAGTGTTCAATAATTACGACTTGAATAAAAACTGGCAGCCTAACGACAGTCGCAATGTATCGACTGAGAATTAGATTTCGACGCGCCCACTTCGTCGATCCTCAACTTGGTCTAGCCACCAATTAGTAGATTCACAAATGGACCGACATCCAGAAGATCGACGCACCCGTCTCCGTTAATGTCGCCAGCTGCAGCAAAATCTCCACTCACAAGTAGGTCGACAAATGGCCCCACATCCAGCAAATCGACGGCACCGTCCATGTTGATATCTCCAAGGATAGATGCGGGGATGTTTATCTGAATCGCGCCAAAAGTTGGGAAAACCAACATTCCATCGTTCACGATCCCCAATTCATCCTGAGAAAGATTGGCAGTTACTGTATCGCCGCCTGAACCTATGACCGAGAGATCAATTTTTCCAAAAAGAAACGCACTGCTACTGGAATCATGCAACGAATCTTCCGAGCTGCTACCGGTCGTTTGAGAGGGTAGAATTCCTGTTCCATCAAAGACTGCGAATGCAACCAACCCATCGACAAAATCCGAAAACACATCTGCTGTTGCCCCAAACGCTAAAGGCTCCCAACGAAGTCCAGACGTAGTGCCCGTGATATCCGCCTGAAACGTCTCGGCTGCGGTAAATTCAACGACTCCAGTCGAAGAAAGCGAAATGTCTAAAGATGCTCCAACATCAAGCGGATATTCTTCATCGACCCAAATGTACGCGGTCAGCGGGCCCGAAGCCACGCTCTGAACAATATTGCTCGCAGCACCGCCATCACCCATCCCTGAAAACGATAGAAAAATATCCGGTTCTGTTATGCCTCGGATTTCAATTGCAGCTTCTAGTAAGTCATCTGGTTTCGCAGCAAGTGACCAGTCTGTATTGTTCGCGGGTATTGAAGGGTCAGTCATTCGTGTGGCAGCTGCTTCAAGCGTACTGGTTACTTCGTTTGCCAAGTGTGATTCAAATGCCATGGCCTTGCCCGCTTCGATGATCGGGGTAAGCCCGACAAAATATCGGATTCCCTGTCTAATTTGGAACGGTGGAATTGGAAGTTTCGTTTTTGGATCAATAAGTTTGTCTAGAGAATCTGCAGTTGTTACGGTATACATTCCCGAAGGACCCTCGACAATGTTTACTCGAACATCAATTCCTGAATCAGGGTTGTCAATTAAATTGTCAGGCAATCCATCCTTGTCACCAGGTTCCAGTTCAAAGAAATTGAAACGAGCCATTGGGGCGGGCGATGTAAATCCTGGAGGTCCCGTGAAGAAAGTGCTGATCGTTTGGATCGTTCCAGGTTGAGCATCATCACACATCGAGCCGTCAATGAATATTTGAGACAAAGCGTACGCATTGGGAAGCGTTGGCCCTTCTGAAGCTTGTCCAACCCGATCAAATATTGTTCGACTTGAAGTTGGCGGTGTTGAGCAAATTATGTCTTCAGCTTGCGCACATGTGACGAAGCAAAATAATGTAATCAGGATTGAATAAATGCTGCGGTACATGGAATGTTCCCGATCTTGAAGAAATAATTGAATAGAATTATATGAGCTAACAACTCCTAGCGAAAGATTTCGTTTTCAAGAACTTCAAAATTACGAATTCATTTATTTGAAAATTATGACAAAATCTTGAGGGGTAATCGAAAGCCATTTCGTTGAATTTTGTCCGTTTCACGCGTCTTGATTTAAGGCTTGTCTTAATGAAATATGAAAACGTTTTTGTCATTCTGGTCGAAGCTGTTCTGGTCATTTTGGTGGCACAACCATTCGCTTGCGCCGATGTGAGTGTCGCTGGGATCTTTGGCGACAACATGGTTCTGCAACGAGGAATGGAGAATCCGATTTGGGGTTGGACGGACGCTGGTGATGAGGTTCTTGTTTTCGCTCGCGATCAGAAGATCGGTGTGAAGGCCGACGAAAATGGCAAATGGATGGTGAAGCTTGGGCCCATGGATGTTGGTGCGCCGTTTTCGATTCGCATTAAGGGCTCACACAACGAAATTAATCTTGAAAACGTGGTTGTCGGGGAAGTCTGGATTTGTAGTGGGCAATCGAACATGGCATGGCCCATTACTCGTGCCGCCAATCCGCAGCAGGAATTGGCAAATGCGAACTACCCCATGATACGGCATGTCAATGTTGAACGAGGCATTGCGATGAAGCCCCAGTCAAATTGCAGCACGAGTGGTTGGAAAATCTGTTCACCCGAAAACGCCGGCGAGTTTACTGCCGTGGGATACTACTTTGGCCGCAAGTTGCACAACGAATTGAATGTGCCAATCGGACTAATAAATACGACCTGGGGCGGCACGATCGTTGAAGCCTGGACCAGTTCAGATTCTCTGAAAACCCATTTGGATTTTACCGAGCGGGTGGAGTCCATTGCACAACGCGCCGACAAGTTGCAAGAAGCCATGGAGCAGTTTGAAGTCGAAATGAACGCCTGGCAGGAGAAGTACGACGCAGCGTTTGCCCAAGCTGATCAAGAATCAGTGGGTGAAATTGATGACTCGAATTGGGATTCCATCAATGCACCTGGGCAATGGGAGTCGCAAGGTTATCGGGGTCTTGATGGAATCGCCTGGTATCGAAAAACGATCGATGTTCCCGAGCAGATGCTAAACCGTTCATTGAGCCTTTCCCTGAGCATGATCGATGACAATGATCGGACATTTGTGAATGGCCAGCTTGTCGGAAGCACATCAGGGTATCGAACACCAAGAAAGTACGAGGTTCCAGCCGACGTCAACGATGTAAAACAAATGACTATCGCAGTACAAGTTATTGATAATCAAGGAGCCGGTGGTATCTATGGCCAAGCCGATCAAATGAACTTGTCGGCTGAAGGTGTTGAGTCGATTTCGATTGCGGGTCAGTGGCAGTTCAAGAAAAGCGATCTGATGTCGAATTTGCCACCAAAGCCGAAGCATGCTGGATTCAAAGGCCCCAACCATCCAACGGCATTGTTTAACGCAATGGTTAGCCCGATTGTGCCTGTCGCATTCAAGGGTGTAATTTGGTATCAGGGGGAATCAAACGCTGGACGTGCCCATCAATATCGAAGCTTATTCCCGTTAATGATCCAGGACTGGCGAAACAAATGGGAGCGTGAGTTCCCTTTCTATTGGGTTCAATTGGCCAGCTTTATGCAGCCGCCATCGGAACCGAGATCCAGCAATTGGGCGGAATTGCGAGAGGCACAATCGATGACGTTGTCGCTGCCGCAGACAGGCGAGGCGGTCATCATTGATATTGGAGATACCAATAACATCCACCCCAAGAACAAACAGGACGTTGGCAAGCGGCTTGCCTGGATTGCTCTGAAGCATGACTATGGATTCAAGATCGATTATTCAGGACCTCGCTATCGCGAGATGAAAATCGAAGGCGACAAAATCCGCTTAAGTTTTGATTTTGCTGAAGGCTTGCGGACTTCCGATGGAAAACCATTGGCTCGTTTTGAAATTGCTGGTGAAAACAGAAAGTTTGTCTGGGCGACGGCCACCATTGATGGTCAAGAGGTTGTCGTTTATTGCGAATCGGTAAAGAAGCCGGTCGCCGTTCGTTATGCGTGGGCCAACAACCCCGAAGGCTGCAATTTGACTAACCGCATCGAATTGCCAGCGTCGCCGTTTCGAACCGATGACTGGCCGGGCATTACGACTGGAAAAAAATAGAAGTTCCGATTGCCAAGCGCGAATCCGGCAACGATGGTCACAAAGCCGATTCGTAGATGGATTGCAAGTTTTCGGAATCTACTTTGCGGGGATTGAAATTTCCGGTCCATTGCTTGGCCGCTGCGGCTGCAAGTTCGGGCAGCTGATCCTGCGATACTTTCAGTTCCGAGAGACTGGTTTTCAAGCCAGCGATTTCGACCAATTGGGTCAGATATTTAGCGAGTTGACTGGCTGCACGCTGTTCGGCTTTAACTTCAAAGCCAATGCCCTGAAGCAATTGTTGGTATTGATCATCCAGCTCAATTCCATTGAATTCAACGACATGGGGTAACATCAAACCAACGGCCTGTCCGTGCGGGATATCGAAAGTTGCCGTCAATGGGTTGGCCAGCGCATGGGCGGCGCCAAGCATTGAGTTTTCAATCGCCAGGCCGGCGTACGCCGCTCCCAATTGCATGCCGGCGCGTGCCTGCAAATTGTTTGGCTGCTTAAACACGGTTTCAAAATTGGCGGTCAGCAATCGAAAGGACTCCATGCTAAAGAGTAACGAGACTCGATTGCGTTTGGTTGTGACAAAGGTTTCCACGGCATGGGACAACGCATCGACACCGGTCAGTGCCGTAACCTGAAGAGGCTGAGTCAGCGTTAAACTTGGGTCAAGAATCGCAATGCGACAACTGGCTTTTTTGTCACCGCAAGCCATTTTTACGTGTGTATCGGCATCAGAGATCAGGGCAAACGATTGCAGTTCACTGCCGGTTCCCGCGGTCGTTGGGACGGCAATCATCGGCAGCATTTCGTTCAGTGCTTTGCCGACGCCCCAATAATCATGCATGGTTCCGCCGCATGAATAAACGAAGTTGATCCCTTTGGCGCAATCCATACTGCTGCCGCCGCCAAGGCCGACCAACAATTCAGGTTCAAATCTTTTGGCAACGACCAGTCCTGCTTCCACGTCCGCGGTGGTCGGGTTCTCGCGAGCGCCATCAAAGACCATTGTTTCGATGTTGGCCGCCGACAACGAAGCGACTCCGCGATCAACGTGACCCGCAGCAACGATACCGACATCGGTTACAACCAGTGCACGTCGAGTTCCAATTTCACTGGCCAATTCTCCTAAACGATCAATCGAACCGGGTCCACATACCACGCGTGTGCGAGGTTGGAAGTCGAAGCTATCAAGTTGCTCGTTTAGATCGTCAGCCGAATCCATGATGTTTTTCCTAAGCCGTCACTGCGGCCATTTTTTCCTTGGGAACCTGATAGGCACGCGATCGGAAAAGAAACTCGGTCAAATTGCCTTCGTGGGGCTGCAGCCAATTCAATCGATTGGTTGGGATCGGACCAATGTTTAGACGATCGATATTGGTCGCATCGGTAAGGCTGGCGATCCAGTTTGCGTCGTCGGTAATCGCTGTGCCCACCAAAGTTGGACCGGCCTTTTTGATCATCTGGTCCTGAGGGCATTGGACGACGCTGACAAACGGGAACATGTATTCTTTGGACGCAACGCCGCAGTCGGGATTGTCGGCATGCACAACCATTGGCCGCAGAAAGCTGTAACGATCATGTTCAATCAATCGTTCGCCGAATTTTTCTGTACAGTCTGTCGTTCCACCGTCCTTCAAATCTTCGTCAATCATGTTTTTGACCGCGGGGCCAACACCAGGAGTCGTGAACGCCGCTAAACCGGCATCGGGGTGGTCGTGCGGAAGTGGTTCTATTGGGCCAATACGCTCAGCGATTGCCTGTGCAATTTCTTTTGTATGCCGGGACGCCCAGATTCCGCTGCAATTGATGCAGCTGCGTCCGCCGTTGACGTAGACACTTTCAACCATCACATCCAGATATTCTTCCCAACGATCGACACAGTCGTCGCCAAGAAAGATTTTCGAAAATCCTGGTCCGTGAACTTGCACGCCCGGGTTACCGGAATACTGGTTGACTGTTTTTTCGCTGCCAAAAATCATACTGCGTCTGCAAGCGGTCAATATCGTTTGGCCGACGTCATGACCTCCAGGATAAAGCGACATAACTTCTTTTGGGATGCCCGCTTTTTCGAACGCTGATGCGACGCGGTAGGCTGTCCATGGCTCGGACGAACCGGGCTTCAATACCAAGCCCATCTGCAAGACGACAACTGGAAGCCAAAGCGTGTGAACGCCGGGGCTGTTGGATGGAAGCACGGCGCCAAGCACGGGCGATTGAGCCTGATAGCTGACAACCACACCACGCGATTCAACACCATAGCCGCGCGAATAAATATCCAGTGGAAGACCGCGCGTTAAACAATCCAGAATCTCCCGCATGTTTCGCAACACGAAACAATTCTTTTCCATGTTCGACCGGCACATGTTTTCCGGCAACCCGGTTGATGCTGACTGTTGAACAACAAAATCGTCAGGGCTTTGTTGTCCATCGCCAATGGGAAGAATTTCGTTTTCGAAAAGGTCAGCAGCCTGGGCAACTTTTTCGATCAACTGGTCGCATGAGAATTGTTTGAGCGCATCCCTGGCCGCTTGTGCCTTCCGCATGTCGCGAGTGACCAGACCACCATTGGCCTGGCTGACGTTTGCAATTGGCTCGCCAGTTGCGAAGTGAACGATTTCGGATTTTTCCAGGGACTCATAATCTTTGCCCCAGCGGATGACAGGTATTTCTAACATGGTTTTTTCGTAGAGGTTTTTATTCGGCGGGAGTTCATATTCCCGAATTAGTAGACGCCGACGGTGGTTGCCGATGCGATTTCATGGAACGGCCTGACACCACTGACACCGTCCCACGGATAAGTTTCGAAAGGCGCTTCGCGTTCGCCTTCGTCTCGTTCCAGAAAGCCGGGAACGAAGAACTCCTGAGTCAAAGTCGTCAGCTTTACACGACCGGTTTCGCCGTAGCCAACGACCTGGTTGTGATCATCGAATGAAACCACCTCGGTAACGGCTCGAGGTTGTGGTGCGTAATAGGAAATCTTGTATTTTTCGGCGGCAGTTACCGGCTTGCTACACGCCAAACCCATCAAAGTGTTGCCGTAGGTCGGGGTCATATAGACACCTCCCTCTTCAGGCGGACCGCCGAGTAATTCTTCCACTGCGTAGCGAGTCCATTGCGGCGTGAATTCAGTCCCACCCGAAAAGATACCCTTGATTCCGGTTTCCGCGAGTGTGGTTCCTCGGTCTTCAAGCGCGGTACACAACGAATCCAGCAACTTCGGCGTAGCGAACATGCATTGGATATCGTGGCCTGCGGTCAAAACCGTAATCGCCTGATCGATACAATGATTCTTGTACTCTTCCAGATGTTCCATCCATCCTTTCTTTATCAGTTTTACGACCCAGCGGGGGTCAAGATCGATACAGAAACAGATGCCGCCACGGAATTGAGCCAGATGTTCTACTGCCAGTCTCAACCGTCGTGGTCCTGAAGGTCCCAACATCAACCAATTGGATCCGCGCGGGAAATGTTGATCCGGTAACGTGTCACTGAACACTTCGTAATCGATTCGAAAGTCATCCACGACTACTCGGCTTTTAGGGATTCCCGTTGTCCCACCTGTTTCGAATACGTAGGTCGGGCGATGACTCATATCTTTCATTCGCCATCGTTCAACCGGACCACCGCGCAGCCACTGGTCTTCAAACAGAGGGAATTTTTGCAGGTCCTGGTAGCATTTGATTTCGGTCAGCGGATCAAATTTAAACTCGGCTTTCTTTTCCAGCCAGAAAGGGCAACCTGTGGATTCGTGGAAATGCCTTTGAACGACCTCGTAGGTATGCTGATCGAGCGCTTCTTTTGCCTGCTGAATTTTCGTATCGAGATCTAAATCCGTTGCCATTACACAAACCAAAACAATGAATAATTCTGAGGCGATATAAGCTTCACCGAGAGCTTAACCGCAGTTCAGATAACTGGCCAACATTCTATTCTCAATAAAGCTGGAATCCCAGCGGCAAGACCAGGTTTTGGCGACTAGTTATTCTCGGCGTCCGGACCCTCGATCGCCCGTCGCAGATGGGTGTGTAGATAGTTGGCACGTTCAATGTTGCGTTCGGAAGTGTTCAATTCCGTCTGGTTCAGCTTTTGCAGGTGTGCCGGTTGAGTATGAATCAGCAACTTGTTCAGTACTGGGATCTCCAGATCGCTGATCAGGCCAAGATTGATGCCCATGCGAACCTGTGAAAGTAAATACAATGTTTCTTCGCTGCTTATTTGTTGAGCGTTCTGCAGCGTGCCATACGCCCGGCTGACCTGATCAAACAAATCATGCTGATTTTCACCGCTGATCAAATAGTCTCGAGCCTTTCGTTCGTAGCTCAAAATCGACGGGATAACGTCGCCGACCAGTTTGATCAATTCTTCTTCGCTTTTGCCCAAGGTGATTTGGTTGGAGATTTGGTAAAAGTCGCCCATGGCTTGCGAGCCTTCACCGTACAATCCGCGAACCACGAGATTGATTTTCTGAAGGCTGCGGAAAACTTTTTCGATGTGTTTGGTGATGACCAGGGCCGGTAAATGTACCAGCACGCTGACGCGAACACCGGTGCCAACGTTTGTCGGGCAAGCGGTCAGATAGCCAAGTTCCGGGTGAAACGCGAACGTCAAATGCTCTTCGATAACATTGTCGATTTCGTTGATCTGTTCCCAGGCACCATGCAAATCAAGACCGCTTCGCATGACTTGCAGCCGCAAATGATCTTCTTCGTTGACCATCAGGCTCAGGTTTTCGTCTTGATCGATCGCTACAGCGCGTGCTCCATCGGCATCCGCATGTTCGCGGCTAATCAATTGCCGTTCGACCAGAAATTGTCGATCGATCGTTTCAAGGTCGGCTACATCGATAAACGTCAAATTTTCCAGTCGATCATCGCCGGATAATTTTTCACGAACGATAGACTCGATCGTCGCGCGATCAATGTCATTGCACCGCTGGTTGAATGGGAAATCAGCCAGATTGCGAGCCAGTCGAATTCGGCTGCTCATTACGATATCGGACTCCGGGCCACTGCCTTTTAGCCACTCGCCACATCCACTAACCAGGTCGTCGAAAATCAACTGCTTTCTCCTTCAATGGAGCTGATCTGGTCGCGCAATTCAGATGCACGCTCGTAATTTTCGGCTTCAATCGCTTCCTTCATTTCTCGCCGCATGCGGATAATCTGAGTCCGTTGTTCAGTATCATCGCAGCCGCGCTTGGGCTGTTTGCCAACATGCTGTTGTCCGCCATGAACATTCAACAGCAACGGCTCAAGCTCGCTGCCGAAATATTCGTAGTCATGGGGGCAACCCAAGCGTCCGTTTTGTCGAAACTCAAAAAAGGTGATACCACAAATGGGGCACTCTTTCGAATCCAACTCTTTTAAGTCTTCAGCTGTCTGTTCCAGCTTGAGTTGTTGTTGCAGAAAGCCCACCGTAGTCGGGGCCACTGGATCGGCTTCCGCATCTTCTGGTTGCAGATAGGCTTTGGCACAATCGGGACATAGGTGCAGCGCTAGAACTTCGTCACCTGATAAATCGGTGATGTGAAACGTAGCCGGCTTTTCACACTTTTGACATTTCATCGCAAATTTCGTTTGAAGTTAGAGACGCGGACGCTTTTCCGCACAACTGAAGATCCCCTGCAATGAAAATCTTACGCGCGTCACTGGCTGGATATCAAGTGAGAAATAAAAAAAGAATACTTGAGCGAGTTTAAAAATTTTTTTACCAAGAAAAATATCGCCTAACGGACTTGACGGATCCAAACAATCAACAACCAAAATCCATCTTTGTCTAACGCGTCACGTAAAAGGACACCCTTGACAGCCGCTGAAGCTCTCATCCGCTATCTTGCTTCCAAATGCTGGCGAGCTTCAATGTGGGGCAATATATTTCTCTTTAAATGATTTGCGCACCAGGGGTGATAGCGGGAGCCAGTCTATTCGTCTGGAATCGTACCCGAACCGAAGCTGGCCGATTTGCCACCACCGGCACTTGCACCTGGCTCGGATTGTGAATTTAATGCCCAGTCATATTTGAAGAAAGAACTTTTAATATCTCCGGAAATCGCACCTTCGACCTTCGATTTCAAATCGCTCGAAT
This sequence comes from uncultured Pirellulaceae bacterium, assembly GCA_964405425.1. GTDB lineage: Bacteria > Planctomycetota > Planctomycetia > Pirellulales > Pirellulaceae > Mariniblastus. The sequence goes on along the minus strand of CAYONX010000036.1, from coordinate 28,366 downwards.
CCACCAAGCCGGCAATCCATTGCAGGTAGCTACCTTCGGTGAATTTTTCGTTCCAGTCGTCGCCGTACCAATTCAGGATTGGGCTAAGTTGCAATTCACCAGTCTCGGAATTGAAATCAACATAATTCTTGTTGTTTGCGAATCCGACGCATTGATCCTGTAGTTGGATTTCGATGCGTTCACCCGTGTAAGCTTCCGGCCGCAATGCTGGACAACTGCGAGCGGCACAAACCAGAGCAACGTGAACTCGTGGATCTTTGAACGTAGGACGAATCATTTTGTGTTCCATTTCGTTCAGGCTGACCGTCTTGCCCGCGAAAATATGCTCCTTCAAATTAAAGAAATCGACATCATCGATCACGAATTCATTGACCTTGGCAGGTTTTTTGTGCGTGATGACTCCGTTAATGACAAACGCGTTATAGGCGTTACAGGAAAGTGCCAAACGATGGGCATCCGACGGTAATGCATCCGGATTGGCGTTACCCAATTGGCGAATGTATTCATAAAACAGGTAGTCTTTTTTGATGCCGTTGTAATCGACCAGCCCACCGGCAACATAATTCTTCAGAAGATAATCCCATACGGCATTATCAACACCACTGGCATCGACGTTGATGGGCGGTTTGGATGTCGGGGTAACTTTGTCGATTGCTTTATAGGCCACAAACAGCGGAACGATCATCGAGACTGCCGCCAGCCAGAAAAACCCACCGTAATATTCTTTAGGATTACTCATGAAATTCTTTAAGTGTGAATTAAGACTTTGAAGCTTCCAGTTTTACCAAGCCCTTGGGCGCATCACCAAGATGCAATATTTCCATCGGACAGCGAACTACACATTCAGCACAGCCAACACATGGCGTATCGACCAGCGTAATCGGTTCGCCTTTTAGCGCTCTTGATTTTATATCGATGCCCATTTGGCAATATTGGTTACAAACATTGCAGTCAATGCATTTGCCTTTTTCAGGTGTAATCTTGAATTTCGACCAACGGCCCCAGAAATTCATCCAGAACGCCAGCGGGCACCACATTCGGCACCAAATCCGCTGACCCAGAAACGGATACAGTCCAATCGCAAGTGCGCCCGCAAGGAACGTTCCGACCCATACGTTATATCTTCCAAACAAATCCAGATGAACGGCTGCATCGCCACTGCCCCACAGCAATGGATTCCAACCAAACAAATCAGCGATCGTGGCAATGGTTGCCAAAACGATAAATACAAATCCGAATTTCTCCAATCGCCGCGGCCAATCGCCTTTAGGACCACGATGGCGAAAACCATTGCCAACCGTTTCAGCCAATGCTCCACACGAGCAAATGTACGAACAATAGATTTTACCAAAGCGGATTGTGAACAGCGGAATGATAATGAACGTCAAAACGACTGCCCATAAAACTCCAATCACACCAACGATATACCACCAATCCGGATCACCCGGCTGTGCGGCAGGGTTGACCTGAAACGCAGTCATGTTCAACGGCCATGCATTGATCGATTTAATCAAAAGTGGTGACCACGCGTTCCGGCCAAACAACACGACCAAAAACGTTGGAATGCCCCACCACAAAGTCCACTGGCAAAAAATAATCGACAGATTGCGTCGCCAAATGATTTTGCTTTTTGCTTTAATGGCCCAATAGATTCCAAAGATGGCGATCAAGCTGAAATAGCACAGATAATACACTCCCGACAGATTCGAAAAGAAACGTCCGCCCTTCCCTTTCCCGGGTGCGAATCCATACCCACCCTTTCCGTCAAGCAACAAGCTTTCGTCGATTGTGACCGCATCGTAGGCATCCGAGACCCCGTAGTGCTCGCCAAACAGTTTGACAGCAAAATCCAGGAAGTAAGGCCCATCGCCAGCTTCGGTTTTTTCCAGCGTAAACCAGCTGGGTCCGATCATGCCAAGCAGAATCAAAAAACCGCACACGGTAAGAATCGGTTTGGCCATCGGAACACGAAACGGCGGGTTCTTGCCCGGTCCGGACATTAAATATTGAACCATACACGCGCCGAAAGTCAGCAATGCGATCAATGGAACGGTCTTTAACAAGATCCAGTCCCACAGTATCGAGTTTTCTGCTTTCGCAAACGACATAAACCCGTCGATAAGAGCCTTGCCGCTTGCATCGTCAGGGTGCAGCACAAAATTCTTTGCGCCAAAATACAAAAATACTCCGACCGCCAACCCGATGATTGACCAAATCAGCCGCTTGCCGGTCCAAACGCCATCGAGTTCCATTCCGGTATCCATCAGGAATTCGACCGGTGGCAATTGCCCAATCAAAACGATCACTTTGTCGTTTTTAATCGTTTGGATTTCACCGTCGACATCCAGATCGACTTCGCTTTCACGACTTTCTTTGATATTGCTCTTCAGCAATGCTGTGATTTCACCTTTGCTGATTGCGTCGTCCAGCAGGCGTCGGTTTTCTTCTTTAGCGCGAAAGAAATCTTCGCCTCGGTAGCCAAGTGTTACCCGGTTATGGTCCTTTAACATCAACGCAGCTTCGATCGCCGAATTGCCTCCGCCGATAATCAATACATCTTCATTGTTGTAATCTTCTTTGGTGTGCAATCGGTAAGTAACTTTTTTGCAATCATCGCAACCAGGAATATTTAGTTTTCGCGGTTGTCCCTGGCGGCCGATCGCAATCAGTACCTGTCGCGCGGGAAACACTTTCTCGTCTTTGGTTTTGACTTCAAAATGTCGGTCTTCGCGTTTGACAATTTTGACAACGTCGGTGCCCGTTTTGAATTTGAGCTTTCGGTCGGCAACCGCTTGTTCAACGATTTTTAGAAAATCGTCACGGTCTAAATCAGTGTCGACATCCAATTCGCTAATGTTTTTGATCGACTGAGGTTCGGCGTAGACTTTCTTGCCCAGCGGAAATGTGCGAACGGTATTAGCCAGTTCCGTGCGTTCCAGGATGACGTACTTCAAATTGCGTTTTTCGCATTCGATCGCAGCAGAAATTCCAGCCGGACCGCCGCCGACAATTACCAAATCCAGGCGTTCGTCTTCATCGTTTGAATTTTGGAACAAACGTGACCGTTCCATTTTTTCGATGACTTCACGGCCTTGGTTGGCAGCCACTTTCACCAATGGCAAGCCGGTGACGTCACCGATAACAAAAATGCCGCGGACACTCGATTCAAATCGGCTATTAACGATCGGAAGAATTTCTTGCGGCGGAACCGTAGCGAAATATCCACCACGCTTTTTGTTAGGTCGTTTCGTTTTCTTCGGTTCTGAGGTTGCCATTTATATTATCAATCGCAAATTATCATCAAAATTGAATTTGTGCTTTGAATTATAGTGTGTCCACCATGGCACTTGTCCGTAATTCTGGCGTTCAGTTGTTGATACCGCAATGTCATGTTCGACGCAATTCAGTCAAAAATTCTTACGCAAAAGAAATAACTAATTTTGAAAATTGATATTTCGGCAATTCGTCAGGCGATTTCGAGTTCGGATTACACGCCAAGCAAAAGTGATGATCCGCTTCTGAATCGTCCACGCAAGCGCCCGAGTCATTTGCGTGGAGAAGGACGCGTTGGAGCGGTGATGTTGTTGCTGTATCCCAAGTGTCATAGGCAGCAACTTAGTTTTGTGCTGACCAGGCGTCGTGATGACTTGCGCGACCATCCGGGACAGATTTCGTTGCCGGGCGGCAGTTGCGAGAACAATGAGTCGCTTCAACAGACTGCGATCCGGGAATCGCAGGAAGAGATTGGGATCCATCCAGAATCGATCGAAATTATTGGGTCGCTCGAATCGGTTTACATTCCACCGTCTGATTTTACGGTCCACCCGTTTGTCGGCTGGCACCACGAATCACCGAATTTCCGCATCCAAGCGTCCGAAGTGGCTGCATTGATCGAAGCTGATGTCAAATGGTTGCTGGCACCCGATTCGCTGGAATTTGGCCCAATTAAAGGGCAGAACATGCCAGACCGGGCTGCCTATTTTCAAATCGGTGAAAATCAGGTCTGGGGAGCGACCGCCAGAGTGCTGATCGATTTTCGAAACCGGTTGCTGGCTGAGGCGCAAAAACCGGGCAGTTAGCAGGCCTGATCCGTCGAAATTCCCAAAAAATCTCCGGAATCGACACTTACAGGTGGGTATAATGATTTTTTAGGCAAATGTGGCAGACGTGTACGCGCTGTCAAAGGTTTCTACTTAGAGAACATTCTTATGAACAAGATATTGTTTATTGCGCTGGCATTGGTTTGCAGTTCATCAACGGTCATGGCTCAGTCAAATCAAGACCAGACTAAAAAACAAGACCAGACCAAAACAATGATCAAAGGTGATGCTATTTCGTGTGCGTGCTGTACACGCGGTGGTGCGGAATCAACTTCGCCGATCATTCTGGCACTCGACCTGGACAAAGACGGTCAGATCTCTGCCATCGAACTTAAGAATGCCGCTCAATCGTTGGCGGCTTTGGATGATGACTCCGACGGAGTTATCTCTCGCAAAGAAATGCATGCGAGTTCAAAATTTGTAAACGTTAACGCCCGCACCGAATCTGGTAAAGACGGTCGTCAGTTGGGCGTTACCGTTCGGCATTTTGTTCGCAAGTTATTGAAGATGTACGACAAGAATGGCAACCGCCAACTTGAAATCGAAGAAATGCCGGATTCAATGTTGGCGATGTTAGACAGAATCGACAGCAACGGCGATCAAATCATGACTGTTGAAGAATTGCTGAACATCAACAATGAGCTTCGCAAGAAGCGCAAGCGGCCAGCAACCAAATCGATCGATGATACGAGCGTTCAGAAAAACCGTTAATTCGATCTGAAATTGAAATATCCAACGAGCCCGGAATTTATATCCGGGCTTTTTTAGTATTGTCGGTTATCGATGGTGGTCTGCGATCGGTTCTGAAATCTCTTTCAGGCCAAGTCAAACATGAACCAGTTGAAAACCAAGCTTCCCAATTCGGCTATAAGTGGCACCTCCTATGGTCAACGCATCGAATCGACGACTGCGACAGTTGTGGTCGTTCATGGGCTGGCTTCGAATCGGCTGGATATGTGGCCGATTGCTCAGCGGCTGCGATGGTTTGGATACGACGTTATTAACTGGGGCTATCCGAGCACACGCAAAACAATTGAACACCATGGCCGGTCCCTTGCAAATCGTTTGAAGCTGGCATCCATCAACGGTCGTCAGCGATTGCATGTGGTCGCGCATAGCATGGGCTGCATTGTTGCCCGGTGTGCTTTGGCAGCAGATGTGCCAGAAAATTTCGGGCGCCTGGTGATGTTGGCTCCTCCCAACCAAGGTTCGTTTGCCGCCAGAAAACTATCGCCCTGGTTGGGCTGGTACTCGAAAACATTGGTCGAGCTGTCCGACGACCGCGACAGTTTTGTCAATCAGCTTCCTCCGCTGCAAGACGTCGATTTCGGAGTTGTGGCGGCCCAAAAAGATCGCGTCATCGAGACTTCGCGAACGCTGTTGCCAGGAATGAACGACTTTACGATCGTCAATACTGGCCACGGGGTCATGCCGTGGATTCGACGCGTGGGTGAGCTTTCGCACAAGTATCTCGAATCGGGCCGATTCTAATTCGTGCCATAACGTAGAAATTGAGCAGTGTTTGTTGGCGGATCGCCGTCTGCCAACTAGTTTAGAATATTGAGAAACATGTGGACCTGTTGGAGCAGAATGAATCTGCATCCGTGTCTTTGAATCGACGACTAAGAATGAATTAGCAAATTATCATGACAAATCGATTTTTCAGTTTTGGACTCTTTTTAGTCTTCTTAACAACGTCACTGACGTTCACTGTTGCCAACGAGGATAAACGTCCGCTGGAACACGAAGACTACGATCGATGGAATGCGATCACTGGAACCACGATCAGCGATGATGGCAGCTGGGCGATGTACACTTTGCGCGACGGCAAAGATAACAACACCCTGGTCATTCGAAGTCTGACGTCTCGCAAGGAATACTCCATCAACAATGCGACCGGCGGCAGAATGTCAGCCGACCGGAAGTACGTTGCCTATCGAATTGTGCCTGATAAAGAACTGATCAAAAAGCTGAAGAAAGAAAAAAAGCCAAAGGATGAATTGCCACAAGAAAAATTCGAGTTGCTGAATTTGGAAACGGGTGCTCAAACGACCATGCAAAATGTCAATTCGTTTGCGATGCCTGAAAAGAATGGTGGTTGGATTGCGATATTGTTGAAGGCGCCTGAAACGGAATCCAATGTGGAAACCAAACAGGCCGATGAGATGGAGAAATTCGAAGTTACGCCCGAAGGCCTAACGCGGCCAACAAAAAAATCCCAAAAGAAAAAGTCGGCAACCAAAGCAAAGACGAAGGCCGGGGAAGAAGAGAAAGAGAAACAAGCCGAAGGCGGAAAAGATAAAAAAGACAAAAGCAAAAAGGACAAACCAGAGAAAGAGAAGCCAGATGGCACGACTTTGATTCTGAAGGATTTGTCGTCGGGGCTTGAGCTGCGATATCCTCATGTCGTTTCTTATCGCTTCGATCAAACTGGATCGAATCTGGCGTTTGCGACGTCCAACAAAACCGATGGCGATCAGGATGGAGTTTTCTGGGTCGATCTTTCATCTAAAAAGCAGGTGCAGGTCGCGTCAGGATTGGGCAACTATCGAAATCTTGTTTTCGATGTCAAAGGTAAACGGCTGGCGTTTGTGACTGACCGCGACGACTACGAATCGAAAGATTCAAGCTGGTCCCTGTACTTGGGTCGAAAAGGAAAGAAGCAAGCCGACAAGATCGCGCACGAAGGCGATGCCGGGATCCCTGAAGATTGGTGGGTGTCTTCCACCGCAGCACCGTATTTTGATGAATACGATCGCTACCTGTTTTTCTACACAGCTCCGAAACCCGAAGACGTGAATCAGGACGAAGATGAAAAGGATGATGACGAGCCAAAAGCCAAGCTGGATTTGTGGCACTGGCAAGACCCGATGTTACAGCCACAGCAACTTTTACAGGCTGAAGAAGAACGTCGTCGCAGCTACATCGCTACGTACAATTTGAGAACTCGTAAGCTGGTTCAATTGGCGACTCAAGATATTCCTGATGTCGCGGTCGACCCAAAACGAGATTCTGGTTCGACGCTGGGTATTTCTGATATCAAGTATCGAAAAACAATCTCCTGGGACATGCCCGGTTTTCGCGATGTCTATCTGATAGACGTGAAAACTGGAAAAAGCGAAATGATGCTCGAGCGTATTCGCAATCGCCCGCAACTTTCACCAGACGGAAAGTTTGCGATCTGGTGGGACACCGATTCACGCAACTGGTTTGTAGTGTCTACAAAAATTGGCGCCGAAAAAATCAATTTGACCCAATCGATTGAATTTCCGTTTTGGAATCAGCTGCATGATACACCGTCGGATCCACGTGCGTACGGCATCGCCGGCTGGACGGCCAACGATGATTCGGTGTTGGTCTATGATCGCTACGACATTTGGGAATTGGATCCAAGTGGCCAGGCGGAACCGGTTTGTGTTACTCAATCGATGGGCCGAGAGCAAACGATCCGCTTCCGGTACCAGCGACTGGATCGCGAAGCCAGGTTCGTTGATCGAGATGATATGTTCCTGGCAGCATTCAACGAGAAAAACAAAGACAGCGGGTTCTATCGCTATCGCACGGTAAAAAATGAAGAGGGGGCGGATGACGGCGACGATGAATCTGAAGAAATGCAATCGCCACTGCAAAAAAGTTTGATGTTGCCGGAAAGCCTGGGCGGTTTCGTCAAGGCTCAAGCATCCGACCGAGTTCTTTTTACCCGCAGCACCTTTCGTCGCTTCCCCGATATTTGGGCATCGGACATGAAGTTCGAATCGATCGAACGAATCAGCAAATCGAATCCACAGCAACAGGAGTATTCGTGGGGTAGCGTTGAGCTGACAAATTGGACGGCAGACGACGGTCAAGAATTGTCCGGCTTGTTGTATAAGCCTGATGGATTTGATGAGGACAAAAAGTATCCTTTGATGGTTTATTTCTATGAGCGAAATTCTGACAACCTGCATCGGTACTATGTGCCAGCGGCCGGACGTTCGATAATCAACTTCAGTTTCTACGTCAGTCGTGGTTACGTCGTCTTCGTTCCGGATATCCCGTATAAGACCGGTGAACCGGGGCCCAGTGCTGCCAATGCCGTCTTGCCCGGCGTAAAGCACGTCGTTGACATGGGGTTCATCGACGAAAAACGAATTGGCACCCAGGGGCACAGCTGGGGCGGATACCAAACCGCATACCTGGTGACCCAGACGGATATGTTCGCCTGTGCGGAATCTGGAGCACCCGTCAGCAATATGACCAGTGCCTATGGCGGCATTCGCTGGGGTTCAGGTTTGAGTCGCATGTTCCAGTACGAAAAGACTCAAAGCCGAATCGGTGGTACGCTTTGGAACGCCCGCGAAAAATACATTGCGAATTCACCGCTCTTTTTTGTCGACAAGATTAATACGCCATTGTTAATTTTGCACAACGACGAAGATGGAGCGGTTCCCTGGTATCAGGGCATCGAGATGTTTGTTGCGATGCGTCGATTGGAGAAGCCAGCTTGGCTGTTGAACTACAACGGCGATCCGCATTGGGTCATGGGCCGTGAAAATCGTCTGGACTTTGCCAAACGAATGCAGCAGTTTTTTGATCACTACCTGATGGATGGTCCATTACCAAAATGGATGGCCGAAGGTATTCCGGCTGTGGACAAAGGCAAGGATTTCGGATTTGAAGAAGTTGAAGTAGCAGAGGAAGGCGAAG
>CAYONX010000036.1:0-19480 GCA_964405425.1 uncultured Pirellulaceae bacterium | reverse complement strand
GCGAAGGAACTGAAGAAGCCTCGGAAACTCAATCCGAGGCGACCGAACCATCAAGTTCGACATCCTCAACGTACCCTCAACGTACCCTTAACGGAATAAAATCCAACACCAAACGTAGCCGCTTACGATATAACCTATCCTGAATTTTCAATCGTAAAATGTTCTTCGAGCGAATGGGATGATGGCAACGATTCGGCGCGTCGCGCTTTTTCTTTCAATTGCATTTTCGTTTGGCGGATTTTCATTTTATGCGGGTATCGTGGTGCCCATCGGCAGCGACGTATTCGATGCAACTTCTCAAGGCTTCGTTACACAGCGTGCGACCGATATATTAAACCTTGCCAGCGGAGTTTCGGGGCTTCTTTTGTTTTGGGAGGCGATTGCGGGCTGGAAACATCGCACACGCCGTCAAAACATTCTGTACTGGTCAGCATTGTCAATCTATGCGATAGCTTTGATTGCCCTGATTGGTTTACATCCTCAAATGGATCAGTTGCTTGAACCGAGCCACTTTTTAGTAAAAGAGCCGCTCAGGTTTTACAATCTGCATCGCATTTATCTTTGGGCCAGCACGTTTCAATGGCTGGCGACCATCGTGCTGATAGTTTCAATCTGCCGCACCCATTCAGGGGCAGGTTCACAAAGTTGAAATTTGATGTTTGTTCGTGAACGTACTGGTTGCTCATGTTGTTATCGAGCGTGCGCCCGAATTTAACCGGCGAGAATTTCCACAAAAGGTGCAACATCGAGCAAGTTCACGCAGCCATCCTGATTAATGTCTGCTTCTGCCTGGAATGTCTGGCGGGAAAGCAATTCAACAAACGGCCCTACATCTAACAGGTCAACAACGCCATCCAAATTGACGTCTCCCGATAAGGTAGCTGGGGTTATCACAAGCTCGTCAAAGGCGACATACACCGGTGTGTTGATTCCGAAATAGCCGATGTCACTACTGTCGAATGAAAATCCAATCGACTTTGCCGACTCTAATTCTGTCAGGTCTACAAAAACCCAGGTATCTACGATGAAGTCTTTGGAATTGTCTGAAAATCGAAAGTCAGCCAGATAAAAATCGACTTCGCCTGTGATATTGCCTTGAGTGTTTTCCTCATCGAATCCTCGAAATGTCACTTTGAAAAAATCTGGATCATTTCCGTCATCGCCGCCAAATTGCTTGGCAAATTCATCTCCGTTTTGCATTGAAAGGAAAGCAAATGTTGTGTTGGTAACCAACATCGAGTCCGCTCGCCAATCATCCGGTAAATTAATGAACGCACCGTCTTCGGCAAATGAATTTGCCAGGGCGTAGTTTCCCATGCCACTAACGTCGACCCCTGTAATCGCAGCCCACTGATTTTGGAATCCCGGCGTAGTCACATCATTTACGTTGGAATAACTAAAGCCGGGACCAAACATCGCTGTATTGAACACAACTTTTTGACTTGCCCAGCTTCCAAAGGACGCGTCTGCGCCGTAGCCATCAAAAAACTGTCCATTGCTTGTTTGGTTTGGCGGATTCAATTCGTCAAAATCTATTACTACTTGAGCTGTTGTGTATGTCGACGTTGACCACAAAAGGATGAAGGCAACCAATGCGGCTAGTGTTAATTTTATTGGTGTAAATCTAATCATGTATTTCAAATTCTGCTTTAGTACAAAAGGATGCCAATAGTTTCAAATCTGTTGAATTGCTTAAGAACATTACCGATCCATCGCACAGACAGGCATTTGCTCCCAGTCGATGGTCGCTCCTGATATCGTTTTCAAAATCGGGGCCAGAGTTGATTGCGAATGCTTGATCAAAGATATTGTTTCCATTGATCCACTCTCCATCGGTCGATTTGCTGTCTTCGGCAACAATAAGTGTGTTGGATAAGCCATCGACAATCTCAGAATTTCGAACTGACTGGTCAATTAGCATGACACCTTTGGGTGGATTGTTTGGGCTGACAATTCGTTCACCGAAAATTCCACCGTAATCTATGAGTGCTCGATCGCCAGGCCCTTGTCTTCGTTTGCCCGAAGGACAACGATACAATTGGACAGACCGTTTTGCCGCCATCGCATTGGCAGGGTCATCAAATGGTAGCTGGAGATTAAGGTTGTCAAACAGACCGTGTTGTTCGATGTAAGGAAGCAAAAATGCACTCCAAGCCAATTGCCGATTCTCCGGGTTTGGTCCTCGCCATTCGACGCAGCCAACCGGATAAGCATTCATTACGGAATGATAATGATTTAAGGCGATACCAATTTGGCGGAGATGATTAGCGCAATTCACTCGGCGCGCGCTTTCACGTGCTTCCTGAATGGCCGGAAGCGTAAATGCAAGCACAACGGTTATGATGCCGATAACAACCAACAACTCGACTAAAGTAAAACCTTGGCGGTTAATGGTTACTCCAACAATGGGCGATTTGAAAGTAATGTAAAAACTCCGCACGCGCAGACTGCCTTACCCAGTTCAACATGGCAATGGTCTTGCAGGAAAGTGCAGCACATTCAGCGGCGGGGCCGTTTCGAATTCACACGAATTGGTTGTTGCTTTTCTTAGCTAACAACACGGAGAAACACCATATCGAATCGACGGGTATGTATATCCCTTGCTCGGATTTACCGCAACCAGAATGCAGACTAAGAGAATAGGAAGGTGTTCGGGTGAAACGCTATGGAAGGCGTTTCCCATCGATTGATTCGTTTCATTACTGCCACTGAAATTCTTTTCTTTTGCTCGGAAGTAATCCGCGCCACTTATCGGGATACTCAAAATCCAATAGCAGACGGGCGGAAAATGACTTGGACTCTGAAATCGTATTGTCCAGTTGTTCCTCAGAAAACGGATGACCAAGGCTGACCGAATCGCCGCGTCCCCAAATCCGTTCATCGCGATAAGTCAAAATGGCTGAACATGTTTTGGGAGTTACCGAAACGGTGCGCTCGTATGGCTTCATGCCGCCTACAATCTGATATTTTCGCGTTTGTTTCTTACCCGTGTCATACGTGAAAGTCATCACAAAATCGCTTTTGTCAACGATCTCTACGCCTCCTTGGTCCATGATAGCTTTGATCTTGGCTCGCAGGTTTTTCTCAACATACTTCTCTCGGCCCAAGTCGAATTCAAGTTGCAATGTATCGCCGCGCCCAAATACCAGAATATCTGATTCGTTTAAGGAATCGGCATGCGCAAGGACGTTGTCAATCGGCAAACGCTGAACCATTACACTTGCGGATTGTGTGACGTACTTGTCTTTGCGCTTGCCAATCTGCGTGAAATCAGTGGCTCCAAGGCTGGCTCCACCTTGGTTGCTCGATGCAGAGCGACTATCGTCTAAGTCGCCCATCACCCGAGAACCGTCGGCGTAGGTTTTGCTTCCGCCAAATGAAGAGCCACGGCCGATCGAGCCTATTTCTACACCTAAGTCCAAATCAAAAATGGTATTTGAAACGGCAACAACATCGTTTCGAAGATTCAAAAACCCTGTCCGGGAACCCAGGAATCTTGACGATCGGCTTGGCAACTCGTGTTGCGAAACAATTTTTCTGGTGGCGATATCGAAAATCGACAGCCGCGACTGATTCAGAAAAGTAATGGTCTTTCCGTCGCCATTGACTTCAGCAAATTGGCCATATCCAAACCGGGAACTGGATTCTGGAAAGTTCATTCCGCCGACACATTTTTTCTGATTAACGTCGATGACATGAAATGACGATGATTCGGCCGAATATAGCATCAAATGTTTTTGATCTTCAGAAACCTGGAATCGACTTCTTTTGCCTGCCCGAACTTGATGGGTTGGAATGAACCGATCTGAAACGTCATAAAATTCGATAACTCCATTGGAGTTTTTTACAATGCCATTGTCGTCGCTGAACAGATGCGCTGTTGGTGTCGAAGACGATTCGTAGGACACAACGCTTTTGCGAACCAGTTGTCCCGTTTTGAATTTCCACAATTCAAGCTGTTTGTTTCGCAACCCTGCTTCACTTGCTACGACCAGCGTTTCGCCTGACGGAGACAATGCAATGACTTCTCCATCTTCGCCCAGTTCGTCGGAATCCACGTTAGTGACGACTTGCCGATTGTTTACATTGACCACGGCTAACGTCGGTCGCCCACGGAACGGGCTGCCAGCGGCCAATGCGACATAGCCCGATTGTTTGGCGTAACGAATACCGTCGACACCCGCATTGTCTGGCGCTCGGATGGCAAATTTCATCGTAAACAATTCATCCCCGAGCCCTTCGGGTTTCAATTCTTTGGCGGTCAATTGGATAGGTTTGACGTTGAGCCCAATGGTCCTCATTTTTGACGCTTCTTTTGAAGCAACAAGGTTTGCTGATTCCCGCTGGATCAACTGACTTCTGCGAGCCAACAACGTATTCAATTCGCTGCCGTACGATTCACGCTCTCGAATCAATTGTTCATCGTTGCGAACGTTCAGCTTGGATCGCGTACGCGCGACGTAATTCTTGTCGACGCTGCTAAGTTTCGCCAAAGGCACTTTTGACGTTTTGCCGTCGCGTTTTTTTAGAACCAACAAATCTTCGCCTTTAATATCAATCAAGGTTGCTTCGATGCTGAAGGCGCCGCCTGCCGAATTCCATGTGCGTTGAGCCATTGGAACAGCGACCAGTTCCCGATCCACGTACCACCATTGTTCACGAGGCCTGAACGTGCCCTCGTCCAACTCTCCATTTTCGTCGACCGATTCAACGGTCGTTCGCATTCCCAGCGAGGTAATAATTGCATACTTCTGACCCTTGAAAAAATCTTTATGTACGATGATGTCGCCGATCAACATATTCGGATGTAGTTTTGCCAAACGTTCGTGTTTGGTTTGCAATTGCATCAGCTGTTGACGGCGTTCAATCAGGCGTCTGAGTTCATCTGGCACGTCGTCAGTTTCTTCAACATCAAAAGGGTTTTCGCTTGTCTTCGATGCGCTCTTGCCGCCATTGTTGATATAGCTGCGGTCTGCTTCGCTGAGTTGGTCGATCGAAACAGCAAGCGTTTTTCCATTGGCTTTCTCCAATCGAACCTTGTCTCCTTCGACGCGCAACATTTTGGCTTTGATTTTAAATTTGCCATCACTCGACTGCCACGTGCGAGCTTCTTGTTTGGCGGGTTGGCCTAAACGATCAACAATCGTGAATTCACTCGCGGCAGTATGAATACGTTCAATGTCGAGTAATCCCGACTTTGAATTCGTTTCTACCTCTAGTAAGGGACCCAACTTGATCACGAGCCCAAGCCTCGGCTCATTATTTGCGTGACTGTGATATTGAATGATGTCGCCAATTTTTAGCACCGGAGATTTTTTTCGCTGTGCAGATAGATTGTTTGGAACGAGCGCGGCTAAGAAAAGCAGCAACAGTAAAACGCGTTGGGACATCAATTCAATTCCGTTGGGTTTTCTTTGTGAATTGGTGAGTGGCTAACAACCGCCAACAGCTAATTTAGCTGGTTGCCGCCGTTTAGCAAATATTTGAATTCGAACTCGTTATAAATCCGCTTGATCCAGTTTAGGCCGAAAATTCTGATAGCCTCCAATTCCATTGCATAATCAACATCAAGGCGCAAATCTGATATCATCGCTCAAAGGTTTGGTTCTGACTAAATCGTTCTTTGACTTTGGCAGAAATTAGAATGCGAAAAAATATCCTTATGCTGCTGCTTGCGATGACGTTTCCCTCAGTCGCGGTCACAGCTGCACAGGAATCAGATTCGAAAGTTGTCGTTGTTTCAAACGTCACCGTCATTGACGTCGAAAATGGAAAACCGACCCCCGGTCAAACCATTGTGTTGAAGGACGGAATCATCGAATTTGTTGGAGCGGAATCTGAAAAACCTGACATCGCAATCGATGTTTCGATCGATGGGAAAGGCAAATTTGCGATCCCTGGATTGTGGGACATGCACATCCATGCATACGGGCTCAATGATATGGCGCTGTTTCCGATCAATGGCGTTGTTGGTGTACGAATGATGTGGGGCCTGCCAATGCATCACAATTGGCGTAAGCAGTTTGGCTCCGGTGAAAAACTGGGGCCCAGGATGATGATCGCCAGTGCGATTATCGATGGACCCAAACCGATTTGGCCGGGCTCGATCGTCGCTTCGGATAAAGAGTCGGGAATTGAAGCTGTGACGAAAGCGATAGCAGGCAAAGCAGATTTCGCGAAAGTCTATTCTTTGTTACCACGTGATGCCTACTTTGCCATTGCGGAAAAATGCAAACAGGAAAATCTGCCGTTTGACGGTCATGTGCCCAGCATGGTGACAATCGTCGAAGCATCAGATGCTGGCCAACGAAGTATGGAGCACATGTATGATGTTCTGCTGTCGTGCAGCAGTCGAGCCGAAGAGCTTCGTAAAATTCGCGCTGATTTCGTCGAGCAGAATGAAGGCGAAGTTCGCTCCCTGTTTTCAGGTGATGCTCCCGAGATTATGCAGCGTGCATTTGATACGTACGATGAGAAGATCGCCGCTGCTTTATTTGGCGCGCTAAAGAAAAATCGAACCTGGCAGTGCCCTACCCTGACCGTGTTACGGAACATAGCCTATTTGACCGAGCCAGAAATCCAGAACAACCCAAACCTGAAATACATTAACAAAGGCCTGCGAAGCTTCATCGCGCCCAAGCAGCCTCGCCGCAAACAGTCAGAAGATGAAGTCCAGTTTGAAAGAAAGCGATTTCAAAAAACGTTGCAAATTCTGGGTCAGATGCACAAAGCAGGCGTTCCGATTATCGCTGGAACCGACGTATTGAATCCCTTCTGTCTGCCTGGATTTAGTTTACATACGGAATTGGAGTTAATGGTGAAGGCTGGTTTGAGCCCCGCCGATGCACTTAAGACTGCCACGATTAACGCAGCAGTCTTTCAAAAGAAATCAGAGACAATGGGTTCGATCGCGGTCGGAAAAGTTGCCGACATTGTGCTCCTCAACGCCAATCCACTGGACGATATTTCCCAAACGCAAAACATCGAGGCGGTGATTTTGCGAGGCAATGTATTCGATCGAGCCAAGCTGGATGAATTACTTAAAGATTTCGAAAACTAGCAGTGAAAATACTGATTAGTTCCAGAACGTTTACTGAAATTGCTTCAGAAAACTTTCTGTGGCTGTCCAGTATTCACCACTGTCGTTGAATCTTGCCCACAACGCACGCGAACCATGGTTGCCTTTTGAGTCCGGAAGGAATTTCGTTTTCCCATCGGCTTTAATCGCTGCAAAGATATTTTTCCATTGGCCGTATTCATTTTTTGCAGAAGTGATAAAGATTGGGCACTTGGCTTTGCTGACCGATTGTGCAATCCAATCGCCAGGCTTTCCGAATTGGTCAAAGTACTCTCCTGGAGCAAACGAAAGGGTTCCGTCCATCATGTCAGGATGCTCGCCGGCAATTCTGAGAACCAGTGCCGAACTGTAACTGCTTCCCCACAAAATCAATTTGCCTTCCGCGTAATTCTCTTTTGCATATTTTACGGCCGCCACAATATCAGGTTCAGCGTCAACGTATGTACCTCCTTTGTCTTGCTGCTTGGAACGCTTGGCCGTTTCGTTGGTCACGCTGTTGACACCGCCGCCCGATCGCTGGTCAATCGCCATGCAATTGAATCCCATTTCGTTTAACTTCGGTGCGATTTCACGGTACTCTCCGCGCGACCAACCGGCTTGGTGACACAATACGATAAACGGCTTCGATTTGTCATCGGATTGCATGTACAAATCAGCAGTGATTTTCAAGCCGTCGGCAGAATCAAACTCAATCGGCTTGAACGAGTCTTCTTGAGCATGGGCGAGTGTACAGGCCAACGAAAAAACGAATGCTGCCAATACAAATTTGCTGGATGGTTTGAAATACATATTCTGCCTATCGGTTTTTATAATTTGATCCTACGTTTTCAATTGCGTTATGATCCAGCCTGTCGTCCGCAAAATCAAGCATAAAACTTCGGATGGGCGAAAATCGCACGTTTAGCGATGGTGGTTGGTTAAGTAATTGACCAGAGCATTTACCATGCAACCGCTCGCGCCAGCGTCGATCCACGGCTTGGGCTGTTCCTGGAAACTGGGGCCGGCAATGTCGATATGGACCCAGGGCACGTCGCCAACGAATTCTTCAAGAAACTTGCCAGCGGTGATCGCTCCACCCCAGCGGGCATCGCCCACGTTTTTGATGTCGGCAACTTTGCTTTTGATATGTTTCGAATAAAACGAAAACATGGGTAACTGCCATGCGGATTCGCCCACGTCGTTGCAGGCCGCCAGCAGCGATTCGCAAAACGCTGGGTGGTTGGTCATCACCGCCGAAGTATCACGACCAAGTGCGACCATGCTGGCGCCTGTCAGTGTCGCAAGGTCAATGATCCTGTCTACGCCCATTCCAACCGCCACGTCCAGCGTATCCGCCAAAACCAAGCGGCCTTCTGCGTCGGTGTTGTGTACCTCGATTGTTTTTCCATTTCGCGACCGCAATACATCACCAAGTTTGTAACTGTTGCCGCTGACCATATTTTCCGCCAAGCCAACCAGTCCATAAACATTTACCGGCAACTTGAGCTGAGCGATTGCGTTCATGGTTCCCAGTACCGTTGCAGCACCGGTCATATCGCACTTCATGTCGAGCATCGAAGCACTTGGTTTGAGCGACAAACCGCCAGAATCAAACGTTACCCCTTTGCCTACTAAAGCGATTGGGGTTTGTGACTTATCGGTCCCGTGATACTTCATGATGACCAGTCGAGGAGGTTTATCAGATCCTTGAGCGACTGCCAAAAACGCGCCACAGTTTTCTTGAGCGAGTTTCTTTTCGTCCCAGATTTCAATCTGCATATCGGATTGATCGACGACGGCCTGACATTCAGCAGCAAAGGATTCGGGGTAGATATCGCCGGCTGGAAGATTCACCGTTCGCCGAGTCAGGTTCATGCTTTGGCCAAGAATTTGACCGTGCTGAATTTGTTCATCCGATACCCCGTGCCAAAGTATCGATTCGAACGGGTGAGTTTCCTTTTCGCCGCGAAACAGATCCTGGCCGACACAGCCTGTAATGCTGCCACACACGGCCAACTCCACCGGCTCGACTTCCAGGCAAAACGCAACGGAATTCCTTGGTCGAGTTGCCAGAACCCGCGCCGCTGCTCCCGCCGCCTTCCACGCCAATCCAGAATCGGGCTCGTTCGCATCGCCCAGCCCAACCACGACCACAACATCAGCCTTCACGCCGGGCAACGCGTACAAGCAAGTCGTGCTGAAGGCCTCCGTTGCGACCTCTCCAGCTTCGATCAATCGAGTAACTCGTCCTTCACAAGCATCGTCGATAGACTTTGCCGTTCCGGCCAGCGGTTGATCAGCCCACGCACCGATGACAACCGCTGTTGTCTCGATAGATTCAGGTTTTGAAGAGTTGGATTGGATTTGCATGGTGTTTTCCTGTTAAATTTTCGGCAAGTCAAAAATGATGCAACAATTATCTGACTCTGACAAGCCAAGCGGAACCGAAGCTGGATTGTCCATCAAGCGGTTTTGGATATTCGACACGTTTGGTTGGCAACTGATGGTTGTCGCAAACTGGCACGTGCGGTTATGATCCGGTGAAAGAGGATGTGAATGGGATATCGTAGCCTAGCCGATTGCGTAGCTGACTTGGAAAAGAACGGGCATTTAGTTCGTTTATCGGACCCAATCGATGCCAATTTAGAAGCCGCAGAAATTCAACGGCGAGTGTATGCTTCTGGCGGACCGGCGGTGCTGTTCGACAATGTGGTCAATTGCCGTTTTCCGATGGTGTCCAATTTGTTTGGGACGCTGGAAAGGGCGCGGTTTATATTTCGCGACACGTTTGAAAATGTGCAGCGTGCCATTGAATTGAAAGTGCAACCCGAAGCCGCACTCAAGGCGCCGTTGAAATACTGGAAAGCCCCCTTTATCGCCTGGCAAATGCGACCGAAATCGGTTCGCTCCGGCGCGGTAATGAAAAATGAAATTCGGATCAGCGATATTCCTTATTTGAAAAGCTGGCCGGACGATGGCGGCCCGTTTGTGACTTTGCCCCAGGTTTATTCTGAACAAGTCAACCAACCCGGTCCTAACAAATCGAACATGGGGATGTATCGAGTTCAACTTTCTGGCAATTCCTACCAAAGCGATCAGCAAGTTGGGATCCACTATCAGATCCACCGCGGAATTGGTGTCCAGCATCGTCAAGCGATTGAAGCGGGTAAGCCGTTTCGCGTGAATATCTTTGTCGGCGGAAATCCAGCGATGACCGTGGGTGCCGTAATGCCGTTGCCAGAAGGGATGTCGGAATTGACTTTCGCAGGTGCGTTGGCCGGGCACCGAATCCCAATGATCAGGAACCAGCCGTTCGCATCGATCTACGCAGATGCTGACTTTTGCATTGTTGGCACGATCGACCCGAATCAACAGTTACCAGAAGGGCCATTTGGCGATCATCTTGGGTATTACAGTTTGCAGCATGATTTCCCAGTCCTTAACGTTGAAAAAGTCTATTGCCGCGACAATGCGATTTGGCCGTTTACAGTCGTTGGCCGTCCACCGCAGGAAGATACCGTTTTTGGAGAATTGATTCATGAATTGACCGGGCCGGTCATCCCAACGGTTCTGCCGGGTATCAAAGCGGTCAACGCCGTCGATGCTTCAGGAGTTCATCCGTTGCTGCTGGCAATTGGAAGCGAACGATATGTTCCCTATCAACCGACAACGGCCCCACAGGAAATCTTGACACAAGCAAATGCGATTCTTGGACAGGGGCAAATGTCGCTGGCGAAATACTTATGGATCATCGATGAATCCTGCGATCCAAATTTAGATATTAACGATATCAAACAATTTTTTGTGCGTTGTCTTGAACGAGTCGATTGGAGGCGCGATCTTCATTTTCAAACTCAAACAACGATCGATACGCTCGACTATTCAGGCAGCGGTTTCAACCAGGGCTCGAAAGTGGTCGTTGCGGCTGCAGGACCACAAATCCGGAACTTGCCAACGGAATTGCCGTCGCATTTGAGTCTGCCCGATTCGTTTACAAGCCCGGCGGTTTGTTTGCCCGGCGTGTTAGCGATCTCGGGACCGCAATGGAAAACAGAAAGCGGTTCCAATCGTCAATCGATCGAACAATTTTGCGATTCTTTTGATGCTGAAAATGCCATCAATCAGTTCCCTCTAATCGTTGTTGTCGATGATGCGAAATTTTGCGCGGCCCAATTGAACAACTTGCTATGGGTCGTGTTTACGCGCAGCAATCCTGCGGTTGATATTTTTGGCATCCAGTCGTCAATCGTTGACAAACACTGGGGCTGTCGAGGCAGTTTGGTGATCGACGCTCGTATCAAATCTCACCACGCGCCGCCGCTGATAGAAGACCCGAAAGTCACGGCCAAAATCGATGCACTTGCGGCGCGCGGCGGTCCTCTGTCCAGTTACTTGTAATCCATTGCCGAATCGTGGTACGGATTATTGTGCAAACGCAGACAGGTATTGTCAGGCTGCTGGTAAAAGGTTACCAATGTGGATTGGATTGGTGAGAAACCGCTGCTGCGGAAAGGAATATTGAGTGAATAAACAAGACATACAATCGCGTCTCAAAGACATCATGGATCACCCCAGTTACCGGCTGGCGTATCTGGATTTTGACTATTTGCAACGTGAAGACTTGCGTCCGCTAAGGCTCGAACTTGAATTGTTGAAACCCGAAATGTTGATGGACGAAGCGGGTGTCAATTCGACGGTTGTCGTTTTTGGCGGAACTCAGGTCGCTCCCAGGGATGAAGCCGAAGCAATGATGGCCGAAGCAAATGCCTTGACCGCGAAAGACGCTGACGATCCGAAAGCCAAGCGCGCGATGATTCGAGCAGAACGCGTGATGGCCAAATCAAGATACTATGAAGAGTGCCGAGATTTCGGGAAGCTTGTTTCTCAACAAAGCTGCAACATGGATGACGGCGAGTTCATCATCACCACCGGCGGCGGTCCTGGCATCATGGAAGCCGCTAATCGTGGTGCGTACGATGCAGGCGCTCGCAGCATCGGGCTGAATATTGAATTGCCGTTTGAACAGGAACCTAACGCTTACATCACGCCTGGTCTCTGTTTCCAATTCAATTACTTCGCGATTCGAAAAATGCATTTTCTGTTGCGGGCCAAAGCCATCGTTTTCTTTCCTGGTGGATTTGGGACGTTGGACGAATTGTTTACGACACTTACGCTCAGCCAGACTGGAAAGCTTCAAGAGATTCCGGTCATCCTGTATTCCAAAGACTATTGGACCAAGATGATCGACTTTCAGTACCTTGCCGACGAAGGCGTTATCCGCGATGAACATCTTGAGCTGTTTCAGTATACCGAAACGCCTGAGGAAACCTGGGAAGTGATCGCCAAACATCATGGCGTCGATGCAGCGGGTTGCTGATACCGTTTGTAACAGTTAATCCAATCGTTTTGCTGACTTGTCTGCAATTGGCAGTGAATTTGCGTGCTAGATTTGAATAGATTCATATTCAAAGCCCCTAGCCAAATCAAAGCCATGAACGAAGCGAAACTAATCATTTTTAATGATGACGGCATCAAGCTTACAGACAAAAGTCTGGAATTTACTTGTCCGGTTTGCCCGGACGCAAATCTTGTCGTCGCAGAATTTCACGGTACGCAGGTTTGCGCCTGTAGTCAATGTAAGGGATTTCTACTCGACAGCGAATCGCTCGGTTTTTTAGTCACTGGGTTACGTGCCAATTACAAAGGCCCCGAAGACAAGCCAGAATTGATCAAGACGCGAGAGTTGGATGAGCGAATGAATTGCCCCGCTTGTTACCAATACATGTACACACACCCGTACTATGGTCCGGGCAACGTGGTCATCAACAGCTGCGGCGAATGTAAATTGAATTGGCTGGATCAGGGTGAATTTGCAAAGATCATTCGATCCCCCGGACGCCGATAGTCGTTGATTCAGGTCTACCCAGAAGCGATTTCAAGCGCTATTTTCATAGCTGCTTCTTTAGTCGATATTTCGCCATCCAGTTGAGCGGCTCGGACACGATTCAATATTTTCGAAAATACGGGCCCTGGCTGGATCCCTGCGGTCTTTAAATCCCGCCCATCAATCAACGCCACAGGATTCAGTTTTTCCGTTGGCCACTGCAGCCGCGTTTGGCAAAACTGAAACCCCTCGTGGTCTTTCCCAAATTCTATCGCCATCAATGCGGTAGCCGCCGCTGCGTCATTGTGAATCAGCAAAGGTTGGATTTCTGACCAGGGTAGTTGGTGTGCTCGCGACAAAGTCATCACGTTGTTTTCGAACCAGGTGATCGAATCAACTTCAGTGTTCGAAAGTTTCCAGCGCTCTGCGGTGGGTTGGATGCCCTGCTCTTTGATCTGTCGAGACAACAAAATCCAGGCAGCTTGTTCGAACGATCCATTCTCGCCGAGCGCTTCCATCCAGCGCAGTCGCGTCCGCCAGTTCGCGCGATTCTTGTATAGCGATTGGCCGTCGAGCAGGATTTCATCCAACAAGCCAGCGGTCTTTAATAGTTCTGCCGCGACCGCTCTGTTTTTGTGGGCCAGCATACGGCGCATTTCCGCACCAATTCGTTCGGGGCTGACCACGTGGATTTCGCTGGCGTGTCGTTGAATGGCCTCCAGCGTTGCTGCTTCCAAATCAAAATTGTAGGTCGCTGCAAATCGAATGGCCCGCAGCATGCGCAATTTATCTTCGTCGATTCGTTCGTCAGGTATTCCAATGGCTCGAATGATCTTGCAGTCGATATCCGCGCGACCGTCGACATAATCGATTAGCTTTTGAGCGATTGGATCAAAGAACATTCCGTTGATGGTGAAGTCACGACGAATCGCGTCCTCACGGGCGTCGGTGAATTCAACGGCGTCAGGACGGCGACCATCGGAATATCCTGAGTCACGACGAAAAGTGGCGACTTCGATGTTGCCACTTTGTTTATCGCCGATGATGGTGATCACTCCAAATGAAGCGCCGATTTCGATGGTCCTTCGTTTCCCAAACAGCTCACGCACCTGATCAGGCGTTGCACTGGTGGCGACGTCATAATCTTTAGGTGTTCGGCCCAGCAATTCATCGCGTACACATCCTCCAGCCCACAGGCCGTCAAAGCCGGCTGTTTGTAATTGCTTCACGATTTTTGTTGCAAATTCTTTCGGTGTCACAGTTATTTTGGCGTCACAATATTAATTCAATGATGGTTAATGAAGGACAAGTTCCAGCATTGCTGGTTCACCGGTACAACTTTGTTCAAATTCATGCAGAATGGCAACAATGAATTTAACTGCCTAGTCCCATGTTCGGGAAGACGATGAACGAAAATGTTGACGTGGAAATTTCGGTCCAGGATGTTTCGCAGCGTTTGAATCAACGCCAGGAGATGTTGTTGCTCGATTGTCGAGAACAGCATGAATACGATGTGGCCAGGATTGAAGATGGCGTTCTGATTCCCATGAACGAAATCCCCGACCGTGTATCCGAAATCGAATCGTTTCGCGACAAGCCGATCGTGGTTTTTTGTCATGGTGGCGTGCGCAGTCTGCGGGTTACGCATTGGTTGCGGGAACAAGGATTCGCAAACTCGCAAAGTATGGCCGGCGGTATCGATGCGTGGAGCCGGGAAATCGATCCGGCGGTGCCAACTTACTGAGACCGGGTTGTTTTTGAGCAAACGCGACTATCGAATCAGCTGGAGATGAAATTCACGATTTCTGCACGCATGAGCGGGCTGGGATTGTTCACTCGTCTTAGAATCTGATCACCGTCAATCAACATCCATGTCGGCGACCAGGGAACCGGAACCAGTTCTCTAAACCGTTTGCTCGATTCAGCATTGAGCCATACCGAAGTGCAGTCAGGAGTCAATTTGGTGATTTGATTCAGTCGTTGCCAGTGGGATGGATTGGTTTGATCATCCAATAAGAGAACAACAAATTCCATTTTGTCTCGACGAAGGAGTTCTGAAAACGACTTTTCAAAACTCAGCAGTTCCGCTCGCGATTTTTCAATGGTATCGGATTCGACAATAAACAAAAAAGTCGGTTTTGAATCGCTAACGATTTCAATATCCTGACTCTTTTCATGGCATTTTACTTCCTGAACCGGAAACCGTTTGTGCAAACATCCAATGGCACTTCGCATTTTCTGAAACGTATATCGTGCTCGTTCAGGAGCTTGCTGCGAGTTCATAAAACCGTCCAATTGGTCTGCCAACGTTTCCGCAACTTCAGGTACCGATTGGGCAACCAAGGCAAACGAACTCGCTAGTTTCCAATAATTCCCTTCAACGGAAGGATGTTCGTTGATTTGGGTGATCAATCCCTTGATTTCGCGCGAATGGGTGTCCGCGAGCGATTTTGATTTGGCCAGCAAGCTGGCTGTTAAAGGATCGAGTTGGAATTCGCGGCGCATTAGTTCTTGCGATGCTTTCTGAGTCACCGCCATGATCGAGGGTTCGGTGGACTGTTTGTAAGCACTCCAGAATGTCCGAATCAATTCGGAATTGTCTATGTTTTTTCTACCCAATTCGTTGATGATGTAGATCAGCTTCAAAGCAAGTTCCGCGTTGTCCATATCGATCGCAGCCGCTGCCGCTATTGTTTGCTTTATCTGATCGAGCGGTTCATCAGCGTTGCCGCCAATCAGTGGATTTAGAGAAACCTCAACGGACTGAAGAAATGCTTTTGCAATTAAGGCAGCTTTTTTCGTATTCAAATTTGAGCTGGATTGAGTGTTCTGAACCAACTTGCGCAATCGTTCGATTTCCGCTTCATTGTGTTCCAGGTTTTCGGAAAACAGAATCTGTTGAGATTCTCGCATCACGTCAAGCAACAATGCTTTGGCATCGCCAATCTGAATATTATCGGTGCTGTTTTTAAGA
This sequence comes from uncultured Pirellulaceae bacterium, assembly GCA_964405425.1. Taxonomy (GTDB): domain Bacteria; phylum Planctomycetota; class Planctomycetia; order Pirellulales; family Pirellulaceae; genus Mariniblastus. The sequence goes on along the minus strand of CAYONX010000036.1, from coordinate 3,565 downwards.
ATCTTTTCAGCAATAGCGATTCGTTGCTCAGACTTTTTGATTTGAATGGGCAGCATTTCAGTTCTATTGAGTTGAATCGAACTGAGCATCTCAACCAACTGTTCTCGATTACTGTTTTCAAGAGACACATTAAAAGAGTCGAATTCGGTAATGGTGCCTTCAGATGCCGTTTGGCCTTGTGAGGCGTTGGTTTCCTTGGTGGCGCTGGCCGGTTCACGGACGAATTTAGTGCGTGCAGGCTGAGAAATAGCAACAAACGCCAAAGTTATGCATAACAACAAGAAAACCATCGAGCCTTTTCGCAATAGTTGACGGCGGCTGCGCGAACTCTTACTCCTTCGGGCCTTTTTTGGGAAATGGCCAGCTTCGCCTTTCTTCCGTATGTGTTTGTAGAAAGCCGATACGACCGGCAAGTGCCTGAATTTGGAACGAATCTTTGCGAAAAAATTTCTGCGATTCGAATCCATGCCTTACCCGAGTACCTGACTCAACGAAATTCACAAAAGGGGGTTGGTTGGTGAAAAGAGTGCCGTCCGCGCTCCTCACCTCGATATATATAGGTGGGATCCTATCTGCTTCGCCGTTTAATCCCGCACAAGGCAATCAATCCAGCCAGAGATAACATTGCGGTTGAAGGTTCTGGAACCGCAGCAATGTTGTAGTTGACTTGCAATTCAATCGCTCCGACGTCACCAACGGGGATCAAGTTGCCAAAATCCAAGCCCAGGCTCCCATCCCAACCTCCACCGACGCCGGTCTGAAAATTACTTAAGCTAAGGACGTCGATTGTCCCAATACTGGAATCGCTGGTGTCAAATGCTTCAATTACGGCTGAAGTGGCAAAAACCGGTTGAGTGAATGCGACAGGATCAATGCCACCGCCAACGAACAATCCCAAAGTGGTAAGCTCCACATCCGAATCACCGATCACGCCAGTTGGCAGGAAATTGCCCGTAGTTTCAATTCTAAGCGTGAGGTCAAAGTTTGTGGCTGTGTTCTGGATCAGAGTGTCTGAAGAAGACACATCGCCTTGACCGGTAATATCAACTCCGATAATTTCTGAACCGCCGTTGATGGTAGAAAGTTCGAAGGGACCGCCAGCCAACTGAAAGCCTTCAATCACACCGGCACCTGGGGCAATAAAATAAGAATCTCCCACGACGGGATCCGCGTTAGCAACAGCAGAAACCATCAGTACCAAGACAACACTTAATATGCAGCGCATTTACAGACTCAACAGCTAAGAGATTCGAGAACCAATATTTCTATTGTAGGCAGCAAAAACGAGTTCATTCAAATCGGAAATCGAGATTCGCGGTGGAATTTTTCAAATACACGGCAGCTTTCTTGGAATCTCGAAAACCGACGGCATATCACTGACTGGCCGTCGTCTTGTGACCCTTGGAACTGTGACCTGTATAAATGCTAAATTAAGTATCTCGAACGTTGTGGGTGGGAATAGATTCAGGGTCAATCGCTTTGCGGACGTGGAGAGTCTACAGATCCATTCACCCGCAATGGGTAAACAAAAACGAGGTTTTCATCAAGAATTGGTGAAGGCCCTTACTTCGTGACAATGAGCAAGTGACATTATTCGCGACCAAACGAAATCAACAAATGGTGTTGCTGAATTAAGCGTGGGTAAATCGAAGTGCAACCAGTCAGTCATGAAAGCGCATAAAAAAAGTGGCCGATCATTTGTCCGGCCACTTTCTATTTACTTTTCTTTGCTTCTCAAGTCATCCTAGCGACGACGTCGAGTAACCAAGCCAACACCCAGCATTCCCAAGACTGCCAAAGAAGTTGGCTCAGGAATCGCTTTGCTAATGTTGATGTCCAGAAGAATCGTATCAACACCAAGGCCTGTAACACCACCAAGGTTGGCACCAATGCTTCCGCTTTGCACGTCAAAGCCAAGACCAACCAAGTCAACCGGTCCAATGACAGGTGCTCCACCTGCAAGCACTGTCAAGTCAGCAGTGTTTACCACGCCTGATCCGAAATCAATCGGAGTTCCGCCAGCATTTGCACCAATGAAGAACGCTCCGAGATCCAAAGCAACTCCGCCACCATCGGCTAATCCAGCCGGAAACAGATCATCGCCAGAAAGCGTCAACAAAAGGTTGAACGTGCCGTCTCCATTATCCGTTGTCGAATCGGAAGAGAAAATGCTTCCTGTTCCAGCTAGGTCGGCTCCAATATTTTCAGTAGCACCATTAAACGTGGAGTCGATGAATGGACCGCCTCCTATAATGAATCCACCAGCATTTCCGATTCCAGGAACAAAGAAATAATCACCTTGCGGTGTTAGAGACGGATTGTTGTTAGCAATTGGCGCATCAATGATCGTAACATCAGCTGAGGCAGATGTAGCGATGGCGAAGATGGCCGCCAGAGCCAAAAATAGTTTCGCTTTCACAGGTTTCTCCTTGGGGAAATACTCAGAAGGTAAGACAGTAAAGGTAATTAACCAAAGTGGTTTAATAACTAAAGTATCGATTATTCAGGATAACCTGAAAATGACGTTTGTGCCACAATTTTATCCAAGAATCGAGTATACCTGAGCAACTGAATTGGCCAAATCGAGTCAAAATCTCCACCTCATGGATGCAGCATGGGGGTTTTTTCCTGCAAAACCACCCAATATTGCGGCCATAATTTGATTGAATTGCTGAGAGTCATGGCTTGTGCCGGCCATTGGCTAGGCAATCAAAAGTATTCTTCATAGCCAAAACGCAGGCAGGCTTCACATATGGAAAGCAAACCAGCCGCGAGCCGCTCATCACGTTCGCCTCGCCAGGTTCCGCCAAGTAATGCAATCAATTGCCCCCATTCAACGCTGAACCAGGCTCAGGACGGGGCCAAAGTTGATGATCCAAACTCGATTGCGCTATTGCGCCTACGTCACCAATTTCAATCTGACTGAAGAAGTTAATTCCCAGTTTGCTGTCCTGGCCTTCACTTTTATCCGCGCTGAAGTTCCACAAGTCTCTTGAAGGACCATGCGTCAGAAGAATAGCGGAACACAAGAGATAAATTGCACGCGCCGAGATCACGCTGGCAATTTCATTGTGCCAATCAGCCGTCGACAAAAATCGCAGTCAGCCGACGCAATATATAAAGGTGGACTACGACGAACCAAACGACTCAAACGTACATATCGGCCACAACTGGACGGTCGTAGGCATTCGTTGGAGCGTTCAATCGCACTTGTTAACCGCGCGCAAAAAGTTACATTATCAACGTGCGAGCGGGTGTGGCGGAATTGGCAGACGCGCTAGATTCAGGTTCTAGTGTCCTCACGGACGTGGAGGTTCAAATCCTCTCACCCGCACTCGATAAAACACGAGTCCAACGGCCCTGTAGCTCAAAAGCTGCAGGGCTTTTTTTGTGCCTAAAGGCAAATTGGTGATCGATTGGTGATCGCGTTGGAAAGTCGTTGGTTTTGCGTCGATAGTTTCGGCGACGTTGCAGACCTAACATTTACACAGTCCAACACAGGGTCCAACGAACATGGCATAGACTTCCGGTCTGTGTCGTCCTCCTTCCTGCCTGCGTTGATAGG
>CAYONX010000035.1:0-45227 GCA_964405425.1 uncultured Pirellulaceae bacterium | reverse complement strand
CTTCGATCCATGAAAAGTTGAATGGGAACCGATCTCGCCGAGGCAGTTTCTGTTGTTTGGCAGTGAGTGTGCTGATTCCTTCGTGGTCGGCGTCTTGCTCTGCGCGGAGTGAGTCGTCAGTCCAATCGGTCGTTGTGTCCTCTGGTTCGGTCGGCGTCGGTTTTGAAGGTTGATTTTCTTGCGGCGTCAAAAGGGAATTTAGAAAATCGTCGTCGGACATCATCGCCGACAGTTGCGGTTTCTTGGGAGGGAGCGGCTGAGTTTCGGTGGGAGCCGGAGCGGAAACTTGTTGGCGCAGTGCAGACCCGCGCCGGTCAAACTCAAAATCATCTCTGACATAAACGCCTTGTAAAAATGAAGGCGGAGTATCAAGTTCAAATTTCTTCATCGAATGACCAATGTTTCGAACGTACGGGCAAGAAAATGGGACATTCTACTTATTACAAAAGTACGTATGCGGGCGAATTATTGTAATGAGTTTTAATCAATTGAGTTGTTATTTGGCGACATGGATAAATTGGGGCCGAGTAATGATGAGATCACTTTGCGACTGTTGCGAAGTCTGCCGACCGAGGAAAAAAGGGGACCGGGGGAAAAGGGGGCATTGTACTTTCATAATAAGTAGAATGTACTCTTTTCTTGCCTTAAGCATGGGGAGGATATGTCGCTGTCTAGAATGTCTCAACAAATGGTGCATTCTGTTCTTCGCCTTCCCAGCTTAGATCGAATGCCACGTTGTCTGTTTTTTCGGTAATGTCAATGGTCAAGCCGGATGTTTCTACTGAAGAATATTTCTTGGGAGCATGCCATCGTTGAGATGTTTCACTGATTGGTTCCAGTGCCAAAATCATCACACTGTATTTCCCGGGCATTAGTCCGTCATTAGGTGTGAATGACGAAATCTTAAATTCACCATTTTCGTTTAAGGAGCCACCGCCGGCTCGTGATGCTTCGGATTGCACAGATTCCGGTAAGAACGTGACTGACCCAAACGCCAGCGGCGTTCCATCAACCGTAACAACACCGGAAACGGGCACTCGTTTTGCGCGTCCATCCCCACATCCGCCAAAAAGACAGAGGATAAAGACAAGCAATATCCATCCTTGAAACCTGTTGCAATTTGACATCAGACATTCACTTCCATGCTGGAGAGAACAAACAATAAATAATCTTACAAATCCGTAGCAATTGCCAATTCGCCTTCTTCGCGAGTTGAAATTGCTCGATACAAATCCAAATTGACTGTTTCCGTTATGAAGGTGGTTCGGCTATCACCAAAGCTAAAATTCCCTCCACCGGGATGGTTACTGGCAAATCCTCCATTGCATTGACCGCCATCTGCGCCAGATACGAAACCTGAAAAAATGAGTCCGTCTGAACCGTTGGAATGAAGTGGAAAATTCATAGGAGTAAATGTCGTCCGCAGAGAAGAAGTAAAACGATTGCCGTTAGACCAGATGTTTGATTGCCCACTTCGGTGACCCTCTATAGTTTCACCAATGAAAAGCGTATTGCTGATTCCATCTAAAATATCGGTGATACTAAACTCAGTGACATACACAAACACACCTCGAGCCAAATCAGGACTGTTTAGCCCAGAGTATTTTTTTGAGAACTGTATGCCAGGCACAGCATCACCCATAGAGGCGGCATAGCTGCCGGTTGCCGGTTCGATATTTGCACCGTGACTGCCCTGGCAAATGGGCTGCAAGTTGTCGCTAGGGCAAACGTAAACGGGTAGCTGTTCGCCAATAGCTGCAATAGATTGTGCAACGATCGGGTCACTGGTCGGTGCCCATCCCGCTTCGGCTGACCAAATCGGAACGTTACCCAGGTCAATAGTATTCAACACGTTGGTTTGCTCCAGAAAGGGAAGTATAGCAACGAACAAGCTTGCCCCTTCCAATTCAAGATTCAAGCCTGTTTGTGGGCTATTTCCCATTGTTGCTGGACCAAAATTATTCCAAATCCCGTTGTTGTAAGTGTCATATCCTTTGCGTCCAGCGGGGAATACTTCGTTGCTCGATTCAAAGTTAGAAAGGCCGATCCCAATCTGTCTAATGTTATTGGCGCATTGAATTCGTCTGGCAGCTTCACGAACTTGTTGAACTGCCGGCAATAACATACCGATTAAAATACCAATAATGGCAATCACGACTAACAACTCAACCAACGTAAACGCGGAGCGGAAAGATTTTTTCATGGTTACAACACCCTCAATTAACATGTGTAATCCTCCAATGAGAAGTTTGCTCGCACCGGCATTGTCTTGTCCGGTGTATCATCGCTACATATATTTTGCGCGAGCGTTTTCAGAACATCTAGCGTTTTTGTGGCCCTAATCTGTTTCTTCAGATTGAAGAGGGACAACGCGATTTCTTGAACGAACGACTCACAATAAAAATTAATTACCTAATAGAATATCTACAAACGGGGCAACACCCAATAGCGTGACCGCGCCATCAAGGTCGATGTCGGCTTTAGTCGTAAACTCATATTGTGTAACGATTTCCACAAAGGTCCAATAGATCAACTTCGCCGTCACAAGGAGAATGTCCTCTTTTCTTGCCCTATCAGATTCAAACTCGACACGATGTTGCTGCCGTCGGCCTGTCGATGAAGCATTCGATAACATTCGGCGTGAATTAAATTGAGCGGCCATGACGATCTCTTTGGCTGTCTAGCTTGGCAATGGGAATCGGCGCGATGTTTAAAGCTGATTAAATGCCGAAAAGCTATTTGAGGTGCTCATCCAGAAACATCCATGTGCGATTCCACGAATCGATTTGGTCTGCGGTATCCCGCCGCGTCAGTGTTTTCAGATCAACCTGTCGATTGAAATAGTGTCCATTGGCTGGGTCTTTTAAAACAACGGCTTCCGCCAGTTTTGGCTTCTTTGCCCGTAGTGCATTGACCAGCATTTCGCTTTCTACAAATTCGACATCTTTGTCGTTGGTCGCGACTTGAACATGGAGCGGCACCTTTAATTTGTCGACGTGGTAGACGGGAGAGCGTTCGATGTAGACTTGTCGCCTTTGGTGTGGCAGCCCGCCGATCCGTTTTTGATTGATGAAAGTCTTTTGGTATTCGGGGCCCTTGTATGCCATGCGAAAAACAAGATTGGACACCGGGACAAACGCGACCGCGCAAACAAATGGATTTTTCTCACGCGTCACGGACAACAAAGAGATGTAGCCACCATGGCTCCATCCGATGACTCCGATTCGCTTCGAGTCGACTTCTGACACAGATTCGCTCAAGTGGTTGGCAGCTGAGAGAATGTCGTTAACTTCGTAGCCACCGTAGTCGATCGCATTGAAATATTCTTCGCCGTACCCAGTTGCCCCTCGGTACTCCGGAGCGATCACGACAAAGCCGCGGTCGGTGGCTTCTTTGATAAAAGGGAAATAGTTCGTCCCGAATCGATCATGAATCCCGCCGTAAACCCAGACGAGCGCCGGGTGAGAATTTTTCCTGGCGTCGAGCGGCGCAAAAAGGTAAGCCGGAATTTTCAGTTCGTCGATCTGGCTGTCGATCTCAATCTTTGATAGTTGCATCACTCCTTTGGCTGCGGCGAACAATTGTTGGTCTGACTCTTCAACTTTCAGCGTTTCCGCCGCGTGGTCATGTTCCCGAAGATCGTTTGGATCAACCGCCGGATCTTGTTGTGCGGACGAAGGATTTGTACAGGCAAAAAACAAGGTGCCAAGGAATGTGACAAGGCAAATTTTTATTGCGATTCGTTTCAAGGAGTTGGAGCAAAAATTGGCAGAGTATTTAAACATGGCAATGATCCTGGCTTTCGGTTTAGCAGTCGATCATACCATTTTTTTGTTGCGGCCCTGCTCACCGATTCAGAGGTGATGTTGATTTTGTCGGAGCGGATAAAATAGCGAAGCTATCCGCGGCGATCGACTTGCAAGCAGAAAAACCCGCGCGGCCCGCGGCTCCGTGTTCATCGTATTGTTATCACGCGTCCAGTCACTTCAAAGAAGCTAATTCGGAGAGAATATGTCCAATTGGCCCAAAAACATCCTTGAACCAACTGAACTCGTCTTCCACGGCGTCAGGAGCTTCCGCTTTCATTTCCAGCAAGCGATGCGGGATGTAAACCCCAGCACAGTCTGTGCAGCGGTGCAACTTGCCAATCTGCGTGTCTACGAGCACATTACTGCGGCAACTGCATCCGGGGCATTTGAAGTCCCAGTCATTTGTAGGCGATGCTTCTGGTGTTAAGGACGCGGAGAGTTTAGGGAGCATTTCAAATTCATGCGGGTCTAGCCATACGCCGTGGCAAGAGTCGCAGACGTCAAGCATAACGTCATCGCGGCTTACAGACCGCATCGAGGTTCTGCAAATTGGGCAGGCTGGCATTCTGTTTCCTTTGGCGGGATAGCGACAGCGATCACCGAGCCCGCACAAGTCGGGCTTCGCGTCGCATTGCTATCCGACGGCTAGTCTCTGTTATTCGGTTTGCCCAAAAGTGTTCTGTTGATCAATGCCTGCAAATCTGGATTCTTCGAGCCAATTGAAATGTACTCCAAATTCGGAAGTTCGCCAATCAGTTTTACGACTACGTCGGCAGAAAGGTTTGAACCTCGTATAAATACTCGTTCCAACCTTGGGTGATTTCGAAACATTTCGATCTGCCTGTCAGTAAACTCTGTTTCTCTCAAGATTAGCGATTCAAGCTGGCGAAGATTCGCTAGGACTCGGGCACCGTTGTCATCAATCGCCGGGAGGGTCAGCTCCAAGTCTTGGAGTTTCTTAAATGGTGCCATATGTTGCAGGCATTGTTTTGAAAGAGAGTTGGAATAAAGCCGAAGTTCTCGCAAGTGCGTGGCGTTGGCAATGTGCCCAACACCGGTGTCAGTAATTTGATCAGACCGCAATTGCAGTCGTTGGAGTTTTTTTGAACGTGTTGCAAGCATGCGTAGCGAATTGTTGGTGAGTTCTGGGCAGGATAAATCCAAGTTCTTTAAGCTAGGCAATCCTTTGGTGATTTTCGACATGAACGCGTCGGTAAATTTCGCTGTGCCCTCGAAATAGATACTCTCCAGCGACTTTGCACGCACAAGGAAATCGGCGCAATCATCCGTCAGGTCTGATTGATCCCCGTAAGAATTTTCCGCGATTAATTCCAAGTGAGTTAGTTTCGGTAGATCCGCGACAAATTCTAAATCGGAATCAATAATGTCGCGCTTGCATAAATGGAACGATTCAAGCGCTTTTAGGGTTTTTAGTTTACGCAAGTCGCCTGCGATCGTGACGGGCGAATCCACACTATCTTGTCCTATCACCAACTCGGTGAGGTTTGTAAGTGTTGACAGGTACTCGATGTCGTCGTTGGAAAGGTCTGAACCATAGCTGATGTCAATACATTCCAAGTGCGGAAACTCGCGTAGTTTTGCGCTCCGTAACCCACCTTCGCCCCAGTAGTTGACCGCTGTGATTGGACCGTTTTCGCCTCGGTAATAACGAAATCCTGGAGGAGTTGCGTTCTGGGAAAAGGCATCGTCGGCCAACAAGCTGGCGGCAATTGCCATGAACGTAAAACCTGGAAAGTGTCTCAGTGAAAAAATTGGCATATCAGTAATTGATGTAGTCGGATAACTAGTTGATGTGTCGGGCCGTGAATAAAATCCTTTGTACGGGTCCCTCCGAAAAATATCGGCCCATCACTGCCTTTGCCAGTTAAAGTGAGACAACTGCTTCTTATTGTTATATTATTTGCCCAGCTGCCTTAATAATATTCTAATAGGAGTGTTATTGCGAGTTCAGCTGCGTCCGCTTTCTTTCCCGATCAGTTGTCAGTGATTTGCGTATATTGCAAACATGTGTTGCTTTGATAGTTGCTCAAACCTGTCGCCCAGAGGCCCGATAGCTACATTTTCAAGTGTTTTCTAAACAAACGATCAAAAGCGGGCGGTTTTTTTGTTACAAGCGCCGTGAGGAAACGGTACAACGAAGATAGCTTAATTCACTTATCTTTTCTTAGGGGAAACTGCAATGAGGAGATCGCCGCGAAAGTCTCAGCTCGATTACGCAACCATGGAACCTCGACTGCTGCTTGCGGGCGACGTAGCGGTTGTTGAGACCGACAATTTGTACATCCGGGGCGACGACAGCTCCAATCAAATCCGAATCGTCGCAACCGAAAGCGGAGAAGTCCTGGTCGAAGGCCTCAACAACACGACGATCAACGGAAGTACTGATCCCTTCCAGGTCACTGCTGTAACGAATTTGAATGGCGAGAATGGTCGTAACGCATCCATTGATTTGGGCCTGAGAATCAGAACGTTCGAAGGTAACGATCGGATTGATATCCAGGGTCTTGACGTCAATGGCGAATCAATAATCGTAACGGGAGAAGGCGACGACTTGGTGCGTTTTCAAAGAAGCACGAGCCGTCAAGATTTCTTCGTTAACTTGCAAGACGGCGATGATGATTTGAGGTTGTTTCAATCTCGAGCCAGAGGTGATTTGCAGGCAATAACTGGTGACGGACAGGACAATATCCGTGTTTGGAATTCACGTGTTTGGCAAGATGCGTTGTTTAATTCCGGCGCTCACGATGACACCGTGAACATCGGCCGTGTTCGCTTTACCGGTGACAATCAACATGTCGCGACTCAAGGCGGCGACGACAGAATCAACTTCACCAGAAACAACATCAACGCTGCTGGAGTGATTGTTGATACTGGCAGCGATCACGACCGGGTTATTGCTGAAATGGTCTGGGAAAACGAGATCCATGGGAATGTCGAATTCCATGGACGCGGCGGCACGGACATTTTGACAAGGGAAGGTCAAAACCCGAATTCGGATCGGTTTGTTTCAGAGGGATTTGAAAATAATGGCGGAGAAATTGTCTTCACTCACAACGAGCCGATCACCGAAGCTTGGGAGGTATTCGATCGAGACGAGGGTGGCAGGTTTTTAGCTGCTGAGCGAGTCCAATTCGACGATTTGACGACCATCAGTTCAATCCAATTTAGCGGAACCTACTATAGCAACGATGTGAGCGTGCAGGACATTTTCGGTATCGAAATCTATGAAGGTGGACTTGTTGAAGATCCTTTTCAGAGAGATTTTCAGGCGCCGGTAGGCGATCCGATCGCATCGTTCATCGTTGGTGACGGTGTCGGTGAAGACGTAACTCGAACGGATACGGGGGAAGTCCTAGCCAACGGTCGGAACATCGTCAGAAACATCTTCAACTTCGAAGCAGACATTGTTTACGAACTGGAGGCCGACAAGTCGTACTGGGTTTCTATCCACGCGCTCCTAAGTGACCAAGACGCAGATGATGCGAGGTATTTCCAGCTTGGTCAACTCGAATCTGATCCTGATATCGTAGACCAATCGGCGCAATTAAGCGGTGGTTTCAATAACCAAGGAGAATTTATTGAGTTCTGGCGACCGAGCAACCGCTGGGACATTACCCTGCGGTCGTAAACGTTAGCGTTATTGATCGTGGGTTGATTGCCCGCTGGACAATGAGAGACACCGAGCCGTTTTGTTGCTCCACAAATGCGACAAAGCCCTTTTGGTGTTGATGCCTTTATGTGTAACGCAGGTTGTGGCCAACCGTTTCAGCAAGCCAGGTTCGGTACCGAAACAGTTGCCCTTTCAAACACCGAAGGATCGGGATTTTGAATCGATAGAGCCTGGCATACCGCTATTGGCTTTCTTAACGTACGTATGCGCGTCGCTCAGGTTTCATCTTGCCTGAAAAACGTTTTTTCCAGTATGCTCCTGCTATTCTCATTAGTATTGGATTGACTTGCGCTGCCCAGAAATGGCAAGGAGAGGGATTTTGAAATTGCGTTGCGGAATTTTGGCGAGCCTCACGATGGTTTGTTTAACGACAAATTTATTGGGGCAAATGAAGTTTCCTGAAACGCCAGCACCTAGCCAGTTGATTCAGGACTATGCCAGGATCATCAACGAAGAAAATAAAGCAGCCATTCGGAAAATTCAATTTGAAGCCTACGAACAATTCGACACACCGATCGTTGTCGTAACGATTTCTTCCAAGGCTGAATTTAATGCCTCGGGTAAAGGGATTGAACGCGTTGCTCACGATCTATTCGACTTTTGGCAAATCGGTAAGCGAGACAAAAACGACAATCTGATTAATCAAGGGATCTTGTTGTTGGTCAGCGTTGGCGATCGCAAAGCGCGGATTGAGTTGGGGGGGGATTGGGGCCGAACATGGGACGATCATTGTGACGACATTATGCAACGTTCCATCGTCAAACGATTCAAGAGCGGTGACTATTCTGGCGGGATTTTGGCAGGCGTGGAAAAACTGGCCGAGATGGGAAAGGCCGGACCTGACTCTGACCCTTCCGCCCTGTCATCATCATTTTTTGAAAACATGGACGAACCAATCAATCAAATCAGCCCGGTCCCGAAGATATGGGCCCTTTTGGCAATCGGTGTTGGAATCTTGCTCGTGCTGCTGGGGTTGGTTGTTCCAGAGTTTCGTATGACGTTGATCGTTGCCGGGTTGGTGACTATTGCGCTTGTCGTTTTGTTTAAGCTCGTGATTTGGGGGATCGTGATCATCGTTAGTTTGATGAGCAAGGGGAATTCAAGCGGTGGCGGTGGCTGGAGTGGTGGCGGCGGTTTTAGCTCCGGCGGATTTTCAGGTGGCGGTGGTGCTACAGGTAGTTGGTGAAAAACGGGAATCGATAAATGAATGCGAATAAAATTATCAGCCAATCCGATAGAGAAGTCATCGAGCAGCGGATCGGTGAAATCGAACAAACAACGACGGCTGAATTGGTTGTTGCGGTGGCCACGGAATCGGGAAACTATGATCGCGCGGAATCCATTGTCGGTATCTTGACCGCTTTGCTTACTTTAGGAATTGCCAATCTCATTCCAACACTTTTTCATGAGGCTGGCGATTGGGCAGCGCCTGGTTTGCAAGTAGTGTTTCAGGGGCTGGCTGTCGTTGTTGGGTTTGTGGCAGGGAACTTCCTTGCCGCCTATTGTTTCCCCATTCGCCAGCTGTTCTCCGGCAAACACGGGCAAATTCAAGCCGCCAGGAAATCTGCATCCCATGTGTTTTATAATCACAAAATTCGAGAAGCTCGCTCCCGATGCGGCGTGCTGATTTATCTGTCTTTGTTTGAACGTTGTATCGTAATTTTGCCGGACAAGTCTTGCGAAGAGGCGCTTGGCGTCGAAAAGGTTCAAGAGATATGTGATTCGACGGTCGCAGAATTGAAGACTGGTAACTATCGAAACGCGATTCTTCACGCACTTGGCCAACTATCGATCGTTTTGGCCGAAGCACATCCTGCCGATCGTCAGTTCAACGAAAACGAACTCGCTGATCACGTCCTGACTTTTCATCGCTCGGTATAGAGGATTCGGTTGAAGTAAAGTCGACCCGCTCTTAGGCTGGGCATTCTTCTTGCAAAACCGACAACGACGCTCAACCGGCTACTGCCTTCGCAATAAACCAGTTACCCAATTTTTGAGAATCCGAATAAGTCTGCATAAAAACCATTTACAATTCAATTCTCAATTCAACCCATCGATCACGCAAGAAACGAGAAATGAAAACACTTCTTCACCTACTCCTGTGTTACTTTGTATTTGTCATCACGTCCAAAACTATTGCGCAGGAAAACACACAAGAAAACATACAGGATCCGGCGCCTGCCGTTCATGCTCCAAACATCGTCATCGATGGAAATGCGGCGGGTTGGCAACCGTTGTCGCTTGAAGATTTCGTCAACGTCAATTGCAAGGATGATACGTGGACCGAAGAAAAAGGAACCATTAAATGCAAAGGCAATTGCGTTGGCGTTATCCGCAGCAAAGAACAATATGAAAATCTAGAATTGATGTTGAAGTGGCGACACCTGGAGAAAGCCGGTAACTCAGGCGTTTTTGTCTGGTCATCAAAAGAATCATTGGATGCATTAAAGCCCAAAACCAACGGACTGCCACATGGTATCGAAGTTCAAGTTCTCGACCTGGGCTACAAGCAACAATACGAACAAGGAAACGATCGAAAAGCCGATTGGTTCACGTGTCATGGTGACGTTTTTCCGGTCGGCGATTCAACTATGAAACCATTTCCGCCAATCGCGCCCAACGGACGCCGCAGCTTCCCCAGTTCCAATCACACCAAAGACGTCGGGCAGTGGAACCATTATTACATTCGAGCAATCAATGGCGAAATTCGTTTGTGGGTCAACGGCCACGAGGTATCTGGCGGCAACCAATGCCATCCATCAACCGGCTATTTCGCACTCGAAGCAGAAGGAGCGCCCATAGAATTTCGTGACTTGAAATTTCGAATCGTAAAATAGCTACTCAAGCGACGGTGTGCGGCGTTTTTCTAACACGGTGCTTTGAACATGAAATTCGCGCTTTGCGAAAAAAACGTGTGCGGATTGTCGAAGACGACGTTTCGAATGGTTTCTTCAGAATTCCCCCGCCGACGCATCTCCATAATGAAATCCGGAACGGCCGTCGGTTTCGATGGCCCCCAATCGCCCGCTGAATTCACACACAATCTTTGGGTTCCATGACGCTCAATAATATCAGCGGCGCGTGCCGGTGTGCATTTTGTCACCGGATACAACGTCATTCCCGCCCAATAGCCAGCTTCCAAAACATATTCGACCGTGTGCTCTTCCACATGATCCACCAACACTCGGCTGGGTTCCAATTCACTGTGGTTAGCCAACATATCCAAAATCATCCGCGTCCCTTGAAACTTATCTTCCAGGTGCGGCGTATGAATCAAAATCTGTTGCTTGTGTTCGATAGCCAATTGCAAATGTTCTTCAAAAACAATTGATTCGTTGCGTGTGTTTTTGTTCAACCCGATTTCGCCGATTCCCAAAACGTTTGGACAATCAAGAAACTCAGGGATCATCGCAATCACTTCTCGCGATAATTCAACGTTCTCTGCTTCTTTTGCATTGATGCACAACCAGGTGAAATGTTGAATCCCGTATTGTGCTGCACGTTTGGGTTCGACTTCGGTTAATTGACGAAAGTAATCTCGAAAACCGTCCACGGTGCCCCGGTCGTAACCTGCCCAAAACGCTGGCTCGCTGATCGCAACACATCCCATCTTGGCCAAAGTTTCGTAATCGTCTGTCGTCCGCGAGACCATGTGCAGATGAGGATCGATGTAGTACATAAAATGGATTCCGTTTTGAAAGATCTAAAAGCGTGTTTGCAATTCGAATTCTTCGATCCAGTTTTCCTGGTACTCGCGCGAAAACAGCAACTGAACCTGTTTCGCTCGCCCATCTTTGGTTTCCGACAGCAATTGCAAGCCCTTTCGAATGGCAACCATTCGGGCGTCATCATTGACATCCCCTTGAGCCCGATCCAGGCGATCAAAACAAGCCGCCAAAGCCAGGATTCTGGCACGAATCTCCAGGTACTCACGGTCCAAAATTTCATTCGAATTCATTTTTTGCCTCTGTCGACTATTTTCGATGCAGATAAGATGATATTCAGACGATGAACGTGTCGCCAGACGCCTCTCTATTTTGATCTGTATCTATTTCTAACTACTTAAGTCCTTGGTCTTTTCGTGATCATCAAAGTCGCTCTTGTTATCTCAGCTTGCCTTGCATTTCACTCAGTGGAACCTGCTGCCACACATGAGCTGGAAGATGGCTACGTTGAAAAGGCTGTTGAAGTAGTAATTCGGGACAACAAAGCGATCTTAAAATATTACGTGGGGCTAAACGAGAACACAGCTGAAGAACTGGCTCAAAATTGGGCTCAAAACCAATTGTCGAACGGACAGCCCGTCAAAAATCAGGACGATTTTGGCGGCCGTTTATTACGCCAATTGGCAAAATCTGTCAGCATCCAGATCAACGGTTCTCGACGTATTTTACGGCCTGTAAACTCGTCCAATCCCGGAAAACATCACTTCAGTTACGTCGCCGAACTGGAATTCGACCTGGACGCTGGAAAGAACGAAATAGAGATTGTCGATGGTGAATTTAAGCACATGATCGGAGGCGCGAGGTATTCGCTAAAGGCGTTGGGATCTACAATAGTATTAAAGTCCAGCGTCGCACCCATTATCATTCGTGCCAAACGTCACGAGTTGAAGCAAAAGGACACAGTTCGCCCTTCGGAAATTTGTACAATCAGTGCCATCGTTGCGACTGATATACCTGCATCGAAGCCAGACGAAATGATTTCGAATTGATTGTAAGGATTCATGAGATTTACTTCGCATTTGCGACTCCGATCGACGATTTTTACACATTGAACGACAACATTTCTATTGTAGAAGTAAGTAACTCAGGAAGCAGCAAGTAACTCAGGTCTGGAATGCCGCGAATTATAGCAATCGGAGATATCCACGGGTGTTCAGACGCCCTGGAGCGACTGATCATGGAAGTCAATCCTCAGTCAGAGGATGTGGTCGTTGCTCTTGGCGACTACGTCGACCGAGGCCCAAATTCTGCACGTGTTCTGGAAGTGCTATTGGAATTGGTAACCAAATGCCATTTCGTTCCGCTGATTGGCAACCATGAATTGATGATGTTTAAAGGGTTGCGAACACAATCGGATTTTGATTTTTGGTTTCACCACGGTGGCAGCCAGACGATTGCCAGCTACGGTGGTCGGGTGCAAAACATTCCGCAACATCATCTGACATTTTTGAGTCATTGCTTGCGCTTCTTCGAAACGGAGCGGCACTTTTTTGTTCATGCCAACTACGCGCCAGGAATTCCACTGTCTGAACAACCGGACGATCTGTTGTTTTGGGAACACATAAAACTCACCGTTCCCCCGCCTCACATGTGCGGCAAGACTGCCATCGTCGGACACACGCCTCAAATGGATGGTAACATCCGCAATTACGGGCACGTCCAGATTATCGATACTCACTGTTACGGAGATGGTTGGCTGACAGCTGTCGACGTCACATCCAACAAAGTTTGGCAAGCTACTAATTTCAACGATTTTCGCGAAGGCGAAATTCCAGAAGAAGAGCCAGAGCCTCGCGCCGACGAAATCGCCAGATAGGTTTGCGATTCTTTGCGAGGGTAAGCTTGCCGAGTGCCTTCTTTAACGTCCGTGATTGGTTCAAGTCCCTGCGCAGCAAGCAGATCTGGATAAGAAATTGTGGACTGGTAGAAGAATGAGCTGGCTTAGTTGGCATAGGGAGAAATAGAAACACAGAGGCACAGAGTACACGGAGAAATCTGCTGTTGCCTCCTCTGTGATCACTGTGCCTCTGTGTTTCACAAATTCACCAGCCGACCGATTGCGTTGCTGACGCGCATCCGCCCGTTTGAGCATGGGATTGGACGATCCGAACTCTTGTACGTGTGCTGAATAGAATTCGCGAAGTAGAACTTCCGACTAAAAGTGCTTGGAACAGCAGCCTTTCTTTCACGCCACGCGGACGGATCCCTCTTCCCCACAACCATCGCTTAGGCGTACAATTCGTATTATATGGCTGGTGCAACGCCGCAAGCTCGCGTGGCCGACCAGCTTCACGAGCTGCACAATTTGTTCACGCAATCGCAGGACTATGTCGATTGCATTGAGAAAATCAAGTCCGGATCGACCGCAACCTTCGATTCCGTATGGGGGTCGTCTTGCGCGCTGTTCGCATCGGGACTGCTTCAGCAATTCAGTTCGGTCCTGCTGATTTTCCCGCAGGACAAACTATGCGATGATTTCAGCGATGACTTTTCTACGTTTCACGGCGGTACCCTTCTACGTTTCCCGCACTATCTTCAGTCATTTGATTCGCGTCCAACCGTTGACTATGAATACGGCGACCGACTGCGGCTGATCAAGCATTGTTACAACGGTACGCCGCCAGCGATCATGGTTAGTACGCCGGCTGCACTGATGCAGCCTGTTCCCAACCAGGAATCCATCGCCGCGCACACTCGAATTTTAAAAACCGGCGATCGAATCGATCTGGAAGAATTTAAAACCTGGTTGATTAACCACGGTTTCCAAAACACAACCGCTGTCGAGCTGCAAGGTGAATTTTCGGCGCGTGGTGGAATCATCGATTTGTTCGCGCCTGATTGGTTGACGCCGATTCGAATCGAATTGTTTGATGATGAAATCGAATCGATTCGGTATTTTCATGTCGATACTCAACGAAGCGATGCTGAAATACATGAAATCGAAATCACGTTGCTATCCGCAGAATTCGAGGCAACAGGGAAACTTGCCGACTATTTGCCCAAAGATACGTTGGTGATCCAAGTCGAACCTGCGGAGCTGGATCAACGCGCACGAGCATTCATTCAACAATCTCCAGATCCCGAAAGCCTGTTCAGTTGGGACACCGCCCGCAGCCAATATTCTGATTTTCCATTGGCTTCGATTGAACGCATGTCGACTTCGGCGGCGGACAACCTTTTGAAACTTCCATTTGAATCGTTGGAGAAATTTAGCGGCGATTACACTGAAATTCGCGAAGAGCTCGATCGTGTCGCCGAAGATTGCCAGGTTCACATCATCGTACGCTCCAAAGGTGAAATCCCCCGCATCCAGGAAATCCTGAAGACGACGCTGTGCAATCAGGAACAACGAATCGCAATGACCGAAGGGTTTTTGCACGAAGGATTCAAGATTCGCGGGTCCAACACCATCGTCCTTGGTGCTGACCAACTGTTCCATCGCAGCGATCTTCGCCGCACCGGTCGTCGCCGATTAGGCAAAGCGATCGACAGTTTTCTGGATCTGCGTGAAGGCGATTTGGTTGTGCATCTGTCGCACGGTATCGGAAGATTCCGCGGCCTGAAAATGCTCGACAAGGACGGGCAACACACCGAGCATTTGGAACTCGAATTCCATGGCGGAACCAGGATCTACGTTCCGGCCTCCAAAATTGATTTGGTTCAGAAGTATATTGGCGGTACAAAAACCCAACCCGTACTCGCTCGCATCGGCAGCAAATCATGGGTTCGGCAAAAAGAGATCGCTGCGCAAGCGGTAACCGATCTTGCATCGGAAATGATCGAGTTGCAAGCCGGACGAAACAGCCGAAACGGAATACCATTCGGCGTGGATACTGCCTGGCAAAGCGAATTCGAGCAAGCGTTTCCTTTCCACGAAACTGCCGATCAACTGACAGCGATTGAGGCCATTAAAGGCGACATGCAAGTGGCTCGCCCGATGGATCGACTGCTTTGCGGTGATGTCGGTTACGGCAAAACCGAAGTTGCGATGCGGGCTGCATTCAAAGCGGTTGAGAATGGCTACCAGGTGGCAGTGCTTGTACCCACTACGATTCTGGCGGAACAACACATGCGTTCGTTCAGCCAACGCATGATCGAATTTCCGCTGGACATCGTAAAACTCAGCCGGTTTTGCAGCGCCAAAGAAATCCGGGAATCGATTGAGAAACTGAAATCGGGTCAAGCGGATATTGGCATCGGTACTCACCGGATCGTTTCTAAAGATGTCGATTTTTATAATCTTGGGCTGGTCATTATCGACGAGGAACAGAGATTCGGCGTCGCGCACAAAGAGCGATTGAAGAGCCTGCGAAACGAAGTTGACGTATTGACGCTATCTGCAACGCCGATTCCGCGAACATTGCATATGTCACTGGTCGGTGTGCGAGACATCTCCAACCTTGAAACGCCTCCCGAAGAAAGAATTCCAGTCGAAACGAAAGTCACTCGATACGATGAAGAACTGATTCGTTCAGCGATTCGACGTGAACTGAGTCGTGGTGGGCAAACGTTTTTTGTCCACAACCGAGTTCATGACATTCAAGTTGTTAAAGAACGCTTGCAAAGTATTGTGCCTGAGGCAACCATCGGCGTTGGACACGGACAAATGCGAGAAGACGACCTCGAAAAAGTCATGACCGATTTTATTGCCGGTCGGTTTGATGTGCTCCTGGCAACGACCATCGTCGAAAGCGGTCTCGACATACCCAACGCCAATACGATCTTTATTGACAACGCCGAAAATTTTGGCCTTAGCGATTTGCACCAGCTGCGGGGCAGAGTCGGACGGTATAAAAATCGTGCCTATTGCTATCTGCTTCTGGATCCAAAAAAACAATTAACACCAATCGCTGCCAAACGATTGCAAGCGATTGAAACGTTCAGCGACATGGGAGCCGGGTTTGCGATTTCCATGCGAGACCTGGAGATTCGCGGTGCTGGTAATTTGCTGGGTACCGAGCAAAGTGGTCATATCTCCGCGATCGGGTATGAGCTTTATTGCCAATTACTCGAGAACGCGGTTCGACATCTCAAGAAACAGCCGCCCAAAATGCGAATTGGAGTCGACATCGATTTGCCGCTATCGGCCTATATCCCCGACGAATACGTGCCTGATCGCCGACAGAAGATTGATGTCTACCGGCGGCTGACCCGACTTGAGCGATTCGACCAAATCCAGGAATTTGAAGCTGAACTGCTTGATCGTTTTGGGCCAATTCCCAAGCCGGCCGCGCGGTTACTGGAACTTTGCGCTTTAAAGCTTGAGGCAACCGTTTGGCAGATCCGTTCGATCTTTTTCGCAGACAAATACCTTGGTTTTAAGTACGAAAATAAAGCCCGGATCGAACAGCTTTCCAAGCTAAGGAAAAACATCCTGCGAATTGTTGATGATGAAACGGCATACGTAACGTTGAAATCCACGGCAATTCCACCTGCCAAACTGCTGTCATTGGTCAAATCTATCTTGCAGCCCTAGGCCGCGTTTCCTAGTCTTCGCTGGAAAAAAATATGCTGGCACGAATCGTTGGAGCGGTTTGTTGCGATGCTAATACTCGTTCGTAAAAATTGTCAGAACCATTTCTGTCCTTGGGCGTAATACGAGCGACTGTTGCAATTTAGCCTGATGCCCAAAGGAATGAGCATGAGATTCGTCGAGACGTTATTGATTTCGTTTTGTATCGCAGCCTGTTGTATTGGCCCGGTTGCTGCACAATCGGACGACTCCCCTGATTCGGATTCAACTGAGATCGTTGGCGATGAATTTGAGCCATCCCAGGTATTGGCGATTGTCGGCGGTGAGCCAATTTTTGTCGGCGACATGTTGTTTGAAGTCAATCAATTGATCGCCAGATTCATGGCAAATTATCCTGCCGATATCGTGAAGCGGGAACGAGGTCAGCTGATTACTAAACTTCTGCCCAAGTACATTGAACAGAAGATGTTGTTGATCGATGTGAAAAGCGAATTGCCTCCCGAGGCCGATTTTGAAGAGTTTGTAAAAAACGCTTCTTCCGAATTCGACGATAAAGCGCTTGAGGCGATGATGGAATCTGCCGGTGTCGAATCTTCGCTTGTGTTTGACGCTCACTTGCGTGCACAAGGCTCAAGCTTAAGAAAACTACGCCGATCATGGACGATCAATCAGGTCGTAAGGTTCTTTCTGTCGCGAAAAATCAAATCAGACGCAGAAGTATCGCACAAAGAACTGCTCGATTATTATCGCGAGCATGGACAGGATTATCAGCTCAAAGCAAAAGCGCGTTGGGAACAAGTGATGGTTCGCCATGATCGATTCGCTTCTTCGACCGACGCAATGAGCAGCATTATCGAGATGGGAAACAAGATCGTTTATGGTGCTTCGCTGGACGGCGTTGCCAAGAAAAGCTCACAAGGCTATCGCGCAAGCGACGGCGGCCAGCATGATTGGACCAGCAAAGGGGCACTGGTGTTAAAAGAAATTGATGCCGCGCTATTCAGTTTGCCTGTCGGCCAATTGAGCGACATTATCAAAACAAAAGACGGTTTCCATATCATTCGTGTGGTCGAAAGACAGGACGCCGGTAAAGTCGATTTTGTGGAAGCTCAGGTGGAAATTCGCAAGAGACTGGAATCGGAAAAACGCCTTGCCGCCTACGACGCCCATCTGGCCAAACTCAAAAAGCTTATTCCTGTCGAAATCATGGGCGAATCAGACCCACAACTCGTCTCGCAGCAATAGCTCTGTGCGACTGGAACATTAAAAACTTGGCGTTGTTGTTTTTCGCGCCAAATTCCGATGTGTCTACGGTTGTACCCGCGGTAACCGCCTCCGCCATTGCCGGGTAGGTGTTTGCCGTTTTTGAAAACTGCTATGTTTTTGAAAACCATCCGTTTTGGTGATCAAAACGGAAGCTAGACGAACTTGTCGAAGCCCGGAAACCCCCGCCCGATATTGCTAACCGGGCTAATTCCAGTTACTTACACTTACGGGTTTCGATCCTCCCAAAACCCGCTAAACTATGGATTCGAAGATTCATTCATTTCGAGTCAGCTGTTAAAGGTGATTTCTCGCCGGGGCAGGATATTTAAGTGAGCATTGCAGCTTCAGGATCAAAATCGATGGCGGACGTCGCAAAAATCAAAACCGACAAACATGAACTGGAAATCCCTATCTTGGAGGGTTCGGAAAACGAACGAGCTCTGGATATTGGTAAGCTGCGTAAAGAAACCGGCTTAATTACGATTGATGAAGGTTATGTTAATACTGGCTCGACTCGCAGCAGCATCACGTTTCTTAATGGCGAACAAGGAGTCCTTCGGTACCGCGGGTATCCAATCGAGGACCTGGCATCCAAATGCGACTTTGTCGAAGTTTGCTATCTCTTGATCTACGGCGAATTGCCATCGCAAAGCGAATTGGATTCGTTTCGAGCTTCGATTCGCCAGCATACCATGTTACATGAAGACATGCGGCTGTTTTATAACGGTTTTCCGCGTGACGCTCATCCGATGGCGACTCTTTCGAGTGTCGTTAGCGCGATGTCAACATTTTATCAGGACGCATTGGATCCATCAGATCCGGAACATGTCGAAGTTTGTATTCAGCGGTTAATCGCAAAACTGCCGACCATCGCGGCTTATAGCCACAAAAAATCCATTGGTCAGCCGTTTATCTATCCGGACAACGATCTTACTTATGTCGAAAATTTCCTTCGTATGATGTTTGCCGTTCCTTGCGAACCGTATGCGATTGATCCGGATTTCGTAAAAGCGTTGAACATGTTGTTGATCGTTCATGCGGATCACGAACAAAATTGCAGCACATCGACCGTTCGAATGGTTGGCTCATCAGACGCCAATTTGTTTGCGTCTATCGCCGCCGGAATCTGCGCCTTGTGGGGACCTTTGCACGGTGGAGCCAATGAAGCAGTCGTCAAGATGTTGACGCAAATCAAAAATGATAATGGCGATGTCGACAAATACGTAAACCTGGCAAAAGACAAAACGCATGGTTTCCGATTAATGGGTTTTGGCCATCGCGTTTACAAGAATTTCGACCCTCGTGCCAGAATCATCAAAACGGCTAGTGACACGTTGCTCGAAAAGATGAACATTGATGACCCGCTTTTCGAAATCGCTATGAAGTTGGAAGAAGTGGCGCTTAAAGACGAATACTTTGTCCAGCGTAAGTTGTATCCGAATGTCGACTTCTATTCTGGAGTCATCTACCGTGCGATTGGAATTCCAGTTCGTATGTTTACCGTGCTGTTTGCCATGGGGCGATTGCCAGGTTGGATCGCGCATTGGAAAGAAATGCATGCTTCGGACAACAAGCGAATCTGTCGTCCGAGACAGGTTTACACCGGTGAAAACGTTCGCGATTTCGTAGCACTTGCAGACCGCAAGTAATCGACGATAGCGGCAGAAAAATCAAGCCAAAGATGTTGGCAGCCAGATCGTTGGTGTCCTTTGTGCGCAGCTAAAGTTGGGCCGTGGCTATAGCTGGGCCACAGTGGTCCAATCGATGCCAATCCAGGATATTGATATGCGTGTTTGTCAATCGATGCCATCGTTCAATTCGCTTGCCAACAATGCCTGGATCTCTGCATGATCCAACAACACCAATTGTTTGTTTCGTTGCTTGCGCCGGCCCATGCTCGCCCGCAAGCCAATCTCGCCCTTCTCGCGAAAACAAACCACTACCGAAGCTGCGTTCTTTAAACTCGAATACGGCACGAACACGTCATCTAGGAATTCTTGGCCAACCACCGCACGTCGGAACGGTTTCTGGTTGTGCACGCCGCGAGCGATTTGCTTGTCGTCTTGATCCAATACGAAAACCAACCGCCGATAATTTTCAGGACTTCTCTTCACCGAATTCCAATGCAAATTCAGTCGTTTTCCGTCAATTCGCTTCACCCACACCAATTGCAAATGCAAACGCTTCTCCTGCCTGGTCGTTGTACAACCTTGCAATCGGAACAGGCTGCCGAAATCAACGCTGCGAGTTTGCTGAGAGGCTTTACTTAAAACGCTCGCAATCTGTTGCGTTCGATTTAAGTTTGATGCATGTTGCTGAAGTACCCAAGCGGCAGTCGCCCCAATTGCGACTGCTATCGCCAGCTTCGCAAATCGCAAACCTAACGCTGAACGCACAAGCGAATCCCCGTTGCGCTTGCCATGAAAAATGCGCCGCAGCAAATTCCTGGACGGCATCTCCACAATCTCAAATAGCAAAACAGACGCGGCCAATGCAATCGCAAATGCCAATGCTGATATCTGAAAACCGTTCAATGAGCCATAGGCAAGGCTGGTCGAATTGACATGGCGAATGACAATAAAATGAATCATGTAGAACGCGTAACTGATATCCCCCAGATATACCATGAATCGCAGACTGAAGAATTTCGAAACCAAACCACGTGAAGTGGCAAACACGTAAATGCAGATCGCAAACAGGATTGTCGGGTAAGCAACTCGGAACCAGGAAGCCAAAAACTGACTGCCCCATTGCGAGGCAGCAATCAAAAATTGCAGACGATAGTCCGAAACATAAATCACCGAAGCCACTAAAATCCCCAGGCATAAAATCTCCTTGCCTGAATCCAATGTGACCGCTGCTTTTCTCTCTGTCGCGCGTCGATTCAAAAAGAGCTTGCCCGCAAGTACGCCAACGCAAAATTCTGGCAGCCTGACAAGCGGATTGACGTGCCCGATTCGATAGTAATCCAATTCCCATAAATTGAGTTGTGATGCCCAATTGGACGCGAGCACCGCAAGCAGAACCACGACAATTGCCGCAACCGTTCTGCTAACTGTTTTTCGCGATCCCCCGAATATCAATATTGGAAAGACTGCGTAGAAGAACGCTTCGGCGGAAATTGACCAGGACACGCCATTAAAAGAAAACACCCAATCATTGTCGGGAACCCAGCTGTGCAATAGAAGCAGATTGGTGATCAGTACCGGCAACCTGTTTTCATTGAAAATCCATGTAAGTGAACCATTGCCCAGCAACCAGGACGACACCAACAGGCAAACCAGGTGCAATGGCCAGATCCTTGCGAATCGATTGAATGCAAATCGCTTGAGATCGCCAAAATTATTCAAACGGTCGTGATATACGTACGTCAGTATGAAACCTGACAAAACGAAAAAGAACGTTACCGCCAGGCTGCCGATGGAATAACCGTTTGGCTGGAAGCCGAATTTCCCGCCAATATGATGGATAAATACAGTAAAGGCCGCGACGAATCGCAATCCCGTTAAAGCATCAAGTTGCCGTTTTTCATTCATCCATTTACCAAAAAAACCCCGCGTACTGTGTCACAAGTCCGCGGGGTTTGTAAAGTTCAATTTGATGCCGTTAGCGCTAGCCAACCAGCAAGTCGACGAACAAGCTCACATCATTCAAATTCACAAAGCCATCGCCATTGATATCAGCTTCAGCTTGAAAATCACCATTGGTCAACAAGTCAACGAAGTCTTGTACATCAAGCAGATTCACGATGCCGTCCATGTTAACGTCGCCCAGCAAAACACTGTCGCAATCAATCGCTTCGATCCGGACATCATCTACTCCCGCTTCAACAATTGAAGCGGCACCAAAATCAGATGCGGTAAAACGAACTCGCATTTGATCGGTTGGTGTCACAAAGTCGTCGATCGAGATCGTAACTGCAATCCAGCCGCCACTAATATCGCTATCGAATGTTAAATCTTCGATAACGGTCCAGGTAGCTCCATTGTCATTGGAAATCTCGATCACCATTGGATCAATTCCTGTGCCGTTATCGAACCAACGGAAGTACCTAAGGACGGCAGTCTGATTGGCTTCGACGGACGCATCGAGCGTCGGAGAAGTCAAAGTGGTCGAACCAGCATCAATATCTGAATTGCCATCCGCGTTTTCAGTTACAAAGCAACTTCCAGATCCATCAGCGTCACTGGCAGGATCTCCACGATCTCCGCCACCAACAGGTACTCCACGTTGCCATTGGCCGGCATTTGCGTTTCCAGAAACCGTCCAACCCATATCGATCTCAAAATCATCCGCGAAAATCGTCAACAAATCGTCGGCAGTGATCGTTGTATAGCTGCTAGTTGGTGCGTTGATCGGATTCGCAAAAGATTCGCCTGCTACCGTTGAAATGCTTACAAAGTAATCTACAAGCACACCGCAATCGGCTGAGGGAAAATTCGCTTCGTAAAGATTTGATCCGATCGACACCATTGGGAAATCTTGAAAGCCAACGCCAGTATCGGCAGTTAGCATCACTGTACCGCTGTCCAATTCGAAGTCAGAACTTTCAATTCTGACTTGCAAAACCGTGGTTCCGTCGGGAGTAATGCTTTCCGGTCGGCCTTGTGGGAATGTGAAATCAATGTTCGGTGCACAAATCCCAAGTGGATTGTCTAAAGCTGCAGAGACGCCAGCCTGTAAAAGACCCGTACCGAAATTCATTCCACCGTTTACCTGGCAACCGCCATGCGTATGAATACCAATCGCTTGTCCTGTGGCCTCAAAAATTATTGGCGAGCCAGAATTTCCACCGGTCGTATCCGTTTGGTAGCCAAGCTCGTTGTTGGTAAACAACGCATAGTTTCCAACATGAGTTTTTTGAGCACCATTATACGTATTATCAACAGGAAAACTTGTGCTGCCGTAGCCTGTAATCCGAATCTCGTCGCCTGGCTGTATAGAAGCTGGCTCTGCGATCTCGTATGAATCGCCCTGGGCCTCAAATGCCGTCAATCCAGTATTGGAATTTGGAAAACATCCGAAATAGCACCAGTCATTTCCAATTCCGCCATTTACCGATTGAAACGAAGAAAAATCAACTGCGTACTGATCTTCTGGTGGTGGAAATTGCCGATTGCCATTGGCATCAGAAAGAGGAACGTTGAACAACATGACTTCAGTCGACGGCGCACAGTGGCCAGCGGTCATCATGCAATTATTTCGATCATCAAAAAGCCATCCCGTACATCCACCGGGAGCGGTTCGTCCGTTACGAGGATCGTCGGACAATTCTCTGTCGTCGACACTGCCACAAATCGTTTGGGAAACACTGACACCATCGAATTCACCAACCACGATCTGATCTACAACGATCTGGTTCATGCGTCCGTTGGGAGCAGCGATCAATTCCAGTCGTACACTTCCACCGTTAAAATACGCTGAAGTATTACGCCACTGCAGTGCTGACTTTGAATCCAGCAGCTGAAACGATCCATCACTTAACGAGGTGATTTTCAGTGTCGAACTGGCTCCGCCCCTTGGATTGGCTGCCAGCACCAATTGTTGGAAATTCAAACGAAGCCACATCGCACCTTTGACTGTGATCTCTTCGCTCCATACGGTTTCACGATCGCTACCATCGTGATAGATTCGGCCCGAGTCCAATGAATATTTTATGTCGTGGCTCTTTAGAGGATTGGTCAGGATGGATTGACCATTGGCGTTGGCCACCCAAAATAAAATAGTGATTGCGATGCACCATCCGCAATGATGTGTCTTCAATCCGTTCATAATAATGTTCTCTTGCTCTGTGCAGGTAAAATTGGCGAATCCGCCCAACTAAAGCATCTCTCTTCCCGATCAGGTAGAATTAGTTGTGGACATCCCCATCGAATAGACGATCTCATTCTAATTGATACAGAATACTGCTCAATCGAACGTTCAGCAAATTGTGTTTATGCTTAGTCTTTGCAGAATCTATGAAAAATAATTCTGAAGCAACCCAATTCTCGTTACTTTCAAAAATATGGGCGTCACCTAACACATTTTTGGGACTGTTGGTGGGTTTGGTAAGCCTGTTTTTTGGCTCTAAGGCCCAAAAGGTGGACGGCTGCTGGGAATTTCACAGTGGATTGGTGCAATGGCTGCTGCAACAGGCACCGATTGGAAGCGGAGCTCTGGCAATGACACTTGGGCATTGCATCCTTGGTCAAACAGAATCCGCTTTGGATATAACACGTAAACACGAACACGTGCATGTCCGCCAATACGGAAGATGGGGGCCGTTTTTTATTCCGGTTTACTTTATCGCATCGTTGTTAGCATGGATTAAAGGCGGCAATGCGTATCGCGATAATGTATTTGAAGTTGAAGCATACGACGAAGCCTCATACGACTCCAATGCAAATAGCAATTTGGATGGCTAGCGCCGCAAGCACGGTCACCCACGCACGTTTAAAACGTCTTACCGACTCAAAGCAAGTTTAGTGGTTTCGTCGTCGCCGTGGTCCGCCTCTGCCCGAACCAGATTTATGGCGCTTGATGTTTTGATCGACAACCCCGTTGATTGCGTCTTCCCAGGTAGGAACCTGCTTCTTGCGTTCGCCGCCATCCCGGTTATTTCGGTCATCATCGTTGCGACTACGTCGGCTCCGCGAATCTCTCCCACGCCTTGGTTTCGATTCCCGCGACTCTCCAGAATCTCCAGAACCGCCTGAGTCGCGAAATTCAACTTCATCTCGCTGCCGATCTCCGCGTGAACGTTTACGACGTCGCTTGCGCTTGCCGCCAGCTTCATCTCCGTCATTTTGCAATTCATCGGCAGAATCTACCTGGCCATGCCCGCGAGCGGGACGATTTGACTGACGAGCTGGTCGCTCGGATTCGCGATTGGATCGATTGGAGTCACGATCGGATCGGCCGGAGTCACGATTGGATCGATTGGAATCTCGAGGCTGTCGTTCTGATGTTTTTGCTTCAGGCTCGTCGCGACGTCCACGTCGCCCTCCGCGAGGTTGACGTTTCGAGCTTCCACCGCGATCGAGTTCACGTACGTCAAATTCGACAAAATTTTCATCAATAATCAGTGAGCTTTCTGGCTCTTCTTCCAAGTCTTCGTCAACCTCTGGTTCGTCGTCGTCGATATTTTCCGGAGCTCGATGAAATGCCGCAAAGGGATCGTCTTCAATGTCGGCTCGTGATGCCATCGCTCCTTCAGATTCTTCATAATCTGTTTCGTTGTCTGATGGCACAAACATTTCGGACAAGACATCATCCGGCGACTCGTCGCTGCCCTTATCCACTTGGTTCTCGCCAAAAATGTCGTCTACAAATTCGGCCGCAGGTGATTTTTGGACAACTTCTACATCCTCGATAATTTCGACGCCATCGTCGATCGAGTCCTCAACATCGATTTCGTCAAACTTCGAACGGCCAGGCTCAGACGGTTGCGGTGTGGTTTTGCCTTTTGCTTTAGCTTTTGTTTTGGGAGCCGATTGCTCGGCAGATTTCTCAACTGGCTTTGGATTCGGCTTTTTGGCTTGCTCCAGCCCAAAGGTAGACATCAGTGAATCCCAATGCGACGGGGCAGGTGTCTCTGCGACCTCAGTTAGTTCTTCAACTGCGTCTGATCCTGTATCCCGAGCGGTCGCTTCGGCGACAGGCTCAACCGCGACTTCCTGCTCGGGCGCAATCTCTTGTGCAGCACTGTCCACTTTTTCTTCTTCCACTTCAGACTTGTCTGCAGGCTTTTTGGGCATCAAGTCGTCGAACAGATCATCTTGCCCAAGTGGTTCTACTTTGCGCGGAGAATTGCCGCCGAAAAAATCAAAAATGTCGTCTGTCACTTTGCGTTTCACCAGAAGGAAGCCAAGTTAATTTCACCGCAGTATACATTATTGCCCAGCTTCTTTAAACGGACGTAATTGGGCTGTTTCGGTTACTTCTGCGCCTGGCATGCCAACTTAAAAACAAAAACGCGGGTTTTATGCCCGCGTTTGTGTTTCTGATTTGGTTTCTGAATCGGTTCTAGTTTCTCTCGAAGACAAACGTCCCATTGTCAGCAACGTTGAACAGCGGACGATCGTAGTTTCCATACCATGCTGGACCCTGCGGTCGAAGGGCGATACCGACATATAAGTTCCAGGCATCGTTGGTGCTGGTCGGGACCGTTGGCACAGTGTCTTCTGGCAAAAAGTATGTAAAGCCTGCCTGGATTCCAAGCATTCCCGTTACTGGCATATCAAAATCCAGTCCCAGAACCGCGTCGTCCGAATCGCTCCAACCCGCAAAAATATCGAAATGTCCGGTGTTGTTATTAGAGAATCGATAGAACACACGGTAGTTGTCAACGACTTGAGCAAACAAGCCGTCAAACGGTGCGCCATTGATGATTCCGTTTGTCAGATCATCTTCCGTCCCAACCGCGTACCGAATTCCAAATGCCGATCCGCCTGGGTAAACCCACGAAAATTCACCCCGAACCTGGGCAAGGTCCGTTTCGGTAAACCACTCTTCGTGGAAAAAATCAAACACCACACCTACTTGCAATCCATAATCAACTCGTCGGAACAAACCAGCAGTAACAAAAAGCTGGTCACGATTGTCGGTTGAAAAGAAATCACCTTCGAATTCCGACTGCGAACTTCGCACACCGATTTGCCCGGAAACTAATCCGCCGCTCAATCGGCATAAGGACAATCCAAGGTTCAATCCTCCGTAGAATCCGAAACTGGAATCGTCAACTTCCTGACCGCCAGCTGTAAAGTTTCGTGAACGAAACGCTTGAGCACCGGCAGAAAGTTCTGCGTTTGAGAATATTCCGGCCAAAGCACCGAGCCAACAGTTGTTCCAACATGCTGGACCGCAACCACCGCAACCACCGTTTCTGTTTGCGCAAAAATCGCTACCGCAGCCACCACCACAACCACCACCACAGCCGCCAGCATGTTCTACGATTCCATGATCGAAATAGGAGTCCGAGACCAGGGATGCACCATTACCAACAACTGTGCCTGAATCGTAAATCGGCCCACTGACGATTCCGCCATTTGAATAGCTGCTGCCAAGAGATCCTGCAGGTGCACCGGCGATAGGCGAACCACTTATTGTTCCATTCAGCACCGGAGCCCCACTTAAGACCGGTGTTGAAACAACTGGAGCACCTCCGATTGGGTTATTAATAATCGGAGACGAAAACGGTATGCGTGAGCCGCTACCTTGTGCGCGTGCGACTCGAGTTCCAAATTGATCTGAGACTTGATTCGATGCCCTTGAATTCTGCAGAACGCGTTGACCCCTTTGTTGCGCTTGTCGTAGCGCTGCCGAACGCACACCTTGTGCTACCAACGAATCGGATGCCAACAATGCAAAGATTGGCAAAACTAATAAGCTTGTCGGTAACTTGAATCTGTAGAACATCTCTCTGTCCCGTTCTCAATTTTTTGAGTTATCTGGCTATTTATCAATGCGCGTGGACAATTCACTCGCTAACCATTTCATCGGAACCGCTACAGTTTCCACTTTCGTTAAACTCAAATTAATCGTCAAATTATTTGCAGACTGCCTATCTTTACATTGCAGGCGCAGATTCCACCCCTGACTGAAAGAGCCAAATCTAAGGCGATTAACTGCGGTTGTAGCCAATACGGATCAGTCCATTGAGCGGTGGGTGGTGAGGCGGGCGCTCCGCCGCTGTGCGTGTGCTGGTCGCTCACGAAAACAGGAATGAATGGCGTGGGCACTCACGGCAGCTTGCGCTTGCATCACAGAAATGAACTGACTTCAGCAAGTGCTATCGTAGCTTCACAGCAAACTCTTACTGAAAATACTCGACAGCATTTTTGAAGATTGCCAAACCAGCACCACCTTTGCTTCCCCGCGTCCAGTTCGGATGATGAGTCGCATCTACGTTGCGTTCGGGATGTGGCATCAATCCAAACACCCGTCCTGTTTGGTCGCAGATGCCAGCTATATCGCGATCTGAACCATTTGGGTTGAAAGGAAATGGAACTTGGCCGTTGGGCCCACCAGGCTTGCAATACTTGATCGCCAATTGATGATTCACTTCCAGATAATCTAAAACCTGACTATTGCGGCCCACAAACTTACCCTCGGCATGGGCGATGGGCAATTCAATTTGCCCGATGCCTTTTGTAAAAACACAAAGCTCATTGTCCGCCGCCAAATTCACCCAGCTATCGCGAAATCGACCACTGTCATTCCAGGTCAATGTCGCAGGTGGCCCTTCAACTTCATCGCTAACCAACAATCCAGTCTTCAACAACACTTGAAAGCCGTTGCAAATCCCGAGAATCAAATTGCCATTGGAATGGAATTCGCCCAGTGCATCAGCAAGTCGATTCATCATACGCAATGCCAGAACCTTTCCGGCGCCAACGTCATCGCCAAAACTAAATCCGCCCGGCAAGCAAAGAACCTGATAATTGGACAACTGCGATGGCTGGCTCAAAATCTGATTAATGTGAATCGACTCGGTTTTTGCTCCTGCCAATTCAAATGCAAAAGCAGTTTCCTGATCACAATTGGTTCCGGGTGCCCTGAGCACCAATACATTCGGCTGCGCCATCACTAACTCCAATCCAGTGGTTGTTGCCAAGCCTGTTTCAATGTCGAAATGGACGTCTGAATCACCGGTTGATCTGAATTTTGAACCACAAAATCTGACCCTGCGATAACTCGCCCTAGTCGATACGTACGAAAGTCGACCAACGCGTTAGAAAATTCCGCAACATTATCTTCGGAAACTTCACAAATAAGCCGTCCATTGGATTCGCTAAACACGACTTGCGCCGCTGATAAATTACTGTCTTCACAAATTGCAGAAATATCCAGTTCCATTCCCAGACCGCCCGCGAAAGCCATTTCAGCTGCCGCAACAGCAATTCCGCCTTCGCTACAATCATGACACGATCGAACAAGCCCTTGTTTGATCGCTTCATGCAGCGCCAAATACAACTGGCGATTCGTATTCGCGTCGACCGTCGGAACGGCACCAGCCTGAAGATCGTTAACCAGGTTGAAATGCGAACCTCCGAAGTGATTGCCAGTTTCACCAACGATGAAAATCACATTGCCAGCCGCTTTCAAATCCATCGAAACGCATTGTCGCACATCCTCAACCTGCCCCATGGCACTGATTAACAATGTCGAAGGAATGGAAATCGTTTCGCGTTGACCACTTGAATTGTCATAGCTGAATTCGTTGTTCAAACTGTCCTTGCCGCTGATAAACGGTGTTTTGAATTGTACCGAAACATCGTGACACCCGATTGCTGCTCGAACCAGTGCCCCCAATGTCTCCGGACGATCGGTGTACCCCCAGCAAAAATTATCCAGTATCGCGATTCGATTCGGATCCGCACCAACGGCAACGCAGTTGCGAATCGCTTCATCAATTCCGCTGGTCGCCATGTGGTAAGGGTCAATGTCGCCATAGTACGGGTTCATCCCACAAGAAACGGCCAACCCGCGTTTTGAATCAAGTCGCGGTCTGACCACCGCTGCGTCACCCGGCCCATCGTTTTCGACACCAACGAGCGGCTTCAATACACTGCCGCCTTGTACTTCATAATCGTATTGGTGGATCACCCAATGTTTACTGGCCACATTCAACGAGCCAAGAATTTTCAGTAAGTCAGAAGTGAATTTCTCACAATCACCTTCGATTACCTCGACCCGTGCGTCACCGTCGGACTTCGGCTCAAAGATCGCTTGTCTGACGACCGGAGGCCTGCCGTCATGCAGAAATTTCATCGACAGATTGGCGACTGAGTGTTCGTGGTACTTCAATTCCAGATTGCCCGTGGGCACAAATTTTCCGATGACGACAGCTTCAACGCTTTCGCTGCTGCACAATTCTTCAAATCGGCTCCAATGTTTTTCTGGAACCGCGAACACCATTCGCTCTTGAGCTTCAGAAATCCAGATCTCGGTGTAACTCAAGCCTTCGTATTTGAGCGGCGCTTTATCCAGCCAAACCTCGGCGCCAAGTTCTTCACCCATCTCGCCAACGGCACTGGAAAATCCACCGGCCCCACAATCGGTTACAGCACTGTAAAGCCCTTCGTCCCGAGCTTGCAACAATATATCCATCACCATTTTTTCAGTGATCGCGTTACCAATCTGAACGGCACCGCCTGATTCAACTTCGCTTTTATCCGTTAATTCCGCTGAACTGAACGTCGCACCATGGATCCCGTCGCGTCCCGTTCGCCCACCAACGGCAACGATCAAGTCATTCGGCTGAGGCTCTTTAAATGATTTTTCTTTAGGAAGCATGCCCACATTGCCGCAGAAAACCAAAGGATTCCCAACGTAGCGATCGTCAAAATAAATCGCACCATTGACCGTCGGAATCCCCATCCGGTTTCCGTAATCTCGCACGCCTTCGACCACCCCATGCATAATCCGTCGCGGATGCATCACGCCGGGCGGCAATTCTGTGTACGGCATATCCGGCCGGGCAAAACAAAAGACATCTGTATTGCAAATCGGCTTGGCACCCAGTCCGGTTCCCAGCGTATCGCGAATAACGCCGCCAATACCCGTATTCGCTCCGCCATAGGGCTCGATCGCAGACGGTCGATTGTGGGTTTCCACTTTGAAGGCAACGTTAAATTGATCATCAAATTCAACGATGCCCGCATTATCCTTGAACACACTTACACACCAATCGTCATCGCCCAACTCTTCACGTATCGAAACGGTAGCCTGAAAGATTGTTTCCTTCAGCATGTTGTCAAACGTGCGTTCACCATTTTCGTCCTTGTAATTCACACGGCCAGCGAGTGTCTTGTGGCTGCAATGTTCGCTCCAGGTTTGAGCGATCGTTTCCAGTTCCGCGTCAGTAGGATCCTTGCCGAGCGTTTTGAAATGTTGCTGGATCGTTTGCATTTCGACGAGCGTCAGACTCAGTTGCCATGATTTGCTGATTGAAAGCAATTGTTCGTCGCTTGCATCAAGCAACGGTACGCTACGCAGTTCAAATTCGTAGCCCTGTCCCTGCTGAATTTCGTCAATCTTGATTGGTCCTTCAATCAATTGTTCGATCGCATCGTTGGCGAGCAGACCGATGAACTTCTGGCGTTCGGATGCCGGAAGCTTCGAAGAAACAAATCGGCGAAGCGTCCGCACGGCAGTGACCTTAAAGCCAAGTTCAACCAAAGCCATTTTCGCCGTTTCCGCTTCAGGATCGGTTACGCCGGCTTTCGGCAACACGTAAAACAGATCATTGGTGTTCGTATTGATTCGATTGAGAGACTCGTCGCCCGGGCGGCCAACCACGAATTGTTCAACCACGCCATCAACCAGCACTTTTCGAGCAAGCGATTGGGCATCGTCAGCGGTTAAATCACCCTGAACCAGATACCCTTTGGCACCATCCACTTCCAATTCGATTAATCCGGCGAATTGACAATCGGTTTTAACTTTAGCCCCAATTCGATCCGGCTGATCAGCCGCTGGCAGAATGTTAATTTGCCACAAATTTGAATTCATCGTTGCAGAGCCCGATTGAGTCCCGTCGGCAGATGCAGTGCTGCCGCAAGATTTTTCTGACATTCCATCACCAACTGTATTGCATTGGACTGAGTCCGTTCGGTTTCGACCGCCCAATTCTTCATCCGACAGTCAATTTTCGGCTATCATAATGCATCGTCACCGATTTAATAAGTGCCATGACTTACGACAAAATATGAACTTTAAGCTTTTGATAAATGCATTTATTGGTTGCCTGCTTTGTCTGGGAACCGCAGCAGCCCAGCAAACAGCTGCCCCAGATCAGCAAGATCGATTGCGCGGGTCCATTTCGCCCGAGCGACAATGGTGGGACCTGCAACATTATCACTTAAGTGTTGAATTCCTTCCGGATTCCCAAACGATTCAGGGAACCAACAAGATTACCTTCAAAACTCTGCAACCCAACAAGCGCATGCAAATCGATTTGCAGCCGCCGCTGGAAATCAATAGCGTCCAACATGCCGAAAAGGACCTGAAATTTCAACGCGATGGAAACGTCTACTGGATCGATTTCGAATCCGCATTGCCCGTTGGCTCCGAAGAATCCATCGTGGTCACCTATGGCGGCAAACCAACCGAAGCCAAACGCCCACCTTGGGACGGTGGAGTTACCTGGGACAAAGACCGTGAAGGGAATCCGTTGATCGTCACGACTTGCCAGGGCATTGGGGCCAGTATCTGGTGGCCGACAAAAGATCATGGCTATGACGAACCAGACAATGGCGTGAAAATCAGCTTGACCGTGCCCAAACCACTGACCGCCGTTTCCAATGGCCGACTCGAAAGTGTTAAAGAGGTCAATGCTGACAAGCGAACCTTCAATTGGATTGTCACCCAACCGATCAACAACTATTGCATAAACGCCAACATCGGCAACTACGTTAATTTTTCAGATCAATACGAGGGCGAATTTGGGGAACTCGATATTGAATATTGGGTGCTTGAACATCAAAAAGAAAAAGCGATCAAGCATTTCAAGGAAGTACCGCGAACGATCAAGGCCTTTGAACACTGGTTCGGCAAGTATCCGTTTTACGAAGACAGCTTCAAAATCGTAGCTGTCCCCTACCCTGGCATGGAACATCAAAGCAGCGTCACGTACGGCAACGGATTCAAAAATGGCTATCGAGGACGGGATCTTAGCGATACCGGAGTCGGTTTCAAATTTGACTTCATCATCGTTCACGAGTCCGGACACGAATGGTTCGGCAACAATATCTCCATGAAAGATGTTGCCGACATGTGGATCCACGAAGGTTTCACAAACTACAGCGAAAATCTGTTTGTCGAATACCACTTCAGTGAGAAAGAAGCACAGGATTACGTGATCGGATGCCGCTCACTGGTTAAAAACGACAAACCCATTATCGGCCAATACGGTTTGCATCGCGAAGGCAGTGGCGACATGTACTATAAAGCCGGAAACATGCTGCACACGATGCGACACATTTTAAACGACGACGAGAAATGGCGGAGCATCCTGCGCGGGCTCAACCGTGATTTCTGGCACCAGATAGTCACCACACAGCAAATCGAATCCTACATCAACGAAAAATCCGGGATCGATTTCACGAAGTTCTTCGATCAATATTTGCGCGACACACGCATACCCAAGCTGAATTATCAATTGGACGGCCAAACGCTGACTTACTGGTTTACCGACATCGTCGAAGGGTTCAGCTTCCCGACTCAGATTCGTATCAACAGCGTCGAGAAGACGATTAAACCGAACGCTGCCAAACAATCACTCGAATTCGGTTCAAACATCGAATCTGTGGAGCTAGACCGAAATTTCTATTTCGAAAACGAAGAAATCAAATGACACGACTGACCAAAGACTCGTTCGAACCAGTTTCCGATATCATTCATTCCGACATTACATAAAAGATAAGAGCGCAAAAAGCAGCTAAAATAAACAGGCCGTACCAATACGCCGAACGTTTAATTTCGGCGGCCTCCATTTCTTGTTCTATCAGTGCTTTTTGGTTCGTGTGGATGCTATCTCGACATTCGCCACAAGTCGGAAATGGATCATAGGTAAACGTTCCATGCTCAAGTAGAAATGGAGACTCGTCTTGCTCGATCCAACTTGAGTATTCGGCTTGAAAGGTGAATTTATCGACGTCACACATCGGTTCGGAACAAAAGTGACACGCTTCAGGAAAAGGAAAGAACCTTAATTCGTCATATTGCCGCGCTTGAGTGCCACAACTTCGACACAAATGTGACGCTGAGCTTTCATTCAGTTCCTCGCCTCCGTAAACATCGTCGACGGAAAAATCAAACCGGTTGGGATAGCCATACAATATTCGTGACATGTTCTTATGATTGCATTGCGAACAAATCATCTGGCCTCCTAACACTCCCTCTCGATTTGAATTCGAAACGCCGATTTGGCAATTGACCGTACTGGCGAGCAGGCAAACATTGATTTTCAAGGCACTTTTCGTGTGCACGATACAATCAAGGTATCTTTGTGAAATTAAAATATCAACATTTCTCTGCGACAAAATTGTGAGTCCACCGTTCGATTGGCACTTCACCGTTATTTCAATCGAGACGCAATTCCAGGCTTAAACCGGTTCTCTGTTTTTTCGCATCAATACCAAGCCAGCAATAATCGCCGCACCGCCGACCATTTGTATCCAGGTTGGAACTTCCCCGATCATCAACCAGCTGGCGACCAGCGCAACAAAGGGAACCAGATTTTGATAGACGGCCGCATGAGACGTTCCCAAAATCTTGACGCCGAAATTCCAGAACGCGTATGCCAGGCCAGTCGAAAACCCGCCAGAAAAAAGCAACGCCACAAACAACCATCCGTCCGTCCAAAATTTAGGAATCTCATCCAATGCATGAGTTGCGACGAGAAAATGAAAGGGAACCGCCAGTGAGACTCCCAAAAACGCTAACCCGATCGGTGAAACCTGCTTCATCAGCGGGCGGCTGCCAACGCTGCCCAGCGCCCAGGCAAAAGTCGCCGTCGCAACCAACAAATTTCCCGCAAGTGATCCTTCGGTGCCTGAATTCGAAGGAACCGTTAAAGTCACAACCATTGTGCCGGCGATGGCAATCAACAACCCGATCCACGCATTGCGACTTAGCTTCTCGTTGATTAACAGCATCGCGAGCAGAGCCGTCCACATCGGCAGCGCGGACATGATCAAAGCCGTATTGCCAGCCGATGTCCGATCGATCCCCAACAAGAACAGTACCTGATACGCAAACCCAGTAAGAAAAGCGAACAACACGATCAGGAACATTTGTTTGCGCGGACTTCGTTCCTTCGATTCCCAATCCACAATCGGATCGCCTCGCCACCAAACGATCAGCCCCAAAACAACAGCCGAAATCGCCAATCGCATGGCATTAAACAGAAAAGGATCGACCCGAGCCAAAGAAAATTTCATAATGGGCATGTTCAAGCCCCAGATAACCGCAACCGACAACATGCAAAAATCTGCTGCCAGGTTGCGCTTAATTTGCTCTTTTGCTTCGGGATCGTCGCTCAAGGCTTTGCCATACTGGTATTGCGTCTGGACGACTTGGTTTTGGGACCATGTTCACACTGCGTGTCGATTGGCCATCCAACCTTGAACGCTCAGAACATCAGGATTGGCGAAACAGATGGTTCTGCACCGCCATCAACGCAATTACTTGCCCGGTCTCTCTTTCAATTTATCCGCAAATACTTTCTTGAATTTCTCTAGCTTGGGAACGATCACATATTGGCAATAGCCCGCGTTTGGATTGCGGCGATAATAGTCCGCGTGATAATCACCCGCGCCGTAGAACGCTGACGCCTTTGTGATTTCAGTCACGATGGGACTATTGAAAGCTCCTGCTTTATCCAGCCGCTTCTTAATTTCTTGCGCTTGTTCCTTTTGTTTATCAGTTGTATAGAAAATCGCGGAACGATACTGAGTACCAGTATCGGCGCCTTGACGATTGAGTGTCGTTGGATCGTGAGTTTTGAAAAACACTTCCAACAATTCTGGGAAGCTTACTATGGCTGGGTCGAATTTGACCTGGCAAATTTCTGCGTGGCCAGTGGTCCCGCTGCAGACGGCATCGTAAGTAGGATTAGCGACGCTTCCGCCCATGTATCCACTTTCAACAGACGAAACACCTTTGACTTGTTGGAACACTGCTTCCACACACCAAAAGCATCCAGCACCAAAATTTACAGTTTCCAATTTCTTACCTTTGCCGGTTGTGTCTTTCTTGCCAATCGAGGTCTGACTGGCAAATTCGGTTTGCGATTGATTGCGTTGCTGAGCAAGTAACAACGGCGCAACGATAAAGCCGAGCACCAAGAAACCAAACAAAACCAGATTTCGTATCGATTGAGACTTAAACACCGATTTCCCCATTATCAAACCACTGAATTTAGTGTGTAAATTTGCGACGTGCTGATAGATCAAACCTTACACGCAAATCGCATAACCGGCTGAATTCCCCGAAAACAGCCGGTTAAGTGCACCAACTAGCCATGAATTGTATAGCCATTTTGATATTCATGGCGAATCATTCTTTTTACGGACTCATCGTCAATATTGGTGGCTTCCATTTTTTCGGCGTCCCATTCGACTTTCTTGCCCGTCCAAACCGCAAGGTTGCCAAGCAAGGTTGTCTCTGTCAGACCGCCTGCATAGTCAGCAAAATTCGACATCGGATTTCCTTCGCCACGAATAGCATCGGTTAGTTCCTTGAAGTGACCGGGCGATTTCACGTACTCAGGCTTATCCTTGATGCTAAGCTGCTGGGTAAACTCGCCGTCTACCACCAATCCCGTCGTTGCGACTTCTTTGCCGTTATCGCCAGGAGAGAAAAACTTGCCCTTGTCACCTATTAACAATGCACCGCTGGCATAGGTGACTTCTCGCTCGCCACGTTTTTCCTTGGGGCAATCGGCGATCAATTCCGTTGGCTTTTGACCGCCGTCATACCATGTCATCTTAAGCGCGGGACGTCCGTTCAATTCCGGGAACATATAGTCAATGACGGACGAGCCGGGATAACAGTTCTTGTCATGCTCGTCGGTTCTTGCTTCGACGCTGATCGGATTTCTGAGATCCAGTGCCATGTACGCCATGTTCAACGTGTGACAGCTCATATCACCAAGTGCACCCGTTCCAAAATCCCAGAATCCACGCCATTTGAAATCGTGATAATCAGGACTGTACGGTCGGAATTTTGCCGGCCCAATCCATTCATTCCAATGCACGTGTTCAGGCTTCGGCGGCTCTTGGACTTTCAAACCGAAACTTTGCGGCCACACAGGACGGTTTGTCCAAACGTGTACTTCTTTAACCGTGCCGATGATGCCGGATTTAATTAACGCTGCTGAAAGTCGCAAATTAGAACTCGCAGTATGCTGATTACCCATCTGCGTTTTCAAATTATTGTCTTTCGCAATCTTCGTCATCAAGCGAGCTTCTTCGATTGAATGCGTCAAAGGCTTCTGACAGAAACAATGCTTGCCCATCCGCATCGCCGCGATGGCTGCAACCGCGTGAGTGTGATCGGGAGTACTGACCGTTACGGCGTCGATCGACTTGTGCATCTCATCGAGCATCTTGCGAAAGTCATTATATTTCTTCGCGCCAGGGAATTTTTCAGTTGCCTTGCCAAGGGTTTCGTCATCAATGTCACAAATCGCGACGACCTTGCTGCCGTGTCGTTCTGTATTGTTAGCATCATCGGAATCACTCGATCCTTTTCCGCCGATCCCGATACAGCCGAATCGCACTTCTTCGAGTGCGCTTCGGCTTGGCTGCGCAGATACTCCGCCTGCAACCCAACACCCAAGCCCCAAAGCTGCCGTCGATTTGACGAACGTTCTGCGTGTTTGCTTTGACATTTGATATCCCTTTTTTATGAAGCTGGTGACCATTGCCATGATCACGCGTTTTACTCAATTTTCGAACCAGTATTCAATCATGGATGCGAAGTCTTTTCAATCAGGACTTTGAACTCAGCCGCGAAAACAACAATTTCCGTATATTCGGGCGATTTGAGATTCTGAAAACACTCTTTTTCCTCAGCATTCGAATTCACGATGCCTGAATTCCACATGTACCCACAACCGAATTGCGCTGAAACTGACAACCAACAATCAGAGTACCTATATGTGCGTAAATATGCATGCTGCCCGTCAAGATCAGATTTTTTAGCATCGGTTGCACGGAAACTGAGAAGTGGCCGCTTTTATTTGACTATCTTACGGATGCGGAATGTAAAATTTAATTCGCATCAAGAATCACATGGAGAAGAAAATGCCATCCTCGCTTTCTGTAAATTACGGTTTTTCAAAAATCTCATTCCCAATGGTCTTAGCAGGCTTAACAAGCTTAATGTTGTTTTGTGTGGCCAGCAGCATCCTGGTAACGCCAGCCTACGGCCAGGAAGCTCAAACCAAAGAACCGAAAACGAAAACAGAAAGCAAAGTCGATAAACCAAAATCCTCCAAAAAATCATCAGACGATAAAAAGAAAGACAAAGAAGAAAAAGACAAAGAGGAAATACTTCCAGGCCTTCGTCAAATTAACCTCTCAGGCTCGTATGTCGACCTGGTCCAGCCAGCCAGTTTCGATCCAACGCAATTGCTGACCGGCGCTGGCGTATCACAGAAATCATTCTTCAAACTGATTGATTTTATTGATGACCTGGCCGATGACGACGAATTTGATTATGTGCTGTTTGATTTGACTGCACCGTTTACGATGAATTCTTCACAGCTCGACCAGCTGTCGCGCCACATGAAGAAACTGAGCGAAGCAAAGACCACCTACGCGTGGCTGGAAAATGCGAACAATCCATCACTTTGTGTTGCCGCTTCGTGTGACAAAGTTTTCATGGCGGATTTTGGCGGCATCGATATGCCATCCAATTCAATGCAATCCATGTTCTATGGTGATGCGTTTGATTTGCTCGGAGTCCAGGCGTCGGTTGTGCGTGCGGGGAATTTCAAAGGAGCGGTTGAGCCGTTTGTGAATCCGCAGATGAGCAAACATCTTCGCCAGCATTATCTTGATATGCTGGAATCGTTAAACGATACGCTGGTCGATCGGATTGCTCGTGGGCGAGGACTGAAGAAATCGCAGGTTCGTGAATTGCAAAAGGAACGAGTTCTGTTGGCCGAAGAAGCTTTGGCCGCCGGAATAGTTGATTCCCTGGCACCATACGGCAGCATGCAGAAATCTATCGAAGACGATATCGATGAAGAAATTAATTGGGTCACGCCCAAGAGCGCCAAGAAAAAAGACATGTCGTTCTTTCAATTGATGGGCGAAGTAATGGGCGGACAGTCCAGTTCAAAGAAATTCAAAAAGAACACCATCGCGATCGTTCATCTGACCGGCGCGATCGTCGACGGGAAAAAAGCTTCACCCGGCTCAATCGTATCTGGGCCGACGGTGACTTTGATTGAAAAACTGGCGAAAGAAGAACGCATCAAAGGTGCCGTCGTTCGCATCAATTCACCGGGCGGAAGCGCAACGGCAAGCGAAGCCATCCGTCAGGCACTTTTAAAGTTGGTCGAAGCAAAACCGACCGTGGTTTCGATGGGCAACGTTGCCGCTTCTGGTGGATACTGGGTTAGCTGCATCGGCACTCCCGTGTTTGCCGAACGTGGCACGATCACCGGCTCCATCGGTGTGTTTTCATTGAAAGTCAGCGCCGGTGCGTTGATGCGACGCATCGGTATCCACATGGAAAACATTACTTTGGACGCTGCTGCCAATGCATTTGCGATGGATCAACCCTGGTCCGAAGAAGACAGTCGGCGGATGCAGAAGATGATCGACATGGTCTACGACCGATTCCTGAGCCTTGTCAGCGACGCGCGGGGCATTTCGGTAGAAGATCTGGCGGATCTGGCTGGTGGACGAGTCTGGTCAGGTGCTCAAGCACTTGAGCACAATCTTGTCGATCACATCGGAGGGCTCGACGATTGTATCGCTCATGTAGCAAAGAAGGCTGGGCTGGGCGAAGATTATTCAATCGCTCATCGACCGGTTTCAAAATCCGGTTTGGATATCAGCAGCCTGCTTGGCGGCGGAGACAATGAGGAAATTTATTCCAACCTTCCAAAGACGGCAATCAAGTGGCTTCAGAAATCCGGCATCGATCTGCGACAAACGCGACTGATCCTTGGCGACGCCATCGGCAATCAAGGCAAGCCAACCGCGTGGGCACTTGTGCCGTTTGAAATGTCCATCAAATAGGACTTCGCGGTTAAACTGTGAGAGAATAAGCAGCGAGAGAATTTAAGAAATGTGTATTGGCCGGAAATATGATTCCGGCCAATTTTCTTTTACAGTCATACGTTGCAAAATTGCGACCTGAGCGAATCTATCCGCCGTATTTCATTCGCAAACGCTCGACCAGTTTCTGCATCTCCGCACGTTCGGCTGGCGATTCGTTGATTTCGATAGCGCGGTTTTCGACCAAAGTCGCTCGCCGCTTGCGGCCCGAATCCCGCATAATCATAGCTTTGTGCAATAGAGATTCACTGCGCAGATCGACAGGCATTTCTTCGTTTTCAGCAAATTCATCAAGCGTTTGAATCGCCCGCAATTCATTCTTCAAACTCATGTAGCTGTCAGCTTTGTTGCCGTAAAGTTCGACCAGCACATCCGGGTCGCCATTGGATTTCGCAATTCCCTTTTCGAAACTCTTAATGGCTTCTTCGAATTTATCTTCCGCGTTCAACAATTGCCCTTTCGCCAACCAAAGCAGCGACGAAAATCTGCCCGCGATCCCAATGGAATCATCCAGCAATTGCAGACCCTGCTCTTTACGCTGCGTTCCCACCATGAACAAGACTTTTTTCACAAGCAATCGTTGACGCGATTCAGCAGTAAGTTCCTGCATGTCGATCATTTGATCCAGCTGCTCATCCATGCCATCGACATCGTTCAACTGTTTCAGCAAACTCAACTTGATCTGAAAAATCTGCAAACGTTGGCTGCCAGTAAATTGAATCTCGTCCAGAACTTTATCGATAAAATCGATTGCCAGTTCTGGCTTTTCAAGTCGCGAAACCATCACGATGTCAGTCATGATGATTTTACGCATCTCAGAATCTTTGGACTCGTTCCATTTGGTACGCAGACCCAGTGTGTCTTCTTTATCGATCGCGACTATTTCGGCAACGACTTCGTCGTAATACAATTCGGCGATCGCGGTATCCATTTGGCTAAGCCCTTCATCCAGAGCCTTTGCTTTATCTCCGCCTTCCAGGCCTTCGGCTTTGGCAAATGCTTCATCCCGCCGAATCCTCTTTTGAGAAAATTCACCCAGAATGCCTAGATAGTTTTCAACGCCGCCTTCCCGGTATCCGGTGATGGCGTAGGGACGTTGCTTGTTGTCGACCAGCACAACCGTCGGATAGCCTTCAACACCATACTTGGCAGCCCATTGCTCGTTCTGTTTCATCGTCTCGGGCGGCAACAATTTTTCTTTGGGGAAATCAAACATCACAAAGACGAAATTGTTTTTAGCTTCCGATACGAATTCTTCCTGGCTGAAGACTTCACTTTCCAGTTTCTTGCACGGCGGACACCAATCACTGCCTGTATACAGCAGCAACAAATCTTTCTTCTCATCAGCCGCCTTCTTGATGGCCTCCTGGACATCGGTCATCCAAAAATCATTGTCGGCACCGGTCAATTGAATCGCTGGCAAGCACAACAGCAGAAAGCAAACACAGTTACAAATTTTCATATTGAATCCCAGAATCCATTTGCAAGTACCACACCGAGCACTTCCTGTTATTCATCGTATCGCCAACCACAACAACTGGCAAATCCGCCGCCAGCCAAATCTGA
Source organism: uncultured Pirellulaceae bacterium (assembly GCA_964405425.1). Taxonomy (GTDB): domain Bacteria; phylum Planctomycetota; class Planctomycetia; order Pirellulales; family Pirellulaceae; genus Mariniblastus. The sequence continues at coordinate 3,912 of CAYONX010000035.1, read as the reverse complement.
TCTCCAGCCGCCGAATTGCCTGCCGCACTTGCCGCGATTTCCGGACTTTCCGTTTTCGCGGGACATTCAAGCCAATCGCTATCTCCTTGGCGTAATCGCTCTTGTAATAGATAATTTCGGTTGGAAATTAGCAGCGCTGTACTATCAGCAAAATCGCCTTGCGTGAGAAAAATGGATGGCCCGCAACGAACAATTAATACGACAACACAAAATTCTACAGGTTCTTGAACGTGTCCGTTTTGGTAAGACACTCAACGAACTCAAGGAAGATATCATCGATGAACTTGGCCTGGCATCATTGCACACTCGTACACTACGCCGAGATTTGGAAGCACTGCAAGCCGCAGGAATCGACGTCGACGCCCACGATTCGGCGCGTGGCAAAGTCTGGAAACTCGGCCCGCGGGCCAAAGCCACAACAAAGATCAGTGCATCTGCAACGGAGCTAATCGCGCTTTCGCTAAGCCGACAATTATTGCACCCGCTGGCCGGGACGCCGTTTTGGATGGGCATCGAATCGTTTTGGAAAAAAATTCAGGAAGAGATTCCGTCGTCAGTGTTAACCCACTACGAAAAATTCCGCCGAACGCTAAAAGTCCTCGGCATGCCGGCCAAGTCCTATGAAAAACAACACGGCATTATAAAAACGCTCAACCGGGCCATTTTGGAACACCGCCGCGTCGAAATCGAATACCAGAGTATCGGAAAACCGCCCAAGAAACGGCTGATCGAACCGTACACCATCGTGCTTTTCCAATCCAGCATCTACATCATCGCTGCCGCTTGTGAAGACGAAGATCCAGAATCGCGTGTTAGGACGTGGAAGCTGGACCGTTTTGGTAAAGCAAAGATTCTGGATGAGTGGTTTAAAGTGCCCAAAGATCTGGATCTGGATCAATTCGTCGGCAACAGCCTCGGAATTTTCATCGGCAACAAGCCGCGAAACTTCAAAATTAAAATTAGTCCGCATGCGGCCCGTTGGGTGTTAGAAGACCCTTGGCATCCCGAGCAAAAGATTAAACAATTAAAGGATGGTGGGATTGAACTGTCTGTCAAAGCAGTGCATGAACTGGAAATCATTCCCCGTGTGTTGAACCTTGGTGCCCACGCGGAAATCCTTGCTCCCGCCTCTGCTCGAAAACTCATGTCCGAAATCATCAAACAAATGGCCAATAAATATGCCAGCTAATCAACAACCGTCCCAATCGGGCAACCTTGGCAATTCGTCTGGCATGCTTGCCAAACTCAATACTTATTCGTTGCTTGGGATTCAGGCGATGCCCGTCGAAGTAGAAGTCGATGTGTCTCCTCGCGCGATGCCGAAAACGATTCTGGTTGGGCTTCCAGAAGCAGCCGTTCGGGAAAGCACCCACCGCGTCGAACGTGCGATTGTCAATTCTGGCTTCAAACGGCCGACCGATCGTGTCGTCATAAATCTTGCGCCTGCCGAATTACCAAAGCAAGCCGCTTCGTTCGACCTCGCGATCAGTATTGGGATCCTTGTCGGCAGCGGACAAATCAGTAGCGACAAACTCGATCAATACGCTGTCGTCGGCGAATTGGCACTGGAAGGTCACACGCGGCCATCCAAAGGCGTACTTTCGATGGCAATGGCGGCGAAGGAACAAGGGCTGCGCGGGATCGTGGTGCCACGAGAAAATGCGATCGAAGCAGCCGTGGTAGAAGAAATTGAAGTCATCGCCATCGATTCGTTAACGCAAGCGGTCGCCTTTTTCACCGAGCAGCTGCATATCGATCCAACTCCTTCGCAAATGGAATTCTTATACCAGGAATTCTCCAAGTACGAATTTGACTTTGCCGACGTCCGCGGCCAGGAAATGGCCAAGCGAGCGATTACAGTCGCTGCCGCCGGTTCGCACAACGTATTGATGGTTGGGCCTCCGGGTAGCGGCAAAACCATGCTCGCCAAACGCATCCCGACCGTTTTACCGCCACTGGCACCTTCCGAATCGATCGCAACCACTCGTATCTACAGCGCCGTTGGCCGCTTGAAGGCCGGACAACCACTGATGGCCAAACGACCGTTTCGTTCGCCTCATCATACGATCAGCGAAGCGGGGCTTGTCGGCGGTGGCAGCATTCCCGCGCCGGGCGAAATCAGCATGGCGCACAATGGCGTCTTGTTCCTTGACGAATTACCCGAATTCAATCGACGAACATTAGAAGTGCTGAGACAACCACTGGAAGATCGCGTTGTCACGATTTCACGAGCGCTTTCGTCAACAACGTTCCCAGCTGATTTTATGATGGTTGCGGCACTTAACCCATGCCCCTGCGGTTATCGCAACGATCCACGTCGAGCGTGTAATTGCACACCGCCACAAATCGAGCGCTACATGGGAAAAATATCCGGCCCGTTAATGGATCGCATTGACATCCACGTCGAAGTTCCCGCTGCCGATTTTAAAGAGCTGTCATCCAAGAAACTTGGAACTTCCAGTGCTGATATCCGGGAATTAGTCGTAGCCGCTCGCAAATTCCAATTGGAACGATTCGAAGGCACATCGATTTTGTACAACGCCCAAATGACGAGTCGCCAGATTCGTGAATTCTGTCCATTGGATGCTGAGTGCATGAATTTGCTCAAAATCAGTGTCAACGAAATGGGACTTAGTGCACGAGCACATGACAAAGTTCTGCGCCTCGCCCGGACCATTGCCGACCTCGACAGTTCCGACAATATCAAGATCGAACATTTATCCGAAGCCGTTAATTATCGAATGCTCGATCGGAATCTTTGGCAGTAGACGCCATCTCTAGCAGTAGAATATCGTTGATAGGTCCGGATAAGATATCCAATAGAATCCACGAATAAATCGCACGCACTTAGCAATGTCTGAAATTCAAAAACAATTCGATTCCAACATTGCCAGTATGTCGCCCGCTGAACGGGTGACTCGGATGAACGCAATGTTCAACTGGGCACGCGAACTCATCGGACGATTGGTTCGCAAAGAGCATCCTGAAGCCAGTGAAGAACAATTGAAATTGCTGGTTGCGCTACGAATGTACAGTGGCGATCGGGCCATACATAAAATGCTTGAGCAGCAATTAGACAATGTTTCCAATTGAATCGTTCAAAACACACTGCTCAAATTTGTGGAGATCCTCCGCAAACACGAAATTCCATTTCATCTAACAGGGGGAGTTACATCGGCCGTATACGGCGAGCCACGGTTTACACAGCACATCGACATCGTGTTGTCTAATTCAGCCGTTCGAAACCATCGGGAATTGTTGTTGGTTTCGTTGCAGGATTCATCCTTCATGTTTGACGTCGAATCATTTACCAACGCGGTCGAAAATGAAAAGATGTTTCAACTATTCGACATTGCTGAGTCGCTAAAGATGGACGTCTATGCTCGAGAGCTGATTTCTGGCGAACTAGGCCGCAGCGTTAAGATTGAAATATTCCCAAACGTTGTTTTGCCCATCGTTTCTCGAGCGGACGCTGCGTCAGCCAAGTTGATTTGGATTGACAAAGGTAGTCACAAAAGTCGAAAAGACCTTCGCCAGCTAATGGCACGAGCAAGTACCATCGAGCAAGATCAAATTGCTCGATTTGCAAACGACTCCGGCTTGGCGGATCTATTGAAAACGGTTTTGTCAGAGGCCGACGAAATAGAGTGACCCGTCTGGCATTCTTTGTTTGCACTTGCTGTAGTAATTTAAGTTATTGTAGTTGGGCCCAATTTCTTCACGGAAACATATCAAACGGGCTTTGCATACAAAAAAACCACAGGTCAACCGCAAGTGAGCCTGGGTTTTTCGATTTAAGAAATTTGGAGAGCCCGAACTATTACCTTCCTTATACTACGAACTGCAAAACGATTCTGATATCGGGAAACTTTCGTGGTTTTGCCTGCGAGTGAAGTTTGTCACAACAGAAAA
>CAYONX010000034.1:0-45640 GCA_964405425.1 uncultured Pirellulaceae bacterium | reverse complement strand
TTGCAGGCCGAACAATAGCTACGCTGGGAGATATTTACCGTTTCAAAAACCGGCGAGAAGATGCAATTGAAATGTACGACTCGGTGCTGGAGAACGAACAGTATGTAAAGTTTGCTGACGTGACAACTCTAGTAAGCGTTTCATCCAACCTAGCGCGTTTGTACGTTGCTAACGGAGATGTAGAGAATGCGGCAAGTTACTATTCTAAACTTGAATCGTACGTCAATAGTCCTGCAGGAAAAAAGCTCCACCACGGGACCCGTTCTGGTTTCTTAATAGAAACGTTGAGCTTTGCGGTAAATAATGGAAAAGGAATTGACAAGCTGCCCCAACTGGAATCGGTGGTTGAGGGAGGTTGGCGATCGCTCCCCAGATTGCAGTAATCAACAACATGTCTTGAGAAAATGCCAGGTATGGAAAGCTTGAGATAGGTCCATTCCCTGAAGTTAAGGATGGCAGTTCATAGAGCCACGTAAGCAGAGAATTCAGACTAAGGTAGCCGGGAATGATCCAGCCAACGTTTACGACTAAGAGCAGGCAAGTGATGGCTGATTTGATCAAGCACTTCCCCTTTACGGCACCGCGTCGCAATTTAACGCTCAGTGTTTAAACGTAATCGCGAACTCGACGAGCAATAGCGCTGCCAAGTGCATCGCGGACGCTTTCGATCGTAACGCGATCAAAGACTTGCTGAAAGAATCCAGTAACGACAGCACGAATTGCCTCGATGCGAGTCAAGCCGCGTGATTGACAATAGAAAATCAACTCGTCATCAACGCGACCGCTGGTGCTGCCGTGGGTACAACGCACATCGTCGGCTTCGATTTCCAGTCCGGGAATCGAATCCGCACGAGCTGCCGTCGAAAGCAACAAATTATCATTGCGCTGATAGCCATCGGTCTTCTGTGCACCTTCGTCAACCTTGATCATTCCACGCCATACCGTTCGCGACGTGTCCTGCAGCGCGGCCTTATACAAGAAGTCACTGACGCAATGAGCTGCCTTGTGATGCTGCAAAGTGTGATAGGACAAATGCTGTTTGTTTTCTGTAAACAAGACGCCGTTAACCTGACAATTCCCGCCTTCACCAGTCATTTCAACATGTTGATTGACTTTCGAAAGTCGCGATCCAAGAGCACCCGCAGTCCACTGCAACGATGAATCTTTTCCAATGATTGCCTTCTGGTGACCAAAATGCCAAACGCCTTGCCCCCAATCCTGTAAATTCACGTATCGCAAGTTTGCGCCATCGCCAACAATCAACTCGATGCCGCCGCAATGCATTCCGCCAGCTTCAACGCCATCGCTTCGGCATTCCGCCAAAAACGTTGCTTCGGCTCCATCTTCCAAAATCACCAATGTGTGACCAAGGTCAACGCCGCCATCGGTCATTGCCGACAGCGAGTGCACAGGCTTTTCCAAAACCACACCACGCGGCACATATAAAATGGTCCCCGTCGACCAAAAAGCAGCGTGCAGCGCTGAAAATCGATCGAAATCAGAATCAAAAGCCCGATGGAAATGCGATTGAAGTTTGTCACCATGTTCAGCAAGAACCTGACGGGCGCTGCCAAAAATGATTCCCTTAGCAGCAAGATCAGGATCAAATTCACTTTCAACCGAAACGCCATTGATCGATTTGGTGTGACCGGCAAGGTCGACGCCTTCGCTCAACAAAGCAGCCGGAAGCTCAACATTCACTTCTGTCGGCAAGCTGTATTTGCCAAGCTTAAACAGGCGAATGTCTGTTCGCATCCATTCTTCATCACGACCTGTGGGCCAGTCCAATTCTTCGAAACGATTCCAGGCTGATTTGCGGATGTCGGTCAACCAGGCTGGTTCATTGGCTGCATCTAACAGACTCTGAAAGCCTGCTGCGTCAAAAGCTATTTGATTGTTTGCTACTGTTGTCATGTTTTTAAAGTTTCTAGTGAAGCCGCCGCTTGAGCGTCTTCAGTAAATAATATTTAAGGTGATTGTCCGACAACCATTGAAAATGGCGATGAACAAATTTTCTCTGGATCCAACGAGCCGCTGACATGATTCAATGTTTCAAATCACGGTCACGGTCACGATCTAACCAACCGAACCTTCCATCTGCAACTGAATCAATCGATTCATTTCCACGGCGTATTCCATTGGAAGCTCTTTAACGAGCGGCTCAATAAAACCATTGACGATCATCGTACTGGCTTCCGCTTCGCTCAGCCCTCGACTCATCAGATAGAACAATTGTTCTTCGCCGATACGCGAGACGCTCGCTTCGTGACCAATCGAAACATCCTGTTCGGCGATCTCGATGTAAGGATAAGTATCGCTGCGGCTATCAGGATCAAGGATTAACGCGTCACATACGACGCTGCATTTGGAATTAACAGCGCCTTTTTCAACGCGAGCCAACCCGCGATAGCTGCTTCGCCCACCATTCTTCGAAATCGACTTGGAAATAATCGTTCCCGTAGTGTTTGGTGCACAATGTACCAGCTTCGCTCCGGCGTCTTGATGTTGGCCGGCACTGGAAAACGCAATCGAAAGAATTTCGCCGCGAGCACCTGGCTCCATCATGTATACCGCAGGGTATTTCATGGTCAGCTTGCTGCCGAGATTCCCATCGACCCATTCCATAACAGCGTCTTCGTAAGCAAACGCTCGCTTGGTCACGAGATTGTAAATGTTGTTGGCCCAGTTTTGGATCGTAGTGTAGCGGCAACGAGCATTCTTTTTCACAACGACTTCGACCACCGCTGAGTGCAATGATTCGCTGGTGTACATCGGGGCAGTACAGCCTTCGACGTAATGAACCTGTGCTCCTTCGTCGACAATGATCAACGTTCGTTCGAACTGGCCCATGTTTTCTTCGTTGATACGAAAATAGGCCTGCAAAGGGAATTCGATTTTCACGCCCTTAGGGACATAGATAAACGAACCACCCGACCAGACAGCGGAATTCAACGCCGCGAATTTGTTATCCGTTGATGGAATGATTTTGCCGAAGTACTCTTTCAGCAATTCCGGATGTTCGCGAACGGCTGTGTCGGTATCCGTGAAGATGACTCCTTGATCCGCCAAATCTTTTTCGATTGAGCCGTAAATGACTTCCGATTCGAATTGAGCTTTGACGCCCGAAACCAATCGCTTTCTTTCTGCTTCAGGAATCCCAAGCTTCTCAAAAGTATCCTTAATTTCTTCAGGGACTTCATCCCAGGTCTTACCCTGTTCTTTGGTGGGCTTGAGATAGTAGAAGATATCCTGGAAATCCAGTGAAATATCGCCGCCCCATTCAGGCATCGGCTTCGATTCAAAAATCTTGAATGCTTCCAAACGGAACTCACGCATCCAATCGGGTTCATTCTTGATGTCGGAAATCTGGTTGATGATTTCCTCATTCAACCCCTTGCGAGCTTTAAATACACCTTCCGTCTTTGTACGGAAATTGTACTTATTGATCTCAGTTTGTTTTAGCTCTTGGCTTTCGGTCAGATCAGTTGCCATGGTTACACCTTGTTTATCGTTTCGCGATTGGATTGTTTCTTAGAACGACCGCGTTCTCGTTCTTTAACGCCAGTCAATTCAACTAGCCGGATACCGTCTCTTCAACATTGTCGTTGGCCATAGCGGCATCCGGGTACTGCTTACGAATCCGTTCATATCCCTGAGAATGCAATTCGTCAGCCAATTCTTTACCACCGGTCTCGACAATTTTTCCACCGAGGATTACGTGTGTGTAATTTGGAGGATTATGTTCCAGCAATTTGTCGTGGTGCGTGATAATCAACAGGCCCATTTTGTTATGGCCGATCTCATTAATACTTTGACTGGCCAATCGAACCGCGTCGGCATCAAGGCCGCTGTCGGTCTCGTCCAGAATCGCGAAAATCGGCTGTAGCATTGCCAACTGCAGAATCTCAGCACGTTTCATTTCACCGCCAGAAAAACCGTCGTTAACGTATCGGCGAGCGAATTCGCTATCCATTTGCAATTGCTTCATGTTGTCTTTGATTTCTTTGCGGAACTCGCGCATCGGAATCAGATCTTCGCCTTCCTTACGATCTGGGTTACGAACATTGGTCGTAGCATGACGCAAGAAATCTGCCATCTTTACGCCAGGAATAGCAACCGGACGTTGGAACGCGTAAAAGATTCCCATGCGAGCCCGTTCGTTGGGCTCGAGTTCGAGAATGTTCTCGCCGTTAAGCAGGATTTCACCTTCGGTCGGCTCATAATTCGGATGCCCCATGATCACCAAACCGAGCGTCGATTTGCCGCTGCCGTTGGGTCCCATCAAGGCATGCGTCTGCCCACGTTCAATTTTCAGATCGACTCCGCGCAAAATAGGTTTGCCTTCGATTTCGACATGCAGATTTTTGATTTCGAGAATATCACTCATAGCAATTAAATTCGACTTTTCGTTATTAAATAAATTCTGGTTGATTCGACCTTAAGCTCGTACCTTTTCCGCTCGATACGAGCAACATTCGTCGCCATCGTGGCGACATTGGCACAGCTCTAAAGAACCGCCTGTGACTTCAGCAAACACTTGCCGTTCCATTTCACAAACGTTTTGATTTTGGTTAGCCAGATCAGGATACGGGCAAGCCAATATTTTCAAAATGGGTAATCCATCTTTATTTTCTTCAAACTCGACCGGGATGTCCCGTTCGGCGAATAATTTGGCCACACTGGCCATCCGATCCGACACACTCTCACCGCTGATTTGGTGATTGTAGCTGTCAGCCAGTCGCCGCGCCGCGCCGTCAATAATCGCCTGACGTATCGTGCCATCTGATAAAGTTTGTATCTCTTCCCACAAGGCGACCGCAAATTCGGAAAGATTGTTTCCACTTTGTTTCCGCCCAGCATCGGTCAGTCGATACTTGTGAATCGGTCGACCACGACCTTCGGATTCGCTTTGACGATCCACCAGATCGGCGGCCATCAAACGATTCAAACGCTGACGAACGGCAGTCGCTGTTACGCCAAGAAATCCCTCCAACTGCGAAATGGTACAACGACCATGCTGGATCAACAGCTGGATAACTTCGAGTTCGCTTTGTGAAATTGGCTTTGTCATAATGCGTGTACTACCGCAACCATATTAGTGTTTAAACCATTATTCACAACTAAAAATGTGAAAAACATCGAATTCGCAAAATCGAACCATTTCCTGAGCTTGAGTTGAGCTCGAATTGAGCCAGAGAAATTCAATCTGAACTTACGCAAATCATTGACACTTATAACGTTAATCCAATAGACTCAGCTTCAAATAAAAATTCACGATTTGAATCGTGGATGCATACATAAGAAGACGTTTTGGCGGACGCTGCAAAAATCGAGTGATGCATAGACGTCAAATCGGCATCAGTAACCAATTGCAATCGGAGATATAAGTGACAGTTGCCCTAATCAACTTGCCTGGGAAAAATCCGTTATTTGTAACACTTTTGGTTGCAATGCTAGTCAACCTTGGTGCTGCGTCATGTTCTTACGGCGTCGTATTTCAAGATGAGGAACCGGCAGCCGAAGCCAGCGTCGATGAAACCAGTGGCGAAGAAGCCAGTGGCGAATCATCGGCCGAAGAATCCAAATCGATAGTGGAAATGGTAACTGAGGCGATCGAGCCAGTGGATCAATGGTTTGGCAAATACCTTGTCGCTCCAATGGCCAGTTTTTTCTTCTTTGACTTTGGCACCGGCCCCGTTTTCAATGAAGACGGAACTGTAAAATCCGAAGGCTGGCTCGGCGTTTCGATCCCTTTTGTTGTTGCCTGGCTGTTGCTCGGTGCGACCTTTCTGACGGTCCGGATGTCATTGATCAACATTCGTGGCTTCTTTCATGCGATCAGCCTGATTCGAGGCGTTTACGACAATCCTGAAGATGAAGGCGAAGTCACCCATTTCCAGGCACTTTCTTCAGCATTGTCGGCAACGGTGGGACTTGGCAACATCGCTGGAGTCGCAATCGCGATTGGTACCGGCGGACCAGGCGCGACATTTTGGATGATCGTGATTGGCCTGCTCGGCATGAGCAGCAAATTTACCGAATGCACACTGGGCCAAATGTACCGCCGTGTTGATCCCGTCACAGGACGAGTGTCCGGTGGTCCAATGCGGTATCTGAAAGAAGGACTGTCCGAGATGGGATTGGCCCCAATTGGAATGCTCCTTGCGTTCGTATTTTCACTGCTTTGTATCGGTGCCGCATTGGGCGGAGGAAACGCCTTTCAAGTCGGTCAATCGCTTGATGCGATTCGGGGAGACATCCCTTTCATCGACCAAAACCCTTGGATTTATGGGCTCGTCATGTCCGTGGCCGTAGGTGCAGTGATCATTGGCGGCATCAAATCCATTGGTAAAGTTGCCTCGCGAATTGTTCCCTTCATGTGTTTCGCGTACGTGTTAATGGCGATGTACATCATCTTCACCAATCTGGATCTAGTTGGTCCGGCTTTCTCAAGCATCTTTGAAAATGCATTCAATCTTCAGGCAGGAATTGGTGCGGTGCTTGGCGTTATGGTCATCGGAATTCAGCGAGCTGTATTTTCGAACGAAGCTGGCGTAGGCTCAGCCGCTATCGCTCACTCTGCAGCCAAAACCAACGAGCCAGTAAGCGAAGGAATCGTCGCGCTGTTGGAACCGTTTGTTGATACGGTTGTCATTTGCACGATGACGGCGATCGTGATCATCATTGCCGGCGGTGACTGGGTTCCTCAAACCGATCCAGGCAACTTGTTGACGCAAGATTACGGAGCCTGGTCAAATCCAGACTACGGTTTGTATGTTTCTGGTGAAAACAAATCTGGTGCGGCGTTGACCCGATCTGCGATTAGCGGCGAATTCGGAATCCCCTGGTTCAAATACGTTTTGTACGCTGCTGTCATCATGTTTGCTTATTCCTCGCTGATTTCGTGGTACTACTACGGCGAGCGATGCTGGACGTCACTGTTTGGCGAATGGTCTTCGTTTGGATTTAAAGCGATATTCCTTGTTTTTACCGTTCTGGGGTCCATTGTGACCACTGGAAACATTCTGGATTTCAGTGACTTACTAATCTTGTCGATGGCTTTGCCGAACATCCTGGGGTTGTTTATTTTAAGCGGAAAAGTGAAGGAAAGACTGGACGACTATTGGGATCGCAAGAAAGCAGGCCAGCTTACGAAATACAAGTAACATCGATGTTTGCGGGCAGCTGACGAACCAGAAGAGAAAAATTCAGCAATTTGCCCAATAAAGCAAAATGGCTCCCGAATAACCTTGGAAAGTCAAGCAAATTCGCAGGATCAGGAGCCATAACATGGCCTTTCATGTGCCGTTTTCACAGAGACCATCGGGACGTCGTACCGCGTCACCGGTTTACATTGGCTTTGAACCACCCAGACGCCAGCGTCCCAAATTCAATTGGTGGGGCTTCAATGGGCTGTTTCTGTTTTTTGCTTCTTTGGGCTTTCTCTCACCCATCGCCTTGCTGGTTAGCGTTATTGGCTTGAAGCGTCGTCCTCGCAAAATGGCGATCGCAGGCACTGCATTTTCTCTGTTTGGCACGGCCCTTATCGCAGCTGGCTTGATCAGTATCGTGACTCAAGCTCAGCAATTGGAGCATAAAAAAGCGATGGCCCGACACCATCGCCAAATCGCTGGGCAAGTTGAACAAGGCCATGCCTTGCTCGCATTCGCAGCCGATGAATTCGAAGACTACCGGGACGAAAACGATGGTCGATTACCGTCGCACCAGGACGGCAGCGCTTTGGCGATCAAAAACATCGACCCCTGGGAACAAGAAGTTATGTACAACCTGGACGCAGATTCGGCCACGCTTCGCAGTGCCGGACCCGACCGCGAATTCTTTACCGCTGACGATCTGACCTATGAAATCGATGGTAAAACCGAAAGACAACCGCTACTTCCGATCGTTGAGGATATGGAAATCGAATAACTTACCCCAGCCGTCAAGGTTTTACTGACAGACAAGAGCGATACATCCGAAACAATAAAAACCAGCCGAACATTCGGCGCCCAACTCGATACAACCGAAGCTTCCAGCACTATTGCTGTGAAGCTTTTTTGTTTTGCAGGGCGATAACGCAATCAACGGATAATCGGATTTTGCGAATAACAATCGCCTGAAAGGATTGGAAATGATGTCAACCAAGAATCTTGTCGTAGCTGTTTGTGTTGCAGTTTCACTGTTTTGTTCCTCGGAAGTGTTTGCCCAGCGGGGTCCATTCAAGTTGAACCAGGCATTTCGTTATCTTGGCCACGGTCAATCGACTGGCTATCACTGGCGAACGCCCGGACCATGTATCGGATACTACAATCCATACTCGCGACACAATTCTTCGTTGCGAATCGGCGGCCTCCCTCAGGGTGCCGAAAGATACGTCCCTGCCTACGGATTCCAGGACTGCAACAACAACTTTGCACAGCCCAGCACCCTTTCAAACATGGGACCAGTAGGAATTGCTCCCGGTCAAATGCCGATTATTGATTCCGAAATCGATAACGACGAATACGAAAACGATTCATATGAAGACGAAGATGAAGATACTTTAGATGACGATGCCAAATCCATCCTGGACGAAATCGAAGCGATTGAAGACGCTGAACAGGCTGGTGAAAAGGCTGCTGAAGAAGCCAAAAATATTGATGGCGCTTCCTTGTGGTCGGACGTTTTTGAATTGAGCCGAATGGGCGCCGGCAACAACAACCAGCGTCGGGCAGCCAACAAAATCAACCAGCGTCGCTAGACTCAGCTGTTCAAACGACGTCGCGGTGACTGACAGCAATATTTCCAGACAGACAGACGTCGGTGTCAGTCCCGGCGTCGCGAGGTCGATCGCAATACTTAAAATGTAGCTCCAATCCGGCACCCGTTTTCACGTATGAAGGTGGTAACGGGTTGCCATCGACCTTACATTCAACCATCTCGCTTTTAGCTCCTGGATCAACGTCTGGTAAATTTACATTGATCCAACGTCTTGGTCTCGGGCTGGCAGATAAATATTTGTGCAAAATCTCTCTGGCAACACCTGCTTGACCCTGCCAGTCGAATGATGCGGCATATTTCCGCCGATATTGAGAGAGGGCAATGGCTGGTATGCCCAGCAGGCAACCCTCTCGAGCTGCTGCGACGGTGCCTGAGTAGAAAATGTCACAGCCAAGGTTGGCACCGTCGTTGATTCCTGACAAAACCCAATCGAAGTGGCTACCAAATTCTGCGACTGCGACCCGCACACAGTCGGCCGGTGTGCCATTAACGCGAAACGCCGAATCTCCGCACTCTTGCAATTTCAGCGGCTTTTCGAATGAGAGTCTGTGGCTGATGCCTGATTGCTCGCTATCAGGAGCAACAATTACAATTTCGCCGAATTCGCTGGCGATTTTCGCAAGCAATTCCATGCCGGGCGCGCCGAATCCGTCATCATTAGTAATCAATATTCGCATTTAAGTTGAATGTTCCCACGTTTTTACGCAATCAAGCGGACAATTAATTAAACCATTCGAAATTGCGAATACCGAAACCGTATTCCAAAACCTTATTCCTTATTAATAGGCATTTGCAAACTGAATTGATAGTGAAATAATTGCCGATCCATTGGTTTAAACTGGAATTTAACACCGATGATTTCGAACCATTACAGATGCCAGAGCGGCTCTGTTTTCGACCAGCGCAACCTCGATTCGAACAGCTATGGATCAACTGGAGAATCATTCTGAAAACCCTGAGGCCTTGCGCCAGGAATTGCTGCATTCATTTACTGCGTTCGAGAAAAATTTTCGCCGCAGTTATCCATTGACTTGGCTGGCGACTTTGATCGGGCCAGCGGTACTTACGATTGCGGTTTTGGCGGGGCTTGGTTTTATTTTTGGCTGGGGCTATCCGCAAAAGTTGATCTCGCATGCAATCCTTACCGCCGCATTCCTGGGCCGGTTCGTGATCCTGGTCGGCATTGAAGGTGTCGCTCACGAGAGCTTTGATATCTCGTTGCGTCCTTCTGAGTTGTTCATGCTGGTTACCTACATGGATGTCGTAGCCGCAGTATTTGTGGCGTTCCACATGGGCATCCTTTTTCGATTACCCTACATCGGTGACAAGATTGCGATGCTGGTTTGGGACGGCAAGACACTGCTGAATTCCCAACCCTGGATAAAACGCATGGCATTTATCGGACTGGTGCTGTTCGTAGTTTTTCCAACTTCGACCACCGGCAGCATCGGTGGCTCAATTTTCGGGCGATTGCTGGGGATGGGAAGGCTGATGACGGTCAGCGGAGTGTTGCTTGGCAGCTTGCTGGGCAACGGATTGATGTACGTGTTTTCAAAGCAGATCAATCAATACATTGACCCTCAGGATGTCTGGATCAAAATCGTCGGTGTGGCCATTCTTGTGGCAATCGTCGTTTTGATCGAAGTGCGATATCAACGCACCAAAAAGAAATATTTTTCCAAGCCAAAGCCGGGCCAGTGATGTGACAGCCTGGAGCGATCTGAATCGTCAAATAGAAACTTGCCAAAAGTGCCCAAGATTGGTCGAGCATTGCCAGAAAATCGCACAGGTAAAACGAAAGCAATATTTGGACGAGCCTTACTGGGGAAAGCCGGTGCCCAATTTTGGACGAACGCGTGTACCGCTGCTGATTGTCGGACTGGCACCGGGCGCCCATGGCGCCAATCGAACTGGCCGAATGTTCACCGGTGATCGCAGCGGCGATTGGCTGTATCGTGCGTTACACAAAGCCGGCTTTTGCAATCAACCAGAATCGACGGGGCTCAAAGACGGCCTGAAGTTACGTTCCTGCGCAATCACAGCCGTTTGTCACTGTGCCCCTCCCGACAACAAGCCTACCAGGTCCGAAATTGAATCCTGCCGGGGATACCTCAAAAGTACAATCGAGCTTTGTCGCCCCACAGTATTGCTTGCACTTGGCGGAATCGCCTGGAACGCAGTCGCTGACTATTCGATAGGTCAAAAGTGGCTAAGTCGGCCACGCCCAAAATTCGGTCACGCGGCAAGTGTCAAGCTGGATTCCGGACGCAGCAGTTGTCAGTATGTTGTCGGATGTTACCACCCCAGTCAACAAAACACCTTTACTGGCCGATTAACCGAAACAATGCTTGATCAATTGATGGTTAAGGTAAAAAATTTACTTGCAGAAGATCAGTAATCCAACGACAGCTATTCCTATGAAGCATTGGGTCGTAGACAAAGTCACCATTTGCGATGTTTTTCTGCATTTTCCTGACGTTGCGGTAGGAAGTAGACTGACATTTAGATAGATTCACGCTAAATTCCGATACACATTTTTTGGGACAATTTTCACTGCATTGCATTTAAGTATCGGACCTCCCTTGTTGCCCATCGTCTCAGAAACTCTTTAGATAAGAATGTCGCTGGTTTAATGAATGTCTTCAGTCGCGATTACATAGATAGACTCTTCGAAGAATATCTGTCTGACCCCAATTCCGTTCCACTGGAATGGCAATCGTTCTTTGCCAATTTTGCCCAACCAGAAAGCGGTGCTGCCCAGCCTGGAAGTGGTGTTGCTCAACCAGGAAGCGGTATTGCTACGCCGGCAACTCCCATTTCGAATGCAAATTTTTCTCAACATGAACCGGAAACCAGTCGCGTCATCCAACTTCAGGATCGCGTTGATCAGTTAATTCGCGGATTTCGCGTGCGCGGTCACTTGGAAGCCAAGGTCGATCCGCTGGGCATGCCGCGCCCGACCAACAGCGAACTGAATCCCGAATCGTACGGTTTGCTCCCCAGCGATTTTCAAAAGAAGTTTTCAGCAAGAACCATTTTTGGCGAGAACATTCGAACGCTGGAAGAAATTGTCGAGCAGCTCAGACACACTTATTGTCGCAGCATCGGCGCCCAATTCATGCACATCGATGACCACGACGTACGGACCTGGTTGCAGACGCGGATGGAAGGCAGCAAAAACCGGATCGAACTTTCACGCCAACAACAAATCCGGATCCTGACACGATTGACCGACGCCATCATCTTTGAAGAATTTGTTCGCAAGAAATACGTTGGCGCAAAAACGTTTTCGCTCGAAGGCGCTGAATCCCTGATCCCGCTGCTGGATCTCTCGCTGGAACAAGCCAGTGAGCAAAACGTCAACGAAGCCGTCATCGGCATGGCACATCGCGGGCGCCTGAATGTTCTGGCCAACGTAATGGGCAAACGCGCCCAGAATATTTTCTGGGGCTTCGACGATCCCGATCCGGAAATCATGCGAGGCAAAGGTGATGTGCTTTATCACCTGGGCCACAGTTGCGACTACAAAACGTCCAATGGAAAAGAGGTACACATTTCGTTGTGCTTTAATCCGAGCCACCTGGAATATGTTAACTCCGTCGCGCTTGGCCGCTGCAGAGCAAAACAGGACCACGTAGGTGACGTGGGCCGAACGAATTGTTTGACGATTCTGATTCATGGGGATGCTGCGTTTGCCGGTGAAGGCATTGTTCAGGAAACGTTGAACATGAGCCAATTAAATGGCTACAGCACCGGCGGAACATTACACGTCATCGTTAATAACCAGGTAGGATTCACGACCGACCCCTACGAGAGTCGCTCGACAACCTATGCCAGTGACGTCGCAAAGATGTTGCAGATCCCGATTTTCCACGTGAACGGCGAAGACCCTGAAGCGGTCGCACAGGTGGTGAGCCTGTCGATGGAATTCCGTAAAGTGTTCCAGCGCGATGTCGTAATCGATATGTACTGTTATCGACGACTTGGTCACAACGAAAGTGATGAGCCGCGATTCACCCAGCCGCTGATGTACAAGGAAATCGACTCACGCCCTACGGTTCGAGACAGCTATTTGAAGCGGTTGTTGAAGATGCAGGAAGTTTCGCAGGAAGTCGCTGACAAAATCGCCGAAGACCGACGCACGCAATTGCAAACAGAATTCGATGCGGCCAAAGTTGAAAAGTTCGTACCCGACGTACAGCACGGCAAAGGCATTTGGGAAGGATTCTACGGGGGTCGCGAACGCGAAGATGACATTGTCGACACCGGAGTCCCAACGGGTAAGCTGACCTATGTTATCGAGAAGCTGGCCGATATTCCCGAATCCTTCAATCTGAATCGCAAACTCAAACGTGGTTTGCAAACACGTAAAGAAATTGCCGAAGGCAAACGGCCTGTTGATTGGGCAACGGCAGAACTTGCGGCCTTTGGTTCGCTGGCGATGGAAGGACATCGGGTTCGTTTGACGGGTCAGGATTGTGGTCGTGGTACGTTCAGCCAACGGCATGCTGTTATGACCGATGGCGAAAACGGCAGTCGATTTTCGGTGCTTCAACATCTGGCTGACGATCAGGCGCCGGTTGAAATTTTCAACAGCCCGCTGTGCGAAGCCGGAGTGCTTGGCTTCGAATACGGCTACAGTCTGGATTCGCCCAACGATTTGGTTTTATGGGAAGCTCAATTCGGTGACTTCTGGAACGTGGCACAGGTCATCGTTGATCAATTCATCACTTCGGCTGAAGACAAATGGATGCGGCTTTCCGGGCTGACGATGTTGTTGCCTCATGGCTTTGAAGGCGCGGGGCCTGAACACTGTAGCGCAAGGGTCGAACGTTTTTTGACGCTGGCCGCTGAACACAACATTCAAATCACCTATCCAACTTCAGCAGCACAATACTTTCATTTGCTTCGCCGGCAAGTAAAACGCAAATGGCGAAAACCGTTAATTGTGTTGACGCCCAAAAGCTTGCTTCGCGAACCGATGGTCATGTCGCCGATTTCAGATTTCTTTGACGGCAACTTCAAAGCGATCATTCCGGACGCCGTACGATACAAAACACCACCGTCCCGGGTACTGCTTTCAACCGGCAAAATTGGCATCGATTTGGAGAAGGCCAGACAGGCAGACGGACGGACGGACGTATCGCTGGTCCGCATAGAACAATTGTACCCGTTTCCTGAACGACAAATTCGAGAAGTTCTCAACAGTTATCCCGCAGGTTCGCCGATTTACTGGGTACAGGAAGAACCGCGTAACATGGGCGCCTGGTATTTCATGAAAGTGAAGTGGGATGAATTTGGATTGTCAGCCAATTGGCCCTTAACCGGCGTTCATCGCCCAGAATCGGCCAGCCCTTCAACCGGCTCCAAAAAATCACACAAGATGGAACAGGACGAGCTGATTTTTGCCGCGCTGGGTAACAAGCCCGGAGTCGCCCAGGAATCGCCGAAAACTGCCAACGCGTAACGTTCATTTATATTCCGCGAGTTTTAATCAATGTTTGAAATCAAAATTCCCGAGTTTGGAGAATCCATTCAGGAAGTACAGGTAGCCGTCTGGCTGAAGCAGGTTGGCGAATGGGTGGATCGCGACGAAGACGTTGTTGAATTGGAATCTGAAAAAGCTTCACAAGCTATCGCATCGCCTCAAGCAGGGATTCTAAAATCGATTCGTGTTTCCGAAGGCGAGTTTGCCAAAGTAGGTGACGTGCTGTGCGAAATGGAACCCGGCGAAAAACCTGCTACTTCCAGTGGAACCAGCAAAACGGCTTCGGCTGCAGCCGGTGGCGCTGCGACCGTGATTGTTGATGCGCCAACGGAAACAGATACCAATTGGATTATGCCGGCAGCTGAAAGAGTGCTTAGCGAGTACAAAATTTCTGCCGATGCGATCAAACCAACCGGACCGGGCGGCCGCTTGCAAAAAGAAGATGTAATGAAATACATCGAAGCAAAGGGTTTGAAGCCGGGTGGCGCCACGGCGCCAGCTGCTCTGCCTCCAGCACCGGCAAGACGTGCCGAATCCAACGATGTTTCAGACTTCAACCGTGAAGTTGAGAGCATGAATTTCGATCGTGAAGAAAGCGTCAAGCCAATGAGCATGATTCGCCGGACGATCGCATCACGACTTGTCGAAGCACAACAGGCTGCAGCCTTGTTGACAACGTTCAACGAAATTGACATGAAGCCCGTAATGGATCTTCGGAAAAGGTATAAAGAGCCGTTTCTGAAAAAGCACGGTGTTAAACTTGGATTCATGTCGTTCTTTGCCAAGGCATCGGTCGAAGCATTAAAACGATTTCCAGCAGTCAATTCTGAAGTCCGTGGCACTGACATTGTGTCTCGAAATTATCACGATATTGGAATTGCAATTGGTGGTGGCAAGGGTCTTGTGGTTCCTGTTTTGCGAAGCGTTGAACGAATCAGCTTTGCCGACATCGAACGCCAGATCGGTGTGTATGCTGAATTGGCTCAAGGCAACAAAATCAAGCCAAGTGACCTGATCGGCGGTACATTTACGATCAGCAATGGAGGCGTTTACGGTTCGCTGCTTTCCACTCCAATCGTAAATCCACCGCAAAGTGGAATCCTTGGACTGCACACCATTCAGGAACGTCCGATCGCGCTCAATGGGGAAGTTGTCATTCGGCCAATGATGTATGTTGCGTTATCCTATGACCACCGGATCGTCGATGGTCGCGAGGCCGTCGGATTCTTGAAGACGATCAAAGAAGTTTTGGAAGAACCAGCAAGGTTGTTCCTGGAAGTGTAGTTGGATCCCTTGCACGTTTTTTCCTCAACCTGAATTCCTAAATGTCAAATCAATTTGATCTTGTTGTACTGGGCGGCGGTCCTGGTGGTTATGTAGGCGCGATCCGCGCGGCTCAGCTAGGCTTGAAAACGGCCGTCGTCGACGAAAACGCAAAATTTGGTGGGACCTGTCTGCGAGTTGGTTGTATTCCCAGCAAGGCGTTGCTGGAATCCAGCCACATGTTTGTCGAAGCCCGTGACCATATGTCCTCGCATGGAATCCAGGTTGGTAATGTCAGCGTCGACTTGTCAGCGATGATGGCTCGCAAGACAAAAATTGTTGATACGCTGACCGGCGGGATCAACATGCTGCTGAAAAAGAACAAGGTCAACGCAATCGTCGGTCGTGGAAAACTGGCCGGCAGCAACAAGATCGCTGTCACCGGCGACAACCCTCAAACCATCGAAGCCAAACATATCGTGATCGCTACCGGCAGCGTTCCGATGATGCTTCCCGGAATCGAATACGATGGTGAATTCGTAGGAGACAGCACAACGGCGCTCGGCTATTCAGCAGTTCCGAAAAAATTGGTCGTGATTGGTGGTGGCTATATCGGACTGGAACTCGGCAGCGTCTGGAGTCGACTTGGCAGCGAAGTCATCGTTCTCGAAGCGATGGACAAAGTACTGGCCGGATTGGACAGCGAAATCGCAAAACATGCGACACGAACTTTCGAAAAACAGGGCCTGACATTCAAAACCGGAGCCTTTGTTGAAAGTGCAAAACGCAAGGGAGACGGCTGTATCGTTCAATGCAAAGGCATGGAACCGATCGAATGCGATCGTGTTTTGATGTGTGCCGGCCGCGTGCCAAACACAAAGGATATTGGGCTGGATTCAGCTGGTATTCAAACCGATCGACGTGGTGCCATCTCGGTAAATCAGCGCTTTGAAACTTCCGCAAGCGGAGTATTTGCGATTGGGGATTGTATTGGCGGCGCCATGCTCGCTCACAAAGCATCCGAAGAAGGTATCGCATGTGTTGAGAAGATCGTAACCGGTTTTGGCCATGTCAATTACGACGCAATTCCGGCAATCGTCTACACGCATCCTGAAATCGCTTCGGTAGGTAAAACCGAAGAACAGCTTCAAGCCGAAGGGATCAAATTCCGCAAAGGAGTTTGTCCGTTTGGTGCCAACGGACGTGCCCGAGCCATTGGGGATGTCGAAGGTCGGATCAAAGTCCTGGCAGATTCCAAAACAGATCGAATCGTTGGCGTTCATGCGATCGGATCGCATGCCGGAGACCTGATTGCTGAAGCGGCAGTCGCGATGAACTTTGGTGCCTCCAGCGAGGATTTAGCCCGCTGCTGCCACGCTCATCCGACACTGTCAGAAATCATGCAGGAAGCCGCACTTGCCGTTGATGGCCGAGCAATACACACCTGATTCAATCGGTTCAGTTGTTCGAAGACGTTTCTTCCGGGCCAGCATCCTGATCCCAAGCCAATACGGGGCACCGTACTCTTTCATTTTGGTCTGCCAATTCCTTTTCCAGACGTTCACGGTGCGGTTGAGCTGACGCCTCGTCGAGTAGATTTTTTTGCTGTCCATTGGGTTGGTTGCTTGTCATTTTTGTAACCGCAGCGTCATGATTCTCATCGGTGTTTTCTGCTCCATACATAGCTAGCGACAACCCTTGTTACGCCCATGTTACAAACAATTGGCGCCCTTTGCACATAGTATGTAAACGACACGTGCAATCGCCGTTTAATCGACAACTGCGGTGGTTACAGGTCTTCAATTTCACAAACCAAATTATTGGGAGCCAGAATGTTAAATCATCTTCCGCAGTCGCTTTTGGCGTTTCTATTTGTATTTTTCGTTGTCAATTATTCCGTTGCCGGTGTGGATGTAGTGCAGGAAAACGGAACCGTTTCTGACGTCACTTTGTATCGCAACCAGGCTCGTGTCACACGCACCGTTACTCTCCAAAGAGAAAACGGAGAGTTCGAGCTGATCGTCAGTGAGTTGCCTGAAAACATTGTTCCAGACAGCGTATTTGCCGAAGGAATGGATGGCACAGAAATTCGCGCGGTTCAATTTCGCACTCGTGCCGTTGGAGAATCACCTCGAAAAAACGTTAGAGAGCTTCAAGAACAGATCGACGCCAATCACAAAGAAATCCGCCTCAATCAGAAACTCAATGACCTGCTGAAAAAACAACTGGATTACTTGAACAAGATGGAAAACTTTGTCGCTCCAACGGCTTCCACGGAAATGTCGAAAGGAGTGCTCGATGCTGCAGCACTTGAGCAGGTAACACTATTCAATTTCACCAAACGTGAAGAAATCGCAAGGAAAGAAATTGAGCTGGAAACCAAACTTGAAACGCTCAATCAACAAGCGAGCTTGTTGCAACGACGACTCAATGAGATTTCAAATAACGCGTCCAAGACGGTTCGCGAAGCTGTTTTGTTTATCCGCGCCAACAACGACGGCCAAACAGATATTCGAATCAGCTACCTCGTCAACTCGTGTGGCTGGGCCCCCAGCTATACCGTCAGAGCAAAAACGAACCAACCCGAAACGACAATCGAGTACAACGGCTTGATTCGTCAAATGAGCGGAGAAGATTGGGGGAACGTGAATTTGACGCTCTCAACCGCAACCCCATCTCTCAATTCGTCGGGACCAGGCCTGGCCCCGTTCAGCATCAATCTGATCGCGGATCAATCCATGATGCAACAGACAGCCAACGCGGCCAACTATGGCGTCCAAGCGAAATTAAAATCCATCAATCAACAACGGCAACAGCAAATGTTGGCGATTCAGAAATCCACCAACCTTCGCGACAACATCAACAATAGCTGGAAACTAAATCGCATGATCAACACCATGGTCTGTGCTGAATTCGGGGCAGGGGGCGGAGCCGGCAACGGAAACAACAAACTCGATGATCAGGAACCTTGTTTGAATTATGTACTGCCCGAACGTGTTACGCTTACCAGTCGTGACAGCCAGCAAATGGTGCGCATCATCAACTCACAATTACCCGGCGAATTTTATTACGTCGCTACTCCCGTTCTAACCAGCTACGTTTTTCGTGAAACAGAGCTCAGCAACAACGGCGAGGTAGATTTCCTGGCCGGCCCTATCAACGTTTACCTGGATGATCGATTCGTTGGGCGCGGAGAAATCCCAACGGTCGCGCGTGGGCAATCGTTCGTAATAGGCATGGGCGCAGATTCGCAATTGAGAACACGACGGGAACTGGTTGACCGAAAAACCAACATCAACGGTGGGAACCGCGAAGTTGCCGTCGATTATCGGCTTGTCGTAGAAAACTACAAAGAGGTTCCCGTCCGGATCCGTTTAACTGACCGCTTGCCCAAACCGCTTCAGAAAAACGAAATTCGCGTGACAATGACCAATCCGAAAACTCCATTAAGCACCGACAAGCTATATCAGCGAATGGAAAAGCCGCATGGAATTCTCAGATGGGATGTGGAGATCCCAGCACGAAGTATGGGCGACAAACTGTTTGAAATTGGATACGGCTATTCGATGGAATTTGACCGTAAATTTCAGATTGCATTAGCGTCCGATGCTTCGCAAGAGCAAATGCAATTCGAAGAAATTCAGGCGCGCCGTATCAAGCGATAGGAAAAGCGACGGCCCAGCGGATTGCCGTTGGGCCATTTCCGTTCGAATTAATTATCCGCCAGTCGATGAACTGATTACATTTCCAACTTCGTCACGAATACCTTCATAGGTATCATTGGTTTCTGTTCCCAGAAGCCGAACGGACAAAATTATGATGCCAAAGATAAGTGCCAACATGATCGCGTATTCTACGGCCGTTGGACCATCATCGTCCTTTACAAGACGGTTTACAAAAGAGAAGATTTTCATCGCTGCAGCTAACTTTATTGTGTTGGTTTTAAGTTACTTTACGTGAAGCGTTATTGATGTCGCTGCCGAAGCCTAGGTCGCGATTAGTGCTGGCCAACAAAAAAACTCCAATTCCCCCTAAAAGATGGCGTTTAAACCAAAACATTCGCAATAACTGGCCCTGCAGCCCTTAAAACGGTTCGAAATCAAGGCACTGCACTCGGTCGGCTACAATTTGCGGACCCGCGTTTTGACCGCGTCGTGGGAAAAATCAACGACGTTCATTTCGATAATTTTCCAGTCATCGTCCACCATTTCGACCGTAAATTCCGCGTCGTATTTATTACTGCGTTCGTGGATGTGTCCCCAATGCTCAACGGTTCCAATCAATTCCCACTGGCTGCGATAAGCGAATGAAGGATTTTCGACTGAGTTTTCGTCGTCGATAACCATTTTCTGACCGTCGATAAAGTTAACCTGTTCCACTTTGGCAATCGCGCCTCCCTGTTCAGCTACTCGCAAGGAATCGGTGATTTCCAAATAAAGCTTTTCCAATAAGTCTCCTTCAACGCTTCGGGCAAGGGCGTCATAGACTTCACTCTCGCCATGGTAGTCAAAAGCTCGGAAAATATTCTTGTGCAATTGCTGAAAGATATCGCTCGCTTTCGCCTCCGGTATCGGTACAGGTTCACGGAACGGGTGATCCATTTCAATTGGGAGTAGCTTTAAACTCAAAAAACTGCCTAGCACACATAAAGATGCGATCGCGGTTGTCCAGCCGTAATTGCGCCGCAACGGGATCGAAAAAATGAATGGTAAAGCCAGCGCAGCCAAAACACATGACACGACCGGCACCGCCAATTTGGGTTGCCCATACAAAGCTCTATCTGCCCCAACTTCGGTGATGGGCGGCGGAGGCTGTCTGTCCTTGCTGTTCCAATGGTAGGTGTTGTCTTCCAGAAACATCGAGAATTCCGCTTTCGAAACTTCGTCAAAAGCAAACACCACCGAATCGACGGTTTTGACAACGTCGTTAAATTTATCCCATGTTACTTTGACATCACGAGGAATCCCTTTGGTACCGTAGGACATAATGATGCCGACCCGACCATTGGCCATGCTGATCTTGCGACGTTCGGCTTGAATCGCAAAGTCGGTTAAGTCCAGGCCGTAAAAATCAATTCGATCAAAAACGGGATCCACGGTGACATTGTCGATTTCGACTGGGTTGCCGATCGAAAAAAGCGATTTAATTTTTTCGGCGGCAACGTCCTGTTCAGGTATATCGAGAAAGCCCGATTCGGCGCGCTCGATTTCGAAAAACGTGTTCAAAGTTGCCAGCGGAATCAGAACCTCATGGCGAACTTCGTAGTTCGTAACATAGATGAACGAATAGACGCTGCTGTAACTTGCAATCCCCAGTGTCTTTTCACGCTGTTGAGCAAACCAGGATTCCCATTCCTTGTCCGAGGATTCAGAATCCGGCAGCGGCTTATCCCAATCAAAGCGAAACGTCTCCGGCTGATCAGGCTTCATCATATGAAAGTACGGTTCTTCTGAACCTTCCTGCTTCAACAGTATCTTCAATTCCGAAGGCAGCAATAAATCTTCGGCAACAACATGCTGGCTGATCGTCAAAAAATCAGGAGCTTTGTCGTAACTGAATTCAAGTACAATTCCGATCGTATGTTTCATCAATTCGCCTTGGCGAACCTGGCCTTCAGGGATCTCGAAATCGACGATCTCGACTACCTTGGCCTTATACTTCGAACCATCCGACCCAATCAATTCAATTTTTTCAGCAAGAAAATCCGCATGATCGACCGTAGCTTCACGAAGTTCCTGCGTATCATAAAAACCGTCATCGAGTGCTTCGACGCCTTGCAACAATTCAAGGTCTTCGGCAAAGCATTTCAAACGCATGGTGGTTTTGAATTTTGCAACGTAAATATCCGCTTCAATAACCGAAACCGGATGTCGGCCGTTGGAAGCACAATTTGATTCACCACCGCACCACAGAAATGGAATCGGTGTGGAAAACAAAATGGTTAGCGCGAAATTCAAAGCGAAACAGTCAAACATATTCGTTTCCAATTTTTTCAACAAAGTGATCAACTCTTTCCGATTGAGTTCTCAACTCGGATTGCGGTCGATGTCAATTTTTGTGACATTCTTGTTTTAACATCCAAGTCACATCCGTCCGTATTTTACGCCAGATAACTACGATATAAACCGCATGAACGCTCTTCAAGAAATCAAAAACCGGTTTAAACCTGTCTTGGATTCAATGGTCGACGATTCGAACAACTTGTTGTCGATGATACGCCCTGCCAAAGACGGAAATTTTGGGGACTATCAGGTAAATTGTGCGATGACACTCAAAAACGTACTGGGTAAGTCACCGCGCGATATTGCTACCGACATGGTTGATCAGATCAATATTAGCGACCTTTGTCAAAAGGTCGAAGTGGCTGGGCCGGGGTTTATTAATCTGACGCTTGACGATTCCTGGCTGAATAACAAACTGGCCGAAGCGTTTACAGACGAGCGGCTTGCGGTATCAAAAGTAGATGACCCGAAAACGTTTGTGGTCGATTTCTCGTCACCCAATGTTGCCAAACCCATGCATGTTGGCCACATTCGATCGACGGTAATCGGCGATGCCATTGCTAAAGTTTTGCGCTTTGTCGGTCACAACGTCATAACCGACAATCATCTGGGCGACTGGGGCACCCAGTTCGGGATGATAATTTACGGTTACAAATCTTTCGTTGATGCCGATGCATACAAATCCGCGCCGGTCACAGAACTGGGAAGACTTTACAAGTACGTCAGAAAACTGATCGATTTTCATGACGCTCAAAAACAGCTTCCCGAAGCAAAGGCATTACTACAACAGCAGAATTCGGCTTTGCAACGAGTCAGTGAATACGAGCCTACGGGAGACAAAAAAGCTGACAAACAAAATAAGAAAGACCGTCAAAACCTGAACGACAAAATCAAAGCGCAAAAAGAAAGCATCGCAAGTTTCGAGAAGAAAATCGCTGATGTCCAAGCGGACTCGCAGCTGCTTGCCGATGCCGAGGCGCACGCCGAAATTGGTGGAGCCGTTTTGCAAGAAACCGCTTTGTTGCACGCAGGCGACGAAACTAACATGCAGCTTTGGAACGAGTTCCTGCCGTTTTGTCGTCAGGACATTCAAAGAATTTACGATCGGTTAAACATTTCGTTTGACAACGAGCTTGGCGAAAGTTTTTACCACAACCAACTTGCTGTCGTTGCCGAATCGTTCGAAACCAAAGGCCTTGCCCGTGAGAGCGAAGGGGCATTGTGCGTTTTCATGGATGATTTCGACACGCCAATGATTATCCAAAAGAAAGATGGCGCATTTCTGTATGCTACGACAGACCTGGCAACCATTAAGTATCGAATCGATGAATGGAATGCCGACGCCGTTCTTTACGTTGTCGACCATCGCCAGCACGAACATTTTGACAAACTTTTTGCTGCGGCTTCGAAGTGGGGCTACGACAATGTGGAGCTGAATCATGTCAGCTTCGGTACCGTTTTAGGTGAAGATGGAAAGCCATATAAAACTCGCTCGGGCGATACCGTCGGACTCGAAGGCTTGCTCGATGAAGCAGAAGCTCGTGCGCTTGCCGTCGCCAAAGAACAGGACAAGCAAAACAAGTTGTCTGACCAGGAGCTTCAAGAAATATCGACCAAGGTCGGAATAGGCGGTTTGAAATACATCGACTTGTCGCAAAACCGTTCATCGGACTACAAATTCAGCTATGACAAAATGCTGGCCCTCAAAGGCAACACGGCAACTTACCTGCAATATAGCTATGCTCGTGTTCAGGGAATTTTTCGAAAAGGCGAAATCGATATTGAATCCCTTCGCTCAAACCCCGTCGCATTCATTTTGAATGAAGATGTCGAACGCAAGCTTGCGCTCAATCTTGCTCGATTCTCAGAGGGTTTGGAAGAAGTACTGATAGAATACAAACCCAATTTGCTGGCATCGTATCTGTTTGAATTAACCCAGGTATTTTTCCAATTCTATGATCAATGCCCGGTGCTGAATCTGGACGACGCGTCGCTGGAGAAAAGTCGATTGCAGCTTTGCGATTTGACGGCGCGAACGATTAAGACCGGTTTGTCGTTGCTAGGCATTCAAATTGTCGACAAGATGTAGGATACCAATAACGGAGCTGGGATGCCCAATTCAGTCAGGCCCAATACCAATCAAAAATTCGTCAACGAAGTTATCTGTGGCGATTGTCTGGACGTTTGCCGCAGCATGCCTGACGACTTGATCGACACGGTGGTTACCAGTCCGCCTTACTATCGGCAACGCGATTACGGTTCCAAATTGCAATTGGGCCAGGAAGCTTCACCAGAAACCTATGTGGCCAGACTCGCTGAATTGTTCACTGAACTCAAGCGCGTCGTAAAACCTGGTGGATCGGCCTGGGTCGTGATTGGTGACAAGTATGTTGGTGGCGAATTGTTGGGGATGCCGTGGCGAGTCTGTTTGGCGATCAAAGACGCTGGATGGAAACTGCGAAGTGACTGTATCTGGCACAAGCCAAATGCAATGCCGTCGAGCGTAAAGACAAGGCCTACCACAGATCACGAATACATCTTTTTCTTTTCCAACACGAACGAATACTACTACAACGCCGATGCAATCCGTGAACCTCATGTCACGTTTTCGGAAAAATCAAAAATGAAAGGTGGACGCAAGCATTTTGGCAAACGCGGCGGCACTCCCGAAAAAGGCAAAAACGGCGGCGACAACAACCTTCACGACGGTCGCTGGGACCAGGCATTTCACCCCAAGGGAAGAAACAAACGTACCGTTTGGTCGATTTCTCTTTCCAAGTTTCGCGAAGCCCATTTCGCCGTTTTCCCAGAACAGCTCGTCGAAACTTGTATCAAGGCAAGTTGCCCGGAAAAAGGGGTCGTTCTGGACCCATTCTCGGGGGCGGGAACCACCGCAATGACTGCAAGTAAACTGGGGCGGGAATTTGTCGCGATTGATTGCGTTGAAGAATACTGTGATATTTCGCTCCGACGAATAGAAAATCGCTAGACAGTCGCATTGGCCAGAACCAGAAAATCGGCAAGGTCATCAAAATCGGATCGAATACAGTTTGCAGAATCCAACTTCTTGGCAAATCCTTTACTCCTCGCTTCGATCGTCAAGATATGCTTCATTTGACGATCAATTCTTCAACGGCAACAGCAAACGATTCTTCTTATGATTGGTTGTAAAGTGCAGCGTCACATCAAACAATTCGTGGACGATACCGAAGGCACAACTTCGGTTGAGTATGCAGTAATGTTAATGCTCATTATCGGTGGTTGCATTGTTGCCATCGAATCGCTGGGTGGATCCAACGGAATCCTCTGGGGCGGCACGATGGATTCTGTTGGCAATGCAATTCCGTAAATCGCCTTAAATAAAATATCCAATGAACGATTCCACCTGCCGTCGCAAGAAATTTTTAGTTGAAGACCAGATTCAAATGTCTGTCGCCAAGAGAGTCACTGGCTACGGTGTGATTGCCTTGCTATTTGTGTTGCTGACCCTGACTTTTTGGAACACCTACGTTATCGCCGGTGGCTCGTTCACCCAAAATCTGTACAGCACACTGATCAACTATTCGCCATTCTTTGCCTTTATGGGGCTGTTCATTCCATTTGCCGTTTACGATTCCATTTGCCTAACGCACAAGATTGCAGGCCCTATTTTTCGGATGAGATCTGACTTGGCAAAACACAAACAGGACAAGTCAGTACGAATCAGGCTTCGAAAAGGAGACATGCTTCAGGTGCTGCCCGACCAGATTAACGGTCTGCTTGACAGAATCGCCGAATTGGAAAATCAAGTGGATGAACTTCAAACGCCGGAAGTCCCGGCAGACGCTTTAGTCTAACCTTCTTTCAGCTTGCGAATCTTTTGTTAAAACATGGATAAACCATCCGGTGAAATTCATGAATGTATTTGTATTTGAAGATTCCCAGGTCTCCAGGCTATATCCGATAACGACAGCGCGCCCCGCGTTCTCGATTACTTGTGGTTGTCTGCGATTAGTTGATTTTCTGGCTTCGCTGAAAGACGTGACGCTGGTAGCTGCCGTCCGGCCCTATCTGCAACCAATCACCAGTAGAGACCACAACATTCTGACTGACCAACTGAATCCCGCTCACACCCATACGATCGTGATTAACGCTCGATGCGTCCCTTGCAAAGAGACGTTTGCTGCAATTCATGATCGACTCGACAATGAACGCGAATCGGTTTCCGCATTCGATAAACTTGGCAACCTCGCCATCGGAATTGTTGAGACATCCAAATTGCTGGGCTTAAAAAACAGCACAGAAAATATAAGTGAACTTTTCGATGACACCGATTCAAGCAGTGAAGCAGCTCCTTGTCCGTCATTCTGCTTGCCCCATGACGTCATTCATTTCAATCAGAAATACTTCAACGAAAACCTTGAGCTGCTGATCAAACAACGCAATATCGCCCAAAAACAAGACGGCTTATTCATTGCAGACAGCGCCAATGTGGACCAGAACATTTCCGTTGATACATGCGAAGGTCCTGTCGTCGTCGATGCGGGTGCAAAGATCAAGCCGTTCGCTTACTTGAAGGGTCCGGTTTACGTCGGCCCAAACTGCAGCGTCAATGAGCATTCGTCGATCAAGGATTTTGTCTGCCTGACCAATACTGTCAAAGCGGGCGGAGAAATCGAAGCGACCGTAATTGAACCTTACTCAAACAAGCAGCACCACGGATTCCTTGGGCACAGCTATCTTGGCTCGTGGATCAATCTGGGCGCAGGCACTTGTAACAGCGACTTAAAAAATACTTACGGAAAAGTCACAGCCGTTTATGGTGGCGAAAAAGTTTCTACCGGCATGCAATTTGTCGGTTGCTTTATCGGCGACTACAGCAAGTCAGCCATCAATGCCAGCATTTACACTGGCAAATCCATCGGCGTTTGCAGCATGTTGTACGGGATCGTGCCTGCAAACGTCCCCAGCTTTGTCAACTACGCCAGATCATTCGACCAGATTACTGAAGTTCCGCCGGAAGTCATGATCACCACCCAATCCAGAATGTTCGCCAGACGTAAAGTCGAACAAAGGGACGTTGACATCCAACTGATAAAAGACATGTTTGAGCTGACAGTAGCCCAGCGGCAGGCCGCCAAAGCCGTTCCCGGCCAGATAAGTTTCTAGTTCGCCTGCAAGTACGTTCATTTGCGTACTAAACGTCGCGGGACAATTGGCGTACAATTCGCTGTTCGAAAGCCCTTGAAGTAACGCCGATGTCATTATCAAAAATTTTCCAAAACAAACCTCTGGTCATTTCCTGTGAGCTGTTTCCACCGAAAACAGACAAGGGAGTCACCAATCTTTTGGCCAATGTCGAGAAGCTGATGACGTTTGGGCCGGATTTTCTGACCTGCACCTACGGAGCTGGCGGATCCAGCCAGTCTCGGACGCTCGAAATTCTGAGCAAGGTCAAAGCCAAATTCGATTTGCCCGTTGCTTCCCATTTAACGCTCGTTGGCAGCACTCGCGATGATCTTCGCGACTATTTGAACAGAGCCAAACAAAGCGGTATTGATTACATCGTTGCACTGCGCGGCGATCCGCCAGAAGGTGCCGAAAAGTTTGAGCAATTCGAAGGTGGTTTACGCTACGCCAACGAGTTGGTTGAAATGATCAAAAGTGAATATGATCAATTCTCTATTGCGGTAGCTGGCTACCCCGAAGTTCATCAGGAAGCACCAAATGCCGAAGTTGATCTTGAAAATTTGAAACGCAAAGTCGACGCCGGTTCGGACGTTATCATCACGCAACTTTTTTTTGACAACGTCGACTTCCTGCGATTTCGAGACCGCTGTCGTGACGCCGGAATCACAATCCCAATCATTCCAGGGATCATGCCAGTAACCAATTTCAGTCAAGTCAAACGAATTGCCTCGCTATGCGGAGCAAAACTGCCCAAAGAATTCGTCAATCAATTGTCAGCCGCTGATACACCCGAAAACCAATTTGAAATCGGAGTTCGACACGCTATCGATCAAATTGCCAACTTGATTGACGAAGGAACTCAGGGACTGCACTTTTACGTTCTTAACAAATCCAATGCGACGTCGGCAATCCTGAAAGCAGCAGAAATTACTTCGCGCTTGCCTTCGTAGCCAACACAGACAGATCTCCATCTTTTAAATAAACCATGTGAAACTTAATGCTTTTTCGAAAATACCTTTTGCCCCTAATTTTATGTGGTCTTACGTCGGTCGGCCTTGCACAACAGCAAACTAATTCTCAGCCATCAGCTGGGGTGACAAATGCGGCAGCAACCGCTGCCAAACAACAAGCATTTGATCGGCTATTGAAAGAACTCGAAGACCTGATCCCGGGAACTTACGACAAAGATTCGCAAGAGCAGCAAACACTAACGGACGTCGTCTACGGATTCATAGCAGGAAATCAAACTCGAGTATCGGAGTCGCTTTCGAAACTCATTCAACTTGACGAAAAAGTGCCACCGCGAGAACTTTTGCTTGCCGGACTGGCGTATTCGTCCAACAATGCCGCGGGTGGTCGAGCCTTGCTGGAACAAGCCGGAGTACGGCATCGAGAGCATCCCGCGATCCCACTGGCGTTTGCACGACTGGCATTGATTCAGGGCCGATATTTTGAAGCCTTCGCCTGTATTGAAAAAGCTCGTCAAAGCAACAACCAATCCAATTTGGGTGCCGAGTTAAAAAAGTATTACGAAATCGCCTGCCTCGATTCGTTGACTGTAATTGAGATTCGCCGCAACGAACTCAAGCCTGCTGAAAGATACGCTCTGCAATGGCAACAACTTGCTCCAGAAAGCGACAAGATGTTGTTGGCGGCTGGCGAAGTCAAATTTCTACAGGAAAAAATCGACGAGGCTGTGTCTTTCTTGAATCGCCGGAGCGATAACATCAAAAACGTGACACCAACGCAATTGATCCTTGGCAAATGGTTTCAAGCCAAAAACGATGATGCGAACTATGGCAAATGGATTGACGAAGCATTCGCAAAACACCCAGCCAATCCGATTACGCAACTGGAATTTGCTGCCTTGCAGATTCGAACTGAGAAATTCGAACGAGCGGCCTCGGTTGTTGCAGAATATGAAGCCGCCAATGGCGAATCGCAACAATCGAAATTGATCAAGGCTCGAGTCGCGTTTGCAAACAATGATTTTGAATCCGCAGAGAAGAATTTTACGCAACTGCTTCAAAGCCAGCCCAACAGTTTTGAACACGCCTACTTTCTGATTCTCTCAATGTTGGAAAGCAAAGATGACGCAAAGCGAAAACAGGCAGTCGAACTTGCCAAGCGTGCCTATCAAACGTTTCGCAACAATCAATTGTTGGCCGCTGCCCTGGGATGGGCACTTTATCAAACTGGAGATAAGAAATTAGGTACCGATCTGCTGGCCCAGGCAAAAGGGATCGGTAGCACGTTGCCCGACACCGCATATTTTTTGGCAGAAATCATGGCCGCAGACGGACGCAACGTCCAGGCAAAAACCTTGCTGTCCCCATTCGTGAATTCGCCTGCCGTTTTTGTCTATCGTGAGCGAGCC
The DNA here is from genome assembly GCA_964405425.1 of uncultured Pirellulaceae bacterium. GTDB lineage: Bacteria > Planctomycetota > Planctomycetia > Pirellulales > Pirellulaceae > Mariniblastus. The sequence continues at coordinate 16,581 of CAYONX010000034.1, read as the reverse complement.
AAGTCTCTTTTAAAATCGCTGGGCTCAAGCGAAGATCTGCCAACTCCTGGTGACAAATAACATTTTTTCGCTGTGGCATTGATTTGACCAACAGGAACAAAAACCAAACAATTTGAATGGCAGATGGAACCGCAGACTGCGACAACGAATTGCTAATCCCGCCCAATGAATATTAATTGCACAAGTTGCGACAAGCCATTTTCGATCATGGCGGATCAATTGGGCACTCGTGGGAAGTGTCCACATTGCCGAGCAACCATTATTTTGCCAAAGTCTGCAAAAGCAGGCTACCTGTACGATTCAACGGTTTTGACACCACCACACTATTGGTCTCAAACCTTATTGTGTGCCGTCGTTACTTTTCTGTTCCATGTAACCGCTTTGTCAACCATCGCCTTGTTGCCATGGGGTGAATTTTCCGACCCGAACCCTGGTGACGGCCAACTTGTGATGATCGGCAAGCTGCCAAAGAATCTGGTGCTTGAGAATGATCAAGAAGAATTGGATACCGAAGAATATTTGAATCCGGAAATCGATCGGTCGTTTGATGAATTTGATACCGAGGAATTTTCGCCGCAACTGATCGGGCAACTCGCCCCAGAATCTTTAATGGATTTGTCGGTTGCCCCCAGTGGTGGAATGGAATCCGAATTCGACTTTGATTCGCTGTTTGATTCCGACACACTGGCGGCTGGAGAAGCAGAGTTTTCTGCATTGATCACCAAGCTGCGGAAAACGGGCCTCGATATCGTGATTACTTTCGACAGTACCGGCAGTATGCAGGGCGAAATTGATCAGGTTAAAAATCAAGTCAGTCGAATTGGTTCGGTGCTTTTCAAAATGATCGAAAAAACTCGCATCGGAATTTGCACCTACCGTGATTTTGGTGACGCCTATGTTGTCGATGGTCTGCCACTAACCGACAACCTGACCGAAATTATTTTGTACCTGGAAAAAGTTTCAGCTTCCGGCGGTGGTGACGAACCTGAAGCCGTCGAAGAAGGCTTGCAATGGGCGACCAGCCAATCGTTCCGTAAAGCCGCTCGCAAGGTAATTCTGTTGTTTGGAGATGCACCCCCTCGACCCGGAAAAAGCTTAAGCTGCCAGAAAATGGCCTCCGATTTTCGACGTCAGGGAGGGGTGGTAAGTACAGTTACCTGCCGTAATACCAGACGCATGGACGATTTCGTTAACATCGCAGAATCTGGAGCCGGCGAAGCGTTTTTGACCGCTCACGAAAGACAAATTATGTCGCAGTTGATCATCCTGGTTTTCGGTAGCCAGCATCGACTTAAGGTCATTGAGGCCTTTGATTTACTGGAAGGAAGCTAATTTCACCCGTCTTATCCGATTCGGCTCAAAAAAGTGCTGTCAACCGAATCGCATTTCCTCTGCATCCCACACCAACGAAACTTTTCTGAATTTAGTTCTTCCATCTTTTAAAAGGTACTACGAACAACTCAAAAAGGTGTCGAAATATAGTGGTGTCCGTATATAGTTATGGATTCGTTTTTCTCAACCCAACCCCGATTATCCACCTATCTTAAATGTCAAGTTATCAGCTGACACACCTCAAACAGCTTGAAGCTGAATCGATTCACATCATTCGTGAAGTCGCTGCCGAATTCGATAATCCGGTGATGCTGTATTCGATTGGTAAGGACTCTTCGGTGATGGTCCATTTGGCACTGAAAGCCTTTTACCCTGCCAAGCCGCCTTTTCCGCTTCTGCACGTCGACACCACCTGGAAATTTCAGGAGATGTACAAGTTCCGCGAAGAGTACGCCAAAAAAGAACTCGGGCTGGACGTTATCACTCACATCAATGAAGAAGGATTAAAGCTAAAACTTGATCCTCTCAAGGCTAGTGGTAAACACACGACGGTTATGAAAACAGAAGGCCTGAAACAGGCCCTTAACAAATACAAATTCGATGCAGCATTTGGTGGCGCCCGCCGAGACGAAGAAAAGTCACGAGCCAAAGAACGTGTCTATTCATTCCGTGACGAACATCATCGCTGGGACCCAAAGAATCAGCGACCGGAACTTTGGAGCTTGTACAACGCCCGCGTAAACAAAGGCGAGAGTATTCGCGTGTTCCCGATTTCCAATTGGACAGAATTGGACGTGTGGCAATACATTCATCTGGAGAAAATTCCAATCGTCCCACTTTACTTCGCCGCCAAGCGGCCCGTTGTAAAGCGTGATGGAGTTACCATCATGGTCGACGATGACCGACTGAATTTGAAGCCTGGCGAAGAGCCAGAGCAAAAAGTAGTTCGTTTCCGTACACTCGGCTGTTACCCGTTGACGGGTGCCGTCGAATCCGACGCGACGACGCTGCCTCAAATCATTCAGGAAATGTTATTGGCAACGACTTCAGAACGTCAGGGCCGAGTCATCGACAATGATGATGAAGGCAATATGGAAGAAAAGAAACGCGAAGGTTATTTCTAAATCAGGCTGCAATAAAGAATCATGTCTCACCAATCAGACCTTATCGCCACCGATATCGACGCGTATTTGAAGCAGCACGAGCAAAAAGAGCTGCTTCGATTCATCACATGTGGAAGTGTCGATGACGGAAAAAGTACGTTAATTGGCCGCCTCTTGTACGACTCCAAGATGATCTACGAAGACACGCTGGCCAAAATCGAAAAAGACTCCGCTGTCCACGGAACCACCGACGGAAGTTTCGACCCCGCGTTATTAACCGATGGCTTGAAAGCGGAACGGGAACAAGGCATCACCATCGATGTCGCGTACCGCTATTTTTCAACGGCAAAAAGAAAATTCATTATCGCCGACACGCCCGGGCATGTTCAATACACTCGCAATATGGCAACCGGTGCGTCAACCGCCGACCTCGCTATTATCTTGATCGACGCCAGGCGGGGCGTACTGGAACAAACCAAGCGTCATAGCTTCATCGCATCGCTGCTTGGAATCAAACACGTTCTCGTTGCCGTCAACAAAATGGACTTGGTCGAATTCTCTCAGGAAGTTTTCGATCGCATCCAGAAAGAATACAAGGATTTTGCTGGAAAGCTCGATCCGGTTGATCTTCACTTTGTGCCCATTAGCGCTCTGGACGGTGACAACCTGGTCGATCGCAGTACGCGTTGTGATTGGTATCAGGGCCCAACGCTGATGAATCTGCTAGAAGAAGGCATCTACATCGGCTCCGACCGAAACTTTCAAGACTTCCGTTTCCCAGTTCAATTCGTGGTTCGGCCAAATCTCGATTTTCGTGGTTTCGCGGGCACCATCGCGTCTGGAATTATTCGCCAGGGCGACGAAGTCATGGCCTTGCCGTCACGCAAAACCAGCAAGGTAAAAGAAATTGTTACGATGGACGGCAATATTGAACAAGCCCATGCTCCATTGTCGGTTACTTTGACACTTGAAGACGAAATCGATATTTCTCGCGGTGACATGATTGTTAAGCCCGGAAATGTTCCAAGGCTCGAACAAAAATTCGACGCGATGATGGTTTGGATGTCGGACCAGGCCATGGTTCCCGGAAAACAATATCTGTTCAAACAAACAACGAAAATGATAACCGGTTCGATCAGCACACTTCGCTATCAAGTCGATGTCAACACGCTTCGCCAGCATCCGGCTCCGACTTTGGAATTGAACCAAATTGGTCGTTGCAATATCTCGCTAAACGAACCAATCATTTTCGATCGCTATAAACAAAACCGAAACACCGGTGCGTTTATCGTTGTCGATCGAATCACCAACACCACCGTTGGCGCCGGAATGATCATCGATCGACGGACCGGTGACGATCGCGGCGATGCCTGGGAAGTCGATCCACAAGAATCATTGCAGGCGGAAATCAGTAACGTTTCTACTGATGAGCGGAAAGCAAGATTTGGCCAAACTGCGGTAACGTTACTGCTGACTGGATTGCCCGGAGCAGGCAAAACGACAACGGCCTACGCTCTGGAACGTAGATTGTTTGACAGCGGACGAGCAGCTGCCGTAATCGACGGACAAAACCTGCGATTGGGACTTAGCCGCGATCTAAGTTTTGGAATGGAAGATCGCTCTGAGAATTTACGACGTGGTTCAGAAGCAGCTCGCATCGTCAACAAATCCGGATTGATCTGTATTCTGGCATTGATTGCCCCTAACGAAGAGGCTCGGGGAAAATCAGCCCAAGTAATCGGCGACGACAAATTCATTCTCGTTCACTTGGATGCGCCACCAGAAGTTTGTTCAGAGCGAAATAATGACGAAGAAAAGGACGAAGTCAGTCTCGATTTTGACACGCCAGAAAATCCAGATCTGGTATTGGATACCAGCAAGCTAAGTACCAAAGAGTGTGTTGACAAGATCCTCGAGTTACTTGCATCAAAACAGCTGATTGACTAAGCCGGATTTGGCCAATACGATTTTAGATTAACCGATTAGAATATCGCGTTAGTCCAATTTCCGTTGTTCGCCCCTAACGCGCAAAGTACTGTATCTGATGCACGGCCGCTCCTTCCTAGTTGATTACCCGCTACTGCGCCCTCGAATGTGGTTTCGCAATTCCCATTTGCAGACCATTGCGCCCGTGATTCTAAAAGGTCAGAATTCGACTCGTATCCCGGTTAAAAGACTGGTCACGCTTTCCGATGGGGATCGCATGGTGGTCCAGGACGATCAAGCCAAGTCGTGGATCACGGGCGACCGAATCGCAATCCTTGTTCATGGACTATGCGGCAGTCACAATTCTCCCTATGTCCGCCGGATCGCGATGAGACTGCGAAGACACGGCATTCGAACCGTTCGCATTGATATGCGGGGCTTTGGTGACAGCACACTGATTTCACGCGGGCAAATTCACGCTGGATTAAGCAACGATATTCGTGACGTTGTCGAATTCTGCAACCGCTTAAGCCCATTGTCAAAGATCAGCTTGATTGGTTTTTCGTTAGGGGCCAACACAGTTTTGAAGTACTTGATCGAACAATCGCAACTTGATCAGCCACAGGAAAATGTTGACTCGGCGATTGCCGTCGCCCCACCGATCGATCTGGAAGTCTGCAGCGCCCATCTCAGATTCTTCGGCAATCGATTTTACGATTATTATTTCGTAAAGCGTCTAACCCGGGCGTTGATTCATCGCCGACGCCATGTTGCAGACCTGGTAGACAATGGCATGAACCCGCTTCCCGATCGCCTGGTGCAATTCGATGATGAGTTTACAGCTCCAGTGAATGGGTTTGCCGGGGCGCGTGATTATTACCAGCGTTGCAGTACCGTAAATGACATGGATAAAATACGGACTCCAACCATCCTGGTTGCTGCCGAAGACGATCCAATTGTGCCGTTCGAAATTTTTGACACCAGGTACTTTTCGCCAAAGATTGAACTTGTACATACTCGCGATGGCGGCCATCTCGGTTTTATGGGCACCAATCCAAGAGATCCGGACCAGCATTGGCTTGACTGGAGAATTTGCAGTTGGATCGACAGCCTGGATAACTAGTTGGCCCGAAGGCATTCCTTGAACAAGCGCCCGAGCCGTTGAATCGTAAGCAGCAATAACAGTTTGCCATCGGAATAATGCACGGGGCATTAGTTCTTTTTTCTTGATTCCAAACAAATGAAATGAACAAAGATCGTTGGCAATTCTGGATTGATGTGGGTGGCACGTTTACCGATTGTGTCGGTGCCAGTCCGGATTCCAACGAATATCAAGCAAAAGTCTTGAGTTCGGGATTGCTCAAGGGTGCAGGGTGTTTCTGCCAGCCAAATTGTTTCTCAGCCACCGAGCTTCAAGGTGCCGACAACTTTTACAACGGCGCGAAAATCGAGTTCTTTTCACCGTCCCGAGAATCCATCGGCTGGGCAACGATTGTTTCGTCACGCGCGACGGCAGCCGAGCTGGTTATCGATCGAGAATTCGAACTAGGCCCTGATATGAACCTGAACTACCAATTGGATTGTGGCTTGACCGCACCGATCCTTGGGATGCACTTGCTAACGGGCACTCCAATCGACCAACCGCTGGCAGATTGTGATGTTTTTCTAGGGACCACCAAAGGCACTAACGCGTTGCTGACGCGATCGGGCGCCAAAACGGCATTGATCACGTCAGCCGGTTTGACAGATTTCCTGACCATCGGTGATCAAACTCGAACAAAATTGTTCGATTTGGCGGTTCGTAATCCGCCACCTTTGTTTACTGCCGCGATTTCGATTCACGAACGAACCCTGGCCGATGGCACCGTGGAATTGCCGGTTGATGAAGACCAAGTACGAAGCCAGCTGCAACAACTTAAGCAACAGGGAATCGAATCGATTGCCGTATGTTTGATACATGGATTTCGCTATCCGGCAAACGAAACAATCGTTAAGGAATTGGCCCGCAAGATCGGTTTCCGAGATGTTCGTTTGTCATCTGAAGTTGCTCCGTTGATCAAGTTGATTTCTCGCGGCGAAACTACGGTTCTCGATGCGTACCTGAATCCGGTGATCGCCGACTACCTGGATTCGATTCGCGAATCCATTGGCTCGGCAAGCAAGCTACAACTGATTACTTCCGCCGGTGTGCTGGCGGATCAGGAACAATTTTCTGGCAAGGATTCCGTCTTGTCAGGACCTGCAGGCGGTATCGTAGGAGCCGCCGGAATCGCCCGGCAACTTGGTTTTGAAAAATGCATCGGATTCGATATGGGAGGGACCAGCACAGATGTCGCTCGATACGATGGCGATTTTGAATTGCAATACGAATCCACAAAAGCCGGTATTCGAATCGTTTCGCCGATGATGGCGATCGAAACCGTCGCTGCCGGTGGAGGATCCATTTGCGATTTTGACGGCACTCGTCTGAAAGTTGGACCGGAAAGCGCTGGTGCGGATCCAGGACCAGCCTGTTACGGAGCCGGTGGTCCATTGACGATTACCGATATCAATCTGTACCTCGGACGCTTTGACGAATCCCGATTCCCTTTTCCAGTTCACCGTGAAGCGGTTTCACAACGACTCGCAACATTGGTAGAGAAGGTTACCCGCAGCGGATCGAAAACTTCTGAACTGGAACTGGCCCAAGGCTTCTTAAAAATCGCCAACCACAACATGGCCTCAGCCATCAGCACCATTTCTGTCGGACGAGGGTTTGATCCTCGCGACTATCTGCTTGTTTCTTTTGGCGGCGCGGGCAGTCAACATTGCTGCGGCGTGGCGGTCGAGTTGGGGATATCGAAGATTCTGGTGCACCCCAAAAGCAGCATCCTGAGTGCTTTTGGCATTCGACTTGCCGACCAATCCTATTCTGCCGCACATTCGATTCTGAACGAGCTGACAGAATCCTCCCTAAAAGATGCCCGCCATTTTGCTGACAAGCTAACCGAAACGCTTACCGCAAAATTTGACAATGCCAATGACCTGATGCCCAACTGGTCCATTGATCTTCGCTTCGCCGGCACACAATCGTCAAGCAACTTGCGAATCGATTCAGAATGGAATTTGGAAGAATTGAAAGCACGTTTTCACCGCCAGCATCAGCAACTTTACGGCTACACACAAGATCGCCCAATTGAACTGGTTTGCGTCCGTGCAAGTGTGACCAAGGCTGGGCGTCAATTGGCACAACATTCGTTGCCAGAAAGCGTGCGACGTGCGCAACCGAAAAGCCACACCAAGTTTTTCTCAAAGGGCACAAAACAAACAGCCGCCGTCTTTGACTGGACCACTCTGAAGCCTGGCGATCAAGTCGAAGGCCCTGCGATCATTGCTGATGCCTTTACATCGATAATCGTCGACATTGGCTGGGTCGCAACGGTTTGCGCCGAGCAACAGATTATGCTGGAACAAACCAAATTCCAATCCGTCAGCAGTTCGTCGCGCGACGACAGGATTGCGGATCCAACTCAGCTGGAAATTTTTTACAGTAGCTTTCGGTCGATCGCCCAAAAAATGGGGATCGCACTTTGCAACACCGCCATTAGCGTCAACGTGAAAGAAAGGCTCGATTTCAGTTGTGCGGTATTTTCATCCAGTGGCGAATTAGTGGTTAACGCGCCACATATTCCAGTGCACCTGGGCGCGATGTCCGATGCGGTCAGGGCAACCATACAATTGAATTCGAACATCAAGCCAGGTGATGTTTTCATTACCAATGATCCGTATGCGGGCGGTTCCCATTTGCCCGATGTCACGGTTCTGACTCCGTTTTTCTACGAAGGCGACGGCCCCGTTTTCTGGCTTGCCAACCGAGCTCATCATGCTGAGATTGGCGGAATCGCTCCGGGCAGCATGCCAGCAAGGGCAACTCGGTTGGAGGAAGAAGGGGTTCTGATCGAGAATTTCCAGATCGTCAAGCATGGCCGTAGCCAATTTGAATTGCTACGACAAATTCTGTCGACAGCGAAATTCCCGTCCCGCAATCCTGATGAAAACATTGCTGATATTACGGCACAAATTGCGGCCAACCAGATGGGTTGCGACCAACTGAACCACCTGATTGAACGCAATTCTCTAAATACAGTTTCAGCGTACGCCGAACATATCCGCAGCGCCGCAGAATCCAAAATCAAATCTGCACTTGGCAATATGCCTGATTTCGATCGCAAATTTGAAGACCAAATGGATGATGGAACTCGCCTCTGTGTTCGCATGATAAAAACCAACTCGCAAATGGCAATTAATTTCGATGGATCAGACGACGTACACAAAGGCAATTTGAATGCCAACCGCTCCATTGTCAGCTCGACCGTTATGTACGTCTTGCGATGCCTGATCGACGAAAATATCCCGCTAAACAGTGGCGTACTGAGAGCCGTTTCAATTGAATTGCCCGAAGATTGTTTTCTAAACCCTAGCGCCGGCAAGGATCGTGCGTCTTGTCCGGCAATCGTTGGAGGAAATGTGGAAACGTCCCAGCGCCTTGTCGATGTGATGCTGGGTTGTATTGGGGTTGCAGCCGCGAGCCAAGGCACGATGAACAACTGGCTGATCGGAGATTCCGGGTTTGGGTACTACGAAACCATTGGCGGAGGCTCCGGAGCAACGGCCGATACAGATGGCGCAGACGCCATTCATTGTCATATGTCCAATACCCGGTTAACGGATCCTGAAATTTTGGAGACTCGTTACCCGATGATTTTAAGAGAATTCGCAATCCGCCAAGACAGCGGTGGGGCAGGGCGTTGTTGCGGCGGCAACGGCATGATCCGCGAAATCGAATTTACGCGGGAATTGACGCTATCGATTCTGGCGAGCCGGCGAACAACCCAGCCGTTTGGGCTGGAAGGCGGTGGACCAGGTCTGGCCGGTGAAGCGAAGTTAATCCGGGCGGATCATACGGTCGAGATTTTGGCCAGCCAGTGCGAATGCCAGGTTAGGATCGGCGACCGTTTGCGAATTGCTACCCCGGGAGGCGGAGGTTTTGGTGACGCCCAATAGTCGTTCGCGTGGTGTCATCATCGCTTGATCTACAGGACTCTGCCCAGTCAGGCAAAAACTCAATCAATGTGGTGCAACGGATTATCATCCGAGACCAGAGTGACGTTACTGATTCAAAGCCACCGCGCTGGAAGCACCACCATTTTCTTCGGCTTGCCTGGCTGCGATAAATTCCTGACGCATGATTTCACGGATCTTCAAATATCGATCCGTCACTTCGTCCTGAATTTTTGCATCGATCTCGCCATAGCCTCTTACAAAAATCTGAGTCTGATAGGCAGAATTCTGGAACAGTCTCGCCCGAATTCGTGAGCCCAAACGGCCCGTCGCACCATGCATTAAATGCGCAAATGCGTTCCATTCTTTTGGCGGATCAAAAGGCTCACCAAATCCGTCGAACAAGCTGAATACCAGCATGCCTCGTTCACCAGTAGCCTTTTCAAAGTGCGCTTCAATGTACGGCCACGATGTGCTTTCTCCATCGGCGCCTGGTAACTCGTACTCCTGTTTCTTCCGAACTATCAATTCCCAACCTGAATTTTTGTAACAGGTTGTAAGCTCGTGCCAACCAGGAAAAGCCTGATCAAATGATGCAAGAGCCAAGAATCCACGACCCGTCGGAGAAAGGAAAGTCCAAGAGTCTGACTTTTCACCAAAATCGCTGCCACGAGACCGATCGTCCGATTTGTAACCGTTCTTGATTTGCCTCCATCCGTCAAGTTCCGCGGGCAATGAAGTTTCCTTGAGTGGGTAGACCACTTTCGTGCTGAAAAAATTCAGCGAAGCATGTTCAGGAGCTTCGTAGCAATTCTTAATATCCATTAGTGCCCACAATCCGCCGACGCCAAGTAATACCGCTGTAGCCCAAGCCAACAATTTGCTTATTGAAGTCAATGGTTTACGACGGGATTTTCTGCGTTTGGTAGTTTCTTCATCATCCTTTTTACCAGCGATCAAGCCATTCCAAACCTTGGTTATAAACTTGCCCAACGGCCCACTGGAACCTGTACCCGGATCAACTGGGCCAAACAGGAACATCAAAAACTGATCGGTACTAAGCAGCAACATGACGCCCATCGCCATCGTCGACCAGCCGAGTAGATCATGTTGAATTCCTACAGATAGATCGATGTCGAAGTTGATATCAAAGATCGGAATCAAAAAGATGCGAATGCAATTCATGAAAACCGACCAAATAACCGCAGCCGCAATTAACAGGATCGAGCGAAAAACCGTTCTCCTTAACCAGACGCACAACACGACGGCTACAAACAACAATAAGAAAAACGACTGAATTCCACTACACGCTTCTTCAATACCATATTTATTCCCGGGAACTTCAATAACCGTTCCAGGCATGTAGTGCGCAATATTTACAAGGTCCAGTAAACGACTGGTAAGGTGAGCACTTGACGATTGCAACCAGTTGATCAAGCGTTGGTCATAATTCAGCGGAATAGCCAAAGTTACATAGAGCGGCAATGCAACCGGCCACAAGCTGCGGCCAGTTTCTCGATCGATGACACGTGCCATTAGGCTGGCGATTAAGGTGTAAACGCTACAAGCCGCGAACCACGGTTCGACAAACAACACAGCCAACAACCCTGATATGATGGCGATGGCCAACAAGATATTGCTCCACAGGCTCTCCATGAAGACCTGTTTTCCGTCGCGCGGCCAACGGAAATAAATCAAAACAACTGTGGCCAAAATTCCAAATGGAAACCAACTTGAATAATGCGGCCGCTCGCCTAACCAAAAGAAGTAAAGTACCAGCAGCGGAATCTGAACCAACATGCCAATGATGTAAGGCAGGATTGTGCGAGTAATTTCTTTTGAGTTTTCAGCAGTGCTGGAAGTTTTCAGCGCGGGATTGGAAGTTGCCATCTTTATTTCTTACCTATTTTCGTTGTCAACAGGCGTTCATTATAACCAATTTCACGGCAGGTAAATCGAAAATCAATCCGATATTTGATACAAATTCGCACTTGGATCGTTACTGCTGTCCCAGCCAGACTAACCCGCAAATTTGGCGTTTACCGCATGTTGGCTGCGTATGTGAAAGAGGCTACTAGCTTTGCGGAGGAAGCAATTGGCCAATTTGGGCGAACGCTCGCGCCTCGTCGGCCAGAAGAGTCCTGGCAATCGCTCGGGCGGCTTCCCTTTTCTTGTTCAGCAAATCGTGAGTGATCGATTGCAATATTTCATCTACAATCTCATCCATCTTATCGATATTGTCCGTTTCAGGCACAAGCCAGCCCGCGTTCTGCAACATTTGCCAATTATCACACTGCTCGATTCCATAAAAAAGAAAGCTTGAACCAGAGCAAACTGCGCTGATTGCTTTCGAAGGCACACAAACATTCGCCCACTGACCAAGTAGTGATACAAGATGGATATCAATAAATCCCAATTGAGACCGTGATACGCTGCCAATCAATGAAACACCGTCCGGACATTCACCAAGCTGCTCCAGAAACATCTCAGATTTGGCGCCATAAACCTTAAGCACCAATTGGAACTTCTCTGGATCCAGATTTCTGATGACCGAATGCAAAAATTCTACGCTGTGGGCTTCTCCCAAATTTCCGCAATAACCAATAACGATGCGTTCCGAGCTATCCGTTTTCCAATCGGGAATCGCACCAACAGATGCACCATCAAACACACCGCAAGGCAGTATGGCCGTCGGTATTTCGCAGCCATAACTATCACTTAAATACTTGGCCTGTAATTCTCCAAGGGCGATCAGGAATTTTGGCGGCGTTCGATAAACCAACCAGGACAGAAAACGAAAAAACAAGTTGCGATCAGTCACCAATTTCCCAGCTACGAAAGCTTCTGGAAATAGATCCATCGACCACAGGCCCCAGCGTCGCTTTTTACCAAGCAAGACCGATGCCCAAGCCGAAAGAAACGATGGATCAGTCATTACGATGGTTGAATCAGCTCTGAGCCGCCGTGCTTTCCAAACCAGCAAGAAGCATTCAATAAAGGTTGAACCAAGCCGTAACAGTTTGTTCTTTCCGTCATACCAGGACGCTATTTCATGAATCTGGCCAACAGGCTCCAATTTGGAACCTCCACCAGCATAGTTGCTTCGAACAGTTACGATGGAAATCTGACAATTCAATTTCTCGGTTAACCAACGCGCAAGCACACACGCTGATTCTCCGGTTACCCCTGTCCTGGGCGGATAATTCCGGTTGATGATGACTATGTGATGGTCAGTCGAGACTGCCATGAAGCATAAATTTCCTGAAAGATGTCGTTGAGCGATTTGGTGATATCCCAGTTCGGATAGTCACGCTTCATTTTTCGTAAATCGCTGTAGTAGCAGATATGATCGCCGATACGATTCTCATCGGAATACTTGTATTTCATTTCCTTTCCAGAGATCGAGCTAATCAACTCAAATGCCTCAAGAATGGAGCAAGTATTATTCTTGCCGCCACCCAGGTTGTATACCTCTGCGCATTTAGGCGAACTAATAAATTCTTCAATAAATCGAGCAACGTCAAAAGAGTGAATGTTGTCGCGAACCTGCTTGCCTTTATAGCCAAAAATCGTGTACTCAATTTCTTCCAGATTACATCGCACCAGATAGCTCAAAAACCCGTGCAATTCGACACCCGTATGATTGGGGCCCGTCAAACAACCGCCTCGAAGACAAGCTGTTGGCATGCCGAAGTAACGGCCATACTCTTGAACGCTAACGTCAGCCGACACTTTCGATGCGCCGAAAAGAGAATGCTTCGTTTGATCAATCCGGAAAGTCTCGGGAATGCCATGCTCGAATTCAGGGTCGTCGTAATCGTACCGAGTATCTGTTTCGACCATTTTGATTTCGTTAGGCGCATCGCCGTATACTTTGTTTGTCGACAAATGCACAAACGGAATCTCGGTTGAGTAACGGCGCGTCGCTTCAAGTAGATTGAAAGTGCCTACAGCATTTGTGTCAAAGTCCTGAAACGGAATTGCAGCTGCCCGATCGTGACTTGGCTGAGCTGCGGTATGCACAATCGCATCGGGAGCGACATCAGCGATCATCTTGATGACTCCATCGCGATCACGAATATCAATCTCATGATGATGGAATTTTTTCAGGCCTTCTTGCAACCTGTTTTGATTCCACCGCGTGTCTCCTTTGTCACCAAAAAAAACTGCTCTCTGATTGTTGTCGACTCCGTGAATCTCCCAACCGATGGAATCAAAATGCACACAAACTTCTGAACCAATCAGGCCTGAAGAGCCAGTTATTAGAATCTTTTTCATTGTTTCACTTTTTTAATTTTGTTCGTTTGCAGAGTCTCTGGGCTCGCGGTCTTTGATCAACTTTGCTGGGTTGCCACCTACTATTTTGTTGTCCGGTACGTCTTTGACGACTACTGCGCACGCCGCTACGAGCGAATTCTTTCCGACGGTAACGCCTGGTCCTAGAAACGCCCGTGCACACACCCAGCTGCCCGATTCCACTGTAATCGGCTCGGCAATCAACGGCAGATGAGCCTGGTTGTGATCGTGGGAGGCAGCGCAAAGATAGGAATATTGCGAAACCATGGAATTTTCACCAATGGTTATCGGAGCCACACAATAAAGATCCACATGCGGGCCAATCAAGCAATTGTCTTTGAGAATCAGGTTCGGCGGATAGTAAACTTTGGCGGTATTATAGATTCGGACGCTCTTGCCGACTTTGGCACCAAACATCTTCAGCACAAATCGACGCCACCCATGCAACAAGCGTGGCGAAGGCAAAAACAAAACAATCCAACAGATTGACCACACGAAACGTAGCAGTTTGTTGGAAAATGAAAGATCGCTTTTGAATTTCGATAATTCCAAGTCTAACCCTGTTTGTCGATCAACGGGACACGAGAGCCGGCCCTTTCACGTCGGCCTCACAACCAACGCTTGAAAAGGCATCGTTAACCAAACCTGTCTTTAAACCAATCGAACGTAATTTCCAGCCCTTCTTCAATACCGTACTTCGGATCGTAACCCAGATACTTTCGGGCCAGTGAAATATCTGCCAATGAATGAGGGATGTCGCCGGGACGCGGATCACGATGCTTTGCTTCCAAGTCAGATCCAGTCGCTTTTTTCAATGCCTCAAACAGCTCACTGATCGTCGTACGCTCACCATAGGCAATGTTAAAGACCTTGCCGGCAGCTCCATCGATATCAGTAAGCATCCCGCGAATATTCGCTTCGACCGCATTGGCTACAAACGTAAAATCGCGAGAGTTAGTTCCATCACCATTGATAAATGGCGATTCGTTTTTTAATAGTGCGTCCATGAACAGCGGGATAACCGCCGCGTATGGTCCATCCGGTTTCTGCCTCGGACCGAACACATTGAAGTAACGAAGTCCAATGACTTCGATTCCGTAGTTCAAGGCGAAAACACTTGAATAGACCTCGTTGATATATTTAGTAACAGCGTACGGTGAAAGCGGGTTACCGATTTCGTGTTCAACCTTCGGCAAATTAACACTATCGCCGTAAACCGATGAGCTACTGGCATACACAAACCGATTGACGCCTGCATCCTTTGCAGCGGTCAACATATTTAGAAAGCCAGTCGCGTTGGCTGCGTTGGTAATCAATGGCGTTTCGATCGATCGGGGGACGCTACCAAGAGCCGCTTGATGACAAACATAATCGATCCCATCGCACGCGCTCTGGCAAGTTTCCGGGTCAGTAATATCTGCTTCCACAAATTCAAAATTGTCGAGCTTCAAAAAGGGCTCGATGTTTTCTCGCTTGCCTTCGCTCAAGTTATCCAAAACTCGAACCGACCCAACGCCATGCGTGAAAAGATATTCGGCAATGTTGGAGCCTATAAATCCCGCGCCGCCAGTTATCAAGAATTTCATGCCCGACAGGTCGGCATCGTGATACTTCAATTCGCTGTACATTTATGAAAACTTCGGTTGTTTAAAGGTAAGTTGCAGCCAGGTATCAATAAGTTTACGAGGCAAAAAACTAATTTGCGATAACGTTACGCTTTCCAAATTCGATCGCGGTTTTCACTGACATTTTTCGTTGCGTTTCTGGTATCCACAACCAATGTCGAAGCCGAAACAGTCAACTCGTAGTCAAATATCGTATGGTCGGTTGCGATCAAAGTACAATCAAGCGAACCCAGGTAATCTGCGGTCAATTCCTGACTGTCTAGCGCAGGAACATCGAACGAACGCATTTTAGGCAGCGAAGGTATGTGCGGATCACAATAGCTCAATTCCGCACCACGCTCAGACAACAACTCCATTAATTTGAATGAAGGACTTTCTCGCGGGTCATCGACATCTTTCTTATATGCCACGCCAAGCACACCAATCTTGCTGCCCTTGATCGGTTTGCCTACTGAATTTAATGCTTCCGCAACTCGGTTAACAACGTAGATCGGCATGCTGGTGTTGATTTCACCGGCCAATTCGATGAACTTGGTGGGCATTTCGTGTTTGCGCGCAACCCAGCTTAGATAAAACGGATCTATTGGAATACAGTGCCCGCCCAGCCCCGGCCCCGGATAAAAGGCCTGGAATCCAAACGGCTTCGTTTTCGCCGCATCAATAACTTCCCAAATATCGATCCCAATTCGCTGAAACAACATCTTCAATTCATTGACCATCGCAATGTTGATACTGCGATACGTGTTTTCGAGAATCTTGCACGCTTCAGCTACTTCACATGAATTGACCGGAATCGTTTCAGTGACAGCGTGAGAATACAACGCGTTCGCCAGATCGCGACTGGCTTCGTCATAGCCACCAACAACTTTGGGAATGGTTGCCGCGACAAAACTCGCGTTTCCAGGATCTTCGCGCTCCGGACTATACGCGACGAAAAGTTCTTCCCCGATTTTCAATCCTGACTTCTCCAGGATCGGAACCATGACGTCTTTGGTTGTGCCCGGATAGGTTGTACTTTCAAGCACAATCAATTGGCCTGGACGAGCGACTTTGGCGATCGCCTCGGTAGTTGCCACAACGTACTTCAAATCCGGATCACGACTTTCGGACAGCGGAGTCGGCACACAAATCAATATCGCATCGGCTTCGCTCAACCGCGCCATATCGACTGTCGCCTCAAGCTTGCCGGCATCGACCCAGGCCTTAATCTTGTCGTCACCAATATGAGCGATGTAACTTTTGCCCGCGTTGAGCGCATC
>CAYONX010000033.1:40540-45998 GCA_964405425.1 uncultured Pirellulaceae bacterium | reverse complement strand
AATTAATTTGTGTCAACTAAAGCTATTCGTTGGAGGTTGTGAAATATTGGCGGACAACGGAAGGTTTTTACGACACCGCCCTAAACGAAGCGAACGATGTCTGAACTACGAGAATTGTACCAAGGCCAGCCCGCGTAGACAAAGTTGGAAGGTGTGCCGCAGGCCTAGCGTAAAAACCATGTTATGTGCCGCTTGAAGCGGAGTCGCGGCCGAGGAATGCAACGAAAGCGTCAACCAATTCAATGGGCGTAAGGCTGCCGGAAACGTATGCAAGCATATCAGCCAAAGACGGGCTGACCTTTGCAATGCCGTCTCGGTCAATGTTGTGCCATACCGGTAGAATCACCTTCTGACCCATCATTTGTTTTGTTGTAAGGCCGTTCAATTCGTATTGCGGCCAATTCTTGGCGAAAAAGGCAGGTGATAGAACGACGATTCCGTATCGTGAGTTGGCAAGCCCCTTGTCGATTGATTGACGCAAGCTATCGCCAATCGAAAGCGCAAATTCATCGTACCAAACCCGAACGCCGTTGTTTGCGAGTCCCTCGGCGAGGGGCCTGACAAGAGCATCCTTGTCTTCGCTGGCGTGCGAGATGAAGTAATCGTATTCAAGATCGGACGACTGCGGCGTTGTTTTGTTGTCTGGTTGATCGAGCCATTTCATAGCGTTGTCGCGCCAATTTTCGTCATGCTTAACTTCGGTGGTGATAACGACCGATCCGAGATGTTCGTTGTGGTATCCCCGGAGAAGCGGTGTCAAACGATCGAGAAACTCCTGTTCGAGAGTTTCGACATCGCCTTCGAGTGCAGCGTAAAGGGCGACCGGTGCTCGCAGGTTGAGCGCATATGTGTAGGTGCCACCATTCCAGTTGTCGTAATTGACCTCTTCCATGTCGGCCTGAGACTGGGCGAGCAGCGCAACTTCGCGTTTGCGGCCCTGCATCGCGTAATACTGTGCGAGGCTGCGAACGATTGCATCAGTTTCTTCGGGGAGTGAGTGTGACATGCAATTTAGCTGCGGCACATAACATATTGTATGTACGACACCGCTCCTCGCCGAAGCCAATTAATGTCGTAATTAAGAACAGTTTACTACAAGGAAACTGGGTTGCCAAAGAGGCGGTGTCGGGGCGCCCTGTCCTCGGTTTCGATGCGTCCTTGGTTAGCTGGTTGGACAGGTCATGTTTGCAAAAAAAGCCGCACCAATAACGGCACGGCTGATGACTGAAATGAGCTCGGCTATTCGACGATTTCCCAGTCCTTAAGTTTGTTATTTTTGGTAGCGACTTCGGACAAGATTGATTCGATGTCGGTACCTTTTTCGTATTTTACGGTCACGACTTTGGTGTTCACGTCCGTTTCAACATCGTTGATGGCCACAATTTCTTTCAGGTCGTTTCTCACGGAAGCGGCACAGCCGGTTCACGTCATGTTTGGCGCAGACAACTTTACCATCGACAATTCCATTGGCTTTTTGTCAGAGCCTTTCTTTTCTTCTGTTGTACCCGGTCCAGGCATCGACTTGGACTTCATCATTGCTTGACCGACAACAAATTTGACCGAAACCGTTTTATCAACGCCGCTTGTCATCTGGTCCATCCCAAACATCGTGCGGTCGAGTTTGAATTCGCTTTCCATCATGATGCCAGAATCGTCCAGCTTGCCTTTGATCGGCAACGTGATTTCCTTGGTCACGCCGTGCAATGTCAGATTGCCGGTGACCTTCATACCCGAAGCATCGGTTGTGATTGCTGTGCTGACGAATTTTGCCAAGCCAAATTTAGCGGAATCGAAGAATTCCGAGTTCTTTAAATGGGAGGTGAGTTTATCGAATTGAGTCCAAACGGAATTGATATCGATATTAAGTTGCAAAGACTCGACAGATTTATCGGCGGCCAGTTTTATTTCGCCTTCGAATTTTTTAAATCCTCCCAGACGAGGATCTGGTTTTTCAGGATCCGCATGTATTCCGATAAATTCAATCTTTGAATTTTGAGGAGTCAGTTTGGCAACTCCGTCCACGATTGTGACTGGAGTCTTCGTGGGAGCATTGGTTTTGGTAGCAGTTCCTTTGCCGCTAGATTGTGCATGTGTGATTTGGCCAGGCGAAGCAACCAATATTGCTGCCAGTAAAACCAGGTTGTATTTGATATTCATTTTTTTCCTTTTCCGATGATTAACTGTTTCACTGAATGCGAAACCTTCCCACAGTTTATTGTCCCGGCGATTCTGCCGGTTCACAACAGGTCGAATCAGGAATCACCCCAAGTCGTGTTCCCAAGGGTATTTAACGAGCTTGCATTTTGGGAGCGATGCGGTTGTTAATAAGGAATTCAGGCCTGATCTATTCGGACTCGACAAAGATAGCGGGTATCTTGGCTTTCGAAACAGCGTCGTTGAAATCTGATACGCCGGAGTCAATCGCTTCGTTCATCTTTGCGATTTCAGCATCAATCAACCCAGTCAATTCGTCGCGCACGGCATACGCTTGTTTCGTCGGCCGATTGTCGCCGCCACTGACCACCCCAATCAAAGCGCTTAAACGGTTGTTCAATCGAATCGGGAAATTGAGTGGATCCTGTGGTGCCTGGTTCTGGGTTTGGTAAAGAGTTTTCTCAATTTCGGATAGCTGTTTGGCGATATCTTTACCTTTGGAGACAACGTCTTTGTAGTCTTCATTGTCGTTTAGTCGTTTGGAAAACGATTCAATTTGTTGGCGAACATCGCGTAATCGCCCAATTGATTTGTGAGTTTCTGAGAGCTTGTCACGAACTTCGGACAGAAACTCAAATTGTGCCATCAGATCTTCGTTGGTCGCACTGGATCGCGGATCTTTCAAGATCGTGAACGAGCCGCTGGCAGTTGCCATTTCCGTCGAATCTGTTGGCTTTAATTCGGGTTCGGATTCGTCGGTTCCATCGTCGGTTTTTGATTTAGAGATTGTGAATTTCACTGAGTAGTCGCCAGGTACTGCGGTCGGTCCGCCAGTTCCGCCACCCCACAAAACCATGCCATCGAATTTTTCTGCACCGACGTATCGCATGTCCCACGTAAGAGTGTTGAAGCCGGGATTTATTTCGAATTTGGTTTCCTTTGCGTCTTTGTCAGGCTTGGTACTGAATACCCGAGCTACATTTCCAGCTGGATCCGTGATTTCGACCCGGGCCGATTCATTTTCTTGTAGATCGCTTTCGCAATAAAAACGCAATTGCATTCCGCCGGCAACGTTGGTTCCAGCGGTCTTACTGGCACGTCCGCCGCCCCGCATTCGATAGGTCGGTCTTGATTCGAATAAGTGAAGGCGATTTTTCGATAACTCCGGCTTCCATTGCTGGACGGTAGAAAGATCATCCAGAACCCAGAAAGAACGCCCCTGTGTTGCCACAATCAAATCGTTTTCTTTAAGAGCCAGGTCAGTGACCGGAACGATCGGCAAGTTAGCTTGAAACGGTTGCCAATTAGCTCCGTCATCAAATGAAATGTATAGTCCGCTTTCGGTGCCGGCGTATAACAACCCCGGTCGTTTTTCATCGGCTCGCACAACACGCGTGAAATGTTTCGCATTGATTCCATTAGTGATCTTTTTCCAAGTCGTTCCAAAGTCGGTCGTAACGTACAAATACGGCTTGAAATCATCCAGTTTGTATCTGGTTCCAGCAACGTACAACCCTCCAGCAATCGTCGGATGAGGTTCGATCGAATTGATCTGCATCCATTCGGGCATATTTGGCGGCGTTACGTTTTTCCAGTTTTGCCCTGAGTCGCGTGTAACGTGAATCAATCCATCATCACTGCCACACCAAATTGTTTTGTCGTCGTGCAGCGATTCGCAGGCTGCAAAAATGGTGCAGTAGTATTCAACGCCAGTGTTGTCTTTGGTGATGGGCCCACCACTGGGGCCAAGCTTGGCGGCGTCGTTGCGAGTCAGGTCACCGCTGATCGCTTGCCAGGATTCTCCTTCGTCGGTTGTTTTGAAAAGGACGTTGCCTGCCGTATACAAAGTTTTGTCGTGGTGCTTTGAAAAGAAGATCGGGAAATTCCATTGGAAACGGTACTTGCTGTCCCCTGCCCCGTGTCCCATTGGATTATCCGGCCAAACCTGGATATTGCGATATTCGCCGGTTTCGTGATTTACTCTCGTTAGCAATCCGCCGTAGCTACCGCCATAGACGATTTCTGGGTTCGTGGGATCGGGAGCGATGTGCCCACTTTCCCCACCCGCTGTCGATTCCCAATCACGTTCGCCGATCGAACCACGACGTCCGCGATGAAGAATCCGAACGGTCGAATTATCTTGTTGAGCACCGTAGATACGATACGGGAAATGATTGTCGGTTGTGACGCGATAGAATTGGGCTGTTGGCTGGTTCTGATAAGTCGACCAGTTCTTGCCACGCGAAAACGAAATTTGCACACCACCATCGTCGGCAATCGCCATACGGTTAGGGTCATCTGGGTCGATCCATAAATCGTGATGATCGCCATGAGGCGTTCGAATACTTGAAAAGGTCTTTCCGCCGTCACCGCTGCGCCAAAAACTGACATTCACAACATAGACTTCGTCGATATTTTTCGGGCCAGCGTAAACGCGAGTGTAATACCAAGCCCGCTGCCTCAGCTTTCGTTCCTGATTGATTCGTGTCCAGGACTCTCCAGCATCGTCGCTGCGAAACAGTCCACCGTCTTCCGCTTCAATTTGTGCCCACACGCGATTGGAATCGACGGGTGAAACAGCGACACCGATGATGCCGACCATTGCTTTTGGCAACCCTTTTGCACGAGTGATTTCATCCCATGTCTCGCCGCCATCGTTACTTTTCCAAAACCCGGACCCTTCTCCGCCACTTTCCAGACTGTAAGGCGTTCGTAAGATTCGCCAAGTCGAAGCGTACAGGATTCGCGGGTTGCCCGGATCGATAATCAAGTCGACTGCGCCGGCGTCTTCGTTGGCAAACAAAACTCGTTTCCATGTTTCGCCACCATCGATGGATTTATAGACGCCACGTTCTTGATTGGGGCCGTACAAATGGCCAAGGACCGCCGCGTAAACAATGTTGGGGTTGTGAGGATGAACTCGGACGCGTGGGATTCGGCGTGAGTCGGTTAAGCCAATTTGCTTCCATGTTTTCCCGGCGTCGTATGATTTCCACATGCCGTAGCCATGGGAAACGTTGCCACGAACGGTTACTTCTCCGCCACCGACGTAAATAATGTTGGGGTCCGATGGGGCAACTTCGATCGCTCCGACCGATCCGCCAAAGAAACCGTCGCTGATGTTTTCCCAAGTTGATCCTGCATCGGCGGTTTTCCAAACGCCACCACCAGCGGCACCCATGTAATACAACATTGGATTTCCGCGTACGCCGCAACAGGCTGCCGATCGTCCACCGCGAAACGGACCGATCTGGCGGAACTTAAGCGATTCGATAAGTTGCTCGTTCGGATCTTCGGTCGTAGC
>CAYONX010000033.1:0-40440 GCA_964405425.1 uncultured Pirellulaceae bacterium | reverse complement strand
CTTCGGTCGTAGCAAAAGCAGAGTTGCATGCGAGCAGGGCAACGAGAACGGCGACGGCGATTTTGAAATGCATGATCTTCCCAAGGTTTGATAAACATTGTCTTGATCATCTATTGTGTTTGAAGCCTGACAAAAATCGATATCAGAGTCGGTAAAAATAGCAGCTTTGTACGATCTGGAACTTAATGTTCATTAAGTTTCAGCATTGTCGGCGAACAACTGCAAAGCTTCTGGATCGGTCCATGGAATCTGGTGGATGGAGCCTTTGGCTTGGCCTTTAACGCGGACCGCAACCAGTTTTAGTTGTCGGTGGCTTGGATGCAAATGATCTCGATACAGGATCAAATCCGATACGTACAAATCATGGCCACGAGAAATTTGGGTAGGAACCCGGTATCTGCGATTCCGTTGATAATCGTCGTCTTTCAGAAATTTGATGAACTCGTTTATGTCGACTGAATCAAACCATTGATCGGTTGCGTAAAGATCAAAGATCTCTGCGGAGATTTCGTTCAATATTTCGCAGCTCGGCGGATTTGCGTCGTTGACTGAGAACAATACCAATGCAGCTGCGTGTGTGGCTGTGCTATGGATTTCACTATTAACCATCACCGTGGAAGCCAGTTGAAGTTTTCCTGGTTTGAATTGGAGGAAAGGCTGGCCAGAGGCTTCAATTATTCCATAAAATTTCACTAAAACCGCCAAGCCAAAGACAGACCAAAGCAGAACGTTTATGAGCATGATCATGATACGCTTTCCAACTCGAAATCCTGCTCAAAGCTGCGCATGTTTGGGATTGGGATCGGATGCATGTCCAGTTGGCCAACGGCCTGCATTTCAATTGTCTCTGTGTATTTCACAAATTGCTGCAGCTCATTTTCGAGTACCTGGGCAACATGTTGCTGAACGGGAGCGATGATTTGATGATGGATCCGAAACGTATTCTTGAAATCACCCTTAATGCCTTTGGTCAATTTTAATAGCCCGTGCCATACTTCAGGGACGTCCATATCGACTGTCATGATTACTTTTCCATCACAGAGCAACGAGTAAAATACAATCGCCTCGTGAAAAAGATCTTTTGTCATCCTGGCCACTGTCAAACCGTCAGCAGAGAGATATTCGCATGTGACTTGTCTGCTTCTTTGGTTAGTCAGGAATTCACCAATTTTTCTGAATCCTAGTTCGCCAATTTCTGCTTCGTGTCTGGCAAACATTCTTGAGTACCGCCCGGGAAGCGAAAGTGGCTCAATCGGCTTGCGTATTGCAGGCGATGGGTATTTCACGTCGCGATACAGGAAGTATGCGTAAAGAATCGTGAAAAGAACCGTCAAACCAAACGACAAGTAGAACCAGGGCAACAGCCCGTCTGGCAGCAGGTCCTGTCTTGCAGCTAATGCCATTGGCAAGGCGAAAATCAAGAATGTCACACCCAGCAGAATTTGGAAAATATATCGAGCTGGTGGGAATTTCGGTACGACAACGCATTGCGTTTCTTCAAAATCAGGTTGGGATTTGTTGCGGCTGCTTGGGACAATTCTGTCTACCCACTTTGAATCGAAGCCAGATTGGTTCGCATTCGCCTGGTTTTGATAAACGGGTTTAAAGGAGAAACCATGGATGCGGGCTTTTTTGATTTCTGAAATAAGGCGCGAAAAACTGTACAGAAAGAAGATGACCCACAACAATCCGATGCCGTACGCGTGGTATTGGACCGAAACATCTCCCTTGCGAGGTGGCATGATCAAGACGTAGCCACGCCCTAAGTCGACTTGAGGGTGCAATTCCCCAAGCTGCTCAACGTGTTGCGTGTTCATTCGCATGAAATTGTGAAGGGTGCCAGTGAATTTCTTTTCCGCCAGAAAGGCTTTGGCTTTTGCGGGTGAATCGATTTTGGAATTTTGAATCATCACCGGAATTGCTGATTTGTTTACAGCTGGGTCTGCAGGCAAGAGAAGAAACGCGGCTGACCATTTCTTTTTTTGGTTTTGCGAGAATTCTGGCGCGACTTTGGCGTCGGTTAGCGTGACGACTTGGCGGTTAAGATCTTGGTGAGATGCCAGGTCGCGATAGGAAATGTTCATTGGGCCGCGCTGTTGTGCCAGCGTGGCCTTATGGTTTTCATCCCACATTGTGTAGGTGAAATAGAGAAGTGTGATGGCTGCGGCGCAACCTAATGCACTACCTAATATTCCGGTTACAAAACTTGTCTTTTGCATTTGTATTTACCAGGTTCAAGCGAGTGGAAAACGTGTAAAACCATACGTTGCAAAAGTGAATGGAAATCGATACTGCCTTTGGTTTGGCGAATCGCAAACGTAGCCGTATTCGGTTGCGGGGGATTGTAGGGGTTGCACCAGAGCTGATTTTGGCAGCCCGCTTTGACGAAAACGGGTGGCTGAACAACGAATTGACCGCTTGGCCGTTGTAGTGATGAATGTTGGGTGATTCTCAAGCTGGTAACGGCAACTTTAGTTTTATGTCGTCAATAATTACGTCATCAATCGACGCGATACGGTATTGAAATCGATATGGGATTGCTGAACGACTTCAAAGAATTCGGGGTCGTCCATCATCTTGACTTGACCACCCACGATCGCGCCAACAATTGGGTCGTCGGCGTTACAGAAAATTAGTCGATCGATAAGCGCATTTCCGTTAGCGCCAGCGATGGCGGGATGGTTCGGGTCTACGATGGTGAAATCCGCTCGGAAGCCGGTTTGCAAGCTGCCTGTCTTGACGCCGATCGCCTGCCCTCCCCCGGCGGCTGTTGATTGATACAAGCGTCTGCCGACTGACTTTTCGCTGGTGCCAAGAACGGCGCGATTACGTCCTTGCAAGCGTTGCCCGTATTCGAGAATTCGCAGCTCTTCGCGCAAGTCAACGCTGCAATGACTATCGCTTCCAATCGATATTTTTCCGCCGGCATCCAAATAGTCTTTGGCTCGAAAAATACCGTCGCCAAGATTGGCTTCCGTGGTTGGGCACAACCCCACAACCGCACCGGATTTTGCGATTCCAGAAACTTCAGCGTCATCCAAATGCGTTGCATGGATCAGGCACCATCTTTGGTCGACGTCGAAATGGTCCAGTAGAAATTGGACACTGCGCTTTGAATGTTTGGCCAGGCAATCTTCGATCTCTTTTGTCTGTTCTGCCACGTGGACGTGGATCTTGAAATCCCCTGGAATGTTGTCGATGACATGTTTGGCGGAATCGACGCAGACGGCTCGAAGCGAATGCAGCGCTATTCCTAAATTGAAGTTGTCAGATTTGTGGCTCGATAGATTTTCAATTAGCTTTAGAAAGTCTTCGTTGCCAAGCTGAAAACGCTGCTGCCCTTTGGATAACGGTTGGTCGTCGAACCCGCCACGTTGATAGAGAACCGGCAACATACAGATGCCAATCCCGACATCGTTGGCTGCGCGAATCACCGCGTCGGAAAGTTCCGACAAACAAGCATAGTGATTGCCTTGAATATCGTTGTGAACGTAATGAAATTCACCGACCCATGTATAACCAGCCAGCAGCATCTCGACGTAAAGCTGCCGAGCGATGATGTAGATGTCCTCTGGTGAGAGCTTGAGCAGAAAGTCATACATCAATTTGCGCCAGGTCCAGAAACTGTCGTTGTCGGCGGTGCGGAATTCACTGAGTCCGGCAAACGCGCGTTGGAAAGCGTGGCTATGGACGTTTGGCATTCCGGGCAATGCGACCGCGTCAAACGAATCGGAAACTTGTTGGTTGGCCGATGCGGTGGCGATATTGGTGATCATGCCGTTGGAATCGACACTGAAAACTGGATCGTCAATCCATTCTTCACCGACCAGGGCGGATTTGAAATGAATGGTTTTTGTTGTTTCGTTCATGGTCGCCAGTTATCGAATTTGCTTGCCGTTTCGGTAAACGCTATGGCATGGATTGTGGCCGACTCCATAAACAATTTCGGCCGGCGATTCGACATCCCACACGACCAAATCGGCGCGTTTTCCGTTTTCAAGTGTGCCAACGGATTCAGCTAGCCCAAGCGCCTGAGCAGCGTTTGTTGTAATGCCTCGCAAAGCTTCTTCTGCTGTTAGGCCAAAAAGATTGCAGGCCATGTTGGCCGATAGCAGCAATGAGGTTACCGGTGAGCTGCCCGGATTGCAGTCCGTTGCGACAGCGATTGGAACGGAATGTTTTCGCAGCGCAACGATTGGAGGTTTCTGTGTTTCGTTCAAGCAATAAAAAGCGCCCGGCAGCAGCGTAGCCACAGTGCCGTGTTGGCTTATGGTTTGGCAATCGTCGTGCGTCAGGTATTCCAAATGGTCCGCCGAAACCGCACCCATCGTTGCCGCTTTTGCGGAAATGCCGGTGTGAGTCAGTTGTTCTCCGTGAACTTTAATATCCATGTCATGCTGTAAGGCGGATTCGAATACACGCACGGTTTGATCGACGTCAAATGCAATGGATTCGCAAAACGCGTCGACGGCGCTGCAAAATGGTTTGGCTGCAGGAATGATTTCGTTGCATACCAGGTCAATGTACTGGTCGGCGTTGCTTTTGAATTCAGGTGGAATGGCGTGGGCGGCGAGCAGTGTCGTGGCAACTGAAATTTCGTGAGCGGATTCCAATTGCTTTGCAGCTTTGAGCATTTTGATTTCTGTTTCCAGATCGAGCCCATAGCCGGATTTGATTTCAATGGTTGTGACGCCTTCCTGCATCAAGCGATTCAATCGCACGGATGCAGAATCGACTAGTTCGTCGATAGAAGTTGCTCGAGTTGCTTTAACGCTGGACAGGATCCCACCACCGCTGCGCGAAATTTCTTCGTAACTCGCTCCTGCCAGTCGCATTTCCCATTCGCCCGCTCGGTTTCCGCCGTAAACCAAATGCGTATGACAATCGATAAGTCCAGGCGTCATCCAGCGTCCATCGCCTTCGATGATTTGGACTGAATCCGCTAGCGCTGGAACTTCATCGTCGGGCAAGATCCAGGCGATGTTGCCGCCCGTGACCGCCAATATGCAATCGTGCCGCTGTCCGTATGCAACATCATTATTTGCAAACGTTGCGATTCGAAACCCACGGAATATTTGATCCGGTTGGTTCAGGTTGCTGGGTTCGGATTCCATTTCACAATGGCCTGTATGATTTCACGAAAAACGGCTTGAACTTTGGCCGCGTTGGCATCGTCCCATTGTGCCTTTTCTTCGTCCAGATAGGTAGCCTGCGACAATTCGAACTGAACCGCGCTGATATTGTTTTTTGGGTTGCCGAAGTGCCGAGTTATATACCCACCAATAAATCTTCCGTTGACAACATGCGAGTAATTGTTTTGAGCTTTCAGCACATTGACGATTCGATCCTGCAATTCGGCGTCGCAGCTCGCGCCATTGTTGGTGCCGACATTGAAATCTGGCAACGTGCCTGGGAACAGTCGGGGAACTTGTGATCGAATCGAATGGGCCTCGATCAAAACCGCGTACCCGTGTTGCTGGCGAATTTCGTCGAGCCTGGTTCTGATTTGATCATGGTATGGAGTCCAAATGTTCTCGACTCGAGCTTCAATTTCCTGGCTGGTGGGCGGTGCATCCAGATAGATCTGCGAACCGTCGAAGCAGGTTTCCGGTACTAGCCCGGTGGTCGTTTGCCCAGGATAAAGCGACACGTTGTCTGCGGGGCGATTCAGATCGATCACGTATCGGGAAAATTCTGCGATCAGCTTGTTTCCGTTTTCCAGCTCTGGAAAGTCATAGAGCCGATCAAGGAACCAGTCGGTATCCTTGCTGGATTGCCCGTCAGCGGTCATCAATTCCTGCAATGCGCCAGGAATGAAGGAACCGTTATGTGGGAAGCTGACGAGGACTGGTAAGCTGCCTGTGTGAAATGTAAAAGGTTTTCGGTTTTCCAAATCCAGCATTTGACTCACAATGGTATCTATTGAGTGCGGACAACAAGTTGCTAACTTAGTTTAGATCAATACAAGTATATTCGTAGGGTAGTAATGGCGACATCAAACGTAACCACTGTTAAGGCTCCAACTGGAACAACGATTAGTTGCAAAAGCTGGCTTACCGAAGCTCCCTTAAGGATGTTGATGAACAACCTTGATCCGGGGGTTGCTGAAAAACCAGAAGAGCTTGTGGTTTATGGCGGTATCGGTCGGGCAGCAAGAAATTGGGAGTGTTTTCACAAGATCGTTGAATCACTCAGAAGCCTTGAAGTTGACCAAACTTTGCTGGTTCAATCAGGAAAGCCGGTCGGAATTTTTCGCACTCACGTCGACGCGCCGCGCGTGCTGATCGCCAACAGCAATCTGGTTCCGCATTGGGCAACGTGGGAACATTTCCACGAACTCGATCAAGCAGGATTAATGATGTACGGCCAGATGACAGCCGGATCGTGGATCTACATCGGCAGTCAGGGGATCGTTCAAGGTACTTACGAAACGTTTGTTTCGATGGGCAAGAAGCATTTTGATGGCGATTGGAGTGGCAAATGGATATTGACTGCCGGATTGGGAGGGATGGGTGGTGCCCAACCCCTGGCGGCAACGATGGCGGGGGCAAGCATGTTGGCCATCGAATGCGATTCAGTGCGAATCGATATGAGATTGAAAACGGGTTACGTTGACCGCCGCGCTGAAACGTTGGACGAAGCAATGGCGATCATCAACGAGGCTGTTGATGCAGGTAAGCCTGTGTCGGTCGGGTTACTCGGAAACGCGGCTGAGTTATTGCCTGAAATGATTGAAAAAGGGATTAAGCCCGACGCGGTCACCGATCAAACTTCAGCGCATGATCCTTTGAACGGATACTTGCCGATCGGTTGGACGGTTGAACAGGCAGTTGCACAACGCGAATCGGATCCAGAGGTTGTGATTGAAGAAGCGAAAAAGTCGATGGCGGTGCATGTTAAAGCGATGCTTCAATATCACGAGATGGGAATTCCGGTGGTGGACTATGGAAACAACATCCGGCAAGTTGCGAAAGACGAAGGCGTAGAGAACGCGTTTGATTTTCCGGGCTTTGTTCCGGCTTACATCAGGCCGTTGTTTTGTCAGGGCATTGGGCCGTTTCGATGGGCGGCATTGTCGGGTGATCCGAACGATATTTATGCGACCGATGCGAAGGTCAAGGAGTTGATTCCAGACGATCCTCATTTGCACAATTGGTTGGATATGGCCAAAGAGAGAATTCACTTTCAAGGCTTGCCTTCGCGAATCTGCTGGGTTGGTCTGGGTGACCGACATCGGTTGGGTTTGGCTTTCAACGAAATGGTGCGGACCGGTGAGTTGTCGGCGCCGGTCGTGATTGGGCGTGATCATCTGGACAGCGGCAGCGTAGCGAGCCCTAACCGTGAGACGGAATCTATGAAAGATGGCAGCGATGCTGTTTCTGATTGGCCGTTGTTGAATGCACTGTTGAATACTGCCAGCGGAGCGACTTGGGTAAGTTTGCACCATGGCGGTGGCGTCGGCATGGGGTTCTCACAGCACAGCGGTGTTGTTATTTGTTGTGACGGGTCCGAAGAAGCCGATCGCCGGATTGAGCGAGTGCTTTTCAATGATCCAGCAACCGGGGTGATGCGGCACGCGGATGCCGGATACGATATCGCGATCGAGTGTGCTCGCGATAAGGGCCTTGATTTACCAATGATTTAAAGAAGTGATTTGAGTTTTTGATGATTCATTTTTTTCGGGTAAGACGATGGAATTGAAGCCCGGTGAACTAACGTTCGGTCAACTTGCCGAATTCTATTATGGCGACGATGCGATCACGCTATGTGAGTCGTGCTGGAGCGGCATTGATGCCTCGCGCGATGTTGTTTTGAAATTGATTGAGCGTGATGAGACGGTCTATGGATTGAACACTGGTTTTGGGCTTTTGGCGAATCAGAAGATTTCGTCGGAAGATCTTGCTCAGCTGCAAATCAATTTGGTTCGTTCCCATTCGGCTGGAACCGGGCCGTTGATGAACGACAGGGTGGTGCGAATGATAATGTTGCTGAAGGCGACGTCGTTGGCGCGAGGCTATTCTGGTGTGCGATCGAACGTCGTCAAGATTTTGATCGATTGTATCAATGCGGGATTGTCGCCGTGTATTCCGGAGCAGGGCAGCGTAGGAGCCAGTGGCGATCTGGCTCCGTTGGCTCATATGAGTCTGGCACTGATCGGCGAGGGGCAATTTTGTCGAGACGGAGAAATACTTGAAGCTGCCAGTGGCTTGGCTGCTGCCGGAATTGAGCCGTTGAAATTGGAAGCCAAGGAAGGGTTGGCGTTGATCAACGGGACACAAGCATCGACGGCGCTGGCGATTACTGCTTTATTTGGCGCCCAGCGAACGTTCCGGGCTGCAATTTCTGCAGGAGCTTTGTCGGTTGATGCAGCCAAAGGCAGTGACACGCCGTTTGATCCAAGAATTCACGCGATTCGAAACCATGAAACACAAATCAAGTGCGCCGAAGTTTATCGTGAGCTTTTGTCAGGCAGCGAAATTCGCGAATCCCATCGAGATTGCTCGCGAGTGCAGGATCCATATTCACTTAGGTGCCAGCCGCAAGTGATGGGTGCATGTTTGACGAGCTTGAAGCATGCACAGGAAGTTTTGGTGTGCGAGGCCAATGCGGTATCAGATAACCCGCTGGTGTTTGGTGATGATGATTCAATGCTGTCGGGCGGAAATTTTCATGCAGAGCCAGTGGCGATGGTGGCGGATCAAATTGCGATCGCACTTGCGGAAATCGGAGCATTCTCGGAACGCCGAACGGCGCTGCTGATTGACAAGCACTTAAGTGAGCTGCCTCCGTTTTTGATTCAAGATGGCGGCTTGAATTCTGGGTTTATGATTCCGCAGGTTACCGCTGCGGCAATTGCCAGTGAAAACAAGCACCTGGCAACACCTTGCAGCACTGACAGTATTCCAACGAGCGCGAATCAGGAAGACCATGTCAGCATGGCGACTTACGCAGCGCGGCGACTGCACAAAATGGTGGCTAATGTAAATTCGATTTTAGCGATTGAATTGCTTTCGGCTGCCCAGGGTATTGATTTTCGCAAAGGGCTGAAGACAAGTCCACTGCTTCAGAAATTGCAAAACTTGATTCGTGAACGTGCTGATTTCTATGATGTCGATCGAAGCTTTCATCAGGAAATCGAACGCCTGGAATTGTTGATCGCTGGCGATGAATTGGATGTGGTTTTGCAGTGCAATCGGATATTTTCGTAGCAGCGTAATTACCGATAGCGCAAGAAAAAACTCCTTGCCTGCCAGCAAGGAGTTTCTTCGTCGGAGAGAATAGTTTGCTTTGTCTTAATTCAACTAAGGTTGAATTGCATTTGTGATTTGTTCTGAATTGGATGTCATCGTGTTGTTGGTTTCGAGACCTAAAACCTGAATGCCAATGATGCACACGCCAATGATCAAGGCCAGCATGATCGCGTATTCGACGCTTGTGGCTGCTTGTTCATCTGCAAGGAAATTTTTGATTTTGATTTTCATTTGATCCCTTTTGTTTCGACGAATTGAAGTAAAGCAGTCCGCATGCCAGTTGGGCCTAAGGCCAAAAACACGAGGAAAAACGGCTGCATCGGGTAGGAATGTTGCTCGGAAACCACATCGATGATGCACAAGGGGTCAGAATTGGGCTCAATGATGCGTTTGGGGTTCAATTCGAACAACGCGTTCTACTTTAAATAGCGTGCAGCCGAAGCAAATAAATGCAAACCGGCATCGCTGGGCAGAAATCGAATCAGCCAAGAAGCGAATCCTACCTTTTCACTGTGATGCTGAACGATGTCGAGCATCGCATTGGATAATTCACCGTGGTGAATCTGCGTGGCTTCGAACAAGTGAACAAATCGCCCTCGCCAATCCGAATAGTATCTGACGCGCATTTTCTTTTCGAGGTAGACGTCAACTCGGTCGCCCGGCCGGTAAAGGAAGTGCACAAGCACCGCCGCAGCGATCGCCAGCACAATCGCGACGATAAATAGAATGGGGGTGCCTAGCCAGGGAAACAGTAACGCGAACGGGGAGCCCAAGGCGATCAAGTAGGGGCCATATTTCCTGCTGTAATATCCCAATTCCTGCATCCAGCCGAAGGCTTCTATTTCGTTGCGATTCAAGTCAGCCATCAAATCGAAAATCTTGGCGCGCAATTGGCGTGGGTCCATATTTTCATGAAGCTCCCGTCGTTGGCAAACATCGTCATTGATGTAGTCCCAAATTGCCAGTTGTTGACCGTTGACCGGAGTCTCAGGGCCAAATTGCTCAAGTAAATGTCCAGGATTTTGGGCAAAGGCTGTTTGCAACTCAATGACGGCTTCGTCACTTTTCTGTCCGTCCAGGACAAAGTAGTTAACGATTCCCTGATGGACTTCTGGTGAATGCGAATTATCGACGGCCAATGACCTTCGATATTCAAAAAGCTGAAACACCAGTTCAAAATCCATTTCCAGCGATGACGGGATTTCGCTCGCATGGCTGTCTAGCCATTTGTATTTGGCTTGAAGCCACTGAGCATCTGCCTTGAATATGGCAGCCGGCAAAATGTGCAAGTAGAACGCCAATTGCCCTTCGATGCGGTAGTCCTTCAGATTCGATTCACAGGCTGCGAGTGTGTTCGCCCAGGTTGCGAATTTTGCCGAACGAAGCAGGCGATCCCAAAGGCTTTCTGTCAAAAAGTAAAAATACTGATCGGTAACGACTTTAGAAATGGTCTTCAGCAAGCCAGGGATCTGTTTAGTCTTGAAGTCCTGTTGCAAGTACTCATATAGTAAATTGATCAGTCCAGTTTCTTGCGGATGCCGTTGAATGCCGGTCAAAACCAGTTTGAAAAACATCATCGAATCGTCGGCTACGACATCCGAAAGCAGCGCCATACTGAAATACTCGAAAGGCGATTTGCCTTTTCGGTTTTTTAGCTGATTGTAGATTGCCAGTGGAGATTCTGATTCAACCCGTTGATAGAACGGGATTTCTTCGACCTTTGCAACAATGGGCTGGACGTCAGCCGAATCCGTTTTTTGAACTTTGGTGCGAGATGCTGGTTCACCCGCTTGGGCGGCAGTCCATTGGAATTCAGGGTTTTTGTTTGCTGATGGAGTTTCGCCGTATCGAAGTCGGCTGTCGAGAAATTCGTAAGCGGCCCTGATCTTTTGAAATTCAGCGGGTGCTTTTTCGGGTTTGTATTTCCGTATCAGTTGATTGTATTTTCGCTTCAGCGATTTCCGATCGAAACCAGCTTCCAAACCAAAGAACGCGATAGGGTTGTGCGGAAGGAACGACCAATCAGGTGCTGTGTTGGAGTTGCGAGTCATTGGTTCCTTAGTATGGCTGACACAACACGAAACAGAATCACAAACACAATCCAAATTAACCAACCGGGGATTTCGAAGCCAAAGCCATCGTAACTGCCATCGGCAGCTGCCGCTCGTTTTTTGCGTCCTTTTAGTGAACGTATGGTTTGCAGCCAGTCGGATTCCATCGAATAGATGCCTGGAAATTCGGTTTCCAGGAAATCGACAGCACGTTTGATTTTGGGTAATTCCCGTGAACCGGTGATTTGCCGCAGATAGGATTCCTTCAATGCACCGGAATCGCGTGGCGGCAACATCACGATACGCTTGAGCGTATTGGTCAAATTGATGTGTTGATCGGGATGCCTGGAAAGCTCGGTAAAGGATCGATGGTTTTGAATCACCAGCCGCAAGCGACTTGCAGCGGATTTTAATTCTGGCAACTGACGGATATCGATGGCTTGAAGCATTTCGGCGAGTTGCCTGGGATGTTGCTGCCACATTTGAAAGCGAATCTGTTCAATCTGATTCTGGGCCCGTTTGCGAAGTCCAGCGATTTTTTGCTGACCGACCGCATTGCTGGCTGGATCGGGTGTTTTGCCGAGTAATTGATTTCGTAGCTGAATGATGCGTGCGGACTGGTGCACGGGATTAAGTCGCAAGACTTTGGCGAGGTGTTTTCGTTTCTGGCTGGCTGTATATTCAGTCATCTTCTTGTCTGTATTGGATACCCAGCGCTGACAACACTGTCAGCAAATTCTCACGTGCGGATTCAAACATGACTTTCTCGCCGGAAGACATAGCGTGCTCAAAAACGTCAATTGCCTCTTCTAATTGGCTACGTTCATACAAGCTGACTTCTCCGACCATTCTTTCGCAGAATAATACAAGTTGCTGGTTTTGCAAATCATCGCGTGGAAAAAACTTAATGGACTGCATTTTTTCAACAGCCGTACGAATCTCGTTTTCGGTCAGAGATTTGGCATGCTGAGTCAGCACGAGTTGAAACCGCTTGCCTGTTTGTGGAATGATCGCTTCGACTTCCAGGATTCCGTTCATGTCATAGGTGAATCGGACACGGAACGCTTGCCCCGCTTCTCCGATCGGGATTCCTTCAACCAACAGATTGCCAAGTGGAAGGTTGTCTGCGACTCGCCGAGCCTCGCCCTGGAAGACTTTCAAATCGACCATCGTTTGCCCGGGCTCCATCGTGTAAAATTCTTCTTCTTTGGATACCGGAATGGTTGTATTGCGATGGATGATGGGTTGGAAGTATCCGGGTTGTTGCCGTCCGCCAAACTCCTTGCAGATTTCAACGCCCAAGGTGAACGGACAAACATCGGTCATCACCATATCGTCGACCGCATCGTCGTCGTTAATCAAAGCAGCTTGAATCGCTGCCCCCAGTGCAACGACATGATCGGGATCGTAATCTGACTTTGGTTGTTTACCGAAGTATTCCTTGGCGAAGTTTTGCAAAACCGGCATTCGGGTAGCACCACCAACCAGAATGACTTCATCAATCGAGTTTGGTGTCATGCGGCCGTCGCGAATCGCACGATTGACAGGGACTTTCAAACGATCCATCAATTTACTACAGATGGCAGCGAAGTTGTCTTGGTTGATTTTGACCGGTTTGGCGTCCGGGTCGATGGTGCCGTCGTGAGCTGGAACGCGAATTTCGGCCAGATCATTGGAAGCGAGCAATTTTTTAGCTCGATCGCATTCTTCACGTAACCGAGCAACCATGACCGGATGATTCATTTCCGCGGTTTCGAGTTGAAGTTTCTGCTTATTCAATACTGCGGCGACCAGGCGATCGGTAAAATCCTCGCCGCCAAGCATACTTTCGCCTGCGGTGGAAACGATCTCGAGTGTTCCTTCGAAAATTTCCATAACGGTGACGTCGAACGTGCCGCCCCCAAGATCGATTACGATCAAATGTTTTTCAGAATTTCGATCATGAAATCCATACGTCAAAGCAGCGGCCGTTGGTTCGTTGATAATTCGACTAACTTTCAAGCCCGCCATCTCTCCCGCTTCTTTGGTCGCCTTGCGCTGGTTGTCGTTGAAATAGGCAGGGACCGTGATGACGGCATTTTGAATGGATTCGTTCAGAGCCGCTTCGGCATCTGATTTGAGTGAACGAAGAACAAGGCTGGATAATTCAATAGGGGTGAATTTGCGGTTGTTCAAGATGACATCATGGTCGGTTCCCATCCAACGCTTAAAACAGGAAGAGCATTTAGCCGGGTGTGTCACACGTAACTCGCGGGCAGGAGCTCCAACAAGCACTTGGCCGTCATCCAGGACGCCTACCACAGACGGGGTCAGCAGGTCCCCATGAACGTTCTTTAGCAATTCGGGGCGCCCGTCTCTGAAAACTGCACACAACGAATTTGTGGTTCCTAAGTCGATTCCAACAATGGTTTTCGCCATCGGTTTTTCATTCCAATCGTTTACAAAAGCATTCGCTAAAAAAGCGTCAGAGTTTCAGCGTTCAAAATTACAGAGTTAAACTTTAATGCTCACGGATATAAGTTTACTTCGATTTGCTGGTCTTTACAGTCTTCAGCTTTTCGCGAATTGTCTTCAATCGCGATGCGATCTCTCTTTCATGCCCACGGTTTACGGGCTGGTAGTATTCGACATCGACACCCAAATAGTCCTGGGCCGCGATTCCGTCCTCGCAATTGTGAGCGTATTCATAGCCTTCGCCGTGCCCCAATTGGTTCGCGCCCGCATAGTGTGCGTCTTTCAGATGCTTGGGCACTGGCAGAATTCGACCGTTTTGGATGTCGTTTTTAGCCTTACCGATAGCCATCGTCGAGGCGTTTGATTTTTCCGTGCAAGCCAGATAGGTAACGGTTTGAGCTAAAGTTAACTGACACTCGGGTAAGCCAATTTGTTCGCAGGCTTGTGAACATGCGACGGTCATTGGCAAAGCGGACGGGTCTGCATTGCCAATATCTTCGCTGGCCAGAATGATCAAACGGCGGCACAGGAAGCGAATATCCTCTCCGCCTTCAAGCATACGTGCGAGCCAGTAAATACTCGCGTCCGGATCGCTGCCTCGAATGCTTTTGATTAAAGCGCTGGCACAATCGTAATGTTCATCTCCCGTAGCGTCGTACTGGATCGCGCGGTGAGCAATCGCTTCCTTGATGACTTCCAGTGAAATGAATTTGGGTTCAGCCAGCGACTCGGCTGCGGTTTCAAGGACACTTAGTGCTTGTCGCCCATCGCCATCACAAATTCTGGCCAGATGGCTGATGGCGTCGTCATCGATTTCGATCTGTTGCTTGCCAAGCCCGCGTTCTTTGTCAGCGATCGCGGCGGAAAGCAATTGACGTATTTCGCCTTCTGCCAAAGTTTCAAACTGGAATAGCGTGCTGCGGCTGACCAGGGCTCCAACGACAGCAAAAAACGGGTTGGAGGTTGTGGCACCGATCAACGTGACCACTCCTTCTTCGACATCGGCCAGCAGGGCGTCTTGTTGCGTTTTATTGAAGCGATGGATTTCATCGATGAACAGCAAAGTTCCCGGTCCGCCGGTTTCCAATCGTTGACGCGCCGTCGTCAACACGGCTCGCAGGTCCTTCACGCCGTGCATGATGGCACTTAGTTGAGCGAATTCGCGGTTGGTTTCGTTAGCGAGAATCCTGGCCAGAGACGTTTTGCCGGTTCCCGGTGGCCCAAAGAAAATAACGCTGCCCAATTTGTCCGCAGCTACGAGTCGGCGCAGCAGTTTGCCTTCGCCCAGGAAATGTTGTTGTCCGACAAATTCTTCAAAAGTCCTCGGTCGCATTCGTGCGGCCAGTGGTTTGGCTTGGTCAAGGTTTGCTTTCTCGATCGATTCAAAAAGTGACATGGTTTGATGTCCATTGGAACGTGTCATTGCGGTTGTGACGCCACAGTGATGTAATGTAACAAATTCAACCGTACATGACTTCGAGTGGTTTAAGCGATGTCACCAAAACCTGATGATTTTCCAGTTAAAATTAAGATACCTGTTCAATGGGGTGACCAGGATGCGTTTGGACATGTTAACAATATTCACTTTTTACGTTGGTTTGAATCGGCGCGGATTGAATATTTGCGACAGTGTGGTGCCCGAATTTCCAGCGAAGATGTCGGACCGATTTTGGCTGCGGTGAATTGTGACTATCGGCGACAAGTGAAGTTTCCTGACACGATGATCATTAGTGCTTCCGTTTCGAAAATCGGCAATTCAAGTATTACGATTCAGCACTATATGTGGAGCGAGAGTCAGGAATTGGCGATGGTGGCAGAAGGGCAAAGTGTGGTTGTGATGTTGGATTACCAATCGCAGAAAGCCGTCAGTGTTTCTGATGAGATTCGCGAAAAAATTAAGGCACTGCAATAACCGTTGGTCTGCTAACAAAGCCCCGAATCAATTCGTTGGCCTCGGGCCCATGGCTCGTTGATCGGATGGACTGGCTCTGTCCCATTTCGTTTGTCTTTCGATGAGCCGTTCATTTTCCTGGAACTCTTCCCATGTCATTGAATCGATTGGCGTAAACAGCATATCGAGTGGCTTATGCGCTAAGTCACCGATCTTGCCACCATCATCCTGCCCATTGGTACCCAGGGAATATAGAGTATAGATTCCGTCCTGCTTCTGATAAACAAAAGCTGCAGCGTTGTAGGAGTCACGGGGGATTTGAGCGAGATAGTCGGGAACCAACGAGTCCAATGTGTCCGGGTATGCTTGTTGATGCAATTTGAATCGCTTCAGCGCTATCGCTAACAACAACATTTTCTTTTGTGTATCGGTCTCCAGGATCGACTTAACGACATGCCACAGCGCCGGAGTTAGCAAAAGGCTGAATTGATCTCCAAGGAACTTTCCCTTTGCTTTACGACCAAGCAGTATCGCGGCAGCCTCGTTCCAGGGACCCTGCTGGTAGCCACGCTTTTCCATATCCGCATCCAATTGCCAGGCGTTTTTCAACCAATTGGCTTGCTTGTCTTCAACGTAATTGGCAATACGTTCAAAGTCTTCATTCACGATCCTAAACACGGTATTGTAGTCAGCACAATCCAGCAACAATTTCCGATGCCAAATTGGATTCGTATTGTTGCCATAAGCACCAGCACCATGCCTGGCAATTGAATTCAAGTGTCGAAGCGCTCGTGACCGTTCTCCGAAACGAATACTGTTAGCAAGTGAGTTTTTATTTTTTGTGCCGGTGAAAACTTTCATGATTCTCAACAATTGATCGTCATCAAGGTCTTCGCCGTAAATAATGTTTTCGGCCATTTCGTTGGCCGATTGGTGAAAGGAGTTCGAAACAAGTTGAGCGCCAATCGCAAAGTTATTGCTCTTTGCTAAGTTCCCTAGCTGGTTGATCGTTTCAAGATCAGCGAGCCACCCTTCAAAATCACCCTTGGCGAAGTTTCGATTCGCGCGTACTTGATAGCCTGTCTTCAAGTCTCTAAATACGTCGGAAAAATATCCGGAATTTTCTTCAAAGGGGTTGCTGGAATTGGGCAATTCCAAAAGAGGTATATAGAAATGTTGACGTTTGCAGCCCAAAGCAATTTTGTCGAGCGGCTGTGCCATTTCGTCAAGCCACTCGGCAATTTCTGGATGGTCAGTATCTTGCCATAGATGATCCGTTGCATGACGCAATCTTGTAGTGAAGTCGTCAATTTGCGATTGCCTGGAGGGTCCTCTTCCCCTCCGCCTGCTACCCTGCCCGCCCGATTCGAAACCTTTGTTCTTGTGCGTTGCCCACGCGCTAGCGCCTCGATACATGCCTGCTTTGCCCGGTTGCGGACGCTGGAACCCCAGTACCTTAATAACATCGTCGTGGTATTTTGAAAGGTAGTTAGAATCGACGTTCGAAAAAATTGGAATCGCCGCATTATTCTCAAACGTAACTCCCGCGGAAGCTTTGTCGTTGGCCAGTTGAGTAAAATCTATATCGCCATTCTCTTTCAAGGGACCGTCAATACCAAGGATCTCGGTCGCAAACGGAACCGCAGCTTCGTTATCTGCAACACCAGCGCCAACAAAATTGAATCCTAGCCAACCAATGATGTAGAGTGCGATAGCGAGAAGGCCATACGTCAGGCAGCGCAGGATCTTGTTTCTGGGCATGTCGGTTCTCCGGCAAACACAAGCTGATGACTACTTGGTAATCGCGAATACTGCCAGCATAACGACCCAAACGATGTCAAGAAAGTGCCAATAGCCGGCACAATGATCGACGGCCCAATGACGCTCGTGATCGTATTTTCCCTGAAATGATTGGTAAATGACGTAGCCCAGGAAAACCATCCCGCCCAGCACATGCAGCGCGTGAATAAAAGCGAGTGTGAACGACATTCCGTAAACTTTGGTGCTGCCGTCTGATTGGCTGAAATGATTGGAAACCAGTTCAGCCATGCCAAAGGTTTGAATCAAAACAAAAATTACCGCTGCCGCCCAGGCCCACATCAGACTGCTGCGGAATTTATAGATGCATTCGCGACGGACAAACCCGACCGCTCGTTGAAGAAATACACTGATCACGATTAACAGCGATGTGCTGGCCCAGAACGAAGCAGGGACCTTTAGTGATTCGTAGCTGCGCGTGGTCGCCACCATTGTGTTGGTAGCGGCATCATAGGTTTGTTGGATTGAGCGGAATGCTTCCACTCGAATCATACAGTACGTGATGAGGCTGGCGACAAAGAACATCGTCAGCGAGGCAATGAACAAATAGAACACCAACTTGGCTTGATAAAGTTCCCGACGGGCGGGGATCAAGTTGATGGACTGTTTTAACATTTGAAATTACGGACCAGAAGTCTCAGCCGCTCGGGGGTATTGCTCGATGTTGTCCTGGTAGTGGCCGGTGTCGGTCATCGTCATACCGATGAAC
Organism: uncultured Pirellulaceae bacterium; assembly: GCA_964405425.1. Lineage (GTDB taxonomy): Bacteria > Planctomycetota > Planctomycetia > Pirellulales > Pirellulaceae > Mariniblastus. The sequence continues at coordinate 22,266 of CAYONX010000033.1, read as the reverse complement.
AGAAACACAAACAACACGCTGCCCAGAAAACAAATCACGTTAAACGGTTTGTCCCAGATCATGTGCATGAAAAAGCCCATGACCAGTGCACCTTTGGCGGTGGCAATAATCATCGCCACAACAAAACCAAATGGGCCCAGGTTTCCGGCTAACAGAAGTGTCAGAACGGTCAGAAATACCAGTGCAAAAAACACTCCGTACAACATCGGTAATGGTGCCGGGTGTGCAAATCCGTGATCGTGATCGTGTGCCATAATATTATTCTTAAATTTATTGTTTGGTCGAAGTACTAATCGATCAAGTAAAGCAATGGGAACAAGTAAATCCAAATCAAGTCGACAAGGTGCCAATACAGGCCGACATAGTCGACCGGGCCGAAGTAGTCACTTCGCCAATGGCCCATCAATGATCGTGCAAAAATCCAGGACAGGAATCCGATACCTGCGATGATGTGGATCGCGTGTAGGCCGGTCATGCAGTAGTAGATGCTGAAGAAAATACCAATATCGCGATCGAGTTTTGGTTGGTCGGGACCGTGGTTGTTGGCGTGGGCATGGTCGTCGTCACCATGACTGTGGTCAGCATCGCCCGCATGCGAGTGATCGGCGTCATGGTGTGCTTCCCCATCACCGTGTTTTTCACCGGAATGTCCTGAGTCATCATCGTGCGCTTCATCATGCGAATCTTCCTGTAACGCATACAAGACAACATCGTTGCTTGCGTGGCCGCCGCTCATATCTGCAGTAAGCTGCATGTAGAAGTGGCCGGCAACCGCACCGAAAAAGTAACCCAATACGGTGATCGCCAGGCCGCCGAAAAATTTCGACCAGACAGCTTTCTTCGTCATGGCGCAAAAAAGGCTTACTCCAATAAACGCTACCAGTAAGATGGCTGGAATCGCGCTTAATATTATCAAGTACTCCGAAACGCCCAAGCTATGCGCTAACGTACCTTCGCTGGCAGCATGGTGACCCATGTCCAAAGAGAAAGCACTGCGGACCAAAATACCCATGTCCCATTTATGACTGTATTCGATGGCTTTTACACCCAGGAACATCGCCGCACAGAACATGGTGATCAACGTATAAATGGCACAACTTTTGTTTTTGCCAAGCTGAGCGGCACGTACTCCAAGAGCCATCGTCAGCGAGCTGAATAATAGAACGAGCGTGTTCAAAGCTCCCAGGTACTTATCCAAAAAGACATGAGCCTGTTCGAAAATTTCTGGATGGTGAGTTCGGTATAGCGTATAAGCGACGAACAAACCGCTGAAGAACAGAATTTCCGTTACCAGAAACAACCAGATACCCAGTTTTCCTGAATCGAACTGCTGTTCAGCAGAATCAAAGTGGTGAGCGATAAACTCACCGTGTTCGTGATCGTCGTGATGATCTGCGGCTGAATGATCAGCTTCAGCAATCGCCATTGTTTTCTCCGATATTTTTAATTCGCAAATACGAATTTAAGTACAAGTGATTCTAGCTTTCTTTGGACCGCTTCACTGGATCAAGATCTGGCTGTGGTTCTTTCGATGGATCTTTTTTAGGTTCAGCAAATTCGCGGTGAATATATGTATCCAGTTCTTCATCGTAGACCTGTGAACTGAAATCGTACGGGTCATTGAAAACTGGTTTGTGGATAAAGTTGTGGAAATCCGGTGGTGAACTGGATTGCCATTCCATCGATGCGGCACCGAACGGGTTAGCGTTGACCTTAGGGCCACGAAACGCCGCGTAAATCAAAACGCCGATCGACAAAACGATTCCGAATCCAAGAACAAATGCTCCGACAGTTGATAGTTGATGGAAGACTACGAATTCTGGATCGTAAGAGGCGTAACGACGTGGCATTCCACGAGCACCCATGACGAACTGAGGGAAAAACGTCAAGCAAAAACCACTGAAGACCAGGAAACAGCCAACTCGCCCCATCGCGTCGTTGTACATTCGGCCCCAAATCTTGGGCCACCAGTGGAACACGCCGCCAAGCAATGCGGTCAACGTTCCACCCACCATAACAAAGTGGAAGTGAGCCACAACAAAGTATGTATCGTGCAATTGAATGTCGGTTGAAAGTGCTCCCAAGTGCAAGCCCGTCAAACCACCGATACCGAACAGAAAGATGAACGCAAGGGCATAACACATCGGCGTCGCCAGCGAAATCGATCCTTTGTATAGCGTCGCCAACCAGTTAAACACTTTCACAGCCGATGGAACCGCAACGGTGAACGTGATCGCACTGAAGATCAGCGTTACAACTTGCGACTGACCACTGGTAAACATGTGGTGGCCCCAAACCAGGAAGCCAAGCAATGCGATGGCCACGCTGGAAAATGCGATGAACGAGTAGCCAAAAATTTTCTTGCGGCTGTATACAGAAATCAATTCACTGATCACACCCATGCCAGGCAGAATCATGATGTATACGGCTGGGTGGCTATAGAACCAGAAAAAGTGCTGAAACAGAACCGGGTCACCACCGTACTTCGGATCGAAGATACCAATGTGCATGGTTTTTTCGGCGATCAGCAACAACAGCGTGATTCCGAGAACCGGTGTGGCAAGAATCTGAATGATACTGGTTGCATACAATGACCACAGGAACAAAGGCAGCTTGAACCAGGTTTGACCGGGCGCACGCATCGTGTTGACGGTGACAAGGAAATTCAGCCCGGTGAAAATCGAACTGAAGCCCAGCACAAAAGCACCACCCGTTGCCCATATCACTCCGGTATCGGTATCGATACTGTACGGCGTGTAAAAGGTCCAGCCAGTATCGAGTCCACCCCCAAACACAATCGCGCCCAGCAACATGCAGGTTCCAATGATCCAGAGATAGAAGCTGCAAAGGTTAAGCCGGGGGAACGCCACATCTTTGGCGCCGAGCATCATAGGCAAAACAATATTGCCCAGCGCTGCCGGAATACTGGGGATGATGAATGAAAAAACCATCACCGCTCCGTGAAGCGTAAACATCTGGTTGTACGCATCATCGGACAACATGCCATCGCCGGCGGTGTTGTGGTTCAACAGATGCGTTCTGAGAACGAGTGCAAAAACACCGGCCAGCAACAACGCAAACGTTACCCCGATCAGATACATGATCCCGATTCGCTTGTGATCCAGCGTGAATGCCCAGGATGAAAATCCTTTTGTGCAATTCAGAAAATTGACGTCTGGATTGCCAAAAATTTCATTCTTGTCAGTTGCGTTTGCGTGTGCCATGTCGATGACCTTATTTCCAAAAACTCTTGCTTTGCTTAGTGAGATTCTTCGGTGTTGCTTTCTTCAGTTGCCGCTGCTGGTTCGGCGCTTGTCGCCGCACCGCCGCCTGGATCAGGCACGACCAGTGTCCCGTCCTCAGCCTTTTCATAATCGATGTCGTACTTTTCTGGTTCGCTCAAATACTTGATGTAAGTCGTTAGATCAATGATTTGATCAGGCGTTAGTTTGCCTTCAAACGAATTCATCTTGGAAACGGGACCGTACCCTTCGACAACTTTCTTTTCAGGGTAAATGATTGATTCACGGATATATTCTTCGTTGACAGGGACTGTGTCGCCGCCCATCAATTTTTCTTCACCTTTAGCCCAGAGTAAATTCAAAGCAGGGCCCGTTGCAGCCTGGCCATCGATCTTGTGACAACCACTGCAATTCATCTTGTACAATCGTTCGCCGTTTTTCCAAGGCTTGTGTTCAGCGCGAATCCATTCGGTGCTGGTTCTGCGAGTCGGCTCGTCTGGATGGACCTGACAAAGCGTTCGCATCCGGGAATGCTCGCGGCCGCAGTACTCGGTACACGATAGTCTGAATTTTCCGATTTTGGATGGCTTTAAAAACGCATAAGTGTAACGCCCCGGCACGATATCCATTTTTTGTCGAAACGCAGACACGAACATACTGTGCAGTACATCCGTTGATTGCATGATCAATCGGGCTGGTTTGCCACTGACAAGATGCAATTCGTCTGAAGTATCTCCGTTGGGGTATCGAAATTGCCAATTCCATCTACTGGCTGTGACATATATCTCTTCCGCGTCATCGGTAGGGACTCGCATTTCAAAGTAACCACTTGCTCCTTCGAAAAAGATCCACGCAAGGATAATGCTTGGAATAACCGACCAGAAAATTTCTAAACCGGTGTGGTGGGATGGACTTGGTTGCGGCTCGTGTCCCGGGCGTCGTCGATATTGCCAAACAAAGGCAAACATCACGATGCAAATGATGATGAAAAAGAACAGCGAAATCCAGCTGATCGCCATGAACAAACTGTCGCTGCGATGCGCGTAGTCACTGGCCTGTTCCGGGAACCAGTAGGCTGAATCGAACCACGAACTATAAGTTCGTTCGTGAGTCTCGGCATAGCTGGTATCAATTTCGGCTAATGTTAAAAACGGATTCAAATTCATGTCGAATTCTTATTTTGATTCCAATTGAAGGTTCAATTTTTCTGCTTCTGCATCAATTTTTGTCGTGTCGACGTTGTTTCTTCCAACCCCGAAAAACCAGTACGGTATCAATCCAAGTAACAATGCGATCGCGGTGATAGCTCCACCGATACGCATGATTCCCATCGCCTGCGGCGTGTACTTGCCGCTGGATTCGTCGTAAAGGAAACATCCGGTGATGTATGTGAATCGATTGATAGACGATCCTATTTTGCCTTCGGCCGCTTCTACCAGCGCCCGTTTCATCGTGACAGGTTCGTAATCAAGACCGTGAATGTATCGAACTATTTTTCCGTTTGGCGACAACAGCAAAAACACAGGTGGATGCGAATACAATTTCTGGTGAGGGATGTATTTGTATTTGACGCCGCATTGGTCCGTCAGTAACTCAATCGCAGAACGTTTGCCAGTCAAGAAATGCCAGCCGTCCGAACTTGCGTCGTCACCATATACCGTCACAAACTTCTCTTTGGATTCGCGGGCTCGACTGATTTGTTCGAGTGGATCGATGCTGACGGAAACGACTTGGAAGTCCTGTTTGACTTTCAATTCAATCTTCCGCAACGCCATCGCCATGTTTTCCAGTTGCACACTGCAAAGCTTTGGGCAATTCGAGTAGTTGAACGAAAGCACCACGGGTTGTTGGCCGTCGAAATATTGTCGCAATTGCACTTTGCGATCTCGCTCGTCACGGAAATAGATATCCAGATCGATTGATTCGCCAAGTTTTTCGACAACGCCGGTACCCTTTTCGGCATCAGGCACTTCGCCATTTTTAATCTGAGCAGCGCATTGGCCAGCGATCATCAACAACATGGTTGATGTCAGCAGGTTTACAATGGCGTTTCGATTCAGCATTTCGTTTCGTTATTTCTTTCCGAATTTTTCGATAACTTGTGTCATGGTTTCGCTTACCGGGGCGATACCTTTTTCGCTGTCACCAGCGAGTAAAGCTTTTTGGTTTTCTACGATCTCGCGAACCGGTTCATTCACGTAATCGTACGATCGTTCGCGGACGTAACTGTTCTTCCACTGGTAATAAACACCTTGGAAGAAAAAGATCGTACAAATCGTCAGGATGGCCGAGATCGCTCCAACCATCAAAATAACCGGCGTATTGATGTCGTCATAACTGGGCGCGGTTTGAGCCGGTGCCTCAGTCGAGTCGACGTCGCGGTTTTCTGATTTTGCGGTTGCCGTAGTCATTTCTAGTCTCAGTTTGCGTTAATTACTTACGGATTATGGAAATTTAATGATTCGCCCAGCCGTGGATCCTTCAGCGGAACCAGCGGCTTGTTGCCACTGATCAGGAAGAATATGGCCAGAAACAAACCAATCAGCCCGATGGCACATGCGATATCACCAAGCATTCCAAAGGGTGCACTGAACGTGAAAGCGTGATTTTCGAATGCTTGTGGCATGATGATCCAATAGTGATCAACCCAATGGATCACAAGAATATAAATCGATGCGAATAGCAAAAATGGTTTACTTCGACGCACTGTTCGTGCCATCAGTCCAAGAAATGGAATGAATACGTGGCCAAAGACAAGGATAATCGACATCCATTGCCAGCCAGACCATCCACTTTCCTGTCCCGGCAATGCGTTGATTCGCCAAGCGAACCAGAAAGTTTCTTCAGGAATATTTGCGTACCAGATCAACATGAATTGGCTAAAGGCAATGTATCCCCAAAAGAACACAAACGCGAACATCAATTTGGCCAAGTCATGATAATGTTCGACGGTAATTTCATCCGTCACGCGACCGCTTCGCTGCAGCAACAAAGCCGTCAACGTCATGGTTGCCAATGCAGACAAAAACGAGCCGGCGAAAATGTAGACCGGAAACATGGTACTGAACCAAAGCGGCGAAAGTGACATCTCGTAATCGAAGGACGCAAACACCAACGTGGCTGCAAATATGACCATCAGCCAGGTGCTGTGCTTTTGCATTCTAAGAGTAATTTTCTTTTCGCCCGTTTGGTCCTGACGCAATGAATTGCCCAGAAAGAACCATGACATCAGGCCCCAGATCGAAAAGTAGGCGATCGTGCGGATACCAAAAAAGCCAGGGTTCAAATAATCATTCTTAAGCTCTTCAAGTGGCGGCAAATTTGCCGACTGGGCAACCACAGCAGCCTTCTCTTCTGCGCTACCGAATACCGACCAGCCGTCTGAATTCCACGGGTAAACCGTATCGCTACCCAGCAGTACCGGGATCAGAATCGGTAGAAACAAAATCAGCAGCGGGAACAAGCATGCCGCGTAAAGTTCAGCAATGCGGCGAACGGTCACTGACCATCCGGCTCGTGTCAAATGCATGATCGTGACGAAAAACAAACAACCCAAACAAATCGTCAGCAGAAAGCAGAACGATGTCAGATAGCTGTGTGAAAATCTGCCAATGCCGAACAAATCGATACCTTCTTCGTTTTGCCGCAGCATCACAAATGAAATACCCAGGCCCACCAACCCAACGATGAAACACAATGGAACCATCTTGGCTGAGCTGTCTTTTAGCGTCGTTATCGGCGACGTGATTTTTGCTTCTCTTGCGTGATGCATCTTATTTCAAACAGTTTTATGGATTACTTGTTTTGTTTTCGTTTTTAGCAGCATCGTCAACGGCGGCGGCAACCCCGGAATCGGGTTGAATTCCCGTCGCTTGCAATGCTTTTACATAGGCAACAATTGCCCAGCGGTCTTCTACTGAAATTTGATCTTTATAAGGACCCATCGAGCTACGACCGTTGCTGATCGTGTCGAAAATTCGACCGACAGGATTCTTGGCATCGTTCTTAACTTCCGCTTCGTGCAATGACTTGGCGGCTGTCCAGGCTGCGTTTCCAGAAGCGTTCAATGACATCGCTCGCTGATTCACCAGACCGTCACCGTTTCCAGCGTAGCCATGACAGACACTGCAATAGATTTCAAATCGATTCTTTCCGCGTTCCAACAAAGCTTCGTCAACGACAACTTGATCTGGAAACGTCGTTACCCAGTTTGGTTCCTGCGCGTCAGCCGCAGGAGCGGCGGCCGCATCATCCTGCCCGTCCTGGATACTGGTCAGTACATTTGTTTTGCTAACGGCAGCAACCGAAGTCGAACCAGCTTGAATGCCCTGGAAATATTCGCTGTCGGTAAACAATCGACCGCGAGCAATCGTCCCAGGGATCGGTTCACGCATCGCGCGACCATCCATGAAAAGATAGTCCGGTTCTCCGATCGCGTTGAAATTTGGCGAAACGGTTTGCGTTTTGTTTTTGTGTTGCCAATCCATATCAGGCACGATGTGCATTCGCGGCGCCCGGTTCGTCATTCCTGACATACGGAAGATGACAATTGGAGGAAGCAGGCAAAGGAAAGCCACCAGAATGCCAGCGGTTTGCAACCAAGCTGGCAATTGATGATCGGTTTGGTCTTCGCTGCATTCTTCGATGAACGAAGCACCCCATTCTTTCAATTGCGATTCGGTGTTGGTGCGATCGAATTGTTCGTCCGCATCTTCGATCATCAAAAAGAACTTGTCATTGGTGACTCGCTTGAAGCGAGAAATTCGATGAAGCGGATTGGCGAGCCGTGGCAGTCCGTTCAACAACCACATTCCGAAAAACGTCGCGAAGGCACTCGAAAGAACGATGATTTCGAACGTTACAGGAATGTTGGCCGGCAAGCTGAAATACGGCTTACCACTGATCTTGAATTCGTAACCGGGGATGAAGCCCAGAATGCTGGTGTCGTTGTTGGTGTAGTACTGTAACAGCAAGCCGATGAAGCATGCTCCCAAGCCGATTGCCAACACAACAAACGGTAAAACCGTTCGCTTGATCCCGATCGCCGGATCAATTCCGTGCACCGGAAACGGCGAATAGGCATCCATTTTTTTGTAACCAGCCAATCGAGCACTGTTGCATGCCTCAACCAGGCTGCTTGGATCTTCGAACTGCGCCAGCAGGCCGATGAATTTCTGATCGTTTCTATTATCTGACATAGTTTTATTTCAAATTGATAAATCAGTGGCTTTCTGTTTCTGGCATGACGTTTTTAACTTCCGAAATCGCAATGATCGGTAAGTAACGACAAAACAGACAGAACAATGATGTAAACAAACCAAAACTTCCAATCAGCATCATGATGTCGATTTCAGTCGGACGGAAATACGCCCAACTTGATGGCAGGAAGTCGCGACAAAGCGAAGTTACCGTAATCACAAAACGCTCAAACCACATACCGATATTCACAAAGATGCAAATGATCACCATCATGATCGTGTTCGTGCGGCACCACTTGATCCAGAACAATTGCGGTATCAAAACGTTACAGGACACCATGATCCAGTACGCCCACCAGTAATTTCCAAACGCACGGTTAATAAACGCAAACGCTTCAGCTGGAACACCGCTGTACCAGGCAATAAAGAATTCGATTCCGTACGCCGTACCGACCATCAGACCGGTGGCCATGATGATCTTATTCATATTCTCAAGGTGGCGAATCGTAATCAGATTCTGCAAGTTATAGATTTTTCTCACCGGCACCAGCAATGTGACAACCATCGCAAAACCACTGAAAATCGCACCGGCAACAAAATACGGCGGGAAGATCGTGGTGTGCCAGCCTGGAAGTTGGGAGACAGCAAAGTCAAAACTAACAATCGTGTGTACTGACAATACCAGCGGCGTCGCCAATGCAGCCAGAATCGTGTAAGCCATTTCGTAACGATGCCAATGCCGTGCCGAACCCGTCCAGCCTAACGACAAAACACCGTAAATCATTTTTGCAATCTTGCTTTTCGCTCGGTCTCGGAACGTCGCCAGATCAGGCACCATACCCATGTACCAGAACAAAATAGAAACCGTCGCATAGGTCGAAACCGCGAATACGTCCCAAAGCAGTGGGCTGCGGAAATTCGGCCACATCGCCAGGTGTTCGGTGGGAATCGGGAACAGCCAGTAAAAGACCCAAACGCGTCCAATGTGAATTCCCGGGAACATACCGGCACAAACGACGGCAAAAATCGTCATCGCTTCGGCAGCACGGTTGATACTGGTTCTCCAGTTTTGTCGAAACAGAAACAGAATCGCCGAAATCAACGTTCCCGCGTGTCCAATACCGACCCAGAAAACAAAGTTCACAATCGGCCAGCCCCAATAGGCCGGGTTGTTGTTGCCCCAAACGCCAACGCCCTTCATCAGCAAATGCCCGATGCATCCACCAAGCATGAACAGCAACGAAATCGCGATGCCCAGAACCGCCCACCAGATTTTCGGCAGCTTCCCTTCCCAGGGAGCACAAACCGCATCGGTTACCGCTTCATAATCCATGCCGCCCAGCACAAGTGGTGCTCGTTGGTCCGGATCTTCGATCGTGTTGTCAACGAATGGATCGACTGTAGTAGCCATTTATTCTTACTCTTATCGTTTAAAGTCTCAGATCATCAACGTTAATGATCTTCGGCTGGTTTTTCTGTTTCTTTGTGATTGGTGTCGGTGTGATTGGCATCGGCGTGAGCGTCTGCTTTTTCCGAATGATCACCAGCAACCACTTCTTCTTTGCCGTGACCGCGAACCGAATTTCGGTCGTCCCGATCAATCAATGCTGGATGTGGATTTCTAACGCGAGCCAGGTATTTGGTGCGTGGGAAATTGTTCAATTCTTCCAACATCGTGTATGAACGCGAATTGTCGTGTGCTTTGCGAACGTCACTTTCCAGATTGTTCAAATCGCCGAACTTAATCGCACCTGCCGGACAAACATCCTGACATGCGGTCGTAATCTCATTGGGCCCAATCGGGCGGTTGCCTTCTGTTTTTGCCTTGATCTTGCCAAGTGAAATTCGCTGAGTGCAATAAGTACACTTTTCCATGACGCCGCGAGAACGGATCGTCACTTCCGGGTTCATCATCAAGTTTTGAACTTTGCGATCGTTGGCAGAAAGTTTGTCTGCACCTTTGATACCCAACGATTTGAAATCCGGGTACTTCAAGAACGTTTTCGCATCGCTGTAATTGAAGTAATTGAAACGTCGCACTTTGTATGGGCAATTGTTGCCGCAGTAACGCGTGCCGATACAGCGGTTGTAAACCATATCGTTCAGGCCTTCACTGCTGTGAACCGTTGCGGCAACCGGGCAAACCGTTTCGCACGGTGCGTTTTCACAATGGTGACAGGCAACTGGCTGGTGGGCGATTTGCTTGTCGTCATCATCAGCGGCTTGGTCGTTGTATAAGTTTCGACCGTAATAGCGATCGATTCGAATCCAATGCATTTCGCGTCCGCGAGAGACCTGGTCTTTTCCGACAATCGGAATGTTGTTTTCACTTTGGCACGCGATCACGCAGGCGTTGCACCCGGTGCACTTATTCAAATCGATCGACATGCCCCACATGTTTTTGTTTTCCGGATTATCTGCGGTGTAATCCATCCGCGAGCCGGGGGTGATGTCGAAAGGCTTGTGATGCAAGTGAAACGCTTCCGGCCAATTGTGATGGCCGCCATGACCGTGATCGTCGGCCGCATCTTCAACCTTGGTGAAGCTTACATTGGTCAGCACTGGCAATGCAGTTGGGTCGACGGCGGAATGCTCGTCGTGGCTGGGGCCTTTTTCTTCGCCTTCATGAGCGTGGCCGTGATCGTCACCATGCCCGTGGCTCTTGGCCATGAACGCTTTGTAGCTTTCGAAAGTTCCTTCGCGGATCAACGAACTGCGATCGGTTTCCTTCTTTGATTTGTCGCGGAACATTCGAGCTTGAATTTCGTTTCGACCGGTTTCGTCGATATCCCAAGGCTCTTGAACCATCGCAAGGCGTTGCGTTGTCATGGTCGGATTGACGTCGCTGACACTGCCGAAATTCCAACTCTCGGTCGTCCGTAACGAAGTAACATCGACACCGACAATCTCGCCTGAATGGATGTTGCCACCAACCATGCCGTTGACAGTACGGCCGTAACCCAGTGTCAAACCGATCGTGCCGTGCGCTTGGCCCGGCTGAACGAAAACCGGGATACCAATTTCGCCAATGTTAATCGTCTGACCGGTTTTTACTCCCAAAGCATCTGCAGTCTTCGGGCTGATCGAAGCCGCGTTGCCCCACGTCATTTTGGTCAGTAAATCTGGCAGCTCTTGAAGCCATGCATTGTTCGAAAAGCGGCCATCAAAAACGCTGCTACTTGGCGAGAACACAACTTCGTATGTCGAACCATCCCAATCGGACATCCAATCGTCGCTGGCAGGAATTTCGGCAGCTTCACCAGCGGTGGCTGGTTCTGCAACCGCGGCAGAATCGGCAACGAAGCCGTCGTGAACCGATTGGGCCCATGTTTTGTCATCCAGAGCTTGTGTTGCTTTAACGATTTCCATTGCGGAAGCCGATTCCATACCGGCGAATTCGGCCAGAATTTCAATTTCCGATCGTCCGTCCCAGAGCGGCATGATCAAAGGTTGCCCGATGCAAACGCTGCCATCGAAAGCCCAGCCGTCCGACCAAACTTCCAATTGATTGGCCAGATTGACGGCCGTTTTGCAGCAAACCGTAGTCTCGTTTTTGTGCGTCGTGGCGTGCATTGAATTGGCGACCGATGCGATGGCCTCGGACAGACCCAATGAAAGAGGTGCTCCGAATACCGGATTGCCACCCAGAAACAACAGCGATTTGATTTTGCTTGATTTGATGTCGGCGACCAGTGACTTGGCAGCCTCTAAACAGCCGGGGCGATCTTCATCGTGCAGCTTTGTGAACGTTACCGTTTTGCCGATGTTGCCAAGTTGCTGGTTCAATGCATGAACGGCCGCATGAACTTCCGGCGGTTGGCGTTCGCCACAAACAACGACCCCTTCGCCGTTGTTGTCGACAAGATCTTGAGCCATACAGGCGAGAACTTTTTCGCGATACTTCAGGCCTGAATCGACTTCACTTCCCGCCGATGTTCCGGCAATCGCTTTGGACAAAGCACCGACAAAGCCAGCGATCTTTGAACTCGGTACACTGATTCGATGATCAGCGGCCGCACCGGTGACTGAATATTGACTTTCGACAACGTATAAACGACTCATTTTGCCGTGGTCGGCATCGCGTCCGGCAGCGAATTTGATGTTGTTTCCAAGTTCATTGGGATCGTGTCGCAGTGGATCAGCATCGATGCTGACGATCACCTTTGCTTTCTCATAATCACAATGCATTCGCATCGGCTTGCCAAAAGCAGCCGCACATCCCGCCCGTGCGTTGTCGTCGTTGACGCTGGAAAATACATACCAGCTGGCACCTTTGGCAGCCAATTCCTGCTGCATTCGATGCAACGAAGGCGAGCCAATGTTTTCCGATACGATTCCAACGGTAGACATGTCCTCAAACATGCCTTTGCCAGTGTTTACAACATCTTCCCAGGAAATCTCAGTGGCGGATTCTCCATCCATCGCCATGGCAACACGCAAACGATCGGGATCGTAAAGATCCAGGATTGCAGCTTGTGTGAAAGTTGTCGAAGCACCATTGGATCCCGGATGGTCGGGATTGCCATCGAGCTTGATGGGTCGGCCGTCGAAGACGGTAGCGACCAACGGTTGAGCGACACCACAAAAATCAATGACGGCGGAATACTTTTCCGGGACTCCAGGAATTCGGTTTTGCGGACGGAAGGCAAACGGAGCGATTTGTTCTTCTTCGTATCGGCACCCGGACATACCGCCCAAGGCCAACGACGCGCCCATCAGTTGCAACCAACGACGGCGCGAAACGCCATCGTTAAGGTCCTCAATCGCCGATCCAAAATCGCGATCAATAGCGGACCGAATGTCGCTTGATTCGTCAACTTGTTTCAGGGTAGTCAGCTTCGATTTAATATTTGGTTTATTCATAACTGGCTGGTGAATTGTCTGGCTCGTTATGGTTGATTCTTGATTAGCGATGACAGGTTGAACAACTGATATTGGTTTTAATATTCAGTTCTTTCGCCCATTTGGATCCGTATTTGCGGGCGGAGATTTCTTCGCCGTTCTCGTCGGTGGGTTTAAAGTCCAATTGAGTTACCAGTTTCGGGTCACGAATGTGTGGCTCAGGATTGCGATGACAATCCAGGCACCACTTCATCGACATGGGTTCGACTTGAGTGACGACTTCCATTTTGTCCACTCGACCATGACACGAAACACAGCTGACACCACGAGTTACGTGGGCAGCGTGATTGAAGTAAACAAAATCGGGCAGATCATGAACTCGTTCCCACATGATTGGCGTGTTTTCTTCCAAGCTGGTTCGGATGGGCTCCAGCAGCGAGCTGGCTTCGTGAACAACGCCCAATACCGTGTCCTTTTTGGTTCGGTTGCCGCCATGGCAATTGCCACAGGTTGCGGTTGGAGGAATTGCTGCATGACCAGCTTTATCAACCGTGTTATGACAATAGCGACAATCCAGTTTCAACTGCCCCACGTGCAGCTTATGGCTGTATGGGACGGGTTGTTTGGGCGCGTGCCCTACATTGACTACTTCAGGGTGAATGCCTGCGAACAGACAAGTTCCCAAGTAGCCCGCGATGAGGGCTCCACTGCCAAGCATCATCAACGTGAATTTGTTGACCCAGTTTGGAAAGAAAAACTCTTGCATAAAAGCACCGATAAATATCTGACCTTTCGGCCGTTCAAATTTGTACTGCCGAAGGTTAATTCGCCAGCCAATCCAATTGTTGTTTTGATCTGTGGATAAACCGAAGAGTTGCTCGCGCAATCCTTCTATAGACCCACCCAAGTTTATACCGCATACCCCGGGTTTGTATGAATCCCCTTCAATCGGTCAAATTGTCGCAGCTTTTCACAGGGCTCGCAGTCTTCGCTGTCGTCGTAGTTTCACACGCTGATTGGTTTGAGCGAGTGGAGGGTGCGACAAAGTAACACGATTGGCAGGTATCGGAGCGAAGTTTTGCAAGCTTGACAGCGCAAAGCTGCCGTAAACAAAGCCTTTTTCACCAGGTCGTTCCCGGTCCTATCGACCAGATTGGTTGTTAAGCTTCGTCGAGCTGCGGAAAGTTGGCAAATTGAGTCAAACTAGTTTGGTAGCAATCCATTAATTGGTCTGCTTGTGCCCGATCGAGTAGACGGGCATCGAAGTGCAGAGAAATTCGATAACGCGTCAGATGTTTTTGGATCGAGAAATTGACTGGAGTCTTTGATCGAACCGGACCCACAAAATCAAAATCCTTCAAATTCAGATCCCCAATCTTCAATTCCTCGTTTTCCACCGGAAAGCCAAGCCGGCCCATCGGTTCGCCTAAATTGGCGTAAACGGCTGTTCCCCGGCATTTGTCGCTGTCGACCGATCGTTTCATCATTCGTGGAAACATCGACATTGCTCGAATCGCCAACAAAAACAGCTTGCATAATTCCCAGTTGTGAATCACAGCAATTTCGCGATCAAGCAATTTGAAGAACCATTCGTTATCGAAGTCATCTTTCCGCCGATCGATTTGAACAATCGTTGTTCGATTACAGGCTGGCATTTTTCGATCGGCCATCGTCCGAAAACTCATCGGATGAACAACACGAATCCATTCAGAATCGCGATCAGGATTCTGGCTGGCAAACGTTTCAAGGGTTTTCATGAGTTGGCCGACAAATATCGAGTTCAAGCGAACGCTCAGATTTTTGGCCTGATCATTTAACCCCAGCGTTGTCCCGGCATCGATCCAGCGGCTCACGACGCATGGTTGTGTTTCATTGTTCCACGGCCGCGCCGAAGTTTCCGAGAAGGCTTGCGCCGGACGACGGTTGATAAATTTGAGTGCACCCAACAATCCGATGGGTTGTTTCCAAAGATTTATTAGATACGAACGACGCAAGAGTCCCAGGCAATTTCGTTTTGTTAGCAATGCATAGTCAAGTCGATGCAGCCTTTTCGGCTTCTTCGAACTTTGCAAACCTTGTGAAATTTGTTGGTGATAAAAATTCGACCAATTGGTTATCAGTTGAATGGCACCCAAACCATCAAACAATGCGTGCGCAGCCTGGAACCAGATTTCGGTTTCATCATCTCCAGTGCGAAAGATGACTCTCCATGGAAAGCCAAGATTCAAATCCAATGGCGGGATTGTGGTTTCTGCGATGTCCTGGAACACGATGGGCGGATCGTCGGAATCATCCAGTCGCCAATTGAACTGTTTTTTTGACTGGTCAATTTTCACGCGCAGAATCAGTTGCCGCTTGATCGTCAGTTGAACGGCTTCGATGGCGGCTTCACGATCAAGTTTGCCGCGAAAACGTAAACGCCCAAAGATTTCGTTTGGGAATTCGTCTGATGAATCAAACAGATGCAGCATTTCCATGCTGGAGAGCGGCATCGGGAACAGTTCGTCTGTTTGGTTGCCGTTATTATTCATCGATTGCGGCGGCGGCTTTAAATGAGTTCACGATTCAAGTTGTCAACGTATTGCTCCAACAATTGACGAGAATCATTTTCGTCGAAATGATTTGGGTCGCAGCGCAAACAGATTTTTAGTTCACGTCGATAGGTGAATATCGAAACGGTGGCGCTGGTGCCAGGTCGCATTGGCGGCACTCCGGAAATATCTTCCAAGCGTAAATTCCCAACCTGGACGATGCCGCCAGATCGCGGCAATTGGAAATAGAATTGCTTGGTCGGGTCACCGGTGTTGGACAAAATAGCAGTCGCGATGCAGCTTTTCATGTCCAACAACGTTTGCATTGTCTTGGGATAAAATGCCTGAGCACCGGCAATCATATGCATGAAGCGAATTTTCTTGCGTTCGTGTTTGATCTTAAGCAATTCATTTCCAAGTTCCGTTCGAAACTTTTCCGGGTCTTGCATGGATGCCTTGGATCGTCGAACGAAAGATTGTGCGACGATGTTGCAGGCTGGGATGTCGTTGTGTTCAGGCTCGCGTAAATTCAGCGGCATCATGACGCATACATGTTTTCGCAATGAAAATGCAGCTTTGGTTTTCTTCCAATTGAAGAGCGTTTCGAAAAGCTTCTCTAGCAACATGTCGTTAATGATTTGGCCGCGGTTTTGAGCTGCCAATCTCAAGCTCTTGTAATTTTTTTTGTCGAACTTCGTTGAAACGATACCAGGGAAAACTCTGTCTTGCATGGCGATTGGTTTTGTGCCACGCAGAACGACGTTGTTGCGCATCAAGTATTTCAGCGTAAGATCCCAGGTCGTTTGGTATTTGCCATTAGGCAGGCGGAAATCGTTTAAGTCGTAACTTGCACGACCGCGATCCCTGAGTCGTCGCACGTTTATTTCAGGCAACGGGTCAAGCGGAGTGTCGGTCGTTCGTTCAGCATAAAAATAAAGTACGTCGCCAAGAAATTGGTACGAACCAATTCCATCGCATGCGCTGTGATGAAATTGAGTAGTGACGATGGCTTGATTTTCATCGCTGCGAACGAAGATTCTCAGTCCGACCTCATTGCGAATATTAATGTGCTCGCCGTTGGGGAAACGGATCGGGTCATCGATGCCCGCCCAATCGACATGCGGATTCGGGTTGGGTGCCTTAACCCAACAATCTTTACCCTGCTTCCCAGGCCCGATTACGGCAGTCAGTAATGGATGGCGTAGCAGGGCTTGATCGATCGCTTCGTTGAAAGCTGTGCGGTCGATTTTTCCTGACAATTCCAATTGAACGATAAAGGTCATTGGATACTTCGGGCGATCGTCCACAATCATGTAGTTTTCGAACGACGTAAGATGCAGCGGGAAAAGTCGCTGTTTTTTCCTGGGTGCAGTCAGGGTGGGGGTCCCTGGTGAATTTGTATCCAATGAAGTTGCCTGTGGTTGATATTCGATATTCGAAGGCAATTTTTGTAGTTGCGAATTCGCCATCTTAACAAAAGCAGCTCCATTGCACGAGCAATAACGTCAAAACATTTCCGCCAATTGCGACTATGGAATCTGTGAGCGCCCAAACATGTGATCTGCCTAAAGTTTGACGAATGTCAAAGATATTCCATTTTTAGCCTGTGTCAGACTATTGGGCCTGAGCGTTGATTCTTTCGATCGACGCGCTGGCGTCTCTGGCTACGTCGATGTGCGGGTGATTCAGCGAAAGGTTCTTCAGCAATCGAATTGTTGATTCGCGGAATCGTAGATCGCTTGCCAGCAGCTCCAACAGATAGATGACTCGATGCAATTGACGCAATTCGGACATTTTTATCTTCGGCCGCTTAATGTCGTAGTTCAGAATCCGATTTAAGCGATATCTTACTTCCGTGCTTTCGGCGGTTTCAAGAGTCTCCAGTAAAATTCGCTCTGCCGAGGCACGCATTTCGATCAATCGCATTGTGGCTGCTTCGCGCTCGGCAAAAGTATCAGCCTGTAACTGGGCAACGGTTTGTCGAATGATGTCCAGGCTCGCCGAATCGATCAGGCCAATTTCTTTTTCAATCCAACCAATCGACTCCGGTGCTGAGCGTTTAAGACGGTTTAGATTTCGTAACGCAATACTTGGGCTGGTACTCCCTAGTCCTTGCCAGACCTTGTTGAACTTGGAATGGTCTTCAAGTTTTTCCGGTTGCCCCGGAAGCAACAGCGATTGGAGCGACCACATGATCACGGTGCTGTCGTTAAGTCCGCTTGCGCCAGAAGCAAGCTGGAAATCGACTGTAGAGAAGTCCGCGCAGTTGGCGCGTTCGCGATGGCCGGTCAAAACGGCGATAGATGCACGAGTAAGCACATCCCAAACCACCACTTTTTTATCCCAGCCAGTGGTAACCAGGAATCGACTGTCGTTTGAAAACGCGATCGATTCGACGGTTCGATTATGCCCTTTCAAATCGTATTTTTTGGTTTGCGGATCATGCACATTCCAAAGCCGGATTTCTTCGCGGCGAGGATACATGGCAGCGATCCAGTTGTTGTCATTCGAGAAAATTGCTTTCTTCGGCGTTTGCGACGGTCCCGGAAGGATGATTGAAGTCTGATTCCTGGTATCAATCAGTTTCGTTAAATTGAATTGTTGATTGTTGGTCTTGGATTGAGTGACTACGTATTGGCCGCTGCGATCGATGGCGAGCGCAAGGTTGATTCCATTTCGCAATAGTTTTGAATCATCAGCGCGATCCAACAGTTTACCGTCGGGCCACGAGTATTCGATCACCGAGTTCGGTGCGAGTACAAAAATGGATTTGCCGGATTTTGAGAAGGTCGCCGTCATTACCTTTTCGTTGATTTCGAATTCAAGCTGGCCGTTGTTTACATTCCAGATTTGTATGCCGTCGTTGACGGAGGCTACGGTCAACAGAAATTTACTGTCCGGAGAAAAGTCGATAGTTTTTATGCGGTTCTTGTGAGCAGCCAGTTCACAGATTAATTGACGATCATTCGCGTTTCGGATTTCGACGATGTTTTTTCGGTTGCGGGTGGCCAGGTATTTTCCGTCGGGGCTGAACTTTAAAAGATAGTAGCCGTTTGCCTGAGTGGAGTCGATTTCACCGAACCGCCAAATGGCATGATTCGGCAATGGCAATTCGCTGGTCTGATTTTGTTGTGAATCTTCAGCGGTTTGGCATGCAGCGATCGGTGTGGATGATGGTCCGAACAAGCAAGCCATAAACAATACGGCAACGACAATGTGGTTTTTGTGATTTTTCACTTTGTCAAACTGACCCGCTTTAACCCGCTTTGGCTCGCCGAAATACAACTGTATTGTTACACTCATTATACGCTAGTAAATAGCTGGCGGTTCCCCAAACACACTGGTCTTTGCATGCTTAAAGCTTTAATTAAAAAAACGGTACCGCTAATTCTAGTCGGTGTGGCGTTGGGGCTGACCGCACGCTGGTTTTTGGGCGTTGAAAACACAGCGGAATCCGGGCGACACTTTAAGCAGCCGATTGATCCCGAGCTGATCGGGACGGGAGCGGATCAAGCTGTTCCGGATATTAAGTTGGACGAAAGTTCTGATGGATCATGAAAACGGCTGGAGGTCCATGTCGTTTTCTTCAATCATTGTTTGCAAACAAACCAGCGGCAATCCTTGGGTTGCCTTCATTTGTAAACCGACTCTCCAGCCGCTATTTTATAGGCACTTAGTGTCGTGATATTACCCAGGCAAATTTAAGAGAATTTATGAGTCTCCAAGAATTATTCGAAGCGATCCTTGGCGGTGCGCTAGAACAAAAACAACAAAAAATTCAGCGTCAGCGAGGCGGCACCTCTGCCCCTTCGAGCAACTTGCCCAATCTTGATCCCATGCCACGCCCCAATGGTGATGGAGGGATTGGAGATGTGATGCACAGCGTGGTTCAGTTGGTTGCGATGCGAGAAGGATTTTTGGGCGGCATGAATTCTGCCTGGACTGGCTCCGGTACCATCGTCCATCCTCAGGGAATTATTTTGACGAACTGCCACGTCGCCAACCCGCGTGCAATGGGAATGTCCTCTCCGCCTGCTGATCGACTGGGCATTGCAATCACTGAACGTTCGGATCGCGCACCAGCACTTTCCTATTTTGGGAAAGTTGTTGCACAGAATCCCGATCTGGATCTTGCCGTGGTCAGGATTTTTGCGGATGTGAAAGGACGGCGTATCGGACGCTTGAATTTGCCAGCGGTTCCAATCGGAGATTCAGATCAATTGGATCTGGGTGACCAGCTGTCGATTTTTGGGTACCCGGGAATCGGTGGTGAGACCGTTACGTATACTTCTGGAAACGTATCAGGATTTTCTAGCGAAAGTAAAGTTCGCTCGCCCCGCGCGTGGATCAAAACGGATGCTACGATTTCCGGCGGTAACAGTGGTGGAACGGCAGTCAGTAAGGACGGGTTCCTGGTTGGTGTGCCAACACAAGCTGCGGCGGGTACTGGAATCACTCCGGTGGATGCACGTCCGGTTTTGGATACTAACCGTGATGGACGAGTCGATCAGCGTGACACTCCGATGGCGATCGGTGGGTTTATCAATGGTTTGCGACCTGTGAATCTGGCTATTCCTTTGCTTGAAGAAGCAGGGATGGAAATCGCCGAACATCGCGGCAAACGCAGCGATTCCAAAATTCCAGATCGTTCACGCGAAACGATTCCAGGCTTTGATTTCGATCGTGTTCGTGAAAAGCCTGAGTTTTCGGAGCTGATGTTTTCCACTGAGGTTACCGACGACGGTCGACCGATAAATGCTACCCAAAATATTCCGGGCGGTGTCGATGAGGTTTACGCGACCTTTGAATACGACAATATGCGAACGGGTACTCCTTGGAGTGCCGTCTGGATGAATGATGGTCAAGTTATCATCGAACAGAGTGACACGTGGGACGAAAGTGACGAAGGACGAAAGGCCGTAAAAATCAGTAATCGCAATGGCGTCCCCAACGGTGAATATCATTTGGTGCTCGGAATTGCAGGCGAGGTTGCACTTGAAGGCAAGATGGTTGTTGGTCGTCGCCAAAACGATTCTGACAGCCAGCTTTCAGGGCGCATTGTTGATGGAAACAGCGGCAAAGGGATCGGCAAAGCCGTAGTCGTGGTTTTAAAGCCACGGGCTTCGCTCAGGCGGTTCTTGGTGCAACGAGATCAAGCAGACGTTCAATCGAGTGTCGAATCGAAAGCGGATGGAAGTTTTGTGCTTCCCGATCAGCTGCCTAAGAATCAGGCTTACAGTTTGGTGGTTGCAGCACGGGGCTATGATCCGTTGACTGTCGAGCATGCGTTACGATTGAGCGCTGGTGCGCCCGAGCATGCCGACGTCGGCAATATTGAATTGGAACCGGCGTAGATCACTGAGAAGCGATTGATGCCGAGTCAGTTTTCAAGTGCGAAAATTTACGCGGGCAAAGACCTTATTTGCCAACTTCTTCGAACTCCCAATCGCCCTTTTTCGTCTTCTTGGAATTGGGCTTTGTGTTTTCCGATCCGCCATTGGTTTCAACGCCTTCCATCGACCACCCGTCCTGATTCGTTGTAGGCGATTTAGGCTGGGCCGCTGGAGTGCTGGAAGGGACGGCGTCGACTTGTTCCATTTCCCAACCGGATTGAGCTGGACGTTTGCCGCGGGACCTCGAAGGAAGCTCGCTGCTTTCAAATGGTTCAACGGAATTCGCTTCAGAATCCCAATTCGGATCGCCTTGCGGAGGACGGTTAACATTGCTGAATACGAAAAACAGCACGGCGGCGATAATGATAAAGAAAACAGGATTGCATCCACCGCGACGTGGAGTTTTAACTTCCTGTATCGGAGGTAGTTCGCCGTAACTGCCCTGATTCGAATAGCTCATAGCTTCGCTCACAAATTGAATTTTTCTCCAAGTTATTCGTGAGCAAGAACAATGTCAAGCAAATGTGAATGATGCGCTGGTTAACGTCCCATGGCACTTACTTTACAGTGGTCGTGTTCAAAAAAGCGAAAACCCTAACTGAACGATGCTTGTCCTGTTTAACGATTAGCCGGCAGGCGTCGGCGATCGGCCTTGGGTGGGGAAACACGGTCGCCTCCCGGCTTGTCGTTAAACTACTCACGAATCGAGATTCGGGCATAAAGTAAGTGCCATGGGTTAACAAATATACGTTTGCGCAGATAGTGGTTCGCACTCTCGGCAATAAAGCTCGATTAAACGTGGCAGCCCTTTCCAGCGAATTGGAATCGTGTTTAATGATTGATAGAGAAATGAGCCCAGGGGCATTGGACGCAGGCGGCAATGGTGGACGCGGCTAAGAGCGTAAATCGAATCGGTTATGGGAAAGTTAATCACGGTGGGAGAGGTAATCATGAATTTCAAAGTAGCGACGCAATTTCAATTTTTGCTGATGGTGGCATTGACCGGATTATTGACATCCAATGCTTGGTCTCAAGAAACAGAAACTCAAGAAACAGAAAC
>CAYONX010000032.1:0-47750 GCA_964405425.1 uncultured Pirellulaceae bacterium | reverse complement strand
GGCCTTGCCCCTCAATCGTCTGATCATCCACCGTCAAAACACTATCGAGGCCTCTCAATCGAGCATTCTGACTGCCGGACAATGTAATCGTGCCACCACCGCTCAGTGTTGCTCCACCCGCCTGGATATCAATATCTGTAAGCGATCCTGCAGACGAATTGACTGAAATCGAACCGAGATTTTCAATCGCACCTTCGAAACCAAGATCAGATGCGTTCATCACGTTTATCGTCCCAAAATTCGTCAAGGAATTTGCGACCATACCTGAAAAGTTGAGATTTCGACTGGGTTCGAGGACAACGGTTCCATCTAGTTCAACCAACAAAGATGCCAAGATTACGTTGATGTTGAGATCGGCCTGACTAGTTCCAACAATCGCCGACTCCCCGTTAGCAGGCACGACGCCCGTATCCCAATTGGAGCTAACCGACCAATCGCCGCCTCCTGGTCCTATCCAGGTTGAAGTGGTTTGACCGCTGGTCGTCGGAGCCAAAGCCCCCAACAGTGCCGCCCCCGCGACAACTGAACAAATTAATTTCAAATTTTTCATCTCTACTTTCCCCGTCGTATTGAATTTAATCGCCTGAGTCCGGCGCTTATAAATGAAATACAATGGTGAAGATGGCATCTCTCAAAGGAAACAAGGAAACAAGGAAATGTCACAAAAAAAGGGATCCGGCTCGTGAATTTGGGCATTTCGACCGTGGAAATTTATGTAAGCCAGGCTATTGGGTACCGAAGCAGCAGCCCCGCGATTGTGTGCGCAACCGCTAAATCTCTCGCCGACCGGATCGGATGGCGTGCCAATTCGGCGAATGTCAGAAATTTACGTATGCATACGAAATTTTCTTTTCATAATAAAATTTGGTGAGAGATCAGAAGACGGTGGAGATATAGCAATGCAGAGCCAGGATACTGGCCCCGTTACATCGCCAAGCTTGCTGCTGAAAATTCGCAACCCAGGCGACGGTGATTCGTGGCTGCGATTTCAAGCGGTTTATGCGCCGATTGTACGGGGTTACTGTAGACGACGAGGAATTCAAACAGCGGATATTGATGACATTGCCCAAGACGTAATGGCATCGGTATCCATAGCGATTCGCAGTTTCGAGTACCAACCTGAGAAAGGAAAATTCCGCAGCTGGTTGGCGACGGTGACTGCCAATCGCCTGAAAAACTTTGCCAAGAAATCAATGCTGGAAGAGGAAAAGTTTATTGAGTACGTCGATTGTTTGGCAAAGAAGCCTGAGACCGATTCTCAATGGACTGAGCTGTTCATGCAGCAAATTTTCAAGGCTGCTTCCGATGAAGTCAGACAACACGTCGAAGAATCAACCTGGCTCTCATTTGAACGAACCTGGATCGACAACATACCGGCGTCTCTGGTCGCTCAGGAACTTGGGTTACCGGTTCATACAGTTTACGTAAACAAGTCACGAGTTTTGAAACGGATGGAAAACGAGTTTCGGATGCTAAATGATGACATTCCGCCAACCCGATTGGAATTTTAAATTCCGAAATGGCTATCAGGTTGTCCGAATCGCGAATCAAGCAACGTTGCAGTTGAAACAAAGCTAAACGATGAACATTGCCAACCTAAAAACGGAATGCCCAACTAAAGAAACGCTTGAGCAGCTGCTCGATGGGACGCTTGGCAATGTCGGGGAAATCGAATCCCATATTGAGCAATGCACAACGTGTCAGATTCAATTGGATGGCCTTTCCCATTCAGATTTGCTGAAACCGTTTCGCAAAGATCAGCCGCTGCATTTGGACAAAAAAGGCTACAGCATTCTTGGTCCGCCGACTCGCGATGGAGACCTCGGAACGATCGAACGTTATCATGTCGAATCGGAACTAGGCCGTGGTGGTGCCGGAGTGGTCTTTGGATGCTTCGACCCGGAGCTGCAGCGTCAAGTCGCAATCAAAGTCCTGAACAACGAGCTGGGCAATCGATCGGCAGACCGTTTCGCACGCGAATCAAGAGTCGCCGCAAAGGTTAACAGCGACTTTGTCGTCAGCATCCATAGTATTGCCAGCACAAAAGACGGGCGGCCGTTTATCGTTATGCCGCTAATCAAAGGAATTTCTCTCAAGCAAAAATTGAATGAGAAATTACCATCCGAAAAATCGACTGCTCAAACGATAAAAGAAATCGCTACGGGCCTGCAAGCTATTCATGACCTCGGAATAGTACACCGGGACATCAAGCCGGCGAACATCATGCTTGACGATACCGATCAAAGGGCAAAGCTCACCGATTTTGGCTTGGCGCAAGATGATGACGACCAAATGACGCTGACTCAGGCCAACGTATTGTGTGGTACCCCGGATTACATGAGCCCTGAACAATCACTTGGTTCCACAATCACATACCAAAGCGATATTTATTCATTGGGCGTTACGCTTTACGAATGCCTTACCGGAACCACGCCGTTTCGAGGCCAACCGTTAAGTGTCCTGAAAAAGCACTCTGACACAGAGCCAGTGCCACCGCGTCGATTGAATCTGGACATTTCTTTTGACCTGCAAACGGTTTGTTTAAAGGCGATCGCTAAAGACCCTGACAAACGTTACCAATCAGCAAGTGATTTGGCAGCAGACCTTGGCAGATGGCTTACCGGAAAACCTATCCAAGCGCGTCCCGTTTCGAATCTGGAAAAGCTAAGCAGCTGGAGTCGGCGGAACAGGCTGCTTTCTACAAGCCTGTTACTTTTGGGTCTAACGCTGATTGCCAGTTCGATCATCACCACTTGGCTTTCATTTAACAGTCAGAATAACGCCCAGCTCGCCATGGCCCGCGCTCAAGCGCTGGAAAAGCAGACAGCTGAATTGACAAAAACCACAAAAGAGCTGCAAGAAAGTAACACCGACTTGAGATCCGCACTGGATACTTTTTTTGATCGCTTTTTGAAGGACGAATCATTTCGAATGCAACTTTCGACCTTGTTTCGCAACGAGATGGTTTACGAAATGCTCGCGTATTACGGTCGCTATTTGAAACAGGATCCTGGCACCGACGCGACTATCGAAATTTGTTCTCGAGTCAAAAACGTTACAGAGCACTCCCTGGATCTCCATTTCTTCAACCAGGCGGACGTGGCGATTTCATGGAATTTAGAGCGATTGGAGCCGCTGGTCGCTACTGATGCTTCGAACATCGCTGCGATCAATTTGCTGACAAACGTTCAATTGCAAGCTGCCGAATTTTACGACAATTATCGAGACGGAAAATTTAAAGGTAACGTTGACAAAGCAATTGAAAATTCACAATTGGTTCTGGAAATCGACCCACACAACCTTTCTGCGCAACGAAATTTGCTGATGTCAAAAGGGCAGCAGTTCTACGTTCAACGCTACGTGAGTCCGGAAAAATGTCGTGTTGGCTTACAAGAAATAGTCAAACAAATGGATGCTCTGGCAGCGGCCCATCCGGATGAAATCGAGTTCTATCGAGATAGAACCCGGTTGAGATCCAGGTCAATAACAACCGCAGCTCCAGATCAACGAATCCAATTAAGATCCGAATCAATCAAGATTCTGCATGAAATGAAATTGAAGCAGAATGCGATTGAACAAACTTCAATCCGGACACAGCGCAACATCGGTGCCCAATATGCTCTTAGAGGCAAAGCATATTTACAGATACAGCAATTGGAAAAAGCAGCGGACGACTTCGACATTGCGATCGAGATTTTCCGAGAGCTGATCGCGTCCAAACCGGCTTTTCTTCAGCCCCGAATGGACCTCGCTGAAACGCTCGTGATGCAGGGCGATCTGGAAGTCAAGCGAAACGACCTCGAACTCGCATTAAACTTTTATGATTCAGCAATCGTCGAATTCGAACTAGTTATCCAAATGGAAACAGGACAATTCCCTGCGATCAAAAGGATATCAAACATAAATCAATTGATCGCAAAACTCTTGTTCGAAAACAAACAATTAGAAAAGTCCGGCGAATATGTCCACCGCGCCGTCGAATCTTTTCGAAGACTTTTCAAAGAGGACGAGAAATTTGTGAGCGGAAACTCCTACAGTAAGTTCAACCAGCTATTGGAAGATTCAGCGGAACATTTCGAAGCGATCGGAGATACAGTGTCAGCTCAGAAAAAACGCGACGAAGCAACCAACTGGCGAAAATCACATCCAAACATTTTCACCGAAAACGACGGCCAATACGACTAAAGCGTTCGAAGAGTTTAATGAGATCCCAGCAACTACTTTATCTTCAAGACCGGGAAATCTTCAGTCCCAACTACTTCTCCCACAACGACTGTATCCTCAAATCCTTGATCAACCAAAAACGAAACGACCTTTTCGAGTTTGTCGTCACCAACACCAAATAACAGACCTCCACCGGTCTGTGGATCAAACAATGGCGCCAATTCATCTGATTCAACATCTGCGTTCTGTATCGCAACTTTGCTTCCCAGAATGCGGTTATCAGGAGCCAACGTACTTTGAATCCCAATTGAAACCATATCTCGGCAACCGGGCAACAGACGGATTTCATCTTTTTCCAAATCAACGCTGACGCCACTTGCCGTCATCATTTCGACAAGGTGACCGACGAATCCAAACCCGGTAACATCAGTCAACGCCGCGATGCCAAATCGCTGAACCAACTCAAGTGCGACTTCGTTACTCTTCAACATCGATTCGACCAGCGGATGGTAACACGATGCCGGCATTTTGCACTGCATCCAGGCCGCCAACAAAATCCCGGTTCCGAGCCGCTTGGTCAAAACCAGATTGTCTCCTTTTTTAAGTTCTCCTTTTGTCGTAGGCGGAACAACTTGTCGGCCTAACACGGTAAAGCCGATCATCGTTCGCGGGCCTTCGATCGAATGGCCACCAACAATCGCCGCCCCCATCCGATTCAGCTCCTCAACACTTCCCGACATGATTTCATGCATCACTTGCGTTTGCGAGCGCGGGTGGCCAAGTGGAATTTGAACAATCGCCAATGCCGATGTGGGTCTGGCCCCCATCACAAAACAGTCACTCGCTGAATTCAGGACCGCGATTCTGCCAACTAGATAAGGGTCTTCAAACGGGGCCGCAAAGAAATCAGTGGTAACGGTAATTTCATTGTCGTGCGCCACGATCACGGCCGCATCGTCCGGATTGTCGAGTCCGATTTTCACGTCTGGATGATCATTGATTTGCAATTCACGTAGAACTTCGCCAAGAATTTGACTGCCAATTTTTCCACCGCAGCCAAGACAACGCATCAATTCGTTTTCGTCCAGGTCTTCATCCGGCCCGTCCGACATATCCATCGCAGTGTAATCTTGATACATGCGCATGAATTTCACATCGATGTAGTCTTTCAGTTTCCAACAGAAGCGATTGGAAAAGCTTCGGCCTTTGTACTCGGCCAATGTCCGATCGTTGCCAAAGTTAACCAGCTTCAAGAAATCCTTTTGAGGTCGAAATTCTTTCAGCTTAGTGTTCTGTTGGATCAATCGACGAATGTTCTCGTTCAATATCGGACCTTGTCGAACCGCGAAAACTCCTGCCTTGCTGATCTTGCTGCCTTGAATTGTCCCCGTATCGCCAACGGCAAAAACGCCAGGCATTTTCGTTACTTGTAAGTTTTGGTCAGTAAGCAAGAATCCGCGCTCGTCGTTTTCCAAACCTAGCTGGCTTAAAATCGGAGCCCCAACTGCACTGGTCGCCCAGATGATCAGATCAGCTTCAAGTTCGTTACCATCTTCAAACCCAAGTCCGTTTTTATGGATTCTGGCTACTCGTGAATCCGTACGCACATCAATATTGCGTTTACTTAACTCCGCTTGAATTTTTTCAATGCTTGCTTTCAGCAATCCAGATCCGATCACGCTGCCTCTGGTGACCATTTGAATTTCTGGTTTGACACCTTGAATTCCCTCCCAGCCACTGTGACGCGGGCTACCAAAAAATCGTTCATACAAACAAAACGCGATTTCAATGCTGCCGACGCCACCACCAACAATCGCAATTTTCGGATTCGGCTTTTCCACCCGAATCTTGTTCAGTTTTTCACTAAGGCGATCCAAAAAAGTTTGCATCGGTTTTACCGGCAACAACAAACTGTCGTCTTCGACATCAACGCCTGTAAAAGATGGCCTCGAACCAATCCCAATTGAAAGTATATCGAACCGCAATGGAGGCCGATTTTCAAACAATAGGGAGCGTTTTTCGTGGTCCAGACCGACGACTTTACCGATAATTACTCGAGCACCCGCCGATTGCGCAAGCCGAATCAAATCGATTTCCATCGCTGTTTTGGGATATTGGCCGGAAATCACGCCCGGCATCATGCCTGAGTAGGTTACTATCGGGAAATCGGATACGCATATCAGTTGAGCGTTTTTCGGTGGATCCATTTTCCACATGCGTAGCACATGGGCATTGGTATGCCCGACGCCAAACAGTACAACCGTGTTACGTCCCAATCGTTTGTACACAAATTCTTCCGTTCAAAAATGTTGCCTGTTCAATTGCCTAGCAGCACCAGTTCGATAGTTTCGGCACTGATACGGCTATTCCAATGGCAATTTTTCCAAGTTAATCCAAACGAAGCACAAAACAAAGACGATCAAGCCAAAGCGTTAGTTGATCAACGAAAGCTTCGTTGGCCAAACACAACAACATTTCTTGAATTCATTTGCGTTTTCGCTGTCATCGCGGCGTTTGCATTTACTGTAGTTCCCGGTGTCAACGAGTCCCATTATTTGACCAAGGCCAAACAGTTTTGGAACCCGAGTTGGTGCCATGGAGATATCTTTCTGGAATCCACCGACGCCCATTACTTTTTTTTCGCGACCTGCGGATGGCTAACGACCGTATTTTCGCTTGAGGCCACAGCATGGATTGGTCGCATCGCATGTTGGCTGGGTTTTGCCGTCGCATGGGTTTATTTGAATCACTGTGTTTCAACACGTCGATGGTTCAGTGTTTTATCGGCTACGCTTTTTATGCTGCTTAGCAGCCGATTCGATATGGCAGGCGAATGGGTTGTCGGCGGATTCGAAGCAAAAAGTGTCGCTTACATTTTCGTGGTACTTGGAATTTCCTGGTTCATTAAAAAGCAAATCGCACCAGCCATTGGAGCTCTTGGAATCGCGACGGCGCTGCACGCAGTAATTGGAGGCTGGGCCGTTTTTTGTTTTCTCGCTGCGATTGTCACGGAAGCCTTGTTAACGCGTTCTATCGTGCATCTGAATTTCAACCAATATAGCAAGCGACAATGGCTGTTGTCTTTTTTGCTTTTTGGATCATTTGCTGCCGCCGGAAGCTTGCCGTCTTTGCTGGCGAATTTCAACATTGAACCATCAATAGTGAACGCAGCAAACGCGATCCAGGTCAAAGAACGATTGGCTCATCATTTGTTGTTCCAAAGATTTCCAGCCTTTCATGTCGGACGCTTTGTGATACTGGTTGCCATTTGGCTGTTCGTCACACGCTCGGTTTTTATTTCCCGGGAATTCCAACGACTCAGTTGGTTTTGTCACGCCAGTCTGGTCATTTCGCTGATTGGAATTGTGTTGAGCGGCCTTTGTGATTTGCCAGATGGCGTGGGTGAGAGCGCAAACGGGCTGCTCCGATATTACTGGTTTCGCTTTTCAGATTTTGCAA
This sequence comes from uncultured Pirellulaceae bacterium, assembly GCA_964405425.1. GTDB lineage: Bacteria > Planctomycetota > Planctomycetia > Pirellulales > Pirellulaceae > Mariniblastus. The sequence goes on along the minus strand of CAYONX010000032.1, from coordinate 40,127 downwards.
TTCCACTTGGACTGTCACTGTTTGCCGTTCGCTTGTTTAACGCACTTTTCGATTCCCCGTTGCGACTTCAACGCATCATGGCATGGTTCAGTGCCGGTTTACTGTTATTGGCTTCGCTGACCAGTATCGTTCAAGAAAACAGTGATTTGCGTGCGGCCGCTGACAAGACCATACTGCCGACTTACCCCGATTCACCTCTGCGAACCTGGCAATCATATGAGAATTGGAAAAAGGCCTGTAACTGGATTCGCAAAAATACACGAAGCGATTCTGTGTTTCTAACGCCTGTGCGGCAACAGACCTTTAAATGGTATGCCCACCGAGCAGAATTTTCATCATGGAAAGACATGCCACAAAATGCAGACAGCCTTGTCGAGTGGCGGCAGCGAATAAATATCCAGCGCGGGATCGAGCAACTAGACGGTGGAACGTTAAGTTTGAACGACACGCAGCTTGAGCAACTGGTTTCCGAGTACGGAGTTACCCATTTGCTGGTCGAACAATCCAAAGAAGACATCGTGGGGTCCGAAGTTTCAGACAAACTCTCCCGGATCTATCCAAACAAAGATAACATCAGATCAACTTACGTTGTTTATCGTATCAATGGATTTTAGAATCGCGTGAACCGATACTTCGAAGTTCAATTTTCAGCGTTGGCCGATGCTGATGCCGATTCGTTGTCGACTTCCTGTTTCCAACGATGAATCAGTTCCAGAGCCTGAATCGGAGTCATTTCATCTGCATTCAGCTCTTTGATTTTGTTGATCAACGGATGGTCGGCAATCTCAAACAAAGTCGTTTGGAAGGTTCGGCGAGAGTCTTCGGCTGAGCGATTGATTGCCTGCTTATTATTGTCAGGCGAACGATCGGTTTCCAATTGTTCCAGGATCCTTGCTGCCCGATCGTTTACCCACTGCGGTACTCCAGCCAATTTGGCAACGTGGATTCCATAGCTCTTATCAGCGGCGCCGGCTACGATCTTGTGAAGGAATACAATTTTGTCATCCCATTCCTGAACATTGACGTTGTAGTTCTTAACACCTGAGAAAGTCGACTCCAATTGCGTCAATTCATGGTAATGCGTTGCAAAGAGCGTTCGACTGCCGACGTGGTCATGAATGTATTCGACGATCGACCACGCCAAAGAAACACCATCGTAAGTGCTTGTCCCGCGACCAATTTCATCCAGCACAACCAGCGACCGAGCCGTTGCCGTATTCAGAATCCGCGCCGTCTCGGTCATCTCGACCATAAACGTACTTTGACCACGGCTCAATTCATCACTCGCCCCAATCCTTGCAAATATCCGATCGACCACTCCAATGGTCGCTTTTTTAGCAGGGACAAAACTTCCGATCTGAGCCATCAATGTAATCAACGCAACTTGCCGGATGTAAGTACTCTTACCCGCCATGTTCGGTCCCGTGATCAAATGCACGAACCCGACGCCTTCATCGATCTCAGTATCATTGGGAATAAAAGCGCCCGTCGGCTCCAACACGTCCAGCACCGGATGTCGGCCGTCGGTAATCATCAAAGTCTGATCGTCAGTGATTTCTGGTCGGCAATACGATTGGCTGGCGGCCAATTCGGCTAGCCCTGAAATCGTGTCCAGTACGGCAATGATTTGAGCAGTAGTTTTCAAACGGATCGTATTGGCTCGGACCATTTCGCGCAGCCCATTGAACAACTCACTCTCAAGCGCATGAGCTTTTTCGTCGGCCGACAGAACTTTCTCTTCGTACTCTTTTAATTCCGGTGTGATATATCGTTCGGCATTCTTGAGCGTCTGTTTGCGGATAAATTCCTGTGGAACTTTTTCGCGGTGCGTATTGGTGACTTCAAGGTAGTACCCAAACACTTTATTGAAGCCAACTTTCAGGCTCGGGATCCCCGTCTGTTCACAAATCGTTTTCTGATAATTTGCTATCCACTGTTTACCGCCAGCGGCCAGCTTTCTAAGCTCGTCCAACTCTTTGTTGTAGCCTTCGCGGATGTAGCCACCATCTTTCAATTGCGCGGGGCAGGGGTTCTCCAACGATCTATCGAGTTCGCTGCGCAAATCCGCACACAAATCGATTTCCGATTCCAATTTTTGAAGCAACACACTTTTCCGCCCCACCAATCGTGCCTTTACCGCCGGCAGTGCTTCGAGTGTCCGACCGATACAATTTAGATCTCGCGGCGAACATCTTCCGGAAGTCACCCTTCCAACGAGCCTCTGCAAATCAAACACATTCTTAAACTGCTCACGCAATTCTTTTCGCAGCGTCGAATGGGAAGTGAATTCTTCGATCCCTTCCTGGCGCTTTTTTATCTCTTTGATGTCGATTAGAGGGGACGTGAGCCAGATTCCTAACTGCCGTGCACCCATGGGCGTGACGCATCGATTCAAAACAGAAAACAAGGACCCCGCTTGCTCACCCGTACGAATCGTTTGGCTAATCTCCAGACTCCGCCAAGTCGCTTCGTCGATTTCAACATGCTCGCTGGGGCTATATTTTTCGATTCGGTCGATGTGGCCGAGTGTGCTGTTTTGAGCTTCCTTGATGTATTGCAGAATTCCGCCCGCGGCCCGGACTGCAACCAAATCCGATTCGTTGATGCCAAAGCCGTCCAGCGAAGCCACTTGGAAATGCGTAAGCAACAACTCATACGTATGCTTGGCAGCAAACGACCAGGACGGACGAGTCGTCATTTGAATTCGCCCGCAAATCGCAGACAACGCTTCCTTTTCCTTTTCAACCACAATCGCTTCGCGAACATTAACGCGCGCCAGCAAATCAACGAGCTTAGACTCCGGCACTGCCGAAAGCATAAATCGGCCAGTCGACAGATCGATCCATGCCAGGCCATAAAGGTCGCTTCCTTTTTCCGGCACAACGACTGCCGCAAGATAGTTGCTTTGATTCGGTTCAAGCAAAGCCGCATCTGTGATCGTGCCTGGAGAAACGATCTGGCTGATTTCACGTTTCACCAAACCCTTGGCAGTTTTCGGATCTTCGACTTGCTCGCAAACAGCAACTCGAAAACCTTGTTTGATTAACTTGCTCAGGTATCCATCAAGTTGGTGATGAGGAAACCCGGCCATCGCAACCGCGTTTTTACTTTTGTCCCGACTGGTTAAAGTCAGCCCGAGCGACTTGGCTGCAATTTCTGCATCCTGATAGAAAAGCTCGTAAAAATCGCCCATGCGAAAAAGAAGCAGGGCATCGCCGCATTCCTGTTTGGCTTTATCGTATTGCTGCATCATTGGAGTTTTTTTCATAGCCCATGAATTTATCAATGCTGTCATTGATTTTTAAGTGCTGTTTGGAAAAGTCACCAAATGATTCCAAGATGAAACATATGCCTGATTTACGACGATTTTTGCATGGGAAAAAGGATGCGATCAGGCAAGCTGTTACGGGTCGGCCAGATCACACCAACTGTCCGGCAAATTCGGATTACGAAACTTGGGCAAGATAATCGCCCTTCGAAAATAAATCTCAAGAAAGAGATTCATTTAAAATCTTGAGATTCGGATCTCTCTTGATATATTGGTACTTGTAAACGTCACTGGAGTAACGTTTCCCCGTCCCCAACAAAAGCCTCTGGGTTTTTATAAGGGACATCGGTTCAAGTCATTGTATTGCCACTTTTGGAGGATAACCGTGGAAAATTTACCTAACAATCAGGTTGCAGCACCGCAACCGCTCGTCTTTGCCGGATTTGGTGGTGATGAAGAGCAACAGAATTTTGACTTCTGGGGTGTTATTAGCCGTCGTAAATGGTTGATCTTTTTAGGTCTACTAACCGGCGTAATTCTTGGAGCGTTATACAACGCTCAAGCCGACGTCATCTATGAGAGTCGCGCCAACATTCGTATTGAGCCAAAAGATCCAGTTGCATTGCGACTGGCTCGTTCAGAGCTCATGCTTCCCGATTCTGAGAAATTCAACATTCGTCACGATAGATCGATCGCACAGTACACGAGTATCGAACGCTGTCTGGACAAAAACAATCTATTCGTTTTGGATTCGTTCGTTGACCTTTCGAAAGAAGAAGTGGTTGAATTGGTCTTGGAAGATTTAGCAATCGTACCCGACCGTGAAGATCCGTTGATCTACCAATTGACGTATCATTCAACCAGCCCGAACGATTCGGCAACGATTTTGAACAATGTTATTAAATCGTATAACGAACAACTTGAACTTCAGTACGAAAACGAAACGGACGAATACGTCAACGTATTGAAGAACACCCAACTCGTCTTCGAATCAAAATACGAAGAAGTGAATCAGCAAATTTCTGAACTTCGTAGCCAGGTACAGGTTCCTGTCATTCAAGGAAAATCGACGATCCACGAGCTTGCAATCGGCAAACTTTTCCCTCAGATCGAAGAGTATCAGGCGACATTGAAACAATTGATTCTTGAGAAAGAGCGTGTTGATAGTGCAATCGCCTCTGGTGAAACAGCTATCGAAGAAATGGTCTGGAATCTAGAGCAAGAAAAGAAAATCAACAGTTCTGGCGGTAACAATGCCGTTGCCAACGAACAGTATCGTGCGAGTTTCCAAATTGAACAACGAATTGCCCAAGCTAACATTGAATTGCAAGTTGCCCTGCAAAGATTTGGCCCAACGCACCCGCAAGTTCAATCGCGAAGAGCTCAGGCTCAAATGTGGTCACAATTTCGACAAAATGCCGACGACGGTGGTGGAGTCGACTTGAACGAACCTGATGACGTCATTCTTGGCCGAATGTCAAAGCTTTTGGATGTTCAAATCACTGACTTGGTTGCCAATTTGAAGGGAGCCCAGGAGAAACTTCGTAAGCATTCTATGCAATCTTCAAGACATCAAAATTTGGCAGACAGAATTTCTGACAAAGAACTTGAACGCGAAGAGATCACCAGCATGCTGGATGTCGCTCGTCAAAAGGTTGTCGAAATTGCACCAACCGGCATGGAGCAGGGCGTCAACCAAAAAGGTTTCTACTTTACAAACCTGATGGTTGCACGTGTTGGCGAACAAGTTTGGCCAATCCTGCCTGTTTCACTCGGTGTCGGTGGCTTGCTTGGCCTGCTGTCCGGCTTCGGCCTAGGATGTTTGGTTGATCTTGCAGACAAGACCTTCCACAATCCTGATGAAATCATGAAGCAATTGAACTTGCCTCTGATCGGTCACATTCCTGTAATCAGCCAGAGCAAGCGATACCTTGTAGAGAATTCACTGATCGATCCGATCATCTGTACTTACCACCGGCCAAAATCTCAGTCCTCTGAAGCATTCCGAGCCGTTCGTACAGCTTTATTCTTCAACACTAAAGGTACTCAAAGCTCGGTTATTCAAGTAACCAGCCCAACACCTGGTGATGGTAAATCAACCATGGCTTCTAACTTGGCCGTTTCAATCGCTCAGTCCGGAAAGAAAGTTCTTCTGGTCGACGCGGATATGAGACGTCCTCGCCAAGGTGTAACTTTTGGTATCAATTCCAAAGAAGGTTTCGCAACGATCCTTACGGGCCAAACGCAATGGCAAGATGTTGTCTTCGATTGTGAAGAAGTTGAACAACTCTACGTTATGCCTTGCGGTGCCAAGCCCAACAATCCTGCGGAACTAAGTACTTCACCTCAAGTGAAAGACTTGATCGAAGAACTTCGTGAAGAATTCGACTTTGTCGTGATCGACACACCGCCACTGCTTGCGGTAACCGATCCTTGCCCAGTTGCTGCCCGTGTTGACGGGGTAGTCTTGACGCTTCGTATTAAGAAGAACGTTAAGATCAGTGCTGAGCGTGCGACAGACATTCTTCGAAACCTTGGAGCAAATATTGTTGGCTTGGTTGTCAACGGTGTTGGTGCTCAAAGTGGTTACGGATCGCAATACACATATGGTGCTTATCGTGCCGGCTACGCCTACAACGGTTATGGCTACGGCTATGGTTACGGTTACGGCTACGGTGCCAAGTACTATGATGAAAGTCAGCCTCAAACCCAACAGACTCCGAAGAATATCGAAGTTCAAGCGGCAGCAGGCGGACCTCCAACCGAACCTCCAGTGGCATAGTCAATTCGAAAGAATTGGTTAGTCATTTTGGGTACCTTCCATCCTCCGAAGGTACCCTTTTTTTATGCGCACACTCAAAATCCTGTCCATCTGCTTGCCAGCGTCTAATGATCATTTGCCAAAGAGCTAGCAAAACACCAGAATCCATGCCTTGCTGTTAACTCATACCCTTTGCTAAAGTCCTCCGTCATCTCCATATTGAAATCGAACGGACTTGTGATGTCACGTTGTCGGCCAATTGCTGTAATCGTTTGTTGTCTTGCCCTAATCGGCTGTGCCGAAGGCCCTTTTTGGAAAGCTGGGCACTATTCGCCTTGGGCTCAGGAAAAATGGAGTGCTGAAGAACAACAGGCTGATACGCTGTTTGAGCGCAAACGGCAACTTAGCGAACTGGTCGCTCAGGCCAAAAACAGCTCTGCCGACGCCCAAAATCAAGCAGCCAATCAACTGAAAAACATTATCCACCGTGATCCCGTCCTGCTGGTTAAGCTGCACGCGATCAGTCTTCTGCCCGATTTGCCGGCCACCGCAAGTATCGAAGCATTGCATTTAGCCAGCCGCGATCCAGATTCTCGGGTACGAATTGCAGCCATCGAAAGCTGGAAACGAGTTAATAGTTCAGCATCGGTTTCACAACTTCAGGAAATGATCGGAAGCGATACCGATGTCGACGTTCGCCTACAGGCAACCCGAGCGTTGGGTACATTTAACGATCCTTCCGCGGTTTCGGCACTATCTTTGGCACTGACCGACAACAATCCAGCTATTCAGCTACGGGCCACCGAATCATTGGAAAAAGTTACTGGCGAAAAGCTCGGTGCCGACGTCGCCGCCTGGCAAACGTATATCGGCAACGCCAACCGCCAATCGATAGCCTCACGCGATACGACGACCATTCGATAGGCTCTTCCTGCCGCGCCGCAAACTCTCGAAACGTCAAATGCATTAGGCGTCCGCAACTTGTCAATACTTTGCCGAGAACGTACATTGGAGTCTCTTCATAACGTTTGGCAATTCAAAGTAATTCAGGTCTATGGCAGCAATTCAGGACGAGAAAACGTTTTTCTCATTTGTTGATTCCGCTGTCAGGCTGTCCAAAACGACCGACGCCGACGCGATTCTGATCCTGCTGGAACGTGCGGTAAATTTGCCCAAGCTGCAGAAGAAGAATTCGGCCAGCAAGGCGGAAATCCTGCTTGCATCGGCGGCTGCCGAAGTTAACGAAAAAATTCAGGAATCCGATCTGATCAATATCCCATTGGATATGCCAGTTTCTTCGATTCAAGATCGCCTGACCCAAGCAGTACTGGAAGGTGTTGCCGCTGAACACATCCAACCTGGTTCGAACGTCGTCGCCGTCTACAGCAGCTTCGATTCAGACAATATCGATACCATCAGCGTGTTAAAGCTGACTGAAAGACTGGTTCGATTGACGGCACGGGATTTGAGAAAGCTCGAAACGAAAGTACCGCTCGAAACACTGAAAGTTGTCGTTGATCTTGCCGTCGAAATAGGCAAAGAGGGTCGCGAAGGAAAACCGGTTGGAACCATGTTTGTCGTCGGTGACCATCGAAAAGTTACCGAACAAAGCCGGCCTGGTGGATTCGATGCGATGAAGGGTTACACTCGCAAAGAACGCGGTCTGCTGGATTCAAAAGTGCGTGAAGGCGTAAAAGAACTGGCACAATTGGACGGTATGTTTATTGTCTCAGCCGACGGCACGGTTGAAAGTTGTGCTCGAATAATCGATACACCACCAGTGGAACTGACGATGACAACTGGTCTCGGCTCAAGGCATTTTGCCGGCGCAGCGATCAGCAAGAATACGAAAGCCATTGCCGTTGTGGTTAGTCAATCCAGCGGTACAGTACGTATCTTTCAAAACGGCGAAGTCGTTTTACGTATCGAACCGATGCAAAGAGCGATGAAATGGAAAGACCTGGCTTCCGATGCCCCAGCAAAAGATGAGCCTAACAGTTAAGCAAGTTAGTTAGATTTATTTGTAGCCAGGAGCTTCTTATTTCGCCGAAATCTTGGCGACAAACGCTTCGAATCCTAGCCGCAGATCAGACTTATGGTTGTTGACTTGTTCGGCGACCTGACTGGATTTATCTTCCTTTCCCAACGCCCAGAACCATCCAATAAGTCCCGCCGCAGCGACCGCCATTGCGACCGCACTTAATGTCGAATACTCGTAGCCGCCTGATTCTGATTTAACCAGCAGCAGCTTCAACAACGGAAACCTTGCCATCGATTCCGCGGTGATCATCGACATCGCTGTCGAAATCGAATTGTGAGTAAAGTGGTACAGCACGCATGGGATCAGGCTACCCGTTCGAATCGCAATCATGCCAAGCAAACAGCCCAGGAAGAAAGTGATGATTGACTGCTGCAAGATCGAGTGCGCCATCCCAAACAAAAGACTGGAGATCAAGATCGCACTAAATGCATTGCCCCGAGATTGCAATCCAGACAGGATGAATCCACGAAATGCAATCTCTTCAAACACCGCCGGTGCCAATGCCAGAACCAGGATGATTGCAAAAAAGCCTGGAGCGTCGGCCATGATCGCACCCATTACCTGCTCCATGACAGACAAATCTGCTGAGATTGGGTAAAGGTACATGACTAAATTGGTCAGCCACATCACGCAAGGATGCAAGCAAATCGCCAGCAAAACAGCGCCACAGGCAACCGGTACTCGGCACGTCTTTAACCGCAGCGTTTTTGTGGGCCGGCGAGTCAAAAACATTGCCATCAAAACGGCAGGCACCGCGACCGAAGCGATCAGAACGATAACTGTCTGTTTTGAAAATGCCATCCAGCTGTCTGGCACACTGGCACCCAGGCTCATGAAAAACTTAATGACCAAAATAAGTACACCGCACAATAATGCGTGTCCCACTAATGGCAAATCATGACGTTCTGCAACTGCATTCTTCAGCCAGACGCCAACGCTGAATCTTTCGCTCGGTCGGAAAATCACCGACTCGCTGCTAAATTGCACAACCACCCAACGGACTGCCAGCCAGCAGCAGATCAACGTGACCGCTACAACGGGTCCAGCGTAGCGGGCAACTTCTGAATATTGGCCTTCAATCAAGCCTCGCAACATCAACATCAAACCGCTTACTGGAATCAAGCTTGAACCCAGGTCCAATTTCGCCGCAGGCATCATCGGCAACATCATCAGCGGCATCGAAATCATCATCAATGGAACCAAATAGTATTGGCCTTCCTTGCTACTCTTGGCGAACGAAGCCGCTGCCAGTGCGACCGCACTGAAGAGTGCCGAAATCGGAAGCAGCGCCAACAACAACCATAAAATCGAGCTCAGTGGCGGCAGCCCTAACGATGCCTGAATAGCTCCGCCTGGCATTTGTTGGCCAAGTCGAGTGATCACAAACATACCGGTGAATGCCATGCTGATTAAATTCAGAAACGAAGTCGTCATGCTGAAGAAAATTACTGTCAACAATTTTCCGATCGCAATTTCGCTTCGTTTGGCTGGACTACTTAGCAGCGTCTCGAAAGTGCCTCTTTCTTTTTCACCCGCACAAAGATCAACTGCAGGATAAAAGGCTCCCGTAAGCGACCAAATCATTACGATAAAAGGAAGGATTTTTGACCATGTGGCCGCTTGCTTCCATTGTTCGTCGGCCACGTCATTGTGGACAGCCACAAACGTATTTAGCGATTGAGTATCTACTTTCTTTTCCGACAGGATCCGTTTGGTGATGGTCTGACGCCACCGAATAACAACCTCATTGAATTCCTGCGCGGCAATTTTGGATTCATCGCGTGCAGAATTTTGAAAAATGATGATCGCCGGCATTTCAGCTTTACCGCTGACGGAATCTGACGAGTTGATCTCTATCGGCTCCGGAAAAAACACAGCCAAATCGGCATTTCGATTCTCCAGCTCACTCTGCAACACGTCGTTGAGAACTCGTTCTCCATGCTCAAATTCGTTTGACTCACGAACTTTCTTGATAAATGCAAGAATTTGGTTTTCGCTTTTGTCCACGTCAAGCGTGATGTTCTTGGCAGATGCGTTTACAAGGGCCGGATTAAACTCGCCGTCGATTAACAACGCTGGAGATTCTGGAAGGTTTTCGACGCCAACCATCCAGATCTTGATCGGATGTTGCTGCGTAAACTGAGAAATCTGCAGCATCGCAATACCCATCAACGGGTACAACAACAGCGGCAACACCAGAACGGTGAACAACGTACGGCGATCTCGAATCTGATCCTTTAGCTCACGCGCTAAAATCAGTTTTACGTTGTCCCACTTCATTTCTATATATCCAATTAAATTTTTGCTGGTGATGAGTGGTTTTCATATTCAGACTTCGAAATCATCTTATAAAACAATTCTTCAAAATCTGGTTCATCGTATTCTTCTGCCAATTCCTGCATCGTTCCTGAACCAATGAGAGTTCCTCGATGCAGCACGGCGACTTTGTCACAAAGCCGACTGATTTCTGACATAATGTGCGATGAAAAGATCAGGCATTTGCCTTGCTCACGCAAAAGCTCGATCGTATTAAGCACTTCTCGGGCAACCAGAATATCGAGGCCTGAAGTTGCTTCATCAAAAATGAGGACTGGCGGATCATGAACAATCGCCCGAGCAATGGATACTTTTTGCTTCATTCCGGTCGACATTTTGCTGCCAAGCAAATTCCTGATTTCGTTCATTTTGAAGCGTTCAAAAATCGACTCCATTCGAAACTGCAGCTTTTCTTCATCCATGCTGTATAGCCGACCGAAATACTGCACCATTTCCCAGGCGGTCATTCGATCGTAAATGGCGGTGTTGGTCGAAACGAAACCGATCTGGTGGCGAACCAATTCTGGGGAATTGGAAATCTCGAATCCATTGATGGTCGCGGTGCCACTTGTGGGCTTCAAAACCGTACTGAGAATCCTCAGTGCCGTCGTTTTGCCGGCACCATTGGGACCGAGTAACCCGAGTATCTGACCTGGCATCGCATCGAGGCTGACGCGGTTAAGTGCCACGAATTCTTCTGATTGGATGTCCGTATAAATCTTGGTCAGATCGCGTACGTGGATCATGCTATTGTTCTGGCTGGGGAATTGGTTTGGAAAATGTAGCTTACCCCGGCCGGTCAGGCTGCCGATTTTTCCGGACAGTCCGCATTTATTGGCTTAATTACTGCCAGACGCGTTTGGCTGTTTGGATTGACGATGACATCCATAGATCGATCAATACATCAAGTAGATCAAGTCAGGTTGTAACGAATTTTCCTGTGTTGCAGCCCTCTACAACCAACAGACGACAACGTGCACTCAAGACATGGATAAGTTATGAGCAATTCAAATTTTGAATCAGAGAATTTTCAGCCGCTGGATGTGACCGCTTCGTTGGGAACCAATGTCCAAACCCTGGCACCACCACAAGAAGCTACAGATAACCAGCGGGACGATTTCATCCCAACCCGGCCAAAATCGCTCAAGGAATCTGGATTGAATGCGGCGGATCTAAGTCCACTGATTTTGAAGTTCCTTTTTCTTCACGGCGTCAACGCAGCTCGTAGAATTGCCGATCAGGTTAAGCTTCCATTTGAAATCCTTGACCCTATTTTGAATGTGCTAAAATCCGAAATGCTGGTCTCGATCAAATCTACCTCGGTAGTGGGCGATTCAGCATATCAGCTAACCCCTAAAGGCCAGGAACAGGCGCGTTTGCATTTGGAACGCAGCACTTATTGTGGAGCGGCACCGGTTGGGCTGCACGAATACAATAATGCGATAAAACGCCAGTCGATTCGCAATTCACGCCCTAAATTCAACGACATTGCAGCAGCTCTCAATGGTCTTGTCGCGTCAAAGATGATGATCAGCCAGCTGGGCCAGGCCGTCAATTCCGGACGCAGCATGTTCTTGTACGGGCCTCCTGGAAACGGAAAATCCACAATCGCACGCAGACTTATTCGTTCGTTAGGCGCGGCGATATGGATCCCAAGAAGTATTTCCATTGGTGGTGACATCATTCGCATTTACGACCCGACAGTTCACAAAGCGGCGCCATTACCAAAAGGCGACGGACTTACGCTTGACACAACGATCGACGAACGATGGATTCGTATCGATCGCCCATGTATCGTGGTTGGTGGCGAATTAACGCTTGATAATTTGGAAGCAAAACTTAACAAGTTGACTGGTATCATCGAGTCCCCCATTCACTTGAAAAGCAACTGTGGCTGCCTGGTCGTTGACGATTTCGGTCGACAGCAAATCAGCACCGACGAATTGCTTAATCGCTGGATCGTTCCTATGGAAGCCGGCCATGACTATGCTGTGCTGCCGTCCGGCCGCCAGGTTCAACTGCCATTTGACCAGTTGTTGATCTTCTCAACCAACATCGCGCCGCAGTCGTTATGTGATGAAGCTTTCCTACGTCGAATCCCTTACAAGATCGAAGTCTTCGATCCAACGGAACTGCAATTCCGCCAACTCTTCAATGCACTCGTTCAACAATACGACGTTAACACTGATCCGGAAGTATTGGATTACTTGATCGAATATCATTACAAGCGTATTGGGCGACCGTTCCGTTTCTGTCACGTTCTTGATCTTCTGCATCAGGCTCGTGACTTCTGCGAATTCCATAGTCAACCATGGACGTTCAACAAGGAAATTGCAGAATTGGCTTGCATGAATTACTTCTCCGGGGTCGTCTATGAAGATTCGATTGAGCCCTCAAAAGTAAACACCAAGCACTAGTGGGTCGTCGGAAACGACTACACAAAGCTACATAGAGGCTATTTACTGCTAAAACGCCGGACCAATGAGTCCGCGAAATTTGGCATTAATTCAGCCAATATGAATAGCAGACGCGATTTAAAAGGCACCACAATTTCACGCCTTCGTTTAGCGCAGCTGTCAACGATTTTTCCAGCTAACCAGATCGGGTCGATCGCTTTTACGGGCGCGCCCGCTCCGGGTTTGTTGGCTGATTCAGGCAGTCCATCGGTTTGATCTGAATAGCGATTCGCGTTTGGGTCCGATTTGATGGGGCCAGGGCAGACAAACAAGTAATGCACGTTCTCGGGTCCCTCAAGACGAATTTGCTTGGCGAAACCCGCAAGGGCGTGTTTGCTGGTAACGTAAGGTGCAAGAAACGGCCAAGCGGTCCGGGACGCGAGCGACCCGATATTCACCAGACTGCCACTGGTCAACGCCACTGCATCCAGTGACGCCAAAGTACCGTTTACACTGGCAAAAAAATTCTGCTCCATCAACTGGCGGTACTGATCAGGCGTACAATCTGAAAACGCCGTCCGTATCGATTGACCGACCGCGTTGACCCAGACATCGATCCGTCCAGTTTGCCCAACGATATCGGAAACTGCTTTCGAAGTAGCATCGAAATTGGTCAAATCGACAGCGAAAATGTGAGGCTGATGGTTAGAAAATTTCGCAACCGTCTTAGCGGCATTTTTTAACCGCTCGATATCGCGTGCTAGCAACACAATTGTCGCGCCCCGCCTCGCAAATTCGTTGGCGATTTCAAGGCCCAGGCCCCGTGAACCGCCGGCGACTACTACGACTTTATTCGAATACATTTGCTCGCCAACCACGAATTCCTAACCCAATCGCACTATATCGAATTGCCTAAAATGTGATAGAAGCCATCACGCGGACCTAATGTTAAAGTTTACCGGTTAGGCTGCCGATGCCGAATACAAGGATGTGCCGGTTTTTGGATATGAATACTGGCCGTTTTCAAGCGATGTGAGGAATTGAAATGCGACAATGGGAAAAGAGTATCTGTTTGTCAGGACTGCTGTGCTGTTTTGTGCTTACAGGTTGCGGCGTTTTTCCAAAATTGGGTCAGGAGCAATTGCCTCCGGAAACGACCGAAGCGGGTCCCACTTCCCGGTACTATGTCGAAATACATAAGGGTTTTGGTGAGCCCAAACTTTACAAGGGATCGATCACAAAACCGACAACCGTACAAAACGCACTGGACGAATCTGGCGCGAAAAAGCAATTTTCAGCGATGAGCGTGGATCTATACCGCCAGCTTCCTGATGGTGGAACGTTAAAGCTTCCTGTCGAATTCAAGACTGGCAAGAATGTCAAATACGAACAGGATTACGCGCTTCACCCCAACGATCGAATCGTAGTCAAAGCTAAACCGAATTCTCCGTTGGATAAGCTCGTCGACAACGTCTTGGGCGACTTCTAGTTCATTTTGACAAATCCCAGGCGATTATCGTCACGCAACTTCCTGTTGACCCCAAACGAACACGCACTAAATCCGATTTTCCTCATTCGGCAGGTTGTCGGTTGCAAACGAAGGCTCGGCAGCCGCTTGGTGTTGAGCGATCGAGGAAGAAACCAGCCAAGCCATCGTGACAACGGGGCACAGCGCGACTAACAGGAATCCAGCGTACAAGAACAAGTATTCGGTCGGTCGTTCCAGCTTACGTGTCATTTTTTTACCGATACCGATGCCGTATGTTTTTCTTTTTTCGAGGGCAAACAACGGTTGGCGTCACACGCCATGTACTCAATAGTGACTGGAATCGAGACTGTGCCTTTTAGCTCGGCATCAAATTTCAGCGTCCTCTCAAACTGGACGTCATTTTCGTAGATCTGTGTCCCTGCACTACCTGTTTTGGCATCCGGCTGTTTCCAGTCTTCACTCATCGAAACACCTTCCGGAAGTTCCAATGCGATCTTCGTCGGAGTGTAGACGCCTTTAGCATCGCCAGTTTTATAAATATGCCATTTCTCCAGAATCTTGAATCTGACGCGCAGCATATAGGTGCTCTTTGGAGCTGACCTGTTCGCTTCTAACGATATCGTTATGGAAACCGGATTGAATTGGTCGGGCTCCCATTCTTCCGTTTTTCCCATGGGCCGTTCATCGGGATCGGCGGTTGCACTGAAGCTTCTGTCAAGGTCGTTCACAAAGAACTTGTATCCGGCAACTTCGTGAAAGAACAAGCGACTTCGGTTTCGTGTCAACCAATCACGCCATTCTTCAGGCGACTTGAACCTCTCGGTTGTGTAGCGGCGCAAAAGTGTATTGGCGGTTTTGTTTTTCGAATCGGACTCCAACATTTCTATAGCTTTGTCGAGTATCCGCACGTCTCCAACTGGAATTCCAAGCTCCTGCGATTCTTTGCAAACCACAAAATCAAATTTCGAAGGATCGAAATAGCTCGTCGGTGCAAGCTGTTGAAAATGCTCGTCGTAGGATTGAATATCCATGCCAAATTGATTGAACAGCTTCTGACCCGCGTGACGTTTGAAGTGATTTTGCACGAACTCCGATTCTGATTCAGTTTTCTTCCCATCCAGGGTTTTCACCGTTCGACGCGCCATCCTCAAATAGAGCTGTTCGTACTGTGTCAGAGTACGAGTCTCGGCAATGGCTTCAATTTTATTTACGGTTCTTTTTTGCTCTTCCAGGGTGGTCAAAGAGTCTTGGTAAACAGCCTTTGCATTCCGCAATGCCGAGGGGACGTCCAAAAGCGCATCCCGGGGTTGGTAGATCAATTGCCTTTTGAGGAACCCACCTGTAGGAATGGTGGTCTTGGGAGTTTTTCCACTAAATTTGGAAATATAAACAACCGAATTAACGAACATCGCTTTTGCAGCTGGCGTCATGTGGCTGGGATCAATCGCGAACCCCCAACCCAGGTAATTTCCATGCCGACCAATGGCAACGGAACGACAGGATCTCGAATTGGTACCGGCACTGATGATTTCTGCGTCGGGAGCTTGAAGAAATGATTGAGGAGTCGAAACTGTCCCTATTCGGATACTGATTGGCGTCGAATCACGATCGAACATACGAACGCCCAACATTTTGTCTGGCAGTTCCCGGCCCGAATGGTAATTACGATAGCTAACCGGTCTTTCAAACTCTTCTTGATTTAAGTCAATCGAAATGGGCGACGAAAAAACTGGATGCTCTTGCTCAAACCCGTGAGCAAATTTTCCTAGGCAAAGTCACAAATCATCAAAAAACACTCCTCTTGAACGTGCCACATTCGTTCCTGAAAATCCAATCAGAATCGAAGCACGATCAAATCCGGGTGGCAGCTTGGGCGCTGGCGGCCCCACAATCCCAATTGAATTTCTACTTGTTTCGATCAAACGGGACTGTTCTTGGTCAAAAACAAAAACATCGGTTTTCTCGTAGTCAGCAGCGACGAATTGACTGGATCGAACATGGCTGACGTGTTCGAAATTGGCTTTCAAGAAATTCATCCACTCATTGGTGCGTTCAAATTTCCTGGCAGCGCCGACATAGACCACACGAATTCCAAGCGGCTGTTTACCGTTGAGCGTTTTATAAGTGTTCCCAGTGCCGTCTTGCCCAACCGCATTAGACAAACACGCTGCCGTGAACAGTAGTGTTAAAAACATCAATAGTGCGCGAATCTCATCACCTCTAGATACAGTAGTATTGCTTCAATATCCCGGTAGCCCGCAGTCTTGGTTCTTAAACATTTCTTTATGAAAAAAGTTTCGGCGATTACCGACCAGTATTTCTTTCTGTTGAAAACAGGGAAACCGAAACTTGCAGAAAACGTATTGCGTCAGGTTTGGCGAGAACGAAAAAACACCGAAGAAATTCATGAGCTCATCAACGAGGCGCTTTGCTGCACAAGGCAAACCCGAAGAACCGGATTCGCGTTAACGCCCAATCTTACAGACGGCAAGACCTGCCAGAATGTTTCTTACAGACATTTTTCGATCTCATCCCAGCCCACCCAACAATTAGGTCATGATTATCTCTCACAGCCGCATAACCGTTGAAACAATTGTCTGTGATTTGAAATCCGCAATCGTTGAAAGAAATTATGAATCAATCCCTCTCAAGGACTTTATGCGAACCTGCGGCTTTCAATGGCTTCCTGTACAATTGAAATAGAAGTTGATCGGACGATCGCTGGCGGGCAACCGCGAGAGGAAAGTCCGGGCTCCGCAGGACAGAATGGTCGGTAACGCCGACCGGTCGTGAGACCAGGGAAAGTGCCACAGAGAGTAGACCGCCGAATCCCGTTTACGGGATGGTAAGGGTGAAAGGGTAGGGTAAGAGCCTACCAGTGGGCGAGGTGACTCGTTCAGCTAGGTAAACCCCATTCGGAGCAAGGCCAAGCAGGAAGGAGCGGTAGTCCGTCGCAATGACTTTCGGGTAGGCTGCTTGAACCGTTCAGCAATGTTCGGTCTAGATAAATGATCGTCGCACGCAAGTGTACAAAACCCGGCTTATGATCAACTTCTATTTTTTTACTTTGACGTTTGGTGACCGTTTACGTTTATCACCAGCATTCGATGTCTACGGCTCGCGCAGGCCTTCGTCCAGGTAACGCAGCAATGGATAAACAAAATAATGGATCACGCGGCGACGACCGACTTTGATCTCGGCGGTCGTTGACATTCCTGGTAACAATCGGAAATCTTTGGGCACGTTTTCCAATTGCGTCGTATCGAGCAACTTGATTCGTGCTTTGTAGGTCGCATTGGTGGAACCGGTCGCCTGATTTTGCTCTTCATAGACACCTTCACTTACGGCGCGAACATAACCATCCAACGTCCCATGATCCTGATAATCAAAAGCACTTAACTTGATCGTTACTTTCGAGCCATCTGGAAGCTCGCCGTCTTCGGGTACATCAACCAGAGTACGAAGCTTGGCAACGTCTTTTCCTGTAATATCAACCTCTGCCTCCATCGGTACGTCAATCGGAATTAATTTGAACAGCGGTTCACCTTTTTGCAAAATTGAACCGACTGACCGTTCGGCAACTTCAAAAACAACAAACTCATTGTGCCCGCTATCCACTGGAACACGTAACTCCAATAGCTCATCCATTCGCATCGCCTTGTTGATTTCCTGCTCGACGCCAGAAAGTTCCTGGGTCAGTTCCGAGTAATCATTGGCGGCTTGCAAACGCATTCCGGCAATGAAGGCGTCCACTTCCTTTTCTTTGAATTTGCGATCTGCTTCAAGCTCTTTGATCCGGTTTTCGGCATTGCTTAACTCAAGTTGAGAATCCTTCCAGTTCAATTCAGCACTTTTGAGGTCAATCACTGACGCGTTGCCCCTCTTTCTCAATTTGGCCTGTGATTCGTAAATCGAAAAGAAAGTTGGAACTTTTTCCTTAAGACTCTCAACTTGATCCTGAGTGTCCTCAATTGTCACATCGATTTTGCCTTTTTCCGCTTCAAACTTGGCCAGCTCCGCTAGAAAATTCAGTCGTCGTTCGCGGAATAGAATCTGTTGAGTCAACCATTCACGATCGTTCTCACGTCCAGCAATCGAAAAATCACCACCGTGTAGCTCCGCATCCAGTCTCGCGACCGCTGCCTGATTGGCATTCTTACGTGCGTTCAACTGAATCAAATCGGCTTCGCTAAATGTAGTATCCAACGTAGCCACCAGCTGTCCGGCTTTAACTCGATCACCAAATCGAACTTCGAGACTGTGAATCGGCGCGGTTGAAAAGGACTGAACAACAACAGCGTCTTCGGTGGTAATCAATTTCCCTTGCCCGACCACGATCGTGTCGACTTGAGCCCAACACGACCAAACGATAAACGATGTAATCAATCCGCAAACCGCATACAACGTCCAACGAGCGCCGCCCGGCGGACGGCGATTCTCAAGTTCAACCGCATCGGATTGAAACTCATTGATAATACGTTCGTGCGATGCTCGTTTCCGGACGTGCTCGATGCGAGCTTCCCGGTGGCGGCGATTTCGCCCTTCATGAACGCTCTCTTTTACGGGCTGCCCATTTGTTGTTGCCATAGCTCTTTGTACGTCTTGCTCTTGTTCAGTAATTGTTGATGGTTTCCAACTGATTCCAACTTGCCGCGATCGAGTACCATGATCGCATCGCATTTTGTCAATGTTGACAAACGGTGCGAAACGATGACTACGGTTCTGCCTCGGGCAATGCGATTCAAATTCTTTTGAATGATGGCTTCGCTTTCAGGATCCAAAGCGCTGGTAGCTTCGTCAAAGATCAAGATTCGTGGATCTTTCAACAATGCCCGCGCAATTGCCAATCGTTGTTTCTGTCCGCCTGAAAGATTCGAACCGTTTTCTTCCAGCATGGTGTCATACGATTGCGGCAAGCGTTCGATAAATTCATCGGCACCTGCCATTTTGGCGACGTAAACGACTTCCTGAAAACTACAATTCGTTTTTGCCATTGCGATATTATCGCGGACCGTTCCACGGAACAGGAAATTATCCTGCAGAACGACGCCGATGTTTTGCCGCAGATGAGCAATATCCAGTTCGCGCATGTCCAGTCCATCAACTCGAATCAGACCCGATTGCGGTCGATACATGCCCTGAATCATTCGAGTGATCGTCGTTTTCCCGGATCCGCTTCGCCCAACGACACCGATGATCTTGCCCGCTTTAATCTTGTAACTGACATGGTCCAAAGCGGGAGGGCTGGTTGGAATGTAGTTGAATGTCACGTTGTCGAATTCAATCGCACCTTGAAGTGGCGGACGCAAGCCATGTCCAATGCCGGCTTCGGTTTCACGGTTCATGACACTGCCAAGCATTCGCACTGACAATTCACATTCCTGATACGTGTGAACCAGCGAAACCAATTGAACCAACGGTCCAGTAACCCGGCCTGCGATCATCTGAAACGCAACCAATTCACCAACGCTCAAGGTTCCTTTTAAAACCATTTGAGCACCAAACCAGATGATTGAGACAGTCAGTAGTTTCTCGAGGAATTTTGAAATCGTCGACGCCGTTATCGAAATTTTGCCGACGTTAAAATGCATGCTAACCGCTTGCGCGGACGCTTGATCCCAGCTCTTACGCTGCACGGGTTCCATGCTGAGCGCTTTAACCGTCTGAATACCGTGAATGGTTTCAACCAACATCGCCTGGCGTTCGCCTTCAGCGTTATATAACGCTTCAAGCCGGCGTCGATACGGACCCATCAATAGGCCAATATTGACTCCCAGCAATGCAGAAAATCCCAACACGACAACCGTTAGCGGCACGCTGTAAAATATTAAAATCGGCAAAAAGATGATCAGAGCGGTAGAATCGAGCATGGTCAAAAACAGACTGCCCGTCAAAAATTCGCGGATCTTGTTGGTTTGCTGCATGTGTTTGGTCAACACACCGGCCGTGGTCTGTTCGAAGTAATTCATCGGCAGACTTAGCATATGACCAAAGGTGCGAGTGGCCACTCGGATATCGATCTTGCTGGTCGCGTGCAGCAACAAATATCGACGCAAGAATGCGAGTATCGCATCGAAGAAAAGTGCAGTGACGATTCCAACGGTTAAAACCTGAAGCGTTGCAAATGCATAATTGACAAGAACTTTGTCAATCACGATTTGAAAATAAAGCGGAACAACCAGTGCAATCAAGTGGATAAACAAGGCACCGATGGCAACGTCGACAAACGCAATTCGCTGTTTGATTATCTCGGGAATAAACCAACTTAAGCCAAACGGCTGGTTGGAATCGAGAACGGAATATTTCTTCTTGGCGAAAATTACTTCGCCACGCCAACGGCTTTCTAATTCTGCTTTTTCGAGAAAAATAAAATCTGGACGGTCTGCAAGTGGATCAAAGATCGCCAATTGATCGACCGTCGCCCCATCTTCGTTTTCGTGCTGACGCATTCCAACGGCGATGACATAGTTGCCATTTTCAAGCCGCAATATTAACGGAAACGCATCTTCAGCTTTGAAAAGATGTTTCCAGGTCAAACGCACATGCTTGGTCTTTAAACCAATGTCTTTGGAAATCCGCAATACGCGGTTCAGATTCGGCGCTTCATCTTTGAGCGAATAATCGTGGATCAATCGATCGGCACTAACGTCGATTCCATGGTGCCTTGCGACCAGCGACAAACATTGCAGCGATGTATGCTGTGCGCGAAAGGCGTCATTCGATTCCTCGGACTCAATCGAGTCAGAAAAACCGTCAACGTTTGAGCCTGACTCGACATCTACAGGCATCGGAGATTCTTCCATGCCTGGAGTTTCGGGATGAGATGAATCAGTTGTCATGGAATGCCGTTCGAATGTATTTGAACGATGTGATAAAAAACTGGCCCGAATAAATGCGGGTAATTATTCCTAAAACGTACCGCGCAGTTAAGCGTTCTCAGGCTTTGACTTGAATTGTCACGTGGAAAGCCAGGAAAAAAAGGGCATAAAAAAAGCCCGAACACTGAGAATGGCTCGGGCTTCAATAACTTGTATCGGTTTTAACAGCTGTGCCGTTTTTTCCGTATCAATGGTTACTAGGTTGGAATCGCAATAAAACCTCGATTGGTTTCCTGTCCAGTTAACTGGAAGAACTGAGCGGTTGTATTTGCTTGCTGGAAGATCGAATCCAAATCGATGTCAGGGCCAATTTGATCCCCATCAGTATTGAAGAATCGAAGCGTCTCAACTCTTGATCGACCTAATTGCTGATCTTTGACGATAAACGTTCCTTGTGCCTGTCCGCGGTTGAATCGCAAGTCTATACGCAGATCACGACCAAAACGTCTAAACACCAGGTCATCGGACAAAGAGCTCAGTGCCGTATCATCGATGATGTGAATCGCATCGACACCTGCGCTGCGCTGCTCGTCGATACGATCGCGTCCATCGCCGGTTCGCCAGACATAAGTGTCTCGACCTGCACCTCCGCGAAGAACGTCGTTTCCACCATTGCCTTCAAGCGTATCATTGCCGCCGTTGCCAAATAATAGATTACGAGCTGAATTCCCAATCAAAGTATCCCCAGCTCCGCCGCCACGTGCATTTTCAATCACCGTATTGAACGCGACTGCAGCGCTGTTTTGAATACCATTGACCGTCGAGAACGCACCTTCGTTTAAGTCGATCGTCTCGGGAACCACTGAACGAGTCAGATTAAATGTATCGCGACCGCCAGCATCAAAAATGGTTTCCAATCGCCCAGCTTCAAAGAAATACTGGTCATTGCCTAAGGCATGCTCCAAGTTCGGTCGATACAACCGCTGAATTTCCTGGATGTCATAAATTCCAAACGAAGCAGGAGTTGGATCATTAGTAAAGTTTGTCGATAAGACGGTGTTGAACCAGAAATTGGAACTCTCCGGTAAGGTACGGTCAGCACCTGGGATCGGGTTGCCGTTAACGTCTGTTTCAACGGCCCTTGGATGCTTAAAGCCAAGCGTGTGGCCCACTTCATGCAATGTCGTGTAAAAGAAAAACGAGCCAGCTTCCGCCGGTGTCAAACCTTCTCGAAAGAAATTACGGTTGAACCAGATATCACCAACTTCATCACCACGGCCATCACTAACGTTGTCGGGCAGCCTTGCATTGGCTGCGACGGCGTCGTCGAAACCTTCATGCAAACCAAAAATCAAAGTTGCTTCGCTCGCATCAACGTCGAAAGGAACTTCGACATAATCCACATCCGCATATTGTTCGATAAGCGCAAGTGCATCACGCACCCCTTGTCGCTGGGCATTATCCAATGGGAATGGGTTGTCCCGCTCAGGAGCGTCGTCAGCGTAATACGTTGGTACCGGCGGGGACGTATTGTCGTCCCCATCCACGTCGTCCACACCGTCAATAAAGGAATACGTGAGTACAAATTTTTCGCCATTGTCCAAAGTATCTGGAAAGGCGTTTAAAGACGTAAGAGACTCGTTAGCAGCCGTTTCGGTGTTTACACGAATTTCTTCCCAATCTGTGAAGAACAATTCGTTGCGTCCTCGAACCAGAATTTCGTCGGCAGCTCTGCCAACGTCCGTCGTTCCACCTTGAATATTCAAGTTGGCGAATTCTACAGCGGTCAGCGTGTGCAAAACCCCTGCTTCCAAAGCTACTCCGTTTAAAACCAAATCAGCAGAATTCAAGCCTTCGTTCTGATCAATCACCTGGAACAACGTCAGATCCGGACCATTGTCCGATTGAGAGATAAAATCGCTCAGCTGCACCACTTCAAGGGCATCAACAATAATCGTCTGACCGGATCCTCCAAGATCAGGACGAGGTATTGCCGACACGGTTGCCGAGGCGACCGCACTATCGAAGCGGCCATCGTTAGTTACAACGCGAAACACTTCAGAATCGCTTGACTGCGAGACATTGTATTGAACTTCGCCTAGCTGATTCACGGGAACAGTGAAAAAGCTTCCTGCTTCTTGGCGAACGCCGCTGATCGAGAAAAAACCACTGTCCGGGCTCGTTCCAGTGTCAAGAAAACTAACTTGCTTAAGCGTGTTTCCATCTTGATCAGAGAACGAGAACAATGATTCCGCTGCAATCACGCGACCCAAACGCGAATTCACATTAAATGCGTCGGTCACAGGGCGGAACTGGTTCGCTTCTGTCGTCACCGCGATATCGGTGATTTCACTAAAGAACTCACCGTCAAAGGCTTGGACAGCGACGTTTTCAGTTTGACCAAATTGCCCGCCTACGTATCGCAAATTTGGTAATTGGTTTGCCGTGATTTGGAAAAACTCTGCTGACGGCTGACGGACACCATTTAATACAAGGTGGCCACCATTCTGATTCGCATTTCTGTCAGTAATGAAATAGCTCAGGATCTCATTGTTTTCGGCATCGGAAACTGTAAACAAGGATGAAACGTCAATCCGCTCAGATTCGAGAACGGTTTGAGGAATAGGATTAACGACGGGAGCAAAAAAGTTACTGGCGACTGTGAAAATTTCAGCAGTGGCAACATTACTTAAACGCTCGCCATCGCTAACCTGCACCGCGAAAGTCTCGCTGCCAACAATAAGGCCCGCGTTATAGCGAACGAATTGCAATTCACTGGCCGGCACTTCGATCAACACGTTGGCGTTCTGAATCTCACCATTAACGGTGAAGAACCCAGACGTATTGGAGACGTTGTTATCGCGAAAACGAAAGGCGGTAATTGGATCGCCGTCCAAATCAGACGCGTCAAACAAACTTGAAAAAGGTACCGAGTCACCAATTTGAATGTTAAGTTGATTTGCTTCTACATTAGGTGGAAAAAAATTCATGTTCCAAATCCAGACTAGTATGAAAGAACTGGTCGCGCAGACCCTCTTATGTAAAGATCTGCTCTGGCCTAGTTTTTGCCCCTAAGACCACAATGCTCATTATATATAGAAATCCAGCGCACCAAAGTTTTCTCTAAAAATTAGGGGATTTCGGTTGGTCTGAGGCACCCGTAGACACCTGAGAACCCTGATTTTCCCCGTCTTTTGGCTTCACAAGGCCTGCATCTATTAGCTGCTTCACCAAGTTCTCCATTGCACTAAAGCTGCGTAAAAAACCGTCGGGAGGCATTACCACTCGCTGACGGTGCTCGAGCGTCGGCGGCTGGTCTTTTTCTTTCTGGCTTCCAACCATCGCAACCAAGTCGATTCGTACCATGCCACCTGACAAAGTGATTTCACCAATTCCATCTGCAAATATTTCTTTTTCCACGTCAATGACTCCTGTTTTCAAATTTATAAGACAGACAATCTAGTGATCGACCGGTCAATTGGCAACCAAAATTGCCACAGCCACCCGGCACACAACCACCCAATCCGCCCAGTCCCCGCTAACCCACAATTTATTTTTGCTGATCAACTATTTAACTGGTTCGGATATCTCAGCCGAAATTTTCACGCGAAATTACGCAAAGAATTTAATACATCGCCATCATCGTGCATGCAGCCAGCAAGTCAAAGCACTTTGTGGCCAACGCCCCCAACACAACTCGACACGATTCAGTGATTTTTCTATAAGCCCACCTCAAATTTTGTTTTTTGGCGATAAGGAGTGTCGCATTGTCCAACTTGTTTTACACATTCGGACGATCCGTCGATGGTATTGATTCACCCGGCCAGTTGGCGTTGGGCGTGGCAATCGGCTGCATGATCGGATTTTTACCCAAAGATAATTTGACGTTCGTTGGACTTTTGGTCTTCATGATACTGTCGGGGGCCAATCTGTTGACTGGCGCATTGGCAGGAACCATTGCATCATTTTTCACCGGTGCGCTCCAACCAGCCGCAGATTCCATCGGGCAACAATTGTTGGCACATGAATACATGGTGGTGCCGCTGGCTAAATTCTTACAACTACCCGCCGCTCCCTGGACGCGGCTGGACAACACGGTCGTGTTTGGCAGCCTCGCCGTTGGAATACTTGCATTCCTGCCAATCTACGTCACAAGCCTTTTTATCTTTCAAAAGTATCGCAAATCTATTCAGCGACTTTACACAACCAGCAATATAGCCGCATGGGTTGTTGGTTATTCAGCTGACGAGGAAGACTAGACGATGTTTCGATGGAGTTCTTTATTTACGCGATTCGCGATCCTGTTCCTGATCGCTGCTGCGATTTGGATCGGACGTGATCCATTGCTTCAGATTGCCATTACAAACACACTGGAATCAACCGTTGGGGCGAAAGTCGAAATCGGCCAGGTACGCACATCGTTCAGTGAAAACAAACTGTTCATCAAAAACTTTACCGTTGCCGACCCCAGAAATTCGATGAGAAATCTGTTTCAGGCCGATTCGGCAATCATCGAATTAGATCGCGATAGCTTGCTCAAACGGCGCATCAAAATTGTCGATGGTTTAAGTTCACAAATGGTTTTTGGCTCGCCACGGCTTTCCTCGGGCACCATTAACCATATCAGCCCCCCATCGACCAAATCGCCTGAAGTCACAGTCGCATCTGACAATCAACTGAATCAGAACTGGCTCGAAGAATTTGAGTATATTCCGACCACGCCACAAACAGGCGAGCTGGAACTTACGAAAACAGCCAAAAAGATCTTCTCTCAGTTGAACACTACCATCGAGAAGCAGGATTCAAAATTAGGCAACTTAAAATCCGTCGTTCGCGAGATTCATGATCTTGTCAATTTCGACGATAACCCACTACGCAATGCTCAACGACTAAAAAACGCTCAGACAAAAGTCAGCAGCCTGAAATTCGAGATCGATACTATCGGGGCGGCATTGGCTCAGCTCGATCGTCAAATTGCAGCGCACAAGAACGAGCTGGTCAATGCAAAGAACAACGATGTCGAACTGCTTGAGCAATGGTCCACCAGAAAACAAATTGATGGTCACACGCTGACCAAACTGTTGTTGAATCAGGACCTTGCCGATCAGGCAGAAGAGATTGTCAATTGGTACCTGGCATTCCGAGAATCGCTGCCCGAACCGAACCGGGACTTTCATCTGGGACCTCGATATGGTCGCAACGTTCCGATTCCAGGACTGTCCAATGTTCCGACGTTTCTGATTGAGCGGATGCAACTCGATGGCGAAGGGCGTTTGGCAGGAAACAAATTCAGCTTCTCTGGCGAAGTTAAAAACGTTTCGCTCGATCCATTCGCTCACCAACATCCGGTAATGTTTGACTTACGCGCTCAAGGCAATACACACTTTGCTGTAAAGGCCATACTTGATCGCACTAGTGGAAATATGCGAGACCAACTTTCAGTCAAATGTCCTAACCTGGTTTTGCCTTCCAGACAGCTCGATGCAAAAATGATGCTTGTTCATGTCAGCCCCTGCCGCTCAAAAATAGACGTCCAATTGAATTGCAGTGACGACCAACTGGACGGTCGAATCGAATTCGATTACGACAACCTGGTTATGCAAATCGAAAGCCTGGCCGATCAAGCAGGCGGCCAACCAATCGCCGATCGTGTCAATTTGGACCTCGCTTCGATCTCCGGTTACCAGGTCAGTGCAACGGTTAAAGGAAACCTGCTAAACCCCAGCATCCACTTTGAATCGGATCTCGGCGAAAAATTTGCCACAAAGCTAAATACGGCAATTGCGTCTGTGGCCAAGTCACCGAAATCCGATTTAGATGCTCAGCTGCAAAACCACCTGACGTTACTGGAGTCCAAATATGGTGAGCGGATTCGTTTGCTGGCTTTCAAGTTGGAAAACGAACTGCTGGGCCAACAACGAGCCGCAGTGGCCGAGCTTCAGAAAAAACTCAAATACAGTTCAAGCAGCGATTTGAACCTCAGGTAACTTCTTCTAGCACTGGATCTCTACACGAAATTCTAGCTTGTCGTAATAACCAGTTTCGGTGTTCGACCACTTACCCGGACTTCATCTACTAACCGAATCACACCGGCAACGCGCTGGCAAGAACTCAAGGCGACCTGTTTTTCATAATAAGATTGAAGACGGCCCGACAAAGTTACTGAGCCATTATCGACAGATACGTCCAGATACTCGAATTCTGGAAAATGGCGACTCTTTAAATAGCTTTCAATTCTAAAGCGTAAATCTTCGTCTGGAAATTCGAATCGGGATCCGTCCATTCGTACACACGCACCCTTTGAAAGAAAAAAGTGTGGAGGTCAAAGATGTGGATCGTCGGCAAACTCATTGTAACGTACGAATTCCTTTTGTGAAGCAAAACCAAAAAACACAAACCAAAAACGGCGTATTGCTAGCAAGCATTGTGAAGAAACATCTGTTTCAAATGTAACACCTATCGCTTACCAGCGACACTTTTATTTTTATGCGTGTTAAAGATAAAGATTGCTTTACACGTAACGGCAATCGCGGCATACTATTCGCCTTCATGCGTATCGGATTGAGAGAGGCAAGTTGGAATGCAGCGACTTTCCCAGAGACTTTCGGTGAGCCAGTTTTCGAGCTTCCGATGGTCCTTTTTTCAAGATGTTATCAAATACTCCAAACTTGGTTTTCAATCCATCGGCCTCTGGCGACAGAAAGTCGATGAGTTTGGTTTCGATGAAGCCGCCGATTTGTTATTCGAAATGCGAATGAATGTTTCGAGCATCAGCTGGGCGGGCGGATTCACCGGAAGCGAAGGAAATTCCTACAAATTGGCAGTCGAAGACGCAATCGATGCCATTCATCAAGCACATTTGGTCGGTGCGAAAAATCTGATAGTCCATCCAGGTGGTCGAAACGGACATACCGAAACCCATGCTTTGCGACTGGTAAAATCAGGACTGCGAGAGATCTTGCCATTGGCACAAGACTTTGGCGTTCAACTTTTAGTCGAACCGAACATCAAAGCAAGAAATCCATGGAGCTTCATTAATTCCTGCGACACCTACCTGCATTTGCTGGACAATTTCGGCGATTCCGAGTTAGGCCTCGTCCTGGACCTGTTTCATATCGGCAACGACCAGGATTTCTTGAAGAAATTACCGCTTTACGCCAATCGAATCGAGCTGGTTCAGATAGCCGATGCTACATATCGAAACCACGAACGGGTCCGCTGTCCTTTGGGCCAGGGGAACATTCCAATCAACCATTGGTTGAACTTGCTTTCAGATTGCGACTACTGCGGAGATTTTGAAATCGAACTACATGGCTTCGAGTTCGAAAATGCCGTTTACGAAAATCTGTTGGAGCAAAGCCAGAACTTTTTGGCGGCCACCGGAAGTGGCATTTTGTCGAGCACTTCAAGCAATTGACGTAACCTTATTCTGGTTTCAATTGCAGACAAACAAGTCGGTTCTTGCCTCGAACATACAACTTGCTGCCAGCGATAACCGGCGCCGCCCAACAAGGGTACTCCAACTTCAAACCGTCGCCCGCTGCGTTTGAGTAACTGGAAACCAGTTCAAACGAATCCGCTGTCGCCTTTACCAATGCCAGCTTTCCTCGCTCACCCATCACGACCAGATGTTTATCAACATAGGTCAGTGAAGAACGAGCGTAGCCACGTTGCTTCCATTTAACTTCGCCCGTCGCAAGCTCAACACATCGAATTTCGCAATTCCCCGGCCCAGCCCCATGGCATGCGAACAAATGTCCTTCATGCAATACGGGCGTATTCCAATGCGTCGCCAATGCTCGCTGTCTTGGGTTAGTATCGTTCCAAACTACTTCCGGTTTTCCGTCGCCAACCTCAAGCAACAAGCTACCCGGCCCATACGATTCACACAGAAATATTCGCGTGCCGTCGATCACGGGCGTCGAAGCGTTTACCGTTTCGTACCTTCGAGCTCGGTAGGGATACTTCCATAGCTCTTCTCCACTGCGAACATCAAAACCAATCGCATTGGCTCTCAACCAGGCGACACCGTACGTCTGCCCGTTTGAGTTATAAGTATTAATGGACGAATAGCTTGCCAGATCATCCCCAAGACGATGTAATTCCTCGCCCGTCTTTTTATCAAAAATTACAACTGCCGATCCATTTGGTTTTACGCTGGCCAGGTCCTTCCCTGAAAATTGTTGAGATTCAGCCGGACTGCCTCCAACCATCACAATAAGCTTGTCGTCGGCCACGATTGGAGTGCTGCCAACGCCGAAGAAATTTTGTACGACCCCGTATTCCTTGCTAACGTCGTGTTTCCAAATCACTTCACCCGATTCTGCATTCAAACAATGCAACATCCCTTCAACACCGTATATATAGACACGCCCATCATCGATAACGGGTGTTGCCCGCGGACCAGAATCGAATTTAAACATATCTTTGTATTCAAATTCGTAATCGAACGTCCAAATCTCGCTACCAGTTGAAGTATCACGACAAATCAATCGACAAGTCTGATCCAAGGCATCGAACTGAAAAAACCGATTGCCTTTGACCGCTCCAATAACGTAGCCACGGCCAATTTCTTGTTCCCATGCGATTTTGAGCTGACCACCCGACCAATCCTTCAGTATCCCTGACACACTGGATTTTCCGTCTCTTTTGGTACCCAGAAAGGACGTCCAATCGTCAACTTTGTCGGCCATTTCGTTGTCTTGCCCAAAGATCGGGCCAAATTGAATTGCGAATGCAAATAAAAATACATTCACAATCACGATTAATTTTGATCGAGTCGGTTTTTTCTGGCCCCAAAGTTCGAACATTTCGTTCCTCATGTAGAATACAAACTTGTTGCAAAGCATTTGACACCATTTATTCCCAAATTGCACCGTCCACTCGGCATCCGTTCAAATTCTAACCGAACCGAAGTGACCGTTCGATTGTCCATCCAAGATGCTCAAAATCACTGATAATTTAGCAATTCCAATCCGCGAATTTGAGTTTCGATACTCGCGATCTCCCGGTCCCGGTGGACAGAATGTCAACAAGGTCAATACAAAGGTGACGCTGCGCTGGCAAGTCGATAAATGCGAATTGCTTCCTGAAGATCTAGTGAGGCGGCTAAAAAAGAAATACGCTCGGCGAATCAATAAAGAAGGAGTGTTGCTTGTCACCTCACACCGCTTTCGCGACCAGGGTCGCAACGTCGCGGACTGTCTTACCAAACTCAAAGAGCTGGTTCTTGCCGTTGCAAAGGCTCCAAAAGTGAGAAAGAAAACCAAGCCATCACGAGCATCCAAATTTCGCCGCTTGGAATCAAAGAAACGCAATTCCGAAAAGAAACAATCTCGCCGATCGCCAGGAATGGATTAGGGCCTCAGGGTCGTTCAATGGCAAGAGCGTTCTTCGACACTCATTAGCAAGCGGCCTGCGGCTTTAAATGGCGACTTATGCCTACCTCGCCCTCCGTAGCATGATCATGTCGATTATTCGGGTCCGCATACTTGAAGCGATAGCAACGAATAAAATTGATCTGCTGCCGTTTGTCGCGCTTTACAAAATGATATAATTCTAAAACGACTTATGACTTGGGTACCGACGATGAGCAAAAAACGAAAACAGGACATTGACCATATTCTCGAATTCTGGCCATTCGATCCACTTAGCATTAATGTGCGTTTGCTGGAATCGAGTCAACGAGAAGTTCTGCAAATGCGCGTCGATATGGGAATTCTACAATTGGAAATTGAAGGACGGCCCGATGGCAATCGTCCAGAAGGAAAAAATTCCTACTATGAATTCCTTCAAGCGAAGGCTCGTAAAAATGAGTCCGACTTTGTACTCAGCGAACAGGAATGCATCGAAGTCGATCGCGAATTCGTTCAATTCTATCACCGGCGAGTCTGCTGGCTGCAACTAAAGGAATTCAATCGGGCAGTCAACGACGCCGATCACACACTTGGATTGATGGATTTATGCAAAGAACATTCGCCGGATGAACAGTGGACGATTTCTCACGAACAGTACCGTCCGTTTGTGCTATACCACCGAACTCAGGCTGCTGCGTTAGCCAAACTGGAATTGTACGACGAAAACAGTGCCGAATTGGCAATCGAAGAAGTTAACAAAGGACTCGATTGCCTTCGCAAACTGTTCGAAGATTACGAAGCCGAAGATCAGTTCGAAGAAGATGAGCTTATCCAACGCTTGGTAGAATTCAAAAACGGCCTGAAAGAGAAATACGAAATCGGCCGAACACTCAATGAGCAACTTGCTGATGCAATTGCTTCCGAAGATTATGAACGAGCTGCCGAAGTTCGTGACGAAATCGCTCAGCGAGAGAACGAAAACCACTTCGACCACGAACCCGATTTTTAATCGCTGTTGACCGGCCTGATCTCAACCAATCTGTCTTACTCGCGTGTGCAATAAACGCACTGCTGAGCGAAATTGATTGCCTTAATCATCAACGCAAATCTTGTTTGCAGTTGGTTCAATACAAATCACCTTGCGACACTGCGTCTCATTCTGCAAATTTTGCACACTGCTTTCCAACAAATACATGGCAGCGCAAAATCCGAACTCGCATTGCTATCACAATTCCATTCGGCAATTTGAGTGATTTCGTAAATCTTTAGTCTTTTTTGTTTAATTGGCACAAAGACTGCGGTATTAAAATCGAATTACTGA
The DNA here is from genome assembly GCA_964405425.1 of uncultured Pirellulaceae bacterium. GTDB lineage: Bacteria > Planctomycetota > Planctomycetia > Pirellulales > Pirellulaceae > Mariniblastus. The sequence goes on along the minus strand of CAYONX010000032.1, from coordinate 8,361 downwards.
CAAGCAAAGAGTTGCTGTCACTAAATTTTGACATCTGTGGACCGCAAAGGAGTGTCGCATGCTAGTACTTTCAAGGAAGCAACAACAGGAAATAGTGATCGGCGACAACGTCAAGATCACCGTCTTAAAGGTCAAAGGAAACACTGTCCGCTTGGGCATTGAAGCACCGCGTGATGTCAAAGTCATTCGCGGCGAATTGCCACGCGAGACTCCAGAGGAACAAATCGCCAATGTGACCGTCGTCTTCAACGATCACGTCGAACGACCTCGCGATTCCTGCGGGGGCGAAGCGGAAGTACTGAAATTTGAAAAATCGTCCGACGATTTATCCTCGATCAGCTTTCGCCAGGTCACACCAGAGGCACTCAAGCACAATCGATTAAAGCAAATCATTAAAGACATCTCATCTTCGAAATAGATATTGGAATCACCGGCTGGGACGCCAACGTTTTCTTTATTTACCGTCTTTGATTTCCGATTCAAACGAAACTTGTCGAACGATATCTTCATCGGGTAAGTCAATTCGGTTCGTGATTACCAGATTCTCAATCAAGATGCGCTTTACTTCCAGAATCGCTTCTGGATGCTGATGGACTTCCATGTGTTCCGACGGCACTTCTATCTCGCTGCTTGCTCCCGGGCATTTCGCGCTTTCTACCGATACGACTCCATCACCAGGAGTACAATTGCTAATGCTCCCGAAAAATTTTGAGCAATCCATATTGCCGATGATGTTGTGAAACTTCACGCCAGGGTTTGGTTCAATCTCAGTCAATTTCTGAATAAACGGTGAATTTGGCGACAGTGAATCCACACTGGTTGCGGTGGTCAACTGGTTTGCATTTTTCAGGATATCTTGATTTGCGGCTACAAAATCGTCGAAGCTGTCGGTAAGCATTTTTGGCAAGCGAAAAAACTGATGACTCAACCAGCGTGTGGCAGTATTGGCATATTCGCTTCCACGATGGGGCGATGCGATCGTAATGACACTTTTGATTGCTGGATTGGCTTCAAAATAGAGCAGATCGCGAACTCGGTTGATGGTCGCCGCCTCACCCTTAACTTCTTCGATAGGGCGATCGCAGATGATGTTCCAGAAATGGTCGCCGCTATCGATCGTTTGCATTTTTGAAATCAGGCCACCCATGCTATGGCCAACAAGGATCATCTCGTTAAGTGTCTTTGATTGTGACAGTGGATCGAAATCCTGGCGTAGCTGCGCCAAATCTGTTCGCATTTGTTGCGAGCTTACCCCAAACGGCTGCCCCGTCGGATACATATAGAACCAAAATTGATAGTGGTCACGGATCCATTCGTTAGACCGCAAATCGTTAAACATCTTGGTCCAAGTCACCGGGTTTGACCAAAGCCCATGTACCATCACCACCGGAATCTTGTCCGGATTAAACGGCTCAAGCATGTAAAAGCCAAAATATTCATTGGCCACATTGGCGTCGAGTAACGAGACCGTTGACAACAGATCCGTTTTCAACAAGGGATCATTCAAATAATACGCCAGTGGCAGCGTCAAGTTACTTTCCAGCGGTGCGACACGCGTTTCCGTTTTCACGACCGTTTTCTCGAGCGGATCATACAACTTCAACACCGCCCTCAAGTTCGATTTATCCTGGCCATTGTCAAATTCCAACACCTCGCAGAATGCGGTCAGTGGCAACGCCAGCGATGGCGGATAGTATTTTTCAGCCGGGCTCGCCGAATCAGGAGCCGCCTTCCGAATCGCTATCAGCGGCACTCCCAAACCGTATGTATGGTATTGATTGTCCAGGCCTTTAACTTCGTAATCGTTGACCAGTTCGAACCTTTCAAATTCTTCTTCTTGCCATCTCGCTTCCAACACGACCTCAAATTCGACTCCGAATTTCTCATCCCCGACACGATGCACCTGGCCAGGGTAAAACGCTTCCGATTTGCAAACTAACCGTAACAGGTTTTCCAACGAGTGATTGTAAATATCACATATCTCTCGGAATTGTGGGTCGTACGCGTTGCGCACCAGATTCAACTTTTGATCAAACAAAAATTGATAGGCATGAATTACCGCGGTCGCATAGAACTTTGCTGCGTCGCGCTGATTGCGCGTTCGCAAACTCCAATCGGCTTCCAGCTGGGATAGTTCAGCGATCGCATGCACGCTTTCCATGTTCGGCTCACAGCGACAATCTCGATGCAAATTCTCAACCACCGCATTCGGATCCGTTTCGTATCCGTGGAACAGATTGTTCTTGCGAAGAAACAGTTGAGTTCGCTGGGAAGGTATCGGCCGACCAACAACAAATCTCTGAAACGGACCGGCCACCCGAACCCGTTTCTTTCTCTGCACATCAACAATCGGCTCCGAACCAATCGATGCGATTTTTGCAAACCTTCGCGCCGAGTCGATGTTGGTGATGCGGCAACCGGCACTTGCCAGCAACGTTACGCCGATCGCAATAACCAGCGCAAAAGCAAAGCCATGTACTGGCTGCCCCTTGAGTGGACGATGCGATTTTGAGAACGTCTGCGGCATCATTGAAACTGTGGCACAGTCTCCGAAAACGCGCGCATATTGCGAGCGATTACTTAAATTTACGGACAAAATACTGAATAACTACAGCCGTTTTTTAATCCGTTCAACGCCAAAGAAAACGCGATCCAGCTAGCAGCCAACCCAATGCCGATCAAACACAAAATTGGGCGATTATTGCACCTGGATTCGATGCGTAGGTTCCGGCTTTGCTGGCCGAAAGCTCTGCACATTGCCCACACTCAAGCTAACTTCAAGCTCGTCTCCAAGCTGCTTGCAGGCATCATTGACCAGCTGAACCATCAACTTCGGGTCAGCCGCCACTCGTGCATTGACCAGCAATTCCGCTTCAACGGTCTTGATTTCGCTTGCCAGACTCAACTCAGCCTCAGTACCAGAGCTCACCAGATTTGCGACGGCCGCATTCTCAATCGTTTGGCCAAGCAATTTCAAGTGTGCCGTTTCACATTCGGCCGCCAACAATTTGTCGCCAATCGATTGAGTAAGACGTAACACAAGATCATCCAGAGAAAACTTCACCGTCGATGAAGCAGCGACCTGGCAATTCAGCCAACCTAGCTCAGCTTCGCCTTGGGCATAGGTTTCATAGTCGACATCCATGGTCGCTTTCGTAGCCGCGTAATCTTGATTGGCGATCTCGATAAATTTCTCAAAATTGGTTCCAACTCGGGCACTAAATCCGAAGCAAGGCGTGTTGTCGAATCGCTTCGATACCGCTGTCTCCAATTCTGCAATTTGTTCCGGCGACAGCTTGTCGACTTTGTTGATTGCAATCGCGTCGGCTTCTTCCAACTGTTTCAAAAAAATGTATTCGGCCTGCGGTGAAAACCCACGACGCTTTTCACCAGTGGCCCCCAGAATTTTTCGGCCATGTTCTGGCTTCAACAAAACGACAAGCGGGCCCATTTCAAAGCGGTCACCGAAAAGTTGCCGCATGGGCTGGATGACCGTTGCATACAAATCGGTACAACTGCCAACCGGTTCAGCAATCACGATGTCCGGCAATTTCGCTTCTGACAAGTCGGAAACCGTCGAAATCAAGTCATCAAACTTACAGCAAAAACATGCCCCCGGCACTTCACCGACATCGAATCCTTGCGAACGAAGCGTTTGCGTATCCACTAAATCGTAGGCTTGATCGTTTGTCACCAGCCCAACGTTCTGGCCTTGCTGGGTATAGTGTGAGGCAAGTTTGGCAATTGTTGTCGTCTTGCCAGCGCCCAAAAAACCGCCAACCATCAAAAATCGAATTTTGTTCATCGTTCTCCTTTAAATGAGCTGCCGATTATACTGTGGTTTCTTTGCCAAATCACTGTTCCAAGTTTCAGGATTGCTGATTCAATGTGAATTGGCGAAAATTATGTACGTGTGTGGTGTTGGATACTAAAAACAACGGAGCAATTTTGGCTGAATCAATACTTGCGATCGACGGCGGTAAGCCTGTTTTTCCGGATGGTCCTCCAAATTGGCCAATTGCAGATGACGCTGTCCTGAACAGTGTCCGTTCAGCCATGTCAGACGGAAGCTGGGGGGCTTATGAAGCTCGTTGGACGGACGAACTGGCAGAGCGTTTGATTCAAATGACGGACCAGGAACACGTTTTTCTTTGTTCAAGCGGAACGATCGCCGTCGAAATTGCCTTGCGAGCGGTTGATGTCAAACCTGGCAGCGAGGTCATTCTTGCCGCCTATGATTTCCCAGGCAACTTTCGGGCCATCGAATCCATGGGCGCCCGTCCAGTCATTGTCGATGTCGTTGAAGATGGTTGGGTTATGTCCCCCGAAGAATGCGAATCCGCCATCACGTCAGAAACCAGTGCTGTAATCATCTCCCATCTGCACGGCCAAATCGCCGACGTCAAAGCATTCAAGTCGATATGTGAGCAGCATGGAGTTCGCTTGATCGAAGATGTTTGCCAAACGCCAGGCGGAACGCTCGACGGCCAGCCTCTTGGATCGTTCGGCGATGTTGCCGTCTTTAGTTTTGGCGGTAGCAAATTATTGTCGGCGGGGCGGGGCGGGGCACTGGTTACGGGCGATGCCGATTATTACCAACGAGCCAAAATCTACTGCAACCGAGGCAACGAAGCCTTTCCTTTGTCGCAACTTCAAGCCGCTGCATTGCTGCCACAAGTCAACAAGTTAGCCGGCCGAAACGAAACCAGACGACAACGCACGCAATTAATCTATCAGGCACTTGAGCCAATGAAAGTGCTCAAGCCAATGAAACAGGTCGTCTCCCAACCACATGAAACGGCATTCTATAAATTGCCCTGGCTGATTGAAACCGCCGGAACCGATTGGACGCGAAACGAGTTCGTGCACGCTATTCAGGCCGAAGGAGTTGCCGTTAATTCTGGATTTCGTGGCTTCACTCGTCGAAGCGTTAAACGATGTCGCCAGGTTGGATCTTTGATAAACAGTCGCATCGCAGCTCAGCAAACTTTAATTCTGCATCACCCGATCTTGCTCGAATCCGAACCGATCGTACAACTTGTCGCCGAAGCTATGACAAAGGTTGCCTGCTCAAGACCCTAGCTCGCAAGATCGGTTTCAAACAGATGCTTGTGGCTTTCCAATCCCAACCGACTCAAATCAATTCCAGGCCAACTCGCTACGGCAGCGCCAATATTTATCTGCAGGCTCGACCAAAGGCTTGAGTCTTTGCGACAGCTCGTCATCCCAATCAACATTTGCTGCCGCCAGGTTGGATTTTAAATGCTCAACCGTACTGGACCCTGAAAGCACAGTGGTTACCCATGACCGGCTGGCTATTGCCGCAAGTGCCAATGCATCAACGCTTGTTCCCAGCTCATCGGCGATCTCTTTCAACAATGAAAGCTTTTTACCAAAACCTGGGTCGGCGTTTCGTGACGTGAGCCTGCCGTTGGCAAGCCCCTCTTTGACGATCACTTTCACTCCTGACTGGTGAGCAGCTTGAAGCGCCTCGCCGGCAGAAGTTTCCAATACATTCCACGTCGCCTGCACCGAATCAAACAATCGCTCTCCATCAAATTCGATTGAAATGGCTTGGTCAATGGTCGCAGATTGATTAGGGCCACTTACCGAGAGCCCGATCTGCATTCCGATTTGTTTAAGCCGATTTAAGCATTCAAGTACTTCGTTGTTTTCCAGGACACCACTTTCAGGCGTCGCAGAATGAATTTGATACAGCTTCAAATGCGGGCCAAGCCATTTGGCTGACGCCCGATACTGGCCTTGTAGCAAATTCAATTCATGCCGTTTTACTTCATGAGCAACGCCGTCGGGCGTTTGAACTCGCCACGCGGCCGTATACGTGTACCCCCACTTGGACCCAACGGTGATGTCTTCCGGATCGATGCCTTTTCCAAGTATCCACCCGCCAAGAAACTCTTCCGCTCGCCCATAAGAACGTGCACAATCAAAATAGCGAACACCAGATTCCCACGCGGCGTCAAGCACCGTGTGCGCGCGACGCTTCATGCCGGAAATTGAGTAATCTTGTTCCAGATCTTCCGCGTGTCCGATGTTGATATAACCCGGCCGACCAAGGGCAGCCATTCCAAGACCGAATTTCGAAGTCGGATTTATGTTCGAATTTGACATTACTTCATTGTTTTTTTGCGTGAGGTTCGGCGGTGAACCTTTGTGGTTCGGTCAACTTTTATAGTGCCAAAGACAGTATGATCGATTTCACGTCTCGCAGAAATACGTTTAACTGCTCACAAAACTGCAACCAACACATCTGCATCATCTCGCCCCAATGGGTTACTCGTCTATACTGCTGACAGCCTAAATTGGCTGCGGAAGATCCTTGATAGAACTCGTAACGTAAAAGGGGAAGTGCATGAACCAACTTGCGAAATGGACAACGACTAACTTTGGCAAACTCTGCATTGCTCTAACCTTAATCTTGACTAGTTGCGGATTAACCGACGCTGAAGATTGGAAACGGTTCCTTGGCAAAAATGGTGCTGCGACAAGTGCCAATGCGAGCATCCCAACGCAGTGGGATGCTGAAACCAATATTAAATGGAAAACGGAATTACCTGGCCCTGGTACTTCGTCTCCGATCGTTGTTGGAGATCGTGTTTTTCTAACTTGCTACACCGGTTACGGCACCGGTTCCGATGGAAAGATCGAAGATCTAAAACGCCACCTGATGTGTTTTGATCGTACCAACGGCGACACTCTTTGGAGCAAGGCGATCGACAATTCCCAAGTCAGCGATGAAGACCCCTACAAGAGTTTTATCACTCAGCATGGATACGCGACTAACACTCCCGTGTCCGATGGCAAGACCTTGTACGTATTCTTTGGCAAACCCGGCCTGTACGCTTTCGATCTGGAGGGAAATGAATTGTGGCATAAGAAGATCGAGTACAAGACCAACGAAACTCGTTGGGGGTCAGCAGCCAGCCCAATTCTGCACGGTGACCATCTGATTTTGAACGCGGTCGAAGAATGCGGCAAGGTTTTGTCGATCTCGAAGAAAAACGGAGACATTGCGTGGGAGTATGTCACTAAATCGACGCTGGCTTACGCGACTCCCAACATCGTGAAAACGAAATCGGGAACAACCGAATTGGTAGTGGCATTGCCCAATAAAGTTGTGGGCTTGAATCCGGACGATGGCGTTGAGAAATGGATTGTTACCAACAAATTTGATGACGAAGTAAACGGATCCGTGATCGTCGATAACGACATTGTTTATATCTATGGTGGATTTCGCAGCGTTGGCAGCATGGCAATACGCACAGGTGGCGAAGGAGATGTCACCAAGTCGCACGTAATCTGGAACACACAAGACACATCCTATGTATCTACACCCGTTCTCAAAGATGGCCATCTTTATTGGGTTAGCGAGAAAGGCATTGCTTATTGCGTCAAGGCAGAAACAGGCGAAAGAATATATCGCCAACGACTCAAAGGCGTCCAAGGCGGACGCGGAATCAAGTTTTTTGCGTCGATGGTGGTTGCTGGCGATAACATGTTCGTTGTAAGTCGTCGCTCAGGCACGTTTGTCTTGAAAACGGAACCGACATTTGAACTGGTCAATCACAATCACATTAAAAGTGATGATTCAGAATTCAACGCAACGCCTGCGATTAGCGATAACCAAATGTTTGTTCGCAGCAATAAGTATTTGTATTGTATTGCCGAATAGAAATGGAACTGTCGGCTGCGCATCCACCGTCCCGGAGGGGCCGACATTTTTAGCTCGGGGCGGAAGCCCAGCACGTACAAGAACGATTCGCCCCGGAGGGGCCGGCTTTGTTAGCTCGGGGCGGCCCCGAGACCATCGCACATACAAAAACGATTCGCCCCGGAGGGGCCGACATTGGCCCAACAACCAAAGCCGGCCCCTCCGGGGCGTGTTCAATTGCGTGACCGTCTTTCTCGGGGCTTACGCCACCGAGCTAACAAAGCCGGCCCCTCCGGGGCGATCTTCTAAACACCATCTTGTTTGCTCGCGGGGCGTGTTCAAAACATCGTCGTGTACATTCGCGAGTCGGTCTTTCTCGCGGCTTACGCCAAAAAAATGTGCTGCGTCCGCCGCGTTCCTTTTCCCCCTCAATCGGTAAAACCACAATGGGACGATTATCCACCGCCCCGGAGGGGCCGACATTGTTAGCTCGGGGCGGAAGCCCCGAGACCATCGCAAATACAAGAACGTTTCGCCCCGGAGGGGCCGACATTGGCCCAACAACCAAAGTCGACCCCTCCGGGGCGTGTTCAATTGCGTGACCGTCTTCTCGGGGCTTACGCCACCGAGCTGACAAAGCCGGCCCCTCCGGGGCGATCTTCTAAACACCATCTTGTTTGCTCGCGGGG